>JBKBNP010000003.1:0-107231 GCA_046295215.1 Pseudorhodobacter sp. | reverse complement strand
GTGCTTCAACAAACTGAAGAATGCCCGCCGCGTCGCCACCCGCTACGACAAGACCGCCGAGAGCTTCCTGGGCTTCATTGACATAACGTCGATCCGCCTCTGGCTACGCCATTTGTCAACATGACCTAGGCAGAGACTTTCCGCGCCTTCGGGCGGGCATTTTGCAAGACGTTTTGCAAATCTGTTCACGCCCCACCCCGTTTCGCATCGGTCAGGCCCGCCAGAACCATATCGGAGTCGCCGGGCGCTATATGCGAATAGTATCAATGACGCTCTGCGCATGGCGCGGCCTACAGGCCTGGCTCACCAACACACGCCCCCCGGTTCGAGGATCACCGGGGTTGATGCCTGCTGTCGTGGCGCCGGACCGGGTTGCCGTCAGGCCGGACGGCCGGTTTTCTCGATCCGTTTCCGGTCAGTCCCGCACCCCGACAAAGCGCTGCGCCCAGTCGGTGCGTTCCTCGTCGGTGATCTTGCGGAACAGCACCTCCGGCACGGTGAACGGATGGCCGGTGGGCAAGGCGCCGAGGGCAGTGCGCAGATCGCCCGGCCAGGACCAGTCCTGCGTCTGCATCCCCTCCATCATCGAGCCCGCCGCATCCGGAATGAAGGGTGCGGAAATCACCGCGTAGACCCGGATCAGGTTCAGCGCCAGCCGGATCTGCGCCGCCGCCTGCGCGGGGTCGGTCTTGACCACCGTCCAGGGGGCGGCCGATTGCAGATATTCATTGCCCAGCACCCAGAGCCCGCGCAACTCGGCTGCGGCCTTGCGCACCTCCATGGCCTCCATCAGCGCCTCATAGGCCCTGAGCCGTGCCTCCATTGCGGCAATCAGTGCCTCTTCGGCCTCGCCCCATGCGCCGCCCTCGGGCACCGTCTCGCCGAATTTCGCGCGGCAGAATTTGGTCACACGGCTGACGAGGTTTCCCAGCACATCGGCCAGATCCTTGTTCACGGCGGTCTGGAAATTCTCCCAGGTGAATTCGGCATCCGACGATTCCGGGGCATGGCTCAACAGCCACCAGCGCCAGTAATCGGGCGGCAACAGGCTCAGCGCCTGATCCATGAACACCCCGCGCCCGCGTGAGGTGGAGAACTGCCCGCCATCATAGTTGAGGTAATTGAAGGACTTGATGTAGTCCACCAGCTTCCAGGGCTGGTCGGACCCGAGGATCGTCGCGGGGAAACTGAGCGTGTGGAAGGGCACGTTGTCCTTGCCCATGAACTGCGTATAGGTCACATCCTCCGCGCCCCTGTCGGTGCGCCACCAGCGTTCCCAGTCCCCGCCCGAGGCATCCGCCCATTCCTGTGTCGCGGCGATATATTCGATGGGGGCGTCGAACCAGACATAGAAAACCTTGCCCTCCATCCCCTGCCAGGGCGCGCCGTCGAATTGCACCGGCACCCCCCAATGCAGATCGCGCGTGATGCCCCGGTCCTGCAACCCGTCGCCGTCATTGAGCCATTTCTTCGCAATGGAGGTGGTCAGGAGCGGCCAGTCGGCTTTCGAGTCTATCCACGCCGCCAGCTTTTCCTTCATCGCCGACTGGCGCAGGTAAAGATGCTTCGTCTCGCGCAGCTCCAGATCGGTGGATCCCGAGATGACCGAGCGCGGCTCGATCAGGTCGGTCGGGTCCAGTTGCTTGGTGCAATTGTCGCATTGGTCGCCGCGCGCCGAGGCATAGCCGCAATTCGGGCAGGTGCCCTCGATATAGCGGTCCGGCAGGAAGCGGCCATCCGCCACCGAATACATCTGCTGTTCCGTCACTTCGCGGATCAGGCCCATGTCGGCCAGACGCGCCGCAAAGGCTTGGGTCAGCGCTTGGTTCTGTGGGCTGGAGGATCGCCCAAAATGGTCGAAGGACAGCCGGAAGCCGCGCGCGATTTCCGCCTGAATGCCGTGCATTTCGGCGCAGTATTCGGCCACCGGCTTGCCCGCCTTGGCCGCCGCCAGTTCGGCAGGCGTGCCATGCTCGTCGGTGGCGCAGATGAACATCACCTCATGCCCCCGCGCCCGCAGGTAGCGCGCATAGAGATCGGCAGGCAACTGGCTGCCCACAAGATTGCCCAGATGCTTGATCCCGTTGATATAGGGGATCGCCGAAGTGATGAGATGTCTGGCCATGTCGCGCCCTTCGCAAAGGTTCTGGCCCGCTCTTTAGCGCATGGCTGTGGCAAGGGCCAGAAGCGGCTTGCGGTCCCGCGCTTCGCTGTCATTCGTCAGCGTGCCGCCACGGATAAAGCTCCCCAGCCATGCCATCGGGATCAGCCGCGCTGTCCGGGCGGTTCCTCCAGCACCACATGCGTCAGGGAAGCCATGGTCCATGGGTGCCTGAAATCAGACCGCTCGCTGCCGGTATCTCGTGATTGCGGGGCAGGGTCAGCCGCGCGGGACCGCGCTCGGCCGTCAAAACCCTCCGGTCCGTCCGGCAGGGAACAGCCCGTTGGGACGTCAGGGCTGGCGCCGCTTGCCGCCCTGACCCATGGCGCGCGCAGCCTGGGCCGCAGCCATCAGGTCCTCGGCGATCTCCTCGGCCTCCTCGGGCTCGAAGTCGAGCGGCAGTTCCACCCCGCCATCGGCCTCGACATAGATCCGCACCATGCCCTGATCGGTCGGCCCGATCTGGATATTCGCGCTGATGTCGCTTTGCTTGTCGATGCCCATGGTGCCCTCCGCAGATGGGTTTGTCCCTAGCGCGACTGGAGGAATGGCGCAAGGGAGTTGGAGACTGGCCGGCCTTGTTCGTGTGAAACCCAGCCTTCGGAGCTTTGACTTGCAAACCATGTGCGGCAATCGCTTTCGAGGTCGGGTGAGGCGTCCAATTCCTCTGGCCTTCAGTCAGCGCCACGCGACGGGCGGGTTGGGGTGCCTGGCGACTGCGACAGCGTGGCGTCGCCGGACGAGGATTTCGGCCGGAAGGCCTCAACGCCCGCCCGGTCAGAGCGGCAGAAGGCAAAGACCCATTCCCGCAGCGCGGGCGGCATCCGGCCCGCGCTGATCGCATCCTTGACCTTTTCGGGCGGCTGCATTTTGGCCAGCGTGGTGGCATCGCGTCGCGCCTGCACATCCGGGTGACGGCCTCCGCTGGCACGACTGTCCTGAGGCGTTCTCCTTTGTGCGAACCACAGCACGCCTCGCGAAAAGCCGCGAATCAGGATCGGTGTGACGAGAGTCGCATTTCTGCTCAAGGCAGTGCGGGGAGATGACGCCCATCGCGTGTCGCTCAACGGCCTCCGGATCGGGGCCGCCGCCCATTTGACAAGCTTGGATCAGTCTGACGGTGATCTGGGGGGACGAAACGTCAACAGATCCGGGTCCGGAAACCGCTGTGCATCGCCAAGCGAACCACGCCAACGCCGCTACGACCAACCGCTATATCAGGGAGCAGACCGAACCGTCATTCGCGTGATCGACATGAGAACGAAGTCTCAACACGCCTGACACAGCCGCGAAAGACGCCCGAAGGCAAGTTGCTGGTTTGATGGTACCGACGCCCCGGCTCGAACGGGGGACCCCCAGATCCACAATCTGGTGCTCTAACCAACTGAGCTACGTCGGCACTCCGGGGGCAAATAGCCGCCTTGCGCCGCGATTGCAAGAGCCCGATTGCGGCCCGACGCTTCATGCCCGATCTCACCGTTGCGCCTGTCAAATCGGGGCGCTCCCTCATCCGGCCGACCAGATCCTGTGCGATGGCCAGGGCGGGACTGCCCGGAGGTCGGGGCAGATCTGTTGCGCGCATGAAAACCGCCCCGCCACCTGTTGGTTTTCACGGGCCCAGCCTCGCTATCTCCGGATGGTTCATTTTTTAATGTTTTCAATTTTATAGAGGTCATTTCGGATCGGGTCATCTGTTTACCCTGTAGGCGCGGCACCGATTGACCGCTGGCATTGAGAGAGCCCCCCTCAGAACCCGGACAAGGTTGCAGGATCTGCAGAGGATCTCCCCATCGGCAAATCGCTTCAGCCCGGTTCTTTCGCCACGCTCCGGGCCAGGGCACAGAACCCCTCCAGACCGATTTCCTCGGCGCGCTGCGTGGGTTCGATTCCGGCGGCGCGCAAGTGGTCCTCGATCCCGGGCACCAACCCTTTCAGGCTTGATCGCAGCATCTTGCGGCGCTGGTTGAAGGCCATGGCGGTGATCCGGGCCAGCACGGCGCCATCGGCGGCAAAGCGCGGTTCCTCCAGCCTTGTCAGATGCACGACGGCGGAATGGACCTTGGGGGCCGGCACAAAGGCCTCGGGTGGCAGGGTCAGCACGATGCGCGCCTCCGTGCGCCATTGCGCCAGCAGCGCCAGCCGCCCATAGGCTTTCGATCCGGGCCGCGCCACGATCCGCTCGGCCACTTCCTTCTGGAACATCAGCGTCAGGCTCTGCCAGAAGGGCGGCCAGATGGCGGGTGTCAGCCAGCGCACAAGAAGTTCCGTTCCCACATTGTAGGGCAGGTTGGCCACCACCCGCACCGGCGGCGTCAGATGCGCCAGCACATCCACGGCCAGCGCATCGCCATGCAGGACTTCGAGACGACCCGGACAGGCGGCAGCAATCTCGGCCAGCGCGGGCAGGCACCGCGCGTCTTTCTCGACTGCCAGCACCCGGCGCGCGCCCTCGGCCAGAAGGCCGCGCGTCAGCCCGCCCGGGCCCGGGCCCACCTCCAGCACATCGCAGCCCGAAAGATCGCCTGCGCTGCGCGCGATGCGCGAGGTGAGGTTGAGGTCCAGCAGGAAATTCTGCCCCAGTTGCTTCCTTGCGACCAGATCATGCGCCCGGATCACCTCGCGCAGGGGGGGCAATCCGTCAATCTGGGCCATGTTTGCCGCCTGCGCTTTCATCCTGGCAAAAATACCTCGGGGGGCCGGGGGGCTGGCCCCCCGTCCGGGGCAAAAGACAGCACATCCGTTTCATTGCCCGCGCGCCCGCGCCATGTCGCGCGCCATGCGCAGCGCGGCGATCAGGCTCGACGGGTCGGCAATCCCCTGACCCGCAATATCGAACGCCGTGCCGTGGTCGGGAGAGGTGCGGATGAAGGGCAGACCCAGCGTCAGGTTCACCCCGCCCGCGAAATCCAGCGTCTTGATCGGGATCAGCGCCTGATCGTGATACATGCAGACCGCCGCGTCATAGCACGCACGCGCTTGCGGATGGAACATCGTATCGGCGGGCAGGGGACCGGCGATTGCCATGCCTTCGGCGCGCAGCCGGTCCAGCACGGGGGCGATCAGAGACAGGTCTTCCATCCCCATCGTGCCACCTTCGCCCGCATGGGGGTTCAGCCCGGCCACAGCCAGCCTCGGTGCCGCGATCGCGAAATCGCGGCGCAGCCCGGCATGGGTGATCCGCAACGTCTCCTCCAGCAGGCCGGGCGTCAGGGTGGCAGGCACCTCCGCCAGTGGAATGTGGATCGTCACCGGCACCACGCGCAATTGCGCACAGGCCAGCATCATCACCACCCGCCCCACGCCCGCCAGATCGGCCAGATATTCGGTATGGCCGGGAAAGGCGAAGCCTGCGCCATCCTTCAAGGCCTTTTTCGAGATCGGCGCCGTGCAGAGGCCCGCGATCTCTCCCTCCATCGCAAGGCCGACCGCGC
The DNA here is from genome assembly GCA_046295215.1 of Pseudorhodobacter sp. Lineage (GTDB taxonomy): Bacteria > Pseudomonadota > Alphaproteobacteria > Rhodobacterales > Rhodobacteraceae > Szabonella. The sequence goes on along the minus strand of JBKBNP010000003.1, from coordinate 101,639 downwards.
GGGCAATCACCGCAATCACATCGGTCGCATGGCCGGGTTGCGGTTGGCCGGGCCGGGCCGGGCCAACAAAGCCATGGGGCAGGACCGGCAAGCGGTCCGGGGCAACCGCGGCCGCCTCCGAGGGTCTCGAAATCTCGGAAATCGCCGTGCCGGGGGGCAGGTGCCGGGGATCGCCGATCCAGAAGAACGGCAATTCTGCCCCAAGCCTCGCCCGCGCGGCCACGGCAATCTCGGGGCCGATGCCCGAAGGCTCGCCGCAGGTCAGGGCGATGGGCTGGTCGGTTGGGGCGGCGGTCATTGCTCAGCGGTCGCGGATGATCGCTTCGGCGCGCAATTCTTCCAGATAGGCATCGGCGAGCGAGGCAAGCCGCTGATTCACCAGCAACTCCCGCGCCTCTTCCCGCGAGGGCGGGCCGTCGATGTCGGGCACCCGGCTGCACAGCATCAGGAACAGATGCGCCCCGCCGCGTGCGAAATCGGTGCTTTCGTTTTCGTCCAGCGTTGCCAGACGCTGCGCCAGATCGCCGGGCACCTGCGCCTGCGCCCTTGTCTCGATCCGCAACCTGTCTTCGGGCAGTCCGAGAACCTGGCCGTAAAGATCGTTGCAGGTATCGACGGCGGCCCGGATGCGCGCGGCCTGTGCCACACCATCGGGACCGGGCGGCAGGGCCACCTCGGCATATTCGACCCGCGATGCCGTGCTTTCGCGTCCCATCGAGCGGTCGATCTGGCGCAACTGATATATGGCATAGCCATTGGCCAGCCGCACCGGAGCCGTGATCTGACCCGGCCCGAGAGCAAGGATCTGCGGGCGCACCTCCTCGGGCAGCGAGGGCAGCGGCATCCAGTCGAGCCGCCCGCCGCGCCCGGCGGTGGAGGAGGCCGAATAGCGTCGCGCCGCCTGTCCGAAAGCTTCCTCGGTGGTCAGTGCTCCGCGCAGCGAGCGGGCGAGCGACAGGGCGGCGCTCTCATTGCCCTCATCGAAGGGGATCAGGATTTCCGCCAGCAAGACGCGGGTGTTGATGCCTTGGGTGATTGACGACAACGCGCGGTCCACCTCCACCTCGGTGATCTGCACGCCGGGGCCGAAGCGCGCGCGCACGACCTCGCGCCACAACAGCCCTGCCTCGACGAAATCGCGGAAGGTCTGGGCCGACACGCCCCCCTGTCCAAGCGCGGCGATGAACTGTTCCGCCGTGAGGTTGGCGCGCGAGGCGAATTCCTCCATCCCCGCCAGCACCTGATCGGGGCTGACCGACATGCCCATGGATTTCGCCGCCGTCAGGCGCAGCCGGTCGTCGACCAGGCCCTTCACGGCCTCCGCTTCCACATCGCCGGGGGCCTGGAACAGCCGCAGCATCTGCACGCGCTGCTGCACCTCGTAATTCGAGATCACCCGGTCGTTCACCACCACCCTCGGCGAGAACAGCGACTGCGCGCCGACAGATGCGGCGGACAGCCCGACGGCGGTCACGGCGGCCATGAGCAAGGAAAGGCGGATCATCGGCAATGTCTCGTCAGGGGGACCGCAGGCAAAAGGGCCCGGGTCAGGTGGGACTGTGGTAGCGCGGCGGCCGGGGTCATGGCAACACCCTAACCGCGACAGGCGCGCGCGGGGCCGGGCAGGGCAGAGCCGCCGAACCCCAGGAAATCGACCGAGAGCCCGAAGCGGGTGGTCGGCCGGATCGCGCCCGAGGTGGTGAACCGGCGCGACAGCGACAGATCCACCTTCAGGCATTCGTTGCGGAACTCGAACAGCACCCCGGCAGAGGCCGCCCGGTCCGCCTCGAAATCATAGCGGGTGTTGAACTGGCCCAGCCAGTTGGGGGTCAACCGGTAACTGCCCTCGAACACCAGCTCCGACACGCGGGTCAGCCGGGATTCGGACACATCCGGCAGCATCCAGAGATAGGAGGCGCCGATGCCGTAATCCTCGCGCTGAAGGTCGAGCCGCATCTCGGCCTTGCTCACCTGGAGGTCGCTGTCAAAGACCAGCCGGTTGGTCAGCGCCAGCCCGTCGGCGCGCGCCATGCGGATCGCCGCCAGCCAGTCGGAATTGCGCCCCGAAAGCCCCGAGGCAGGGCCGAATTGCAGCGGATCGGAGGGGCGGAAGACCCGGCCCAGCGTCACCCCCAGCGACCAGCCCTCCGGGTCGTGCCGGGTGTAGCCGATGCCGATATTGGCGCGGGGGCCACGCTCCACCGAATCCGCCCCTGGAAAGCGGGAGAAGGAAAAGAGGTTGCCCTCGTCGAACTCCACCAGCGCGCTGTCCTCGGTCGGCACCGCACGGCCCGATTTCGGCGACCAGATCAGTTGTGCCACCGGTTCGATCACATGGGTCGCGCCATCCGCCCCCCGGCGCAGCAGGGGCCAGCGCAGTTCGAGGGCCACGCCGCCATGGGCGCGGGTGCTTCTGCCCGGAAAGGCCGCATCCTGCCGGGTGCGGTAGAAATCCGCCGTCACCCCGGTCAGGGCCGAGGCCAGCACGCCCCCCCCCAGCACCCAGTTCCGCCGCCAGTCGAGGCTGACCGAGGCGCGGCCCATATCTCGACCGTCACTGATGCCGTCGCCATCCGAATCGAGGATGGAATCGGACGACCGGTAGTGGCTGTGCGTCTGGAACCGCAGCCCCGCCGTGCCGCCAAGCCCGCGCGGGGTGAAGCGGCGGTCCCATGTCATGTCGGTCACGACGGAGGGCAGGGTGGAGCTTACATCCCCCGCCCGGATAGAGTTGAAATGCACGATCCGCGCCGTGACATGGGCCCCGCGCCGCGTGCGCATCACCTCGATCTGGCTGTCGAGCCGGTCTTTCGACGAAATGTCATAGTCCAGCAGATAGGCCGGGTCTGAAACTGCCTCGCCCCGGAAGGTCAGCAGGAAATCGCGGGGAAGCTGGAACACGCCGGAGCCGGTGATGCGGCCCCGCGTCTCACCCGGTCGGATGCGGTCGCGGCTCAGCGCGCCCGCCAGTTCGATCTGTCCTGACCGGAAGGCCTGCCGATAGCGCAGTTCCAGCGATTGCGCGCTGCGGGTGGCCAGAAAAGGCGTCACCGTCAGGTCGCGGCTGTCTCCGATCGGGATGAAATAGGGAACTTTGACCCCGGTGCCCAAGCCGGAGGTGGTTATCAACGAGGGCCGAAGCACGCCGCGTGCCCGTTTCAGCGTCGGATCGGGCATGCGCAGATGCGGGATCCAGAACACCGGCACGCCCCCGAGGCGAAGCTGCGCCTGATCGAAATAGATCTGGCGTTCCAGCTGGTCATGCACCACGCGCCGCGCCCGGATTTCCCAAAGCGGCGTGGGGTTCCGGGCGCAGATCTTGCAGGATGAGACGACCGTGCGCCCCAACGCAGTATAACGCCCCCCGATTCGCTGCATTTCCGAGGCCGCAAGCTGCAACTGCCGGTTCAGCACGAGCCGTGCCGATTGCAGCACGCCGTCGGTCAGGTCGGCGGCAAGGTCGGCCTGATCGGCGACGATCAGCGTTCCGGTGCCCTCGGTCAGCACGATGGGGCCTTCGATCAGGAGCCGGTCGGTCGCGCGGTCATAGAGGATGCGGCTGGCGCGCAGGCGGCGACCCTGATGGAACACCTCGACGCTGCCCTGTGCGATCAGCCGGTCCTTGCCGTCGAGCGCCACCCGGTCGGCAATGAGCGTCGCGAGATCCTGTGCCGCGACGGGCAGGGCCACCATCAGCGCGAGGCAGAGTGTGAGGAACAGCCGCCGCATCAGCCATCCTCCAGATGCAGCAGCAACCCGAGCGACAGAAGCAACGCCGCGACCGGCGGGCTCCATGCCGCGAGGGCAACGGGGATCTGCCCGTTTTCCCCCAGCACTTGCGCGAAATTGCGAAGGAAGAAGATGCCGAAGCCGCCCAGAAGCGCAAACAGCACCATCTGCCCGGTCCTGCCCGCCCGCGCGTGGCGCATGGTGAACCCTGCGGCGATCAGCACCATGGTCCCCAGAAGCAAGGGCAGCGCCAGCTCCATCTGCAACCAGACCCGATGCGAGCGTGCCGTGAACCCGGCCAGTTCCAGCCTTTTGATATAGTCGGGCAGTAACCAGATCGGGATTGCGGACGGGTCACCGAAACTGTCGCGGATCCGCTCGGGGGTGAGTTCGGAGGGCAGGCTGGCGCTGTCCCTGAGATGGGCGGAAACTTCGGGGTTGCGGTTGGTCAGATCCCAGTATTTCGCGCGGATCAGCAACCATTCCCCGGTGCGCAGCGTGGCTTCTTCTGCCTCGATGCGCTGGCTTGGGATGCCGGCGGCATCGAAGATGAGGAAACTTGCCGCAAAGAGCCGCGTGCCGTCCAGATCGGATCGTCCGGCGCGGATCACGGTCTGGCCATCGACCCCGCCCTGACGCAGCCAGAGCCCGGATTCGTTGATCGAAAAAGCCGCCTCTGACCCATGGGCCTGCCGCGTGTAAAGCGCGTCATAGTGTTTCGATGTGGCGGCCACGAGCGGGTTCAGCACCGCGACGACGCCCGCGCCCAGAACCACCGCCATCCCTGCGGGGGCCAGCAGGAACCGCAGTCCGGACCGGCCCGAAGCCCGCACTACCACCAGTTCCGAAGACCGCGCAAGGTTCAGGAACAGGGCAATGGAGGCAAAGATCACGATCAGCGGCAGGATACGGTAAAGGCTCGCCGGGATATTCAGGATCGCCAGTTCCGCCGCCCCGGCAAGCCCGATGCCCTGGGTCGAAAAGCGCCGCAACTGTTCCACCATGTCGATCAGCATCAGGATGCCGAAAAACACCAGAAAGACCTGCGCCACGACCTTGAGAAATCGACGTGTGAAATAAAGGCTCAGCGTCATGTCGCGGCCCTTTCGGCGGACAGTGGCCCCGGGCCTGCGGCATGCCGTCTGCGCGGTCGCTGCGCGGTCCAGAGAATTGCGCAGGCCAGCGCGATCCCCAGCAGCGGCGCGACATAGACCAGCGGCCAGCCGAACGTGCCGCGGATGCTGGCGGCGGTGGCGGCATTGTTGACCATCTGCACGACGATCAGCAGTAGGATCGCCCCGATGATCTGCCGCCAGAGACCGAAGCGGCTGAAAGCCCCGAGCAGAAGCGTGGCAAAGCCGATCATCGCCGCGGCCGGGGCCAGCAGCGGCTGGGAAAACCGCTGATGCGCCTCGGACAGGAACACCGCACGGCTGGTGCCGGTTTCGGCCAGATTGCTGTCGGAAGGGTGCAGCAGTTCCAAGGTGGACATTTCGTCCAGCGAGCGGCCCCCGCGCTGGCCCGGCGCCAGAACATCGCCCAGATCATAGGTGAAATCGGCGAAATGCGTGACCGAGAGCCGTCCTGTGTCGCGGTTGTGTGACTGGCTCATCCCCTCGAACATGATGAGCTTGGGCCGGTCCCCGTCACGCACCAGAAGCGCACGGCGCGCGGTATAGGCGGTGCGGCTGGTGGGTGAGCGTTCATCCGACAGGAACACATCCAGCAATTCGCCCCGGTCGGTCAATTCGCGGATATAGAAGGTGACGCCATCGGTCGGGTGCATGAACTGCCCGTCCACCAGCAGGCGCGCGGTCACATTGGCCCCGATCTCGGCGGTCCGCTCGGCCAGCGTCGCGCGGCTGGCGGGCACCACGAAATGCATCAGCACGAGCATCATGGTTGCCACGATCATGCCAAACCACAGCACCGGCCGCACCAGCCGGAAGGCCGAGAATCCGGTGGCCTGCATGACCACCAGTTCACCATCCTGCGTCAATCTGTTCGCAACGTAAACCGTTGCCGCAAAGGCAGAAACCGGCAAGACGATGCGGATCACATTGGGCAGGGTCAGCAGCGAGATCTCGACGAACACCAGCGCCGACTGCCCGTCCCCGATCAGCCGGTCGAACAGCCCGACGGCGCGGTTGATCCAGTAGACCAGCACAAGCACGAGCGAGAAGAAGCCGAAAAGCTGAAGCAGTTGCGACAGCAGGTATCTGTCGAATCTTGCCACGCCCCGTCCCCGATCACCCTCTGTTACACGGCCGAGACTATCGGAACTCTCGGGGCGGTAAAACCGAATTATCGCCCTCGCACCCTTACCCCGGCGGGGCTTCGCTGCGGCTCTGGTCAAGGCCGGGGCGAGGCGCTAGGCTCCGCTGCAATGGTCCGCCCGGCGCGCGCCCGGTCGGGCGGTGCCAGAGGCGGACAGGTGAAACCAGCTCTGACCCGAGGACATATCCAGATGACCGACCCCCTGCCGATCCAGTTCCGCGAAACCGATCTTGAGGCGATGGCGAGTTTCGAGGGGCGGCTGGCCCTTCTGGTGGCCGAAGGGGCGACATCGGCCACCAGCCCGGCGGGACGGCGGATCAACCGGCTGACCAAGGGCGCGCTCAACCGCTGTCTCGGCTCTGCGGCCTTCGCGGATCTGAAGCCGGGCGATGCGGTCGATCTGGGCTGGCCCACGGGGCTTGCGGCGGAAGCCTTGCAGATCATCAAGGCCGGACCCCGCGCCGATGTGGCGCTGGCGCGCAAGGCGGGGGCCGCGATCGGGGCAAAGATCGGCAAGGGCGGGGTGATCGTGCTGGCGGGCGGCCTGCAGCGGGCGGCCGACCTGTCCTTTGGTCTCGCGATGCGGGCCTATGAGTTCGGGGTCCGCAAATCCGCCCCGGCTGCCCCGCGTGGCCCGGTCACGCTGATGGTGAACGCGCCCGAGGAGGTGGCTGCCCTCGCAACACCGATGGCCGCCCTTGTCGAAGGTGTGTTTTTCACCCGCGATCTGGTCAATGAACCGGCCAACGTGCTGACCACCACCGAATTCGCCGCGCGGCTGGAGGCGATGCGCGATCTGGGGCTGGAGGTCGAGGTGCTGGACGAGGCACAGATGGCCGAGCTTGGCATGGGCGCGCTTCTGGGGGTGGGGCAGGGGTCCGAAAGCCCATCAAAACTGGTCATCATGCAGTGGAAGGGCGGCAAGAAGGACGAGACGCCCTTTGCGCTGGTCGGCAAGGGCGTGGTGTTCGACACGGGCGGAATTTCCATGAAACCGGCTGCGGGCATGGAAGAGATGACGATGGACATGGGCGGTGCCGGTGTCGTTTCGGGCGTCATGCGGGCGCTGGCGCTGCGCCGGGCGAAGGCCAATGTCGTCGGCCTTGTCGGGCTGGTCGAGAACATGGTCGACGGGCGCGCGCAGCGCCCGGGCGATGTCGTGACCTCCCTGAAGGGCGACACGATCGAGGTCATCAACACCGATGCCGAGGGGCGGCTCGTGCTGGCCGATGTGCTTTGGTATGCGCAGGAGCGGTTCAAACCCAGCGGCGTCATCAACCTTGCCACGCTGACCGGGGCGGTCATCATCGCACTGGGGCATGAAAACACCGGCGTCTTTTCCAACAATGACGAATTATGCAACGCCTTCCTCAAGGCCGCGAAGGCGGAAGGCGAGGGTGCCTGGCGGCTGCCGATGGGCGAGGCCTATGACGCGAAGCTGAAATCGCGGATCGCCGACATGATGAATGTGGGAGGGCGCGATGGCGGGGCGATCACCGCGGCACAATTCCTGCAACGCTTTGTGAAACCGGATATGCCCTGGATCCACCTTGACATTGCGGGCACGGCCCTGGTCAAGACCGACACCACGCTGGCCCCCAAGGGAGCGACAGGTTGGGGCGTCATGGCGCTGGACCGGCTGATCCGGGACCGTTTCGAGGCCTGATCGCATGGGGGTGGTGAAATTCTACCACCTGACCGGCTCGCCGATGGAAGAGGTGGCGCAGATGCTGTTGTCTCGCGCCACCGGGCTGGGCTGGCGCGTGATGCTGCGGGGGCAGGATGCGGCGCGGCTGGACTGGCTGGATGGCTGGCTCTGGACCCATCCGCCGGAGGGCTTTCTGCCGCATGGGCGTCAGGGCGGCAGGCATGATGCCCTGCAACCCGTTCTGCTGGGAACGGGTCCGCTGCCCGAGGGCGCCAGGGGTCTGATGGCGGTGGACGGGGCCGGGGTGACGCCGGAGGAGGCAGAAGCGGTGGAGCGCGTCTGGATCCTCTTCGACGGGCTGGAGGAAACCGCGCTGGAGCGCGCACGCGCGCAGTGGCGCGATCTGACCGGCGCCGGGGTCGCGGCGGAATACTGGTCCGAAGCCTCCGGTCGCTGGGAGCAGAAACGCTGAGGCAGACTGAACCGGCAAGGCCCGTCCCCGGCTGTGGAAGGCTCCGGCGGAGGTATCTGGACCAGGATGAAAGCCCGGAATGCGCCTGTGCCTTTCATCCTGGCACAAATACTTTCGGGGGGAGGGGCTGCGGCCTGCCGCAGACCCGTTGGGGGCAGACAGCCCCCTGCGCTGCGCGGGATCGGGGGGTCAGGCGGTTTCGCGCAGGCGCAGCCCGCCCTCGCGGATCAGGAACTCCGCAATCGCCTCGATCCCCTTGCCCCGGCGCAGTTCTGCCATCACATAGGGGCGCGCGCCGCGCGCGGTTTTCGTGTCACTTTCCAGCAGCACCGGATCGACGCCGACATGAGGCGCAAGATCGGTCTTGTTGACCACCAGCAGGTCTGACCGGGTGACGCCGGGGCCGCGTTTGCGCGGAATGTCCTGCCCGGCGGCGGTGTCGATGACATAGATCGAGAGATCGGCCAGTTCGGGGCTGAAGGTTGCGGCCAGATTGTCGCCGCCCGATTCGATCAGGATCAGGTCGAGATCGGGAAAGGCGGCGGTGAGTTCGGCCACGGCGGCAAGGTTGATCGAGGCATCCTCGCGGATCGCGGTATGGGGGCAGCCGCCGGTTTCCACACCCCGGATCCGGTCCAGCGGCAAGGCCTGGGCGCGCATCAGGTAATCGGCATCCTCGCGCGTGTAGATGTCATTCGTCACCACCGCCATCGACAGCCGGTCGCGCAGATGTTTGCACAGATGTTCGGTGAGCGTGGTCTTGCCGGCGCCTACGGGGCCACCGATGCCCACGCGCAGCGGGCCATTTGGGGAAGTCATGTGCGGAAAATCCTGACATCGAGGGTTTCATGGGCCGCCGAGGCCAGATCGGCGCGGAAGGTGGCTGCGCCGATGCTGTCCAGTGGCGCGGTTGCGGCTTCCTCTCCCAGATCGAGGATCAGGGGGGCAAGGCGGGCCAGCGCCAGTTGCGCCTCGGTCTGGCCCAGCGGGATGAAACGGGTGGCGGCAGAGAGAAGCGTGGCCGCCTGCGCCTGAAGGAACATCTGCGCGAGCCGGGGGCGCGGCAGGTCCAGCCGCCGCGCCGCCGCGCCAAGGGCGACCGCATGAGGGCGGGGCGGATGGTCGGTGCCGTTCAGCGCATTGGTGAGGGCTGTGACCGCAGCCCCGATCTCGCGGATCTCGCGCAGGCGTTCGGCGGTGGGGGCGAGAGCCTCGGCCAGAATTGCCAGCGCGTCGAGGTCGCTGTCGGTGCGTGCCGCGTGGCAAAGCAGGATGGCATCCGTGCGGCCCGAGCCGAAGCGCAGGATGTCGGACAAATACCGGGCAACCCCGGCGGCGTCGTGCAGTTCGCGCGCGGCCATGGGCACTTCCATGCCTTGCGAATAGGCAAAGCTCCCCGTCGGAAAGGCGGGAGAAAGCCATTGCTGGAAGGCCAGAAGGCTGGCCTCCGGGCTCGCCTTGGGGGGGGCGAGCGGGGAGTTCATGTCTGAAACGGTCCCTTTTCCAGTTCCTCGGCGGGCAGGGGCGCGTGGGGGTGATCGTGCGACTGGCCGTGGCTGCGCCCTTGCGCGTGGTCATGATCGTGTGAATGGCCATGGCTGTGGTCCGAACCGTGGCTGTGACCCATCGTGCGGCCGTGACCGTAGGCGCCGCCCTCCGGCGTGAAGGGTTCCGAAACCATTTCAAGGGTCGCGCCAAGCTGGCCGAGCATCTTTTCCAGCACCGGATCGCGGCGGATCAGGATGCGTCCGGGCTCGATCTGGGTGGGGGTGTGCCGGTTGCCGATATGCCAGGCGAGGCGCGGCAGGTCGCCGGTGATGGCAATGAGGTCTTCCTCGGCGGCGATGATCTGGATCGTGCAGCCGTCCTCCAGCTCGAACCCCCAATAGCCGTCAAGGCTCGTGGTGGCGGGCAGGTCGACGAAGAAGGCCGCGTCATGGACGGTGGTCAGCCGCTTGCGGCGCAGGATGCGCGCGTCATAGCCCAGAACGACAAGGTCATGCGCCGGGGCATCGGGCGCCTCGCGCAAGAGGCGCTTCACAGGGGGCAGGTCGGTCATGGGTGCCTCGCGTTCAGGAAGGGTCGGGCCGAGCCTATCACGGGCGGGCGCGGTTGTCCTCCGACGCGGGCGGTTCCCGGACCGCCGGGGCGCAGGCGGAGGGCGGGCAAAGCTGCCTTCCGCAATGGCAGACCCTTGCCAGCCCCGCAGGGCCGGCACCCGGTCAGAGATACATGCGGTGGCCGAAGATGCGCTGGATTTCGCCCACGCGGGTCAGACCACGCGCGGCCAGATCCTCGTCCGACAGTGCGTTGAGCTTGCGGACCTCGTCCATGCGGGGGCCGTGTTCCGCGATCAGCATCATCACATTCCAGAAGGCGATGAACGGGCGCGCAAGGAGGGCGCGGATGCCGGGGGCGGAGATCGTCGTCGTGTTGGTCGTCGATGCGTATGCCATGGGAAACCTCATTGTCTGCAACGTATTGTTCTTCCCTGCACCCAATGTGGCCCATGGGGGGGAAGATGAAAACCGCCGCTTCGGCCTTGCCGCGTTGCAGAAAACGCATGGCTTCTTCTTTGATTGCGTTGGAAATAATCATACGCTGCGTTGCAGCGCATGCGGAATGGACAAGCCGGGGATGACCAGGGCGCATGGCGTCAGAACAGGAAATACCGCTGGGCCAGCGGCAATTCCTGCGCGGGTTCGCAGGTCAGCACCTCGCCATCGGCGCGCACCTCGTAGGTTTCGGGATTGACCTCGATCTGCGGCATCGCGCTGTTCAGCACCATGTCGGCCTTGCCGATCCCACGGGTGTTTTCCACCGCGACCACGGCCTTGCCGAGGCCAAGTTCGGCGTGCAGGTTGCCCGCCGCCGCGGCCTGACTGACGAAGGTGACCGACCCCGCCTCGCGCGCGCGACCCAGTGCGCCGAACATGGGACGGGAATGAACGGGTTGCGCGGGGATGGACCCGTTCGGGTCGCCCATCTGGGCAATCGAGATCGCCCCGCCGACCAGCACCATCTCCGGTTTCGCCCCGAAAAACGCGGGCGACCAGATCACCAGATCGGCGCGCTTGCCCGGTTCCACGGACCCGATATGGCCGCTGATGCCATGGGCGATGGCGGGGTTGATCGTGTATTTCGCGATGTAGCGGCGCACGCGGAGATTGTCATTCTGCCCCGTTTCCCCGGCCAGCCTGCCGCGCTGCACCTTCATCTTGTGGGCCGTCTGCCAGGTGCGGAGGATGACCTCGCCCACCCGGCCCATGGCCTGGCTGTCGGAGGCCATGATGGAAAACGCCCCCATGTCATGCAGGATGTCCTCGGCCGCGATGGTCTCGCGGCGAATGCGGGATTCGGCAAAGGCCACATCTTCGGGGATGGCGCGGTCAAGGTGGTGGCAGACCATCAGCATGTCGAGATGTTCCTCCACCGTGTTGACGGTGTAGGGCATGGTGGGGTTGGTCGAGGACGGAATGACGTTCGGGGCCGACACAACGCGCATGATGTCGGGCGCGTGGCCGCCGCCCGCCCCTTCGGTGTGATAGGCGTGAATGGTGCGGCCCTTGATCGCGGCCAGCGTGTTTTCCACGAACCCGGATTCGTTCAGCGTGTCGGTGTGGATCATCACCTGAACATCCATTGCATCGGCGACTGAAAGGCAGCAGTCAATGGCGGCAGGGGTGGTGCCCCAGTCCTCGTGCAATTTCAGCGCGCAGGCGCCTGCATTGACCATTTCCACCAGCGCCTCGGGGCGGGAGGCATTGCCCTTGGCCGCAAGGCCGAGGTTCACCGGCAGACTGTCAAAACTTTGCAGCATCCGCCCGATATGCCAGGCCCCGGGCGTGCAGGTGGTGGCGAGCGTGCCATGCGCAGGCCCGGTGCCGCCGCCCAGCATGGTGGTGATGCCGGAATGGATGGCGTCGTCAATCTGCTGGGGGCAGATGAAATGGATATGGGCGTCAAAGCCGCCTGCTGTAACGATCCGCCCCTCGCCCGCGATGATTTCCGTGCCGGGGCCGATGATGAGCGTGACACCGGGCTGGGTGTCGGGGTTGCCGGCCTTGCCGATCCCCGCAATGCGCCCGTCGCGCAGACCGATATCGGCCTTGTAGATGCCGCTATGGTCCACGATCAGCGCATTGGTGATGACCGTGTCCATCGACCCGCCCGCCCGCGTGATCTGGCCTTGGCCCATGCCGTCGCGGATCACCTTGCCGCCGCCGAACTTCACCTCCTCGCCATAGGTGGTCAGGTCGCGTTCCACCTCGATGATGAGGTCGGTATCGCCGAGGCGCAGCCTGTCGCCGATCGTGGGGCCATACATGTCGGCATAGGCGGGGCGGGCGATGCGATGGGCCATGGGCGGGATGCTCCCTTGTCTGGTCAGGTCTTGAAGGCGCCGCGCCGGGACAGCCTGCGGGCGTTGGATCCGGTGCGCCGCCGCAGCGGCTTGATTGCCGCAAGGGCGGTGTCGGTGGCCGAGGCTCCGCTGGCCACGGCGCGCTGCACGGCAAGGCCTGCGGCGAACATGGCGGTGGATTTTTCCGATACCATGCGATTGTTTTCTGACGGAGCGACATTCCACAGCCCCGCCATCCCCCAAAGCCGCATCGCGATCACGCTCTGCGCCTCAATCGTCAGCATGGACATCTGATAGCCAAGACGAAGGGCATCGGCGGGGGTCATGGGTGAAAACATCGGGACTGGTCCTTGATATGAGGGAAAACGCCGTCACAGAGCGCCCATGACATGGCCGTTGAAGCCATAGACATGGCGCTTTCCCGACAGGGGCACAAGGCGCACCTCGCGGGTCTGGCCTGGCTCGAAACGCACAGCCGTCCCTGCCGGAATGTCGAGCCGCTGGCCGCGCGCGGCGGCGCGGTCAAAGGACAGGCCCGGATTGGCCTCGGCAAAATGGTAGTGGCTGCCCACCTGCACCGGGCGGTCGCCGGTATTGGCCACCTCCAGCACCGTGACCGGCGCGCCCGCGTTCAACTCGATCTCGCCATCTGCGCAAAAGATCTCTCCGGGGATCATCGCCGCACGCCTCACGAAAAGGCCAGCGCAGCACCGCCAACCGAGGTGACGGCGGCAGCGGCGCGGGCGAGGTGCTGCGGGGCCGCGCGCACCAGCGCCAGCCCCGCCAGATGCAGCGCCATGGTGGCAAGCGCGAAGCCGAAAGCGTAGAGCGCCAGCCCCGAGGCCGGGCCTTCGGTGCCATGGGCGTGGCCGTGGAACAGGCCGAACACCGCGACCACCGCCAGCGACGCCGCCAGGCCGGGCCGCAGGGCAAGGGCGGCAAGCGCGCCGGTCACGATGATGGAGGCGAGGATCATCGGCTCCACCATCGGCAGGCTGGCTCCCATGGCTCCGATCACCCCGCCCGCGATCATGGCGGCGACAAACACCACCGGCAAGGCCCAGAAGGCCCGCCCGCCGGTGATCCCGGCCCAGAGTCCGACCGCCAGCATCGCCAGAACATGATCGAGCCCGCCCAGAGGATGCGACAGCCCCGACAGGAACGCGCCCTCGTTCCCATGGCCGGGATGGGACAACGCCATGGTCGGCATCAGCATCAGGGAAATCAGGAAAATGCGGGACATGGCAGGCTCCTACCTTATCGGGTGGTGAACGGTGACGAGTTTCGTGCCATCGGGAAAGGTCGCCTCGACCTGCACCGAATGGATCATCTCGGGGATGCCCGACATGCACTGCCCGGCGGTGATGACATGGGCACCCGCCTCCATCAGATCTGCCACGCTTCGGCCCTCGCGCGCGCCCTCGACCACGAAATCTGTAATCAGGGCAATGGCCTCGGGATGGTTCAGCTTCACCCCCCGCGCCAGCCTGCCGCGCGCCACCATCGCGGCGAGCGAGATCAGCAGCTTGTCTTTTTCTCGGGGCGAAAGGTTCATGCGGTCAGTCCTGATATTGCCAGACGCGGGGAAGGGGACCGGGGCGCAGGCAGGTCACGGCGCGGGCGATCTGGCGGCGGAGCGGCAACCCGTCATGCGCCAGCGCGCGCAGGATCAGCTTCCCCTCGAAGGCGGTGGCGGCGGTTTCCACCCCCGGCACGGTCAGTGTCGCGCGCAGGGAGGCGAGCATGTCCTGCGCCGAGGGGCAGACAAGGATAAGCGTGGCAAAGGCCCGTCCCGTCCCGAAGATCGCCGGGGAAGAACCGCGCGCCAGCGCCTCAGGGCCAAAGGACACAGGGTCAATCCAGAGCGGGCGGCCGTTGCGGCGGATCTCGCGCCGGTCGGTCAGGCGCGCAGTGGTGACGGTTTCGCCCATGGCGTGCCGTCCGAGGATCACGGTTTCCAGAAACAGGCAACCCGCCCCTTCGGCCAGATCGAGCGTGATGCGGCGCTCCAGATGGCTGGACTGGAACAGGATGGTTTCCTGCGGCAGCCAGTCGAGCCAGCCACCCGGCCCGACGGTCAGGCGGACCTCGGCGCAGGCGAGGCCGGAGGTGCTGGCATAGGCGCGTTCGGCGGTCTGGGTGGTCGCGGTGGCGTGCATGCCTTCGCCAAGGGCCAGCGCATAATGCAGCCTGTCCCCGCCCGTCAGCCCGCCGGAGGTGTTGAGAAACACCACCTCGGGGCGCGGGTCATGGATGCGGGGCAGCATCGCCCTAGCCGAACCCGATTGCGCCAGCCGGTCGAGCCGCGCCCGGCCCTGCCGCATCGACAGCGCAACCTCGGCGCGGCCAGAACTGCGCTGATGGACGGTCGCGGATGCTGTCTGGTCTGCGGTGTCGAGCATGGCCCCCCCTTCCGCCTGAAAAGGAGCAGCAGGGACATGCGAAGGGCAATGCCGCGGCGGATTGCGCGAGGGCATCGTTGCGGGATGTCCTGCGATGCGCCTTTCATTCGGGCGCATCGCATAAAAAATGGGCGCTCAGACTATGCCAATCCTCAGGCGGAAACCTGTTCGCGCAGGATCGCGGCGGTCATCGAGATCATCAGATAGATGCCCGCAAAGATCAGCAGGGCGACCAGCGTGCTTTCAAAGGCGCGGGGATAGGCGGCCTGATCGGGGGCGATGGGGCTGACCGAAAGCGAGAGATAGCGCACCTGCCGGTTCGCCTCGGCCCGTGCGCCCTCCATCGCCTGCAAGGATTGCGCCAGCATCATCTGCCGTGTCTGCACCTCGGTCTGGGCCACCAGCAATTCGCTCTGCACCTTGGCGATGGAAAACCCGGTATCGCCATCCTCGGTCAGTTTCGACCGGAGAAGTGCGATTTCCGATTCCAGCGTGGCGATGCGCCTCTGCAACGGTTCCATCCGGGCGGCGTTGGGGGTGGAATTGGACTGCATCTGTTGCAGCGACAGCCGGTCCTGGGTCAGCAGGGTTTCAAGCTGTGTGATCTGCGAGGTGAGCAGCGTGACCTCCACCTCCGACGACAGAACCTTGAACTGTTCCTGCAATTCGACGACGCGGCGCTGCGCGGTCAGCATCTTCTGCTCGGCCTCGTCAAAGGCGTCGCGGGCGCCGCGCATCTGGTCCTCGCGCAGCCTTTGGGTCAACTGGTCCACCTGTCCCTCGGCATAGCCGATCAGGGCGGAGGCGAATTCCACCGCCTTGGCCGGGTCGGCGGCGATCACCTCCATCTTCACGATGCCCTCGGTCGGGTCATAGGAGATCTGGACGTTCTTCTTGTAGGTCTTGTAGGCCTGTTCCAGCGGCGCATCCGGGGGCAGACGCTGCACCGGGTCCATCGCCGGGTCGGCAAAATGCGCACGAAATCCGTGGTCGGCATCCAGCCGCAGCATCGCCTCGCGCGATTGCAGATAACCCTGCACGGCGATGCTGTCCTGTGAGGTGGCCAGCGGCGAGCCTTGCAACAGCCCTCCCAGTCCGCCCGCCGCCGCATTGGGCGCCTGGCTCTGCTGGATCACGAATTCCGACTGGGTGGAATAGAGCGGCGTCGCGACGACATAGTAATACCAACCCGTCAGCAGGGTCGGCAGCAGGACGAAAAAGAAAAGCCGCGCCATGAGCAGGGCAGAGCGCCGCCGCCGCCGCCTCGCGAGGTCTTTCTGGATATGCAGGATGTCGGCGGCATGGCTCTGCTCTGCGCGCACCTCGGTCGAGGGAAGCGCGGCGGGCTTGATCGTCTGCGGCAGGCGCGGCGCGTCGCCCCCCGGAACCGGGGCGAGGGCGCGGGACGCATCGGGCGGGACGGGGTTGTTGTCGTCGGTGCTGACGAGTTCCAGAATCGACATGCGCTGGAACGGATCGATACCGGCCTTGCGCAACAACCGCACCGCGTCGAAATCCGATGTGGCGGGAAGGCCGTGTTTCTGGGCCATGCGCCGGGCCACCCGCAACTGCCGCCCGGTCAGCCCCTCGTGGCGGATCGCCTCCATGTCCATCTCGCCCGCAGGGCCTGCGCTGTTGGCCGGTTCCGCCGTCGGGAACTTTCCGGGGCCGAAGCCATCTTCGGCAGGGGCGTCGAACAGGCCCGTATCCTCTGCCGGATCCGGCAGGGCCGGAAACTGCGGGCGACGGGTCCGGAACCTTTGGGCCTTAAGCTTGATAGTCATAAAGACGCTTCGCTTCTTCGAGTGTTTCGAACATATAGAGCTGACCGTTGCGCAGCACCGCTGCGGAGCGGCAGAATTTTTCAAGCGTTCCAGCCTGATGCGATACCACGATCACAGTGGCTTTTTCCAGCCGCTGGCGCAGGATCGCGCCCGCCTTGCGGTTGAACTCCACATCGGCGGTGGAGGGCATGCCCTCGTCGATCAGGTAGATGTCGAATTCGAGCGCCAGCATCAGGGCAAAGGAGAACCGCGACCGCATGCCGGAGGAATAGGTGCCCACCGGCATGTCGAAATATTCCGCGATCCCCGCCATCCAGCGGCAGAAGCTTTCGACGTAATCAGGGTCGAGCCCGTAGAGCCGCGCGATATAGCGTGCATTCTCGGTTCCGGAATGCTTGTTGACCACCCCGCCCATGAACCCCAGCGGAAAGGAGATGCGCGAGGTGCGCCGGATCACGCCCTCATCGGGCTTTTCAAGCCCCGCCATCATGTTGATGATCGTTGTCTTGCCGGTCCCGTTGGGCGCGAGGATGCCGAGAGAATTGCCGAGTTCAACCTTGAAGGAGGCCTGATCGAGGATCACCTTGCGGGTCTGGCCGGTCCAGAAGGACTTGCTGACATTCTCGAACGCGATCATCGTGCTGCACTCGCCTGCTCGGGGCCGTTTCCGGTTCGCACCGGACTACCCGCTTATGGTTAAGACTCTTACAATTGAGATATAGCAGAGCCATTGTCCGCTGTTTAGATGGCCATTCAGGCAGCAATATGGTGCTGGGGCGTCGGGATGGCGTCGGTTCGTTGTTGCGGCGCGGAAATGTCAGTCGCGGCCCATGCGCCGCGCCGCCAGCCACATCACCGGCCCTGCCAGCACCGACAAGGCAAGGCCAAGCCGCGCGGCCTCCTGCATCACGCCGCCGGGCAGGGTGCCGGTCAGGGCCAGCAGCGGCACGGTGAACCCGATGCCCGTCAGGCCCGCGATCAGCCCCGCCTCACGCCAGCCGGGAGCCAGCGGAAGGCCCAGCCCCAGAGTGCGGCAGATCACGATTGCGGCCAGAACCCCCGCAGGCTTGCCGATCCAGAGTGCGAGCAGGGTGATCGCGGTGGTGGGCTCGGTGATCGCGGCGGGCACAAGCGCGCCATGGGTGAAGGCAAAGACCAGCAGGACCGCCACCAGCGGCCCCATCAGCAAGTGCGACAGCCGGTTGAGCGGATCGGTCAGGAACCCTTCGGCCTCGGCAAACAGTCCGAAGCTGCGGTCCGAATGGGGCATCGCGGGCAAGAGCGGCAAAAGACCCAGCGCGGGCGGAAATCCGGCCATGGCGACGCCGAACCAGCTCACGGCCCCCGGCAAGACCCAGAGCCAGAGGTGATTGGCGCGCTGGCGCGTGACCTCGGTGGCGCCGGGGTGTTGCGCCGGTCGGGTCAGGGCCAGATGCGCGAGGACCGCGGCAGCCAGCGGCAGCAAGAGCCACAGGAAGCGCGTGGCACCAGCGCCGGGCAGGGCGGGCGCGAAGATCCCGGCCAGCACGAGCCCCGCAATATCGTCGAAGATCGTGACGAAGAGCAGCAGTTGCAGCGCCGGATGGCCGCGCCCGAAGATCAGTCGGCCAAAGACGAAGGCCAGCACCACATCGCTGCCCATGGGAAAGACCCAGCCCGGTGTGCCCTGCGCCTCTTCGGCGGTTTGCAGCGCGAGCGTTGCCAGCGTCCAGACCAGCGCCGCCCCGGCCATGCCCCCGACCGAGATCAGCACCGGCGCGGGAAGGCGGTCCATCGCGACCGGGCCACGCTCGATGCGCAGCGATTCCCAGAGTTCCTTGCCGATCAGCAGAAGGAAAAAGGGCATCAACAGATTCGCGACGATCGTGGCCGGGGTCAGCGTCGGCGCAAAGAGCCGCCTTGCGCCGTCGGCCAGCGTCCATTCCACCAGATCGTAATAGGCCCCGGGCACCAGCGCCACGCAGACCGACGCGAGCCCCGCACCGGCAAGCAGCGCAAGGCCGAAGCGGCGCAGCACAGGAGAAACAGGGGTCACGAAGCGGCAGCCTTGCGATCAAACATGACCCACCGTATTGGGCGACGCGCGAGACTGCAATTGAACCCGCCCTGATGGCTTCGGGATTGTGGCGCCTGTGACGCTGCTGCATCTTTGGGGCCGTTGCCGCCGAAAGGACGCTTTTCCGATGACCCCGCTGGACCAGGCCCATGCCGCGATGTGTGCTGCAAGCGACAGACCCGCCGAAGACCCCGGCGATGATGCCGCCCGGCTGCGGTATTTCGCGGCGCTGGCCGACAGCGAACTGGTGCTGCTGCTGACCGGGGAGGCTGTGGGGAGCGAGATCACCCCGCGCATCTTCGATCTGGAAGAGGGCCGGGTCGTTCTGGCCTATGACGGCGAGGAACGGCTGGCCGAGGCGGCGGGCGGGCCTGCGGCCTATGCCGTGTTGCCGGGCCGCGTCATCGCGCGGCAACTGGCGGGGCAGGGGATCGGGCTGGGGGTCAATCTGGGGGCGGGGACGGGGGCCTTCCTGCTGGACCCGGAGGCGGTTGGCTGGCTGGCGCAGACGCTCGATCATGCGCCGATGGAGGCAGAGGCGCGGGCGCAGGCCTTCGTCCCGCCGGGCGGGCTGCCCGATGCGCTGATGCAGGCGCTTGACGGCAAGCTGGCGCGGGCGGCGGGGCTGGCGCGGGCGGTTCTGATTGCGGGCGTGCGGTATGAGGACGGGCGGCAGGGGCATATGCTGGCCTTTCTGGATGCCGTGCCCTCCGCGCGGACAGCCCTTGCGCGCGCGGCGGGCGAGGCGCTGACCTTCTCGGGCATCGAGGCGGGGGAGATCGACGTGACCTTCCTTGCGTCGGGCAATCCAGCGGTGGCGATGATGGCGCGGGTCGGGGTGCGGATCGACCTGCCCGAACCGGTTGGCCCGCCGACGGAACCTGCCGCCCCTAAGGCCCCCGGAACCGACCCGGAAAGGCCGCCCCGTTTGCGCTGAAAATGGGGTAATATATTACCTATTTTTTAAGACTATGATCTTGAATGGTTTCTGCCGGTTCACTGCACTTGACCTTGTGCGCGGACTGAAGGATACAGCGCTATCTCTTCCCCGGGGGCGTTCCCCGATCATGCTACAGGGCAACCGATGAAAACCTTTACCGCAACGCCTGCGGATATTGACAAGAAATGGATCCTGATCGACGCCGAAGGCATCGTTCTGGGGCGTCTCGCCACGATCGTGGCCAGTATCCTGCGCGGCAAGAACAAGCCGACCTTCACCCCGCATATGGACATGGGTGACAATGTCATCGTGATCAATGCGGACAAGATCCAGATGACCGGCAACAAGCGCGCCGACAAGCGTTACTACTGGCACACCGGCCACCCGGGCGGGATCAAGTTCCGCACCGCGGCGCAGGTTCTGGATGGTGCGCATCCCGAGCGTGTGGTCACCAAGGCCGTCGAGCGCATGATTACCCGCAACAGCCTCGGCCGCCAGCAGATGACCAATCTGCGCGTCTATGCCGGTGCCGAGCATCCGCATGAGGCCCAGCAGCCCACCGTTCTCGACCTCGCGGCGATGAACCCGAAGAACACGCGGAGCGCATGACCATGTCCGAAATCAAATCTCTCGACGATCTGAAATCGGCCGTGTCGGGCACGCCTGCGGCCGCTCCCGAAGTTGCCGCGGCGCCCAAGCGCGAACCGATGCGCGACAAGCTGGGCCGGGCCTATGCGACCGGCAAGCGCAAGGATGCGGTTGCCCGCGTCTGGATCAAGCCCGGTTCCGGCAAGGTTTCGGTCAACGGCAAGACGATGAACGAATATTTCGCGCGTCCCGTGTTGCAGATGATCCTCGCCCAGCCCTTCACCGTGGCAGGCGTTGCCGGCCAGTTCGACGTGATGGCGACGGTTGCCGGTGGCGGCCTCTCCGGTCAGGCCGGTGCGGTCAAGCATGGTGTGTCTAAAGCGCTCCAGCTTTACGATCCCACCTTGCGCGCGGCGCTGAAGGCGGCCGGTTTCCTGACCCGCGACAGCCGCGTGGTGGAACGCAAGAAATACGGCAAGCCGAAAGCGCGCCGGAGCTTCCAGTTCTCCAAACGCTGATCCTTCGGGGATCGACAATCGGAAAGGCGCGGGGGAATCCACGCGCCTTTTTTCATTGGGGCTGCGGGGACAGCCATCAGGTCGCGCGGGCCTTCCGGCCAGAAAAAAGGCCGCGCCCGAAGGTGCGGCCAGTCGGGGAATGTCGGTCGTGAAGCGGTTTCAGCCGCGCCAGAAGGGCTTGGCAGCCTCGGTCCGGGCGTCATCGGGCGCAAGGCCGATGTCATGCAGCATGTGATCGTCCAGCCGCGCCAGCGCCTTTCGGGTCTGGCGGCGTTCTTCCCATGCCAGCAGGGCGACCGTCAGCGCGAAACCGAGGCGCGCAAAGGGCGGCAGGGAGGGGCGGGCGGCGACAGAGCGGATAGCATCATAGGTCATGGCGGATCTCATTGTATCGACACAATAGGGATTGACTGTGCAGATACAATAAAACAAATTTGGGGAAACAGCGCCAGAGGAACATTGTGACTGATACAAGTTGGCTGCCCGACCTGACACAATCCGATGGTCCGAAATATCTGGTGCTGGTGCGGGCCTTGCGCGATGCAATCCGGGCAGGCGATCTGCCGCCGGGGGCACAATTGCCGACGGTGCGTGACCTCGCCTGGGGCATGAAGGTGACGCCGGGCACAGTCTCGCGCGCCTATCAACTGGCAACGCAGGAAGGATTGCTCGCGGCCACCGTCGGGCGCGGCACTTTCGTCGCCTCCGACCGGCCGCGATTCGGCCCGACGCAGAGTTTCTATATCGAGCGCGAGCCCGAAACGCTGGCGGGCCGGATCGACATGCGCGCCCCGCGTCTGCCTGAAGTGGGGCAGGGTGCGGCCTTCGATGCGGCGATGACCTCGCTGCGCGACCGCATCCGGGGCGACTGGCTGGACTATCCCAGCCAGCGCGACGAGGCGGCGCTGCGCGTGGCGCTGGTGGACTGGCTGGCCGACCGCATCCTCGGGCCGGTCACGCCCGAGGATATGGCGCTGTGCTATGGCGGCCAGCATGCGATCATGATGGTCTATCAATGCTGCCTGCGCGGCGACCGGCCCACGGTGCTGATCGAGGATCTGGCCTATGCGGGCTTCCGCCACGCCGCGAAACTGGCCCGCGCTGATCTTGTCGGGGTGGAGATGGATGCCCATGGCCTGTGTCCCGACGCACTGGAAGCCGCCTGCCGCCGCCATGCGCCGCAGATCCTCTGCGTGACGACCGAGGCGCAGAACCCGACCACGGTGCGCATGCCCGAGGACCGCCGCCGCCGCATCGTGGAGATTGCCCGCGCCCATGACCTCCAGATCATCGAGGATGACTGCTATTCCATCAGCCACAGCACGCTGCCCGCGCTGCGCGCGCTGGCGCCGGAGCGGACCTGGTATGTCGGCAGTTTTTCCAAGACCATCTCGGCGGCGCTTCGGCTGGGCTATATCCTGTGCCCCACCGGGATGGGGCAGGCGGGGCGGTTGACGGCGCAACATTCCTTCTTTGGCCTCTCGCGCCCCATATCGGACCTCAGCCACGAACTGCTGACCTCGGGCGTGGCCGATGACCTGCGCCGCCGCGTGCAGGCGGGCTTTGCCGACCGGCTGGAAGGCGTTGTCAATGTGCTGGGCTGCCACGCGCTGCACTGGCAGCCGGGCCTGCCCTTTGTCTGGCTGGAACTGCCGGCGGGCTGGCGGGCCTCCACCTTCACCCGCATGGCCGAGGCCGAGGGCGTGCTGCTGCGATCCGCCGATGAATTCGCGCTGATCCATGGCCGCGCGCCCAATGCGGTGCGGCTGGCGATGCCCGGCAACCACAGCCGCGCGCGGATCGAGGAGGCCTGCCTGCGGCTTTCGCGCCTGCTGGACAGCCCGCCTGCCGAAATCTCGGTCTGACCTGTTGCCGAAACGACTCGACCCCGCGTCAATCGGGTCGCGGAGGCCACGTCATGATTGACGCAATCCCCTTTCGCGGCAACGGTTTGATCTGGCGAGCAACAAAAAAAGAGACCCGAAAATGGGATATCAGACAGGCTTTCACGCGCCCAATGGCGGCGCGGATTTTCTCGGCTATCGGCGCAGCAGGACCGGCGTGACCGAAGTGGTCTATGACGATGGCGTCAGCCGCCGCATGGTCTGGCGCGTCGCCGGGCGGGATGTGCGCGAGGCCGATCTCTCCGCAGCTCTGGGTGAAGCGGTCGGCGCGCTGCGGGTGGTTCCGGCCTTGATTACGGAACTGAAAAAGCGCGCCATCGCCATCGAACGGATCAGCGGCTGACATGTTTTCGGCCAGCCTGCGGGCAGCCGGAGACCGCGCCGATTCGGTCGGATCAGAATTTGGGCAGGTATCCGGAAATGCCGCATCGCCGGGCAGCCGCCGCGTCGTGGGTCTTTTCACATGCGTCAAGCTGTGCCACAGATGTGAAAAGGGCATCGAGGGCAGGGGACTGCGGGGGCGGGCATGA
The DNA here is from genome assembly GCA_046295215.1 of Pseudorhodobacter sp. GTDB lineage: Bacteria > Pseudomonadota > Alphaproteobacteria > Rhodobacterales > Rhodobacteraceae > Szabonella. Next base: position 78,428 of record JBKBNP010000003.1, on the reverse strand, counting down.
GCGAGGGGTCACTCTGGGCGCGGATGCGCGCCACCGAAGGGGGCAACGGTCTGTTGCTGGTGTCCCCGCCCGCAATCTACGCGATTCTGCTGCTGGCGGCCCCGCTCGGCACGATCCTGCTCTATTCCTTCCTGACCGACGGCTATCTGGAGATCATCCGCGAATTCACGCTGACGAACTACACCGAGGCCTGGACGAACGAGCTTTACCGCTCCGTCATGGTGCGCTCGCTCGGGGTGTCGATGGCGGTGACCACGATCACGGTGCTGCTGGCCTTTCCGATCGCCTATTTCGTCAGCTTCCATGTCGAGCCGTCGAAAAAGGCGCTCTGGCTCTTTCTGATCACCATCCCGTTCTGGACCTCCTACCTGATCCGCGTGTTCCTGTGGAAAGTGATCCTCGGCTATAACGGCGTGGTCAATTCCGGGCTCATGGGGATCGGAATCATCGACGAGCCGCTGACCTTCATCCTCTACAACGTCAATTCGGTGGTCATCACGCTGGCCCATGCCTATGCGCCCTTCGCGATCCTGCCGATTTTCGTGGCGCTGGAAAAGATCGACCGGAGCCTTCTGGAAGCGGGGCAGGATCTGGGCGAGTCGCGCTTCATGACCTTCCTGCGCGTCACGCTGCCGCTGGCCATGTCGGGCGTTGTGGCCTCGGTGCTGATCGTGTTCATCCCGACCATCGGTGACTATGTGACGCCGCAGCTTGTGGGTGGGCCGGAAGGCCGGATGATCGCCAACCTGATCCAGTTGCAATATCTGCGGCTCGACAATTACCCGATGGGATCGGCCATCGCGATCTCGGGGATGTTGCTGGTGGTGCTGACGATCTTCTTCGGCTGGGCGCAGTCGCGGCTCTTCGGTGCCGCGTTCCGATGGTTCAACGGCACCATGCCCTGGATCGCCGCCGTGGCGCTGGCCCTTGTTGCGGTCGCGGTCAATCTGGGCGGCATCCTTGTCGTCGGTTCACTCCTGCCCGGGGCGCTCCTCGGCGTGGTTCTGATCCTTGGCTGGCATGTCGGCATCCTGGCGCTGGTGAAGCAGAAGGCGGGCAAGGCATGAAGGTCAACGGTTTCAAGATCTATGCGTTCGGCTACCTGATCTTTCTCTATGCGCCGATCCTGCTCCTGCCGATGTTCGCCTTCAATGATGCGACCGTCATTGCCTTTCCGCTGACCGGATTTTCAACCCGCTGGTTCGAGGCCATGACGACCCAGCCGACGCTGCATCTGGCGGTGAAGAACTCGCTGTTCATCGCGGTGACTTCGGCCGTCATTTCCACCATTCTGGGCATCTTCGCCGCCCGCGCCTCCACCCGCTACCGCTTTCCCTTCAAGGCCGGGATCATGGGGCTCATCATGTTGCCGCTGGTGCTGCCCGAAATCATCGTGGCGGTGTCCTTGCTGGTGGTGTTGCTGGGGCTCGGCGTGCCCCTGTCGCTGATGACGGTGATCCTCGGGCATGTTCTGATCTGCACGCCCTTCACCATCGCCATCCTTTCCTCGGCCTTCCAGAGCCTCGACCAGAGCCTGGAGGAAGCCGCCTATGACCTTGGCGAAACGCCCGCCTCGACCTTCCGGCTCATCATCCTGCCGCTGGTCATGCCGGGCATCATCTCCTCCTTGCTGATCTCCTTCACCATCAGCCTTGACGAGTTCATCATCGCCTTCTTCCTAGCGGGAACCCAGCCGACGCTGCCGGTCTATATCTTCTCGCAATTCCGTTTCCCGCAGGCGGTGCCCGTCATCATGGCGCTCGGCACCATCCTCGTCTGCCTGTCCATCGTGCTGCTGTCCATCGCTGAATATTTCCGCCGCCGCGGTATCGCGCGCGCAGGCGGCAAGGATACCGGAGGCTTCCTGTGACCGACAAACCCACGATGATCGCGTTTCAGGACGTGCATAAATATTACGGCGACTATCACGCGCTGCGCGGCATCACCGCGACGATCCGGGCGGGGGAGTTCTTTTCGCTTCTCGGCCCTTCGGGCTGCGGCAAGACCACCCTCCTGCGCACCATCGCAGGCTTCGAGGGCATCGACGGCGGCGTGGTGATGATCGACGGCCGCGACATGGCCGGGGTGCCCGCGAACAAGCGCCCCACCAACATGGTGTTCCAGTCCTATGCGATCTTCCCGCATATGTCGGTGGCCGAGAATGTCGGCTTCGGCCTGCGCCGCGCGGGTCTGTCGAAAGAGGACATGTCCAACCGCGTCGGCGAGGCGCTGGAGATGGTTGGCCTCAAGGGGTTCGGCGCCCGTGCGGCCCATGAGCTTTCCGGTGGGCAGCGGCAGCGCGTGGCCCTGGCCCGCGCGCTGATCCTGAAACCCAAGGTGCTGCTGCTTGATGAACCGCTTTCCGCGCTCGACAAGAAGATGCGCGAACATATGCAGGTCGAACTGATCCGCCTGCAACGTCAGGTGGGCATCACCTTCATCCTTGTCACCCACGATCAGGAAGAGGCGTTGGTCATGTCCGACCGCATCGCCGTCATGTTCGAGGGCGAGATTGCGCAACTCGCCGATCCCGAAACGCTCTATCGCCGCCCCAACAGCCGCAAGGTTGCCGATTTCATCGGAACGATGAATTTCCTGCCCGCCCGGATCACGTCCGAGGCTGGAGGCCGCATCGAGGTGGAGGCGGAGGGCTTCGGTGCGATGAGCCTTGAGGCAGGGCAGGCCCCCGGAGCCGTGACCGGGGGCGAGGTTTCCGTGGGCTTCCGCCCGGAAACGCTGACCGTGCTGTTTGACGGCCAGCAGGCCGGCGACCGCGAAAGCATGGCGACCATCGAGGAAGTGGTCTATTTCGGCGACATGACCTATTACGATGTCCGCCTCGACGGCACCCGGACGCCGGTCCGCATCTCCATGCGCAATGTCTTTGGCCGCCCGGTGCTGGACATCGGCACACGCGCCCGCGTCGGCTGGGCATCGGGGGCAATGGTGCTGTTCCGCTAGGGCCTCCTGTCAAAGCACCGCCTGCATTCATCTTGGTCTAAATACCTCGGGGGTCGGGGGGCCGCGCCCCCCGGACGTTGAAGGTCATACATTGAATAGCATCTATATAGGCATACATCTATATAGATGCTATTCAATTCATATGGACAGACTCGCCCTCTCCCTCGCTGCCCTTGCCGATCCGACCCGCCGCGCGATCATCGCGCGCCTGTCGAAGGGCGAGGCGACGGTCTCGCAACTGGTGGATCAGTTCGATCTGACCCAGCCCACGATTTCCTCGCATCTCAAGATGATGGAAAAGGCGGGGCTGATCTCGCGCGGTCGGGTCGGGACGACGCGGCCTTGCCGGTTGAACCCGCAGGGGCTGAAAACCATCGCCGACTGGCTGGCGGAGTATGAACGTTTCTGGACAGACACCATCGACAGTTTCGTCGATTTTGCCGAGACAACCCATGACCGGGAGAATACCGATGACAGTGGATCTTGAGATTGCCCGCAGCCTGCGCCCGTCCCCCGCGCGGTGCTTCGCGCTGTGGAAAGACCTCGCAATCCTGAAGCAGTGGTTCGGGCCACGCTGTCGGGAAGGCCATGACTTCAAGGCGACCGAAGTGGATTGGCCGATGCAAGTCGGCGCTGACTGGCGCATTGCACTGCGCTCGGTGCGCGACGCTGAAATCGTGATGGCGGGAAAGATGCTGGAGATCGAGGAGCCGTCGCTGCTGCGGTTCAGTTTCCACTGGGTCAACGAGGGTGCGCGAGGCCCCCGGACCGAAGTCACGATCCGGTTCGATGCCGAGGGCAGTGGAACGAGGCTGCATTTCATCCATGCCGGACTCGCCGACGCGGCGCAGAAGGCCGATCACCTGAAGGGCTGGACCAGTTTCATCGACCGGTTCGAGGAGGCGGTTGAGGGGACAATGGCATGACCATGGCGCAAATCAGCGGCGGTTGCCATTGCGGCACCGTCCGCTTCGTGGCGGATCTCGACCTGACCGCGCAAAGCTATCGCTGCAACTGTTCCATCTGCACCAAGTCGCGGAGCTGGTTGATGTTCACGTCATGGGAAGGGTTCAGCCTGACCTCGGGCGAAACCGCGCTGTCGCGCTATCGTTTCGGCAAGCAGGCCATCGCGCATTGCTTCTGTTCCATCTGCGGGGTGAAGACGCATGGCGAGGCCCCTTCGGGGATCGCGGTGCTGGTGTCTGCGCTTGATCTTGCGCCCGAAGGTTTCGCGGCACTCGGGGTCGGCTATCTCGATGGTGCCAATGATGCTCTGGGCAGCGAGCCTGCCGTGACGAGCTATCTGTGAGTGGCCCTGCGGGGGCTAGCGGTCTGGCGGCAACAGCCCCAGCCCGCGCAGATAGATGCCGATGCCCGCCTCCAGCAGATCCTCGGGCGGGTAGGGGCTTTTCGCCCCCGGTGCCCCCCGCGCGAACAACTCGACAACACCATGGCTCATGGCCCAGACATGGGCGGAAAACATCGAGGGCGGCGGGCGGCGGTCGGGCGGCATCTGGTCCGACAGCGCGGTGGCGGCCTGTTCCATCACGCCGCGCGCCTTGGCCGCCACAAGGGCCAGATCGGGAAAATGGTTGAGGCTCAGCCCGCTTTCGAACATCGCCATGTAATGGCCGGGATATTTCCGCGCGAAGGCCAGATAGGCCCGTCCCGTCGCCTCGAAGGCGGCCAGCGCAGAGGGCTTTCCCTCATTATAGGCATATTCCATCAGCGCCGCGAAAATCTCGTAGCCCTGACGCGCCGCCTCGGCGATCAGATCCTCGCGCCCCGCGAAATGGCGGTAGACAGCGGCGGGGGTCACATCGGCGGTCTTGGCGGCTTCGGACAGGGTGAAGCCCTGCGGCCCCTTCTCGCGGATCAGTTCCAGCGCGGCCTCGACCAGCGCCTGCCGCAGATTACCGTGATGGTAGCCGCGTTTAGACATCCCAGATGTCGGGCCCGCCGCAAATCGCCGGGTCCGGACTGCCGATCAAGCCTGCATCCTTGCCCTCGAAATCGACGCAGTGCAGCACGGTCTGGATGGCCGCGATCCGCGCGCGTTTCTTGTCATCCGACCGCACGACCGTCCAGGGTGCATGGGCCGTATGACCGCGCGCCAGCGTCTCGGCGATGGCGGCGGAATAGTCATCCCATTTCGCCAGCCCCCCGATGTCGATGGGCGACAGCTTCCACTGTTTCAGCGGGTCGGTTTCGCGCGCGAGGAAGCGGCGCAACTGTTCCGCCCGCCCGACATTGAGCCAGAGTTTGACGAGGATGATCCCCTCATCCACGATCATCTGTTCAAAGGCCGGAAGCTGGGCAAAGAAATGCTCGCGCTGATCCGGCGTGCAGAAGCCAAACACGTGCTCCACCACGCCGCGGTTATACCAGCTCCGGTCGAACATCACCATCTCGCCCGCAGCCGGAAGCCAGTCGACATAGCGCTGGAAATACCATTGCGTCGCCTCGCGGTCGGACGGTTTCGACAGCGCCACGACATTGGCAACACGAGGATTAAGATTTTCGCGCATAGCATTGATCGTGCCGCCTTTTCCGGCAGCGTCCCGGCCCTCGAACACCACGACGACGCGCTTGCCGGTCGCCTTTATATCCGCCTGGAGCCGCACGAGCTGGCGTTGCAGCCCCTCCATCGCCGCGTCGTAATCGCGGCGTTTCATCTCGGTGCGATAGGGATAGGAGGCGGACAGGATGTCATCCTTTCCACCATTGCGGATGGCCTCGCGGATGGTGTCGGGGGCGTCCTTGTCAAGATAGCGGCTGATCGCGCCGTCGAAGGGAAGGTCGGTCATGTCGGGGCTCCGTCCGGAATGTCCCGCCACTATGGCGCGACGGGCGGGCGGGTGCAATCAGCGCGCGTTGATCCGGTCAATGGCGGCGCGGAGGGTGTCGGGGTGGATGTGATGCGGCATATGGCCCGCCCCCTCGATCAGGGTCAGCCGCGCATCGGGCAGCCGTTCGGACAGCGGGATGGCATGGATGCGCGCGGGCACGGTGGTATCGGCGGTGCCGTGGAGGATTTCCACCGGCAGGGTGAGGCGCGGATAATTCGGCTCCATCGCGATGAGGTTCGGCTTCAACCCCATGACCTGCCGCGCATTGCGCCGCATCGTGTCGCGCCGGATGGTCAGGCGCGCGCCGATATGGTCGGCATAGCCGGGAGGGGCCGGATCAGGGGCAAAAACGCCCTCCACTGACCCGTCGATCTGCGCGTCCGAAGCGAAAGCGGTGATGAAGGGGCCCAGCAGGGCCGATCCGACCCGGCTGGAATTGACCTGATACCAGGCCCCCAGCCCGCCCGGAAAGGGCATCGAGGCCGCCGCCACCAGCACCAGCCCGCGCGGGCCATCGGGCGCGCGCAAGGCCCAGGCCAGCGCCACCGCCCCGCCATAGCTGTGGCCCAGCACGATGGGGTCACGCACGCCCAGAACATCCGCCGCCGCGCGCAGACGGTCGGTCTGCAACAGCACATTCACCCCGTCATCCGGCATCGGGTCGGAATAGCCCAGACCGGGGCGGTCAAAGGCGATCACCCGGTAGTCGCGGGCGAGGTCTTGCGCGAAACCCATTGTGAAATCGCGCAGATTGCCGCCCGCACCATGGATCAGCACCAGATCCGGCCCTTGCCCCATCACAAGCGCATGGACGCGGGCACCTTCGACCTCGACAAACTGCCCGAGCGGCGGGGCCTCGGTTTCGGCCCGCGCCTCCATCCGGGTTGCGCGCCCGTCAACCAGCGCCGCGCAACCGCCAAGGGCGGCCACGGCGGCAATCAGGCTAACGGCCAATCTGGGTGATGTCATAGGGGGTCTGCTGATAAATCTCGTTGATCCAGTTGCCATATAGAAGATGGGCATGACTGCGCCAGCGGTTCAGGGGCCGCCTCGCGGGATCGTCATCGGGATAGTAATTGCCCGGCACATTGATCGGTGTGCCATTGGCCATGTCGCGGTCATATTCCTGTTTCAGCGTGTCGCTGTCATATTCGAAATGGTTGAAGATATAGAGCGCGCGCTGGCCCGCATCCTCGACCAGACAGGGGCCGACCTCATCCGACCCCAGAAGCGTGACAAGGCCGGGGGCGGCGTCGATCTCGGCCTGTTTCATTTCGGTCCAGCGGGAAACCGGGATCACGCAATCATCCGAGAACCCGCGCAGGTAAGGCGAGGCGGGCGCAAGGTTGCGGTGCCGGAAACAGCCGAAGGCCTTGGCGGGCAGCATGTGTTTCTTGACGCCATGGAAATGGTTTATCATCGCCATCCCGCCCCAGCAGACGCCGAAAGTGGACAGGACATGGCCCTGCGTCCAGTCGAAGACCTGCCGCAGCTCCTCCCAATAGGTCACCTCCTCGAAGGCCATATGCTCGATCGGCGCGCCGGTGATGATGAGCCCGTCGAATTTCTCGCCACTATCGGCCACTTCGGCAAAGGGGCGGTAGAAAGCCTCCATATGTTCGGCGGCGGTGTTCTTGGTCTGGTGTTCGCTCATCCGGATCAGCGACAGGTCGATCTGCAGGGGCGTGGCCCCGATCAGCCGGGCGAACTGGTTTTCCGTCTGGATCTTTTTCGGCATCAGGTTCAACAGGCCGATCCGCAGCGGGCGGATGTCCTGACGTGCGGCACGTTCAGGCGACATGACCATGACGCCTTCGCGGCGCAGCACCTCATAGGCGGGCAGGGATTCAGGCAGTTTGATGGGCATTTGGTCCTCCGGTCCCGTCGGGAACTAGGCGCGGGCGGCGTGCCGCTCAAGCGCGCGGGCGATGAGGGCATCGAAATCAGAGGGCGAGGCCACGCGCATCGCCTCATCGGCGGTGATGCGGATGCCCCAGTTGCGCGCCATGGCGGCATAGCGCGGCTGGCGATGGGCCAGAAGCCGGGCATAGCCATGGCGCAGAAAGGCGTCGGGGTTCACCTGGTCTTCGGTCAGGGCGTGTTCGGCAAGGTAGTCGTCCCAGACCTCGCGCAGAAACTCCGGCTGGTAATACATCGGCTTTGGCGCGCGGTCGAAGCGGGCAATCAGCGCGTCGCGATGCGCCTCGGTGCCTTCGATCCAGACCATCAGGTGATTGGTCGCCAGCGCCGTGAGCACCGGATCGGCAGGATTGTCGGGGTCCACCACCTCGCAGATCGACCCGCCGCTGTCGCAGACGAAATCGCGGTAGCCGTAGATGTCGGCGGCGCGGCGGATGAAGCGTTCGGTATCGAGCAAGGCCGCCACCTCGGCCTCGCGGTGCTGGGCCTGCCGCGCGCAATAATCGGCAAAGGGCAGGCCGCCAAGCGCCGGATTGCCCGGCTTGCCCAGATAGGTCGACAGGGGCGCCAGATTTTCAAAGGTGATGTTGGACGCGATATAGACGGAATCGGTCAGCAACAGCTCCCGCAAGAGCGGCACCTTCATCGCCTCGCGCTTGAAATTGTCCGCGATATATTCGCCCATGTAGCGCGTGCCGATGCGGTAATCGACGGAATAGTGGAACCACCCCGCGCCATCGCGCAGCATGGTGGCCAGATGCGTCTTGCCAAGACCGGACATGCCGAAGAGAAGCACCCGGCGGGCGTCGGCGGATTGCCATTCTGCGGCTGAGGAATAGAGCATGGCGGATACTCCCGGAAACGAGATCCCCTGTTAGCCCGGCCTCGCGCCAAAGCAAAGGCCCCGCCGGAGGGGCGGGGCCTGCGCGTTGCGATCCGGTCGCGGATCAGAAGCGGTAGCCGACCGACATGCCGAAGCCCACGGCCTTGTTCTTGGCAAACTGGGTGCCGGAGCCATCGACCGCATTGCCGACCTTCACATATTCAAGCCCGGCCGTGACCTTCATGTTGCCTTGCGTATAGGTGCCGCCGATGCCGATGCTTTTCAAACCATCGGTGGGAGACAGCCGCGAGGAAATGCCACCCTTGGCCTTTTCATAGCCGACGCGCGCAAAGACCGAGAAATTGTCGTTGATCTTGCGCCCGACCCCCAGTTGCCAGGTCAGCACATTGTTGTCGAAGCTGGTGATGTCGCTTCCCGTCAGCGCGTTGTAGGCCTGCGGTCGCACTTCCCAGACCGACCATTCGGACCAGCGAAGCGAGCCGAACACAAGCGTGTCGGCGGCAACGCCGGACTGGAAGTCGAGCGTCACGCTTTGCGGCATCTTGATCCGCGTGGTCGAGGGATTGAAGAGCGGCGCCAGCATCGGATTGGCCTGTGCGGCGGGCAGCGCCTCGGTCGTCTTGAATTTGTGGGTGAACCCGGATTCGTAGGTCAGCCCGACCCGCAGCGCGATCTCGGGGCGTTCATAGGCCACACCCAGAATGACGCCGACCCGCCCGTCACTTTCGCCGGTCGCCGTATAGTTGAGCGCGCCCGCTGGCGACGCGGCCAAGGCTCCGGCAAGGGCTGCCTGCGCGGGCGGAGTTGCGGGGTTGGCGGCGGCGGCGGCAAAACCGCCCCGGAGCAGCGCGTCGGGAATGGCGATGGTCGGTTTGGAGCGGACATATTTCAGACCCCCATAGACCGACACGCCCTCGGCCACCTGATATTTCAGCAAAAGGGCGGCTTGCTGGCTTTGCCATTTCGCATTCAGCCCGTTATAGGGGCCTGCCGTGTAATTGGCATTCGCACCGTAAGGGCTGTTGAGATAGAAGGCATAGGACATCCGGTCATTGATGTCGGCCTTGTAGGAAAAGGAAAGCTGCGTGTAATCCTTGGCCATGTCCCCGGTCGAGGTGCCGACGAAGGGGCCGAAGGCGGGCGCGCGATAGGTGCCCGAAACCTTGGGCCGGACATGGGAAAAGCCAAGCTCCATATAGCGGCCCTTTTCGAACAGGGTGCCGAAGCCGAGGCGGCTGCGGTCGATGCCGCCTGCCTGTGCCGATGTGGCGGCAATTGCTGTGAGCGCGGTTGCTCCGATGATGCCGGCGATTTTCTTCATGGCTGCTCCTCCCCGAACAGAAACGACCCGGGACACACGCTCCGGTTTCATGAAGCGTTATGCATGCGCATCGAACCGGTCAATCAGTAACGCGGCGTCACGGTTGCTTGAGGCACCGCCTGTTGCGCGGACGCCCTGCTGCCCGACCGCAGGCTGATCCAGACAGCGCCGATAATCATCGCGCCGCCCAGCCAGACGTTCCAGCCCACCGTTTCGGAATAAAGCACCCAGCCCAGCAGCGCCGCCACCGGAAGGCGCGTGAAATCGACCGGCACTGCGACGCTGGCAGGGGCCAGCGACAGCGCCTTGGTCAGGCAATAATGCGCGGAAAGGCCAAGGATGCCAATCATCAGCAGGGGCAGCAGCGTCTCGCGCGTCGGCAGCATCATATCACCGTCATAGCCCGAACAGACCAGCCCCAGCACAAGCTGCATCGAGGTCAGCCAGAACAGGATGGAAAAGATGCTCTCATGCCGGGTCAGCGTCTTGGTGAAGATGGTGGTGGCGGCAAAGCAGAGGGCGGCCCCGGCCGCTGCCAGCACGCCGATGTCGAGCGTGCCGAAATCGGGTCGCGCCACGATCAGCGTGCCGGTGAAGCCGATGGCGGCGGCAGCGATCTTGGCAGGGGTCAGCTTTTCACCCAGAAACAGCGGCGCCATCAGCACCACCCAGATCGGCGAGGTGAATTCCAGCGCGAAAACCTGCGCCAGCGGGATCAGCGTCAGCGCCAGAAACCAGAGATTCTGCCCGGCGAAATGGGTGATGTTGCGCAGGACATGGCGGCCGAGCCGTTCGGTGCGGATTTCATGCCGCCGCCGCATGGCCGCGATCACCACCAGAAGGATCACGAGGCTGACGAGCGAGCGCCATGTCATGATCTCGAACGTGTCATGCACATGCGACACGGCGCGCCCCGCCACGGCCACGGCCGAGAAGGAGATGACCGAACCGATCATCCAGAGACCGGCGGCGACGGGGCGATAGGGCTGTGTCATGGCGCCTTGATGGGATGCGGCGCAGGGATTGTCCAGACGCGAAGTCGGGGCCTTGACCCCGACACCGGCATGGGGCGCCTCACCCCCGGTTGCGACCGCCGCGACGACCCCCGCGACCACCCGCCGAGGCCTGCGCGGCAGAGGCTTCGGCAAAGCTCATGCCGCCTTCGACCGCTTCCAGAACCTTGGAGAAGCGGATCCATTCGCCGCCATTGGCGTCATGGTTCATCAGGAAGTTGGCGGCGCGGATCGCCTCCATCTCCACCGACCGCACGGGGTTCATGATGGCCGAAGTCATGCCCGCCCCGATGGCCATGGGCAGGAATGCCGCGTTGATGCCATGCCGATGCGGCAGACCGAAGCTGATATTGGAGGCCCCGCAGGTGGTGTTCACGCCCAGTTCGTCGCGCAACCGGCGCACGAGGGTAAAGACCTGCTGCCCCGCCGATCCCATCGCGCCCACCGGCATCACCAGCGGGTCCACCACGATGTCATGCGCGGGGATGCCGAAATCGGCGGCGCGTTCGACAATCTTTTTTGCCACGGCGAATCGCACATCCGGGTCTTCGGAAATGCCGGTGTCGTCGTTGGAAATGGCTACGACCGGCACATTGTATTTCTTGACCAGCGGCAGCACACGCTCCAGCCGTTCCTCTTCGCCCGTCACCGAGTTCAGGAGCGGGCGGCCCTCGCAGGCTTTCAGCCCCTCTTCCAGCGCGCCAGGCACCGAGCTGTCGATGCAGAGCGGCACATCGACCACTTCCTGAATCCGCAGGATCAATTCACGCATCAGGGGCGGCTCGACAAAGTTGTTGTCGGCATAGCGGGGATCTTCCGCCATCTTGTTGGTAAACACCGCACCCGAATTCACATCCAGCACATTGGCCCCGCAGGCCACCTGTTCCAGCGCGTCGCGCAGAACTGTGTCGAAATTCCCGGCCTCAAGCTCGGCGGCGAGCTTCTTGCGGCCGGTAGGGTTGATCCGTTCCCCGATCACGCAGAAGGGCTCATCAAATCCGATGACAACGGTTTTCGTCTTTGATTCCAGAACTGTGCGGGTCATTCTTGAACTTTCTTCTCAGGTGTTTGCAGCCGGGACGGCCGAGGCGCCGCCATTCTCGATGGCCCATGTTGCATTGGTCTTGATCCCGCCCAGCGGGAAGAAATGCACCGACTCGATGCCGAAATCCGGATTGGCGGCCTTGTGTGCGGCCAGATCGGCCAGAATCTCGGTCGGCTCGTAGGGCAAGAGCAGCTTGGTCACATCCAGCGCCCGCTTTTGCAAGACCTTCAGCGAGGGGCCGACGCCGCAGGCAATGGCGAACTTGATGAGCGTTTGCAGCTTGGCAGGCCCCGCGATGCCGATATGGACGGGGATCTTCACGCCTGCCGCATTGATGCGGTTCACCCAATTGATCACCGGCCTGGCGTCGAAACAGAACTGCGTGGCAATCGCCATTTTCGCATCGGTGCGGTTGGCAAAATCCTGCTTCCATTGCAACGCCTGCATCACGATGGCCTCGCCACCGTCGCGGTCGATGTCGCGGTTGCCTTCCGGGTGGCCCGCGACATGCAGGCGGTCAAATCCGTCAAAGGCGCCGGTCTCGATCATCGCCATGGAACTGTCGAACTCACCCGCAGGGGTGGCGACACCACCGCCCAGCAAGAGCGCCTGTTTCACCCCCGCCTCGCCCTTGTAGCGCGCGATCCAGTCGCCGAGTGTCGCGCGGTCGGGGATGATGCGGGCGGGGAAATGCGGCATCGGTTCATAGCCTTCGGCGCGCAGGCGGGCGGCGGTGGCGACCATCTCCGCGATGGGCGTGCCCTCGATATGGGCGATATAGACGCGGGTGCCACGGGGCAGCAGGGGGCGGAAATCCTCGACCTTTTCGGCGGTGCGGGGCATCACCTCCATCGAATAGCCCTCAAGCAAGGCCTCCAAGGCGGCGGGGGCCGCCTCTCGGGGCAGGGCACGGGCGGTATTGTCGCGCCGGAAGTTGAAAAGGGCCATCGCGTTCTCCCACAGTTTGCGGGGCAGGGGCATCATGCCCAGCCGGAATTGTCGATCAGCGTCTTGAGACGGGCTGTATCAAACTCCGCCTCCAGCCGCGCCGCCTCGTCAGCCGCCACCTGATCGGGGTCACCCTCGACCTCGTAGGGGGCGGCCTTGCGCCATTCGGCAAGGTAGCTGTCGGTGTCGCGTGCGCCCACCTTCATGGCACAGCGGTCGATCGCCTGTTCGAAGCGTTCGGTCAGTTGCACCTTGGACCCGCGCCGTCCCTTGCCGACGATCACCTGTGCGGGAATGTCCCGCCAGTAAACGATGGTAACGTCGGGCATTGCGCGATTCCCCTTGCCTTGCTTGACGCCCCTTCTAGGCCGATGCCGCCGCCCTCCGGGGTCGGATTTCGACATGGCGGCAGCGGAAGGCGACCCCTGTTGCGATGACAGTGGATGTAGCGTTTCCGCGCCACAGGCGCGAGGGGGCGGTCTGCCCAAAATTTTCATGCAGATGATGAGGCGGACGCGGGAATCGATCCGCGCTTGCCTTGCAGGGGCTTGGGCGACTACGATGGGGGCAACCACGAATGGAGGGCGATTATGGCGCCCGAGCGTCCCCGGGAGGCGGACGCGATCCCGGAGCAGGACAGCACGCAAACGCCGCCGCCTGCCCCGGTCGAACCGTCAGCCTCCTCCGACCCCGGAGCGGCGCAGCTTTATGCCGCGCTCGATCTGGGCACGAACAGTTGCCGGATGCTGATTGCCCGCCCGAGGGGCAGCCAGTTTCAGGTCGTGGACAGTTTTTCCAAGACCGTCCAGCTTGGGGTCGGGCTGGAAGCCTCGGGCCGCCTGTCGCGCGCGTCCATGGGCCGGACCATCCAGGCGCTGCGCATCTGCCAGAAGAAGATCGAGAAACATGGCGTCGGCCGGATGCGGCTGGTGGCGACCGAGGCCTGTCGGCGTGCCCGAAATGCGCGTGATTTCATCAAGCAGGTGCGCCGCGAGACCGGACTGCCGCTGGAAATCATCGCCCCCGAGGAAGAGGCGCGGCTGGCGGTGATTTCCTGCGCGCCGCTGGTCGGGCGGCGGACGGAACAATTGCTGGTCGTGGACATCGGTGGCGGCTCGACCGAACTGGTCTGGATCGACCTCGCAGGCGTCGAGCCCGCCGACCGGCCGCATGCGATCATGCGTCTGCATGGCGGGTTCCAGCCGCAGGGCGAGGGCGAGGCGCGGGTGGTGGACTGGATTTCGGTGCCGCTGGGGGTGGCGACGCTGAAGGACCAGTTTGCCGATGTCGAGGATGATGCCGCGCGATTCGCACTGATGAGCTGGTTCTTCGAGGAAAACCTGTCCAGTTTCAGCCCCTACAATGCCGAAAACCCGCGCGAGGGGTTCCAGATCATCGGCACCTCCGGCACGGTGACGACGGTGGCCGCGTCGTTTCTGGGGCTCAAACGCTATGACCGGGCCAAGGTGGACGGGCTGCGCATGACCTCGGACCAGATCGACCTCGTGATCCGCGAATATCTGTCGCTCGGCCCCGAAGGACGGCGGACCGACCCGCGGATCGGGCGCGACCGGCACAGCCTCATCATGTCGGGCGCGGCGATCCTGCAGGCGCTCATGCGGATCTGGCCCACCGACCGGTTGTCGGTTGCGGATCGCGGTCTGCGCGAGGGTCTGCTATATGCACAGATGAGCGCGGATGGCGTGCTGGAAGACGGACCTTACGAATGACAGAAGAGAAAAAGACCTCCGGACGGGGGCAGCGCGATCTGCGCGTGCGCGTCAAGACGGCGAAGGGGCGGAAGCTTTCGTCGACGCTGTGGCTGGAGCGGCAGTTGAACGACCCTTACGTCCAGCGGGCGAAGAAAGAGGGGTATCGCGGGCGCGCGGCCTACAAGATTTCCGAGCTTGACGACAAATACGGGTTTCTGGTGCCGGGGGCGCGGGTGGTCGATCTGGGCTGCGCGCCGGGCGGCTGGTGCCAGATCGCGGTGGACCGGGTGAATGCGCTGGGTCAGAATCCGAAAAAGCCGGTGGGGACCGTGCTGGGCGTCGACCTCCAGGAGGTCGAGCCGATCGCGGGGGCCGAGATCCACCAGCTCGATTTTCTGGCCGATGATGCGGATGCGCTGGTCAAAGGCTGGCTCGGGGGCAAGGCCGATGTGGTGATGTCGGACATGGCCGCCGCCGCTTCCGGGCACAAGGGCACCGACCATCTGCGCATCATCGCCCTGGTGGAGGCGGCCGTGGCCTTCGCCTTTGACGTTCTTGACGAGGGCGGCACCTTTGTCGCCAAGGTTCTGGCCGGGGGGGCGGAAAATGACATGCAGACACTGCTCAAGCGCAGTTTCCGCAAGGTGGCGAATGTGAAGCCACCGGCGAGCCGGGCGGACAGTTCGGAGAAATTCGTGGTGGCGATGGGGTTCAAGGGGCGCCCGGCAGAGCGGATTGCCGGGGAGGGGTAGGGGGCGCTGCCCCCGTCGCGTTCCGCGACTCCCCCGAGGTATTTCCGGCCAAGATGAAACGGAAAACGGCGCACGGAGGGAACCGGGCGCCGCATTCGGAGTTGTCTGTCTGAACGACAGCGCGATTGCTGCCGGGTGCCGAGGCGGGACGGTCAGCCGCCCCAGGAGCGGACCGGACCGCAATCCATATGGACGAAATTGGAGCGTGAATAGCGCCCGACCCCGCCCGAGGCGCAGGCCTCGGCCGCCTTGGCCATCTGCCCGACCGACCGAGATTTGAGCCGCAGGTCGGCGGCCTTGCCATGCACATGCAGCGAGTCCCGCGCCACCCCGCGCGAGCGGGTGCGCAGCATCGCGTTGGTCTGCGGGCTGCGATAGCCCGACAGCATCATGTAGGGTTCCGATACATCCATCAGCCGGTGCGCGGCAGCCATGATGTCGATGGTG
This sequence comes from Pseudorhodobacter sp., assembly GCA_046295215.1. GTDB lineage: Bacteria > Pseudomonadota > Alphaproteobacteria > Rhodobacterales > Rhodobacteraceae > Szabonella. The sequence continues at coordinate 62,616 of JBKBNP010000003.1, read as the reverse complement.
CGGGCGTCGATGTTGACTTTCGCGCCCGACCGCCAGTCACGCATGAAATGATTGACCTCGGCCATCGCCTCGGGGATGTATTTGCCTTCGATCCAGTAGATCGTGTCGATGCTTTCGCCGGTGCGGCCCGAGTGCATGCGGATGCGGCGGATATCGCCTGCCCCCCGCAGGAAGCCAAAGGCATTCGAGTAGGTCGGGGCTGCGATCAAGGCCGTTGCCACAAAAGCACCAAGCAGCCCGCGCCGCGTCATCCCGCTTCCGTTCATCATCGTCATTCTGAGCGCCTGTCCCGTCGCTGGTATTCTACCGCCTGTTCCGGCGATCTTTATGCCACTTAACCCCAAGTGCATCCCTGTTATGGCACAGGACGAATCGAAGCCCAAGTGCAGATCGACCACCTGCGGCCATGACAACAGCAATCGGCAAAAAATTGCTGAATATGTGGATGCGGCGCGGCAACTGTGGCAGAAAAATACCGTGTCGCAGAAATGCGACGCTTTGTCCTGTCGTGCCGCTGTTGTGAATGGACTCTGCACCAGCCTTGGCCGAATTAGAAAAAACATCGTTGCTGCTTGGGGTTGTCATGTCTTTTTCGACGAAAATCACGAAGTCACCGCTGCGGGGAGCGGCGATTCTGGCGCTGGTGCTTGCAGGCGGGATCGGTCCGGCGGGGCCGGTCGTTGCGCAGAATGTCGCTTCTCAATCCGCCAGAACCTCTGCCGCTTTCACGCAGGCGCTGGCCGAGGCGGCCTCGGTCGATCCGGCGGTTGCCGGGTTCTACCGCGACCGCGGCTATGCGGCCTTCTGGACGGCGGAAAGCGGGGCGGAGCGGCGGGCCGCACTTTTGTCGGCGCTCGATCAGGCCGGGGCGCATGGCTTGCCTGTCGGGCGGTATAACCCGCAGGATCTGATCCGGGCGGCGCAGGATCTGCGCACCGAAGGGGACCGGGGCCGTCTGGAGGTTGCGATGTCGCTTGCTCTGCTCGACTATGCGCGCGACGTGCAGACCGGGGCGCTGGAGCCGCAGAAAGTGGTTTCCGGCATCGTGCGCAAGGTTCCGGTGCGCGACCGGCGGGCCAACCTCGATGCTTTCGCAGCGGCTGATCCGGTCAGCTTCCTGAAGTCCCTGTCGCCGCAATCGCAAAGCTATGTGCAGCTGATGAAAGCGAAATTCGAGCTGGAGTCGCGGCTGGCGAGGGGCGGCTGGGGGCCAGAAGTGCCGGCGCGCAGCCTCAAGCCCGGCGAGACGGGGGCGGCGGTGGTGGCATTGCGCGACCGGTTGCAGGCAATGGGCTATCTGGGCCGGACAGCGGCGGCAAGCTATGACGCAGCCTTGCAGAAGGCGGTTCAGGCCTTCCAGACCGATCACGGGCTGGAGGCCACCGGCGAGGCCGGGACGGAGACGCTGGCGCAGATCAATATCGGCCCGGCAGCGCGGCTCGAGTCGGTTCTGGTGGCGCTGGAACGCGAACGCTGGATGAATATCGAACGCGGCAAGCGGCATATCTGGGTCAACCTCACGGATTTCACGGCCAAGATCATCGACAACGGCAAGGTAACCTTTGCCACCCGTGCCGTGATCGGGGCCCCGAACAAGGACAAGCCGACACCGGAATTCTCGGATCGCATGACCTATATGGAACTCAACCCGGACTGGACGGTTCCGGGGGGCATCATCCGGCGCGACTATCTGCCCAAGCTGCAATCCAATCCCAATGCGCTGGGGCATTTGCAGGTGATCGACCGACGCGGCCGGGTCGTGCCCCGTTCGCAGATCAATTTCGCGAATTACTCGGCCGGGAATTTCCCCTTCAACCTGCGCCAGCCTCCGGGGCGGTCCAATGCGCTTGGCCGGGTGAAATTCATGTTCCCGAATCCCCATGCGATCTATCTGCACGACACGCCGGAGAAACATCTGTTCGCGCGGGAAACGCGGGCGTTTTCCTCGGGCTGCGTGCGGCTGAACGATCCGTTCGACTTTGCCTATGAACTGCTGTCACGGCAGGAGGCGGACCCGAAAACCGCCTTTCACCGCGTGCTGGATACCGGCCGTCAGGAACGCATCAGCTTGAAAGAGCCGGTGCCGATTCATCTGGCCTATTTCACCGCCTTTGCCGGGCCGAAGGGCAAGATGCAGTATCGCCGCGATATTTACGGTCGTGACGCGGCGATTTTCAACGCATTGCGGAAGGCCGGGGTTTCGCCCGAGGCGGATCGTAGCTAAATCCAAGGTCGGCGGCAGGACCGCTGCCGACAAGGATTGGGGACGGCCATGGGGCACAGTATCGCCGAGATTGCAGCGGCGCTTGGCGCAGAGGCGGCAGGCGACCTTGGCATCGTGGTGTCGGGGGCGTCAGAGCCTGCCGCCGCCGGACCCGATGATCTTGCGCTGGCGATGGATCCGAAATATGCGCCCGGACTGGCACAGGGGCAGGCGCGGGCCGCCCTGATGTGGCCGGGGGCCGACTGGCAGGCGCTGGGGCTGGTGGCGGTGATCTTTGCGCCGCGCGGACGGCTGGCGATGGCGGGGCTGTCGGCAATGCTCGACCCCGGCCCGGCCATCGCGCCGGGGATCCATGCGATGAGCGTGATCGACCCTTCGGCGCGGATCGGGGAGGGGGCGGCCATCGGCCCCTTTGTCACCATCGGCGCGGATGTGGAAATCGGGCCGGAGGCGCGGATTGCCTCCCATGTCTCGATTGCCGCGGGCGCGCGGATCGGGGCGGGGGCGCTGATCCTTGAAGGGGTGCGCATCGGGGCGCGGGTGCAGATCGGCGACCGGTTCATCGCCCAGCCCGGTGCGGTGATCGGCGCGGACGGGTTCTCCTTTGTCACGCCCGAGAAATCGGGCGTGGAGGAGATCCGCCAGACCCTTGGCCAGCGCGCCGAGATCCGGGCGCAAAAATGGTCGCGCATACATTCACTTGGCGCTGTAACCATCGGGGATGATGTGGAAATCGGTGCGAATTCCTGCATCGACCGGGGCACGATCCGCGCGACTTCCATCGGGTCGGGGACGAAACTCGATAATCTGGTGCATATCGGGCATAATGTGACGGTCGGGCAGGATTGTCTGCTCTGCGGTCAGGTCGGTATCGCGGGGTCGTCGCGGATCGGGGACCGGGTGGTGCTGGCCGGACAATGCGGGGTCAATGACAATATCTTTGTCGGCGATGATGTGATTGCCGGGGGGGGGACCAAGATCTTCACCAATGCGCCCAAGGGCCGGGTCTTGCTAGGCTATCCGGCGGTGAAGATGGAAACCCATCTGGAGATGCAGAAGGCGCTGCGCCGCTTGCCCAGGATCGCGGCAGAGATGCGCAGTCGGAAAACCGGCACAGAACTGTCACATGACGGGGATAAGGACTGAGCCGAAGGTCAGAAGGAGACGGAAATGTCGGATGCGGTTCGGGACAGGGTGATTGCGATCATTGCGGAACAGGCGGTGCTGGATGTGTCGGATGTGACGATGGACAGCACGCTGGAAAGCCTCGGGATCGACAGTCTGGGGCTCGTGGAATCGATCTTTGCCATCGAGGAGGCCTTTGACATCTCGGTGCCCTTCAACGCCAATGAACCCGAGAAATCGGAGTTCGACATTTCCTCGGTCGCTTCCATCGTGGCGGCGGTGGAGGCTCTGGTGGCCGAGCAGAAGGTCTGACGGGTGAAGCGCGTCGTGATTACGGGGGCGGGCACGGTCAATGCGCTGGCCCATGACGTGAAGGGCACGTTCAAGGCGTTCCAGGAGGGGCGCTGCGGCATCGGGCCACTGGAGATCCGCGACCGCGAACGGCTGACGATCCAGATCGGCGGCCAGGTCCATGGCTGGGAACCGGAGGCGCATTTCAACCGCCAGCAGCTTGTGCTGTTCGACAAGTTCACCCAGTTCACGCTGATCGCCGCGCGCGAGGCCATCGCGCAGTCGGGGCTGAATTTCGACGGTCATCTGGGCTATGAGGCGGGCGTTGTTCTGGGCACGGCGGCGGGCGGGGTGAACACCTGGGATGAAAATTACCGCACCGTCTATGAAGAGGGCAAGAACCGCGTCCATCCATTTGTCGTGCCGAAGCTGATGAACAATGCAGGCGCCTCGCATCTGTCGATGGAATTCAACCTCAAGGGGCCGAGCTTTACCGTCGCCACCGCCTGCGCCAGTTCCAATCATGCGATGGGGTTGGCCTTCCAAATGGTGCGGGCGGGCACCAGCCGCGCCATGCTGACGGGCGGGTCGGAATCCATGCTGTGTTTTGGCGGGATCAAGGCGTGGGAAGGGCTGCGGGTGATGTCGAAGGATGCCTGCCGTCCGTTCAGCCTCAACCGCAACGGCATGGTGCAGGGCGAGGGGGCGGCGATCTTCGTGTTCGAGGAATACGAGCATGCGAAGAAACGCGGGGCGGACATTCTGGCCGAGGTGGTCGGGTTCGCCATGACCTCGGACGCCGCTGACATCGTGATGCCGTCGAAGCAGGGCGCGGCGCGTGCGATTGCGGGCGCCCTTCGTGATGCGCAGATGGCCCCGGAAAAGGTGTGCTACATCAATGCCCATGGCACCGGAACGGCGGCCAATGACAAGACCGAATGTGCCGCCGTGGCGGATGTGTTCGGGCAGCATGCGGACCGGCTGATGATCTCGTCGACCAAGTCGATGCACGGGCATCTGATCGGCGGGACGGGGGCCGTGGAATTGCTGGCCTGCATCCTCGCGCTCAAACACGGGATCATCGCGCCGACCATCGGCTATGAGGAGCCCGACCCGGAATGTGCGCTGGACGTGGTGCCGAATGTGGCGCGCGACGCGAAGGTCAAGGTTGCCCTGTCCAACGCTTTCGCCTTTGGCGGGCTGAATGCCGTTCTGGCCCTGCGCCGCGCCTGACCCAACCCAAAAAAGAAAGGCCGCGTCCAATGACGCGGCCTTGGTCATTCCGGCGCTGGATGGATCAGTTGCCATTGGCCTTGTTCACCGCGTCATAGCCCGCCGTGAACCCGACGAGCGAGGCGGAAACCGTCACCTTCTGGTCCGGCGCCACCACCGGCACGATGGTCAGATTGGCGCGGTTGCCCTTCTTGAAGGCATCAACCTCGGCCGGGGCAAAACCGATCCGCGCGATGCAGCCGATCTGCGAACACCAGGAGAAGGGGTATTTCCGCGCCCGTCCACCATCGACCTGAAGCGTCAGCTCCTCGGTCAGCAGGGTTTCCAGCGGCACGATGACGGTGGCCCCCGCCGCCGCCTGCTGCCCTGGCGGAAGCCCGAAGATCGAGATCTCGGCAACCGGATTGCCGTCACTGTCAAGCAGAAGCTGGTAAAGCTGGCAGGGGTCGGCCCCGTCCTCGGTGCGCACGCAGCGGTTTTCCCAGTCGCCATGTTCGGAAGCGGTATAGGTGACGCCGATCCCGTCGGCCGGAACCTCGTCAGGATCGCGGCCCATGGACAGACCGTCCGGCACCTGGGGCGCGGCGCTCATCGTGCCGGGCGTTGCGCCTTCGGTTGCCGGAGCGGTCGCATCCTGCGCCGCAACGGATCCGGCGAGGGCAAACGCAAAAAGGGAAGAAAGAAGCGATATTTTGGTAAGGGTCATCGGTCTGGTCCTTGCTGTTCGGCATGGCGATACCACGCCGGCCCGGGAAAGTCAGGGCCGAAATCCACGCCCCGTGCCGCACCTTGGCAGAACTCCGCCCCGAAGGTTTCACCCTGTTCCGAAGTGCCGGTTGCGCGGTCCGGACCCGTCCTGCCTGCCATGTCCTGTCTCATGTGAAAAAGGGCCGGCGAACCGGCCCTCAACCTTTGATTTTTTGCTCCCTGTCGGACTGGCCGACTTATGAAAAGAAACGCTAAGGGCATATGCCGCAGGCGTCAACAGGGAAAATCCCCCGCAAAAATAACATTTCAGGGAAAAAATGCCGCGCCCGGTCCGGGGCGCGGCCAGTCTGACAGGGAGGAAGTCAAAACCCCCGGGCAAGTCCGGCCCAAGGGCAAGATCGACACTGGCGCAAATGGGTTAACATTGTATTTTGGCGTCGGAATGGTGCGGATGGATGCGAAAGGACCGGGTGTGGAAAACGCGATTTTCATGGGGGGCGGCGGGGACGGCTATGGTCAGACGCAATGGATGCGGCTGGGCTATGGCAACCGTCACGGACTGATCGCGGGGGCCACCGGCACCGGCAAGACGGTGACGCTTCAGGTCATGGCGCAGGGGTTTTCGGATGCAGGCGTCCCGGTGTTCCTGTCGGATGTGAAGGGCGATCTTTCGGGCCTCGCACTCCCCGGATCTGCCGAGGGCAAGCTGCATGGCGCCTTCACCAAACGGGCAGAAACCATCGGGCTTGATCTGGTCTATGCGGGGGCGCCGGTCACGTTCTGGGACATCTATGGCGAGCAGGGCCACCCGGTCCGCACCACCATTGCCGAGATGGGCCCCTTGCTGCTGTCGCGCCTGCTGGAACTCAGCGAGCCGCAGGAAGGTGTGATGAACGTGGCCTTCCGCCTTGCGGATGAAGAGGCGTTGCCGATCCTGGATCTGAAAGACCTGCGCGCGATGCTGACCTTCATCGCGGAAAACGCCGCCCAGATCAGCGCGAAATACGGGCTGGTCTCCACCGCGTCGATCGGGGCGATTCAGCGGCGGCTTCTGGTTCTGGAAAATCAGGGCGGGGAAAAGATGTTCGGGGAACCGGCGCTGGCGCTGTCGGACATGATGCTGACTGATCCGCAGGGGCGGGGCCGGATCAACATTCTGGCGGCGGACAAACTGATGGGCGCGCCGCGGCTTTATTCCACTTTCCTGTTGTGGCTGCTGGCGGAGCTGTTCGAGGAATTGCCCGAGGTCGGCAACCCCGAGAAGCCGAAGCTCGTCTTTTTCTTCGACGAGGCGCATCTTCTGTTCAATGGTGCGCCCAAGGCGCTGACCGACAAGGTGGAACAGGTGGTCCGGCTGATCCGGTCCAAGGGGGTGGGCGTCTACTTCATCACGCAGAAACCGGCGGATGTGCCGGATGACGTGCTGGCACAGCTTGGCAACCGGGTGCAGCACGCGCTGCGCGTGTTCACCCCGCGCGACCAGCGGGATTTGCGGCTGGCGGCCCAGACCTACCGCGCCAACCCTCGCTTTTCGACCGAGGAGGCGATCAAGGAAGTCGGCACCGGCGAGGCGGTGACGTCTTTCCTTGAGGAAAAAGGCATCCCCGGTGTGGTGGAACGCACCCTGATCCGCCCGCCTGCCAGCCATCTGGGGCCCATCGAGCCCGGCGTGCGCGCGATGCTGATGGCCCAGTCCCCGCTGGCTGGGAAATACGAGGCGTTTTTCGACCGCGATTCGGCCTATGAGCGGCTGGCCGCGCGCGCCGAAGCCGCCGCCGCCGAGGCCGCAAAGGCGGAAGCCGAGGAAGCGCGCGCCAAACAGGCCGCGCGCGAGGATGCGGTGGCAGAGCGCGAATTCCAGTCCGCGCGGCGCTATGACGGCAAGACGCCCGCGCGCAAGCCGACGACCACAACACGCCGCACAGGGTCATCGGATTCGGTGGGCGAGGCCTTTGCCAAATCCTTTGCGCGCCAGTTGGGCACGCGCGGCGGGCAGGCCATGGTGCGCGGTATCCTCGGGTCGCTGTTCAAGAAACGCTAGGGGCGGTCAGTCCCCGACGCTTTTCCGGAAATCGCGTTGAATGGCTTGCGATTTTTCCCACCAGAGCGAGGCGCGGTTGCGGGTCTGATGGGCCTGAAACGCGGCCTCGTCCACGAAAGCCTCGTCGAGTTGCCAGACCAGCGGGTCATCTGTGGGCGCGGCGTCAAACCGCAGGCAGCCGGGTTCCGCCCGGCTGAGACGGATATGCTCGGGCAAGAACTCTGCCACGATGCGCGCTTCCGCCTCATCCTTGCAGATCAGGCGGCCTGAAAGCCGGATCATTCCCATTCGATTGTCCCCGGCGGTTTGGAGGTGATGTCATAGGTCACGCGGTTGATGCCCTGCACCTCGTTGATGATCCGCGTCGCGGTTTCACCAAGGAAATCATGGCTGAACGGGTAGTAATCCGCTGTCATACCATCCACGGAGGTCACCGCACGCAGCGCACAGGCAAAATCATAGGTCCGCCCGTCGCCCATCACGCCCACCGTGCGCACCGGCAGGATCGCGACGAAAGCCTGCCAGATGTCATCATAAAGCCCATGCTTGCGGATCTGGTCGATATAGACGGCATCCGCCTTGCGCAGGATTTCCAGCTTTTCGCGGGTGATCTCGCCGGGGCAGCGGATGGCGAGGCCGGGGCCGGGGAAGGGGTGGCGTCCGATGAAATGGGCGGGCAGGCCAAGCTCGCGCCCCAGTGCGCGCACCTCGTCCTTGAACAACTCGCGCAGGGGTTCCACGAGTTTCAGCCCCATTTTCTCGGGCAGGCCACCGACATTGTGGTGCGATTTGATCGTGACCGAAGGACCGCCCGAGAACGAAACGCTCTCGATCACATCGGGATAAAGCGTGCCTTGCGCCAGAAACGCCGCACCCTCTATGCCGCTGGCATATTTCTGGAACACGTCGATGAAGAGCCGCCCGATGGTCTTGCGCTTCACCTCCGGGTCCGACACGCCGTCGAGCGCGCCAAGGAACAATTCGGATTCCTCGGCATGGATCAGGCGGATGTTGTAATTGTCGCGGAACATGGTCACGACTTCCTCGGCCTCGCCTTGCCGCAAAAGACCATGATCGACAAAGACGCAAGTGAGCTGATCCCCGATCGCCTCATGGATCAGGACAGCCGCCACCGAACTGTCAACGCCGCCCGACAGCCCGCAGATCACATGCGCGTCGCCCACCTGCGCGCGGATCTTGGCAATCGCCTCCTCGCGATAGGCCCCCATGGTCCAGTCGCCCCTGAATCCGGCGAGCTTCACGAAATTCTCGTAAAGCTTCGCGCCTTTGGGCGTGTGATGCACCTCCGGATGGAACTGCACGGCATAGAACTGGCGCGCGGGGTCGGCGGTGATGGCGAAAGGCGCGTTGGGCGAGGTGCCATAGACCGAAAAGCCGGGGGCGATTTCCGACACATGGTCGCCATGGCTCATCCAGACCTGTTCGCGCCCCTCCGCAAACCAGCCGTCGAGCAGCGGGTGACGCGCCTCGGCCGGGGTGACGAAGGCGCGGCCGAATTCGGCGGTGCCATGGCCGCGTTCGACGCGCCCGCCCAGACAATGCATCATCACTTGCTGACCATAGCAGATGCCGAGGATAGGCACGCCAGCCGCGAAGGCCGATTTCGGCGGCATCGGTGCCCCATCGGCAAAGACCGAGGCTGGCCCGCCCGAGAAGATGATCGCCTTCGGCGCGAAGGCGGTCAGGAAATCATCCGTCACATTCTGGTAGGGATGGATTTCGCAATAGACCTTCAATTCCCGCAGGCGACGCGCGATCAGCTGCGTGACTTGCGATCCGAAGTCGATGATGAGAAGGCGATCATGCTGTGTCATGATTCGGGAATATGGCGGGGCGGGCGCAGGTGCAAGACCCATCCTGAACCGCCGCCCCGGCCATGTCGTTTTTGGGTGGCAAGCGGCGCAAACGACCGGAAGGCCGGGCGGTGAAACAGGCATAAGGGCGGCAAACTGGCGGGTGCTTGGCACCCTCTTGCGAAAGGCGGGACCGATGAACGAAGTGGCAGGGCGCAGGGCAAGGGGCGGCGGCGGATCGGCGCGGCGGGCGGAACGGTCGGCAGTCAGCTTTGACGTGGCCCGCTATATCCAGCGCAACATCCCGAATTTCGAGATCCTCAATGACGAGGCGTTGTCCATCATCGAATGGAACGCCGAGACGGTGCTGGAGGAGATCGGCGTCAATTTTGTCGAAAATCCTGCGGCCCTCGACCGCTGGCGCGCGGCGGGCGCGGATGTGCGGGGCGAAAGGGTGCATATTCCGCGCGGTCTGGCCCGGCAATTGTGCGCCACGGCCCCCGGCAGCTTCACCCAACACGCCCGCAACCCGGACCGCAATGTCGAGGTCGGCGGGCGCAGTCTGGTGCTGGCCCCGGTCTATGGTCCCCCCTTCGTGCGCGACCGGACGGGCGGGCGGCGCTATGCCACGATGGCGGATTTCGAGAATTTCGTGAAGCTCGGCTATATGTCGAAATGGCTGCACCATTCGGGCGGCACGGTCTGCGAGCCGACCGACGTGCCGGTGAACAAGCGCCATCTCGACATGCTGCGTGCGCATATGGTGCTGTCGGACAAGCCCTATATGGGGTCCGTCACCGAACCCGTGCGGGCCGAGGATTCGGTCGAAATGTCGAAGATCCTGTTCGGCGCGGATTTCGTTGACCAGAACACGGTGATGACCAGCCTCATCAACATCAACTCGCCGCTGACCTTCGATTCTGTGATGATGGGCGCGCTGGAGGTTTATGCAAAGGCCAATCAGGCCGCGATCATCTCGCCTTTCATCGTGGGGGGCGCGATGGCCCCGGTCACGGTGGCGGGAACGCTGACGCAGGTTCTGGCCGAGGTGCTGGCGGGGGTCGCCTATTCCCAACTGGTGCGTCCGGGTGCGCCGGTGATCTTCGGGGCGTTCGTGACCTCCATCGACATGAATTCCGGCGCGCCCACTTTTGGCACGCCCGAGGCCGCGCATATCACCTATGGCGCGGGGCAACTGGCGCGGCGGCTGGGGCTGCCCTACCGGTCGGGCGGGGCGTTCTGCGGATCGAAGCTGCCCGATGCGCAGGCGGCCTATGAGACCGCGAACAGCCTCAACATGGCGCTGCTGGCGGGGGTGAATTTCATGCTCCATGCCTGCGGCTGGCTGGAGGGCGGGCTGGTATCCTCTTACGAGAAGTTCGTGATGGATGCCGACCAGCTCGGCACGCTGCACCATCTGGCGCAGGGCGTGATGATGGACGAGAACGGGCAGGGGATGGATGCGATCCGCGAGGTCGGCCCCGGCGGGCATTACCTTGGCTGCGCCCATACGCAGGCGAATTTCAAATCCGCTTTCTGGCGTTCAGAGCTGTTCGACTACAAACCTTTCGAGACTTGGGACGAGGAAGGCGCGCGCGATACCGAGACGCTGGCCGCGAACCGGGTGACGAAGCTGCTGGGGGACTATCAGGCCCCGGCGCTGGACGAGGGGATCCGCGAGGCCATCGACGATTATGTGGCACGCAAGAAGGCCGAGGCCCCAGACGCCTTCATCTGACAGGGTTGCGGTCAGACGGAACGGGGGGCGGCTGCGGTGCCGCCCCTTTTCATGCGCGCGCAATCTCAGGCGTTGGCGCGCATCGACAACAGCCGCACCTCGGCCATCAGCGCGATCAGCAGATCCACATGGCGCGTCAGCGAATAGGCGGCATCACCGCGCTGGCGGGTGGTTTCGACCCGCTCCTCCTCATCCAGCAACCGGGCGACGGCCGTCTCGGGCGCAGGGATGCCCGGCGCTTCGATCAGGCGCTTGAGGTCACGCTCGCGGCAATAGTCCGGGATGCCATGACGGGCGGCGCGCACCAGAAGGCGCGGACGGCTGAGGCGGGCCAGAACGCAACGGAAATCTTGCATGGATCTTCTCCTTTTCGAACAGGAGAACAGTTACGTTACTCAACCCGGCGTTGCGTGATTGTGTCTTTCAGCGCACGGAGCTTTCTCAGTTGTTTATGAATTAGAAACAATTATCGCCCCATGCGGGAATTTTAACGATCGGGTAATCAATGCTACCGAAAGTTGCAATTGGTAAAATTCGGGAAAACGAGCGGACCGGGATGAAACGGAACGGGACGACAGAACCAGAACCGAACGGAGAGATCCCGCTGCCTGCATGGCTGCCGGATGCGGCGCGGCTTTATCTTCACCACATCGAACAGGGGGTTTCGCTGCGCAAGCTGGCGCTTCGGGAAGGGGTGCATGCCTCGACCGTGCTGCGTCAGGTGCGCCGCTGTGAAACCCGCCGGGACGATCCACTGGTGGATGAGGCGCTCGACCAGCTCGGCCGTCTGCGGGGACCAGCGCAGCCCCAGTCCAGCCGGAAGGAAGTCCAGCCCATGAGCGCCCCGATCCGCCACGACCCCTCGACCATCGACGAGGCCACGATCCTGAATGAAGCCCGGCGCATCCTGCGGCGGCTGGCGGAGGCCGATACGGTGCTGGCCATCGCGCCCGAGATGGACAAGGCCGCCGTGCTGCGCACGCTGCCCGACGGGCAGTCCAGCCGGATCGCGGTGCTGGACCGGGCCGTGGCCCAGGCCTTTGCGCTGAAGGACTGGATTGCCTGCCCCAAGCCCGGCCGGATCTCGCTCTACCGGATCACGGGGGCAGGGCGCGCGGCGCTTCGCCGGATGATCGACCACCCCGCCCGCGCGACGCAAGGTCTGGCCGAGGCTCCGTCCGCCTTCGGCCATCGCGGACAGGACTGGGAAGAACGGGTCATCCGCGATGAGGAGGGCAAGCGGCGGCTGCGCTACAATGCCGCCGAAAGCCCGGTTGCAGTGCTGTCGCGGCGGCGGGAGAAGGATGGTCAGCCGTTTCTGGGCGCGGATCTGGTGCAGGCCGCCGAACGGTTGCGCGAGGATTTCGAACTGGCCCAGATGGGGCCGCGCGTGACGCAGAATTGGGAACGGTTCCTGACCGGGGGTGACCGGGGCGGGTATCGCCCGGATGCGGGGCATGCCGAAGGCCCGCGCGATGCGCGCGACCGGGTGTCGGCGGCGCTGCGCGACCTTGGCCCCGGTCTGGGGGACATGGTGCTGCGCTGCTGCTGCTTTCTCGAAGGGCTGGAGACGGCGGAGCAGCGCATGGGCTGGTCGGCGCGGTCGGGCAAGATCGTGCTGCGCATCGCGCTGCAACGCCTGCGGCGGCACTATGATGAAACCTATGGCCGCCACGGCCCGCTGATTGGCTGAAAGGCCCGGGCCGGGGCGTCAACCCCGGCCCGGAGTCCCATCAGACATGGGCGGTGCGGGTGATGCGCTGGCCGTGCAGCACGCCGGCCAGCGCCGCGCCTGCCAGCGGGGCCGCGATGAACACCCACAGATCGACGAGCGCCTTGCCGCCGACAAACAGCGCAGGCCCGAAGGACCGCGCCGGATTGACCGAAACCCCGGTCACATTGATGCCGACCAGGTGGATCGCCGCCAGCGTCAACCCGATAGCCAGCCCGGCAAAACCGGCAGGCGCATCGGTCTGCGTCGCCCCGAGGATGACCGTGACGAAGAGGAAGGTCGCGACGAACTCGAAAACCAGTGCGGCGGTCAGCCCGTATTCCCCAGATAGCCGGGCCCATAGCCGTTCTGCCCCAGACCGTTCGTGGCAAGGCTGTAATCCGCCTTGCCGCTGGCAATCAGCAGGATCGCCCCGGATGCCAGCACCGCCCCCGCCACCTGTGCCGCGACATAGGGCAGCATCTCACCCGCCGACATCCGGCCCGACAGCACGAATCCCAGCGTGACGGCCGGGTTCAGATGCGCCCCCGACACCGCGCCCAGCCCGTAGGGCGCCGCGACAATGGCCAGCCCGAAGGCCATGGCGATTCCATGCATGCCGATGAACTCTCCCATCAGCACCGCCGATCCGCAGCCGAAAAACACCAGGATGAATGTGCCCAGTGCCTCTGCAATCATTTTTCGTGACATTTTGTCCCCATTTCCGAAATGCGTGATTTGTCGAACGGACAGGGCGGCCATTCTCTGCGTGCCGGTTGTCTCTGTCCGGATTTGGGCTTATTCCTCGGGGGCAAGCCTAGTCAGGGGGAAATTCAGGTGCGCGACCTCAAACTGCCCGATCAGCGCCACCCCGAAAAGGCGCATCGCCCCGACAAGGCCCAGCCGAAGAAACCGGACTGGATCCGCGTCAGGGCACCCACCAGCGAGGGCTACAAGCAGACCCGCGACATCATCCGCGCGCAAAAGCTGGTGACGGTCTGCGAAGAGGCCGGTTGCCCCAATGTCGGTGAATGCTGGTCCCAGGGCCATGCCACCATGATGATCATGGGCGAGATCTGCACGCGTGGCTGCACCTTCTGCAATGTGGCCACCGGCAAGCCGCAGGCGCTGGATGCGTTCGAGCCGGGCCGGGTGGCCCATGCGGTGCAGCAGCTGGGGCTGAAGCATGTGGTTGTCACTTCCGTGGACCGTGATGATCTGGACGATGGCGGGGCCGACCATTTTGCCCAGACCATCCGCGCCATCCGCCACCGCGCGCCCGACACCACCATCGAGATCCTGACGCCCGATTTCCTCAAATGCCCGCCCTCCGCACTGGAAAAGGTGGTCGAGGCGCGGCCCGATGTGTTCAACCACAATCTCGAAACCGTGCCCGGGCTTTACCCCGAAGTGCGCCCCGGCGCGCGCTATTTCCATTCGCTTCGCCTGCTCCAGAAGGTCAAGGAGCTTGACCCTGCGATGTTCACCAAATCGGGTATCATGGTAGGGCTCGGCGAGGAGGCGCAGGCCGTGCGGCAGGTGATGGATGACATGCGCGCGGCGGATGTCGATTTCCTGACCATCGGGCAGTATCTGCAACCGACGCCGAAACACCATGCGGTCGCGCGATTCGTCACGCCCGAGGAATTTGCCGCCTATGAAAAATCGGCCTGGGGCAAGGGGTTCCTGATGGTGTCGGCGACCCCGCTCACCCGGTCCTCCTATCACGCGGGCGAGGATTTCGCGCGGCTGCGCGCGACGCGGCTGGCGCGGCTCGGCAAGGTCTGACGCAGGGCGCGCAGGGACGGGCGGTCAGTCGGTCAGCACGCCTGCCGCGCGCAGTTCCGCCTCTGCCGGATACCACATGTTTCGGGGATCGGTCGCGAAGGCGCGTTGCAGAAACCCCGTATCGACCCCGCGTGCGGCAAAGGCGGCAAGATCGCGGGCCTCCTCTGCCCGGGCGTCGAAATGCGGCACCTCGAACGCCAGCCGCCAGCCATGGAACCCGAGCCGCGCCCCGGGGCGCAGGCGGCGCGGCGCGCCTTCGATGAAAACCCGCGTGCAGGCAGAGGCGCAGAGGCCCGCCGCCTCGGTCGCCAGCCCCGTCTCGGCCACCAGCCGCGCCATGCCGCGCGCCGCAGGGACATTGCCGCCCTCGCTGGTCAGCCGCAGGATGCGCAGACCGGGCGAATGGCGCAACGTTTCCTCAAGTGCTGCAAAGGCGGCAAGGTCGATGGGCCCGGAGAAGATCACCACATCGCCGATCACCTCCAGCCGTGCGGCGCCGGCTTTTGGCGGCGGGGCTCTGGCATGCGCATCGGCCAGCCGGTCCAGCCCGCCCGCCAATCCCTGCACCGACAGCGCCACCAGCCCCGCACGCAGGGACCACAAAAGCCCGGGGTTGACCTGTGGCCACCAGAGGGCGGGCAGCAGGAGCAGCGGCGCCGCCAGCGCCAGAAGGTCCGCCACGACAAGCGCCGTCACGATCAGGGGCGACAGATTGTCGGGAAGTGCGGACCAGAGCCCCGCAAACCCCAGACGCAGGCCCAGAAACAGTCCGAAGGCCAGAAGAACGGGACGCGGCAGCAAGGCGCGGGGCGCGGGCTGCGACCGGCCCATCAGGGCTGCGCCGGCACTTTTTTGAGATAGGCCGCGATGGCCAGCCGGTCGCTTTCGGGAAGTTTCGCCATGTTGTCCACCACCGCGACCATATGGCCGCCGACGCTGTCAAATTCGGGGGTGAAGCCCGACAGCAGATAGGCCGCAATCTCGGCCTCCGACCAGGTCAGCCGCCCCGGCGTGATGTTCGGGCTGCGCCCTTTGCCGTCGGGGTTGGGCGCACCTGCCAGCCAGCGCGACCGGTCGAGCCCCCCCAGCACATTGCGCGGCGTGTGACATTCGCCGCAATGGGCCAGCGCCTCCACCAGATAGCGGCCCCGGGTCTCGGCCTCGGTCAGATCGCCGCCGATGGCCCAGTCGCTCGATTCGAAAAGCAGCTTCCATCCGCCCAGACTGCGGCGGATATTGAAGGGAAAGCCAACCTCATGCGTGGCGCTGGGGGTAGGGTCGGGCGGCAGAGTCTGCATATAGGCGTGGAGGTCGGCCACATCCTGCAGGCTGGCCTTGTTATAGGCATTCCAGGGAAAGGCCGGGTAGTAATGCGCCCCGTCCGGCGCCACGCCGCGCTGCACGGCAGAGGCGAAGTCGCGCAGCATCCAGCCGCCGATGCCCTGGGGCGAGGGCGAGATGTTGGGCGCGATGAAGGTGCCGAAATCGGAGGCAAAGCGCATGCCGCCCGCCAGCACCAGCTTCGCCTCGCCCAGCGCGCCCGGCGCCATGTGGCAAGACGCACAGCCCGCCGCGTGGAACGTCGCCTCGCCCCGCGCGGCATCGCCGGTCACGCCCGCAACATCGGCCTCGGCCAGTGGCTTCGGGGCGGTCAGGAACCAGCCCGCCCCGGCCCCGAGAAGGGCCAGCAGCACAATCAGGCGCAAGGTGCTGCGCATCGAGACTCCTCTCTGGTCATCGTCGCAAGGCGACCGTCTGGCCGGAGTTTGCGTCGATCAGACCCGGCAGGCAAGCACTCTGCATGACGCCTCACACAAGCGTTTCCGGCCGCGTCAGGGGCGCGGCAGCCGATGTGCCCGCCCGCCACCGTCCAGCGTCAGAAAGTCTGGCCAGCCAATGAAATATTCCACCGCGAAAAGCATGAGACAGGCCGCGATCACGCCCAGCACCAGCTTGACCATCCGGGGCGAGGGCGGGTTGCGCGCCCATCGCGCCATGCGCAGAAACCAGATGTAATTCATCGTGTTGTGCCCCGTTCCTGAAGTCTATTCCGGGGCGGTGAACCGCACCTTGCCGATATAGGGCAGGTTGCGGTTGCGCTGCGCGAAGTCGATGCCATAGCCCACCACGAATTCATCGGGGATCTCGAATCCGGTCCAGTCGGCGCGGATGTCCACCTCGCGGCGCGACGGCTTGTCCAGAAGCGCACAGACCTTCAGCCGGGCCGGTTCGCGCGCCTGCAACAGCCGCACCACATGGCTGAGCGTGAAACCGGTATCGACAATGTCCTCCACCACCAGCACATCGCGGCCCGCAATCTCGCCCCGCAGATCCTTGAGGATGCGCACCTCGCGGCTGGAATGGAGCGCGTCGCCATAGGAGGACGCCTCCAGAAAATCGACCTCCACCGGCAGGTCCAGTTCGCGCACCAGATCAGCAATGAACACGAAAGACCCGCGCAGGAGCCCGACCACCACCAACTTGTCCGTGCCCGCGAAATGACCGGTGATTTCACGCGCCAGCGCCTCCACCCTTGCCGCGATGGATTTGGCCGAGATCATCTGGTCTATGACATAAGGTCTCGCCATCGTCTCCGCCCCTTGATTTCACCGGCAGCTTTACCCATTACCGGGGGCCAAGTCACGCCAAAGACGAACCGACCAAGACGGGATTTTGCCAGAACGATGCCGACCCATTCGGAAACACGAATCCTGCCCTACACGGCCCAGCAGATGTATGATCTGGTGGCGGATGTGGAAAGCTATCCGAAATTCCTGCCGTGGAATGCCGCCGCGCGCATCCGGTCGCGCCAGCCCGTCGAGGGCGGCGGGGAGATGGTGGAGGCCGATCTGGTGATTTCCTTCAAGGTGTTCCGCGAGCGGTTCGGCAGCCGGGTCGTTCTGTGGCCGGGCCCGCGCAGGATCGACACCGAATATCTGGATGGCCCCTTTCGCCACATGCGGTCCAACTGGGTCTTTTCCGACCGGCCCGGGGGCGGTTGCGAGGTGCGGTTCTTCGTGGATTTCGAATTCCGCAATGCGATCCTGCAAGGGATCATCGGGCTGGTGTTCAACGAGGCGATGCAACGCATCGTGCGGGCTTTCGAGTCGCGCGCGGCGGAACTTTATGGCGCCGCCGTCTGAAGATCAGTCCGTAATGGCCTGCAACATCAATGAAATCGCGTGGTTGCAGGCGGCCGCACGCACCTGTCCGCGCCCCAAGGGTCCGAACTCGACGGTTTCCACCTGCGCCGCGCCGCCCCTTCGCCGGGCGAGGCCGAAACAGACGCGGCCCTCGGGCTTGAATTCCGATCCGCCGGGGCCTGCGATGCCGGTGATCGACACTGCCAGATCCGCCCCGGAGGCTGCCAATGCGCCAAGGGCCATTTCGCGGGCCACTTCCTCGGACACCGCGCCATGGGTGGCCAGCGTTTCGGGGCGCACGCCCAGCATCGCGGTCTTGGCCGCGTTGGAATAGGTCACAAACCCCCGGTCGAACACCTCCGACGATCCGGCCACATCGGTCAGCGCGGCCGACACCATCCCGCCCGTGCAGCTTTCGGCGGTGGCGATGCGCCAGCCCTTCGCGCGGGCGGCGGAGAGAAGGGCGGCAGAGAGAAGGACGGCGGCGCTCATCCCATCAGCACCCCATGCGCGAGCCCGGCCAGAATCATCGTCGCAACCCCGGCAAACAGCCCGGCCAGCAGATCGTCCAGCATCACCCCCGCCGCATCATGCCGACGGTCCGCCCAACCGATCACCCAGGGTTTCCAGATGTCGAACAGCCGGAACAGCAGAAACGCCGCAACCCAGCCCGGCCAGGGGAAATTGTCGCTGTCGAACCCGACCCACCAGAAGCCGAAGGAGGGGAACAACAGCGCGACCCATTGCCCTGCAACCTCATCCACCACGATCTCGGACGGATCCTCGCCCGGACGGTCCGCGAGTTCGCGCGCGCAGGCCCAGAAGCCAAGCGCCGTGACGATCAGTGTGGCGGCCAGCAGCAGCGGAAAATGCCCGATCCGGTGCAGGATCAGCCCCAGCCCGATGGCCGCCGCCGAGCCCCAGGTGCCGGGGGCAGGGCGCAAAAGACCGACGCCGAAGAAAATGGCAACCAGACGGCTCATGCGGCCTCTCCTCCGTCGATCAGCGTTGCCGTGGCCAGCGCCGCGATGCCCTCTTCGCGCCCGGTGAAGCCGAGTCTTTCGCTGGTTGTGGCCTTGACGGACACGCGCGCCGCATCGACCTGCAGGATCTCTGCCAGCCGCGCCTGCATCGCGCCCGCATGGGGGCCGATCCTTGGCGCTTCGCAGATCAGTGTCACATCGCAATTGCCAAGGCGGAAGCCCTGCGCGCGCATCAGATCCGCCGCGTGGCGCAGGAAAATATCGCTCGGCGCACCTTTCCATTGCGGATCGGAGGGTGGGAAATGCCGCCCGATGTCGCCCATCGCCAGCGCGCCATAGATCGCATCGGTCAGCGCATGCATCCCCACATCGGCATCCGAATGGCCCAGCAAACCGCGCGCATGGGCGATGCGAACTCCGCAGAGCCAGACATGATCGCCCTCGCAAAAGGCATGCACATCAAAGCCATTGCCAAGACGGACATCCATGCTGCGCCCCTTCAGGATCCGTTCGGCACGGGCGAAATCGCCAAGCCAGGTGAGTTTCAGGTTCTCCTCCTCGCCCTCCACGATCACCACGTCAAGCCCTGCGGCGCGCGCCACCTCCACATCATCGGCGGCCCCGCCCGGATGCGCGCGATGCGCGGCAAGGATCGCGTCGAAATGGAAGCCTTGCGGGGTCTGCGCCCGGAACAGCCCGTCGCGCGGCTGCACCCCCGTCACCACCCCCGCCGCCCCGCGCCAGAGCGCATCCGTGACCGCCAGCGCAGGCGCCACCGCCGGGGCATCCTCCAGCGCGCGGATGATCCGCCCGATCAGCGGCACGGACAGGCAGGGGCGGGCCGCATCATGAATCAAAACGCGCGTAACGTCCGTTTTTTCAAGGGCTTCCAGCGCATTCCTGACAGAACAGGCGCGGTTTTCCCCGCCTTCGACGATCTGCACATCGGCAGGCCAGTCCAGCGTTTCGGCCCGGTCGTCGGGATGGATCACCACCACCAGACGCGCCACGCCGCCATGGTTGCGGAAGGCCTGCAAGGCATGGCCAACCGCAGAGCCCCCCGCAAGGCGCTGCCATTGTTTGGGTTTTTCGCCCCCGGCGCGGATGCCGCGCCCGGCGGCGACAAGGATCGCGGCAAGCGTCATCGGCCCCTCGACTTGTAGCTGCCAAAGGCTTAGGCCATCCATGGACGCATGACAATCGGGCGGTTTGACCTGCCTTCCTGCTTAAAAAACAGGCAAAGCGTGTTTTTTCGCCAGCGGCATGGCCAAGGTGATTTGTATTCGGGGTCATGGGCCGCTATCTGCTGTTGTAGCGCACAAGGAATAGGCAATTGCCCCTTCGACTGGCCTCCCTGACGATTGATCCGCCGGTGCTGCTTGCACCTCTGGCGGGCATTACCGATCTGCCGTTCCGCAGGCTTGTCGCGCAGTTCGGGGCGGGGCTGGTGGTGTCGGAGATGGTGGCGAGCCAGGAGGTCGTGCAGGCCCGCCCCTTGGCCCGGGCGCGGGCGGAACTGGGATTTGGCGAACAGGCAACCTCGGTGCAGCTTGCCGGGCGCGAGAGCTTCTGGATGGCCGAGGCCGCCCGCTATGTCGAGGCGCAGGGCGCGCAGGTCATCGACATCAACATGGGCTGTCCGGCCCGCAAGGTGACAAACGGCTATTCCGGCTCGGCCCTGATGCGCGACCCGGACCACGCGCTGCGACTGATCGAGGCGGTGGTGGGCGCCGTCCGCGTGCCGGTGACGCTGAAAACCCGGCTGGGCTGGGATGAGGGCACGCTCAACGCGGCCCATATCGCGCGCAGGGCGGAAAATGCGGGCATCCGCATGATTACCATTCACGGCCGCACGCGCTGCCAGTTCTACAAGGGGGCTGCGGATTGGGCCGCAATCCGCGCGGTCAAGGAGGCGGTGACGATCCCGGTCATTGCGAATGGCGACATCGTGGATCCGGCGACGGCGGCCGAGGCGCTGCGGCTTTCCGGGGCGGATGGGGTCATGGTGGGGCGCGGCGCGCAAGGCCGCCCCTGGGTTCTGGCACAGATCGCGGCGCGGCTTTACGGCAGGACGGCGCCGGAGGTGCCCGAAGGGGCCGCGCTGGCGGCCATGGTCTGTGGCCATTACGACGGGATGCTCGGCTTTTACGGACGTGAACTTGGCCTGCGGGTCGCCCGCAAGCATCTGGGTTGGTATCTCGATGCGGCGGGGCAGGGCGGTGCGCTTCGGGGCCGTCTTCTCACTGCGGAAGACCCGGGCGAGGTTCTGCGCCTTGTGCCCGAGGCTTTCGCACAGGCGCGGAGCCTTGCCGCATGAGCTATCGCGCGCCCTATCCGGTTCCGGGCGTCATCTGGGCCTCGCTGCCCATTCCCGCGCTCCTGATCGACGCGGCCGGGCGCATTGCCGAGATCAACCCGGCGGCGGAAAGCTTCTTCAACGCCTCGATGCGCAGCCTCAAGGGACAGCCCGCCTTTGACCGGCTCTCGATCGATGCCCCGATGGAGGAGGCGCTGGCCCGCGCGCGGGCCAATCAGGCCGCGCTTTTCATCAATGATGTTGATGTGACCACCGGCGAGCGACCGCCGATCCAGTGCCACCTTCAGGTGGCACCCATGCATGACAACCCCGACATCGTCATGCTGCTGATTTCGCCGCGCGACATTGCCGACCGGCTGGGCCGGGCGACAGCGGTGAAACGGGCGGCGAAATCGGCCATCGGCATGGCCGAGATGCTGGCCCATGAAATCAAGAACCCGCTGGCGGGCATCTCGGGGGCGGCGCAGCTTCTGTCGATGAACCTCGCCCCAGAGGACCGGGAATTCGCCGATCTGATCGTCGAGGAAACCCGGCGCATCGTCAAACTGCTGGAACAGGTCGAACAGTTCGGCAACCTGCGCCCGCCGGACCGGCGCGCGG
The DNA here is from genome assembly GCA_046295215.1 of Pseudorhodobacter sp. Taxonomy (GTDB): domain Bacteria; phylum Pseudomonadota; class Alphaproteobacteria; order Rhodobacterales; family Rhodobacteraceae; genus Szabonella. The sequence goes on along the minus strand of JBKBNP010000003.1, from coordinate 40,900 downwards.
TGAACATCCATGATGCGCTGGACCGCGCGCGGCGGTCCGCCATGGTGGGCTTTGCCGCCAAGATGACGATCCAGGAAGATTACGACCCCTCGCTGCCCAGCACATGGGCCGATCCCGACCAGTTGATGCAGGTCTTTCTGAACCTCATCAAGAACGCGGCCGAGGCGGCGGGTCCGGCGGGCGGCACTATCCGGTTGCGCACCTTCTATGACCTCTCGCTGCGCTTGCGGCGGCAGGATGGGTCAGGCAATCCGCTCGCGCTCCAGATCGAGATCATCGACGATGGTCCCGGCCTGCCGCCCGCCATTGCCGGTAATATTTTCGAGCCCTTCGTCTCGGGGCGGGAAAACGGCACCGGGCTCGGTCTTGCGCTGGTGTCACGGATCGTCACGGACCATGACGGCTGGGTCGCGGTGGACAGCGCTCCGGGCCGCACGGTGTTTCGCGTCTCATTGCCGCTCGCCCCGAAAGAGGCGGCGGAGCCCACAGGTAAATGACAGGAGTATGAGGCATGGACGGCACGGTTCTGGTCGCGGATGACGACCGCACGATCCGCACGGTTCTGACGCAGGCGCTGACGCGGGCGGGCTGCAAGGTCCATGCCACCTCCAGCCTGATGACGCTGATGCGCTGGGTCGAGGAGGGCAAGGGCGACCTTGTCATCTCGGATGTGATGATGCCCGACGGCAACGGGCTGGAGGCGCTGCCGCAAATCTCCAAGCTGCGCCCCGGCCTGCCGGTCATCGTGATTTCGGCACAGAACACCATCATGACGGCGATTCAGGCGGCGGAAGCCGAGGCTTATGACTACCTGCCCAAACCCTTCGACCTGCCCGACCTGATGAAACGCTCGGCCCGCGCGCTGGACATCAAGCGCCGTGCCCCCGCCCGCACGCCCGCAACCCCGCGCGAGGTCGGCGACGATCTGCCGCTGGTGGGGCGAACGGCCGCGATGCAGGCGCTTTACCGGCTGGTCGCGCGCGTGATGAACACCGATCTGGCCGTGCTGATTACCGGTGAATCGGGCACTGGCAAATCGCTGATCGCCCGCGCGATCCACGACTTTTCCGACCGCCGCAGCCAGCCCTTCATCGTGGCGCAGGCTGCCGACCTGCAAGGTGTTGACGGGCCGTCGGGCCTTGCCGCGCGGGCGCGGGGGGGCTCGCTGGTGTTTGACGAGATCGGCGATCAGGACGAGGACACGCAGGCGCGCATCGTGCGGATGCTGGACCTCATGGGCGACAATGCGCCGCGCATAATGGCCACCTCGCAGGTCGATCTTGCGGCGCGGATGGAGGCCGGCAGTTTCCGGCAGGATCTGTTCTACCGGCTGGGCGGCGTGACCCTGCAGGTTCCCGCGCTGCGCGAGAGGGTGGATGACATCCCGCTTCTGGCCGATCATTTCCTTGCGCGGGGCGAGCGTGACACCGGGGCGACGCGGCGTCTGTCGGCAGAGGCGCGCGACCTGATCCGCGTCTACAGCTGGCCGGGCAATGTGCGTCAGTTGGAGAACACGCTGAGACGGCTTCTGGTGACGTCCGCCGAACCCGAGATCAGCCGGGCCGAGGTCGAATCCGTGCTGGGCAGCCAGCCCGCGCTGGAACCCCTGCGCGGCGGCGGCGAGGGTGAAAAGCTCTCGGCCTCGGTCGCGCGTCACCTGCGGCGCTATTTCGACCTGCATGGCGGGGCCTTGCCGCCTCCGGGTGTTTATGCCCGCATCCTGCGCGAGGTGGAGGCCCCCCTGATCGAGATTGCCCTCGACGCCACGGCGGGAAATCAGGCCCGCTGTGCCGATCTTCTGGGCATCAACCGCAACACGCTGCGCAAGAAGATCACCGATCTGGACATCCGCGTGACCCGTCGTCGCAAACTGATGTAATTTCGTCACAGGAACCGTTGCACGTCGGCCCCATTCCGGTGCATTATACCAGATGTGGGGCAGCACTGGCCGTGCCCCGCCATGAATGGGGGCGAACGGTTCGTGGCATCCGTGATGCGCAGCAACACCTGGGTCCGGCTGTCGCGCCTGCGGCGGCAACGGAAATACCAGACGCTGATGACCTTCGGTCTTGTGTTTCTGGGGCCGATGCTGGCGCTGGCGACCTTCCTGGCCCTTGGCCCTTTCAATCAGGGCGCCAATTCGCCCTATCTTCGGCTGATCCTGCTGGCCGATCTGGTCTATGTGCTGGTGGTGGCGGCCCTTGTGCTGGGGCGCGTGGCGCGGATGATTTCCGACCGGCGCAGCCAGTCGGCGGGGTCACGCCTGCATCTGCGGCTGTCGGGCGTGTTCGCGTTGCTGGCGCTGATCCCGACGATTCTGGTCGCGGTCTTTGCGGTGCTGACCTTCAATGTCGGGCTGGAGGGCTGGTTTTCCGAACGGGTGCGCACAGTTCTGGGCAATTCGCTGGCCGCCGCCCAGGCCTATGACGGCGAACACCGGCGCGACCTGACCGAGGATGCCACGGCCCTCGCGGGCTTCATCAACGTGGCAAAGCAATCCACCTTCTTTCTGGCGGATGGGGAGTTGCGCCCGATCCTGACGCAAGGCCAGGCCGCCATCCAGCGCGGGCTGCGCGAGGCCTTCCTGATCGACGGCTCCGGCGCGCTGATGACGCGGGGGGACCGGTCCTATCTTTTCGATTTCGAGATGCCCGACCCGGAGGTGATCGCCCGCGCCCGGACCAGCGGCGAAGTGGTTCTGATCGAGGACTGGCCCAATGACGAATTGCGCGCCATCGTGCATCTGGATGCCTTTGTCGACCGTTATCTTTACGTCACGCGCGAAGTGGACGGGTCGATCCTCAGCCTGCTCGACGATACCCGCGAAACCGTCGCGCTCTATCAGCAACTGGAGGCGGAACGCGGGCGCATCCTCTTTGAATTCGGCCTTCTCTACCTCGGTTTCGCGATGATCCTGATCCTCGCCGCGATCTGGCTGGGGCTGTGGTTCGCCGAACGTCTGTCGCGCCCGGTGGGGCGGCTGGTGGGGGCGGCGCAGCGCGTCGGCTCGGGCGATCTGGACGTTCAGATCCACGAGGAGGAGGGCGATGACGAGATCGCCATGATGGGGCGCATGTTCAATCGGATGACCCGGCAGCTCAAGGGCCAGCGCGATGCGCTGGTGGCCTCCAACACCGAGACCGAGGGGCGGCGGCGGCTCTTTGATTCCGTGCTGTCCTCGATCACCGCAGGGGTTGTCGGGCTCGATCCGGAAGGCCGCGTCGATTTCATCAACCGCGCGGCGGAACGGCTGCTGGATGTGGCGGGGCGCGTGCATGACATGGACCTGGCCATTGCCGTTCCGGAGTTCATGCCTTTATTCAACCGCTTGCCAGACAGTCTTAACGGAACGGTTCAGGAGGAGTTGCGCCTGACGCGCAAGGGGCGGATGGAAAGCCTGCTGGTGCGGATCAGCACACGGCGCTCTGATACGGGGCAGTTGGAGGGCTATGTGATTGCCTTTGACGATGTGACCGACCTTGTGTCCGCGCAGCGGATGGCGGCCTGGGGCGATGTCGCCCGCCGCATCGCGCATGAGATCAAGAACCCGCTGACGCCCATCGCGCTCTCGGCGGAACGCATCAAGCGCAAATTCGGCAAGGAGGTGTCTGCCCCCGCCGATCTGGACCAATATGCCGATGTCATCATCCGCCAGACCAATGACCTGCGCCGGATCGTGGACGAGTTTTCCAAATTCGCCCGCATGCCCGAACCCGACCGCCGCGAGGAGGATCTGGTGCGCATCCTGTGCGATGCGGTGGTGTTGCAGCAGGCGGGCCAGCCCGATGTGACCATCCATGCGGATTTGCCCGAAGCACCGGCCCTGATGGATCTGGATGCGACTATGATTTCGCAGGCGCTGACCAACCTTATCAAGAACGCCGGGGAAGCCACGGAAACATATATCGAAAAAGGTGCGCCTCCGGGCTATGCCCCGCAGATCCGCGTGATGCTGGAGGTGCAGCCCGATCACGCCCTGATCCGCATTTCAGACAACGGGATCGGCCTGCCGCCCGACCGCGCGCGGCTGTTCGAGCCCTATGTCACCACCCGCGAGAAGGGCACCGGCCTCGGCCTGCCCATCGTCAAGAAGATCATCGAGGAACATGGCGGCACGCTCGCCCTGCTCGATGCCGAAGAATTTGAACCAGAGGCCCAGAGGGGTGCCATGGCGGAGATCCGCCTGCCACGCCTGACCCGCGGCGACCGCGGCAGGGCCAGACATTCCAGCCAGGGGGACCAGGGGGGATCATGAGCTCCATTCTCATAGTCGATGACGAACGCGATATCCGCGAACTGATCGGGGATATTCTGCGCGATGAAGGCTTTTCCGTGCGGCTTGCGGGAAATTCCGACGATTGCATGTCCGAGATCGCCGCCGAGGCTCCGGCGCTGATGATCCTCGACATCTGGCTGAAGGACAGCCGGATGGACGGGATCGACATTCTGAAAACCGTGAAACGCGACAACCCTGATGTGCCGGTGGTCATCATCTCGGGCCATGGCAATATCGAGATCGCGGTCGCGGCCATCAAGCAAGGCGCTTATGATTTCATCGAGAAACCTTTCAACATCGATCAGTTGATGGTGGTGGTCAGCCGCGCGATGGAAACCAGCCGCTTGCGGCGCGAAAACACCGACCTGCGCCGGCGTGAGGTGACTTCCTCTGACATGATCGGATCAAGTCCGGCCTTCAAGGCCTTGAAAGCACAGCTTGAAAAGGTCACGAAGTCGAACGGGCGGGTGATGCTGACCGGCCCCGCAGGCGCTGGCAAGGAACTCGCCGCGCGCTTCATCCATGCCCATTCCGCGCGGGCGGGGGCGCCCTTTGTCACCGTCACCTCGGCCACGATCGAGCCCGACCGGATGGAGGAGGTTCTGTTCGGCCGCGAGACACAGGACCGGGGATTCGAAAAGGGCCTGCTGGAACAGGCGCATGGCGGTGTGGTCTATTTCGACGAGGTGGCCGACATGCCCCCCGGCACGCAATCGAAGATCCTGCGCGTGCTCGTCGAACAGCAGTTCACCCGGGTCGGCGGGGTGGAAAAGGTGCGCGTCGATCTGCGGGTGATCTCCTCCACCACGCGCGACCTGCGCCATGAAATCGCGGCGGGCCGCTTCCGGCAGGAGCTTTACGACCGGCTGAACGTGGTGCCTATCGCGGTGCCGAGCCTGGAGGACCGGCGCGAAGACATTCCCGAACTCACCTCCTGGTTCATCGACCTTTTCCACCGCACGCAGGGTCTTCCGCTGCGCAGCCTCTCGGCGGAGGCGGAGGCGATGCTCCAGACGATGCACTGGCCGGGCAATGTGCGCCAGTTGCGCAATGTGATCGAGCGGGTGCTGATCCTCGGTGACGGATCGGGCCCGGTGGAGGCGCGCGAATTGCCGGGGCAGGAACCCAATGGCGAGGGCGAGGGGCGTATTTCTCTGGGCGGCGCGCTGGCGACATTGCCGCTGCGCGAGGCGCGGGAACTCTTTGAAAAGGAATATCTTCTGACGCAGATCAACCGGTTCGGCGGCAATATCAGCCGCACTGCGAGTTTCGTGGGCATGGAACGCAGCGCGCTGCATCGCAAGCTGAAATCGCTGGGCGTGGTGACCACCTCCAAGGCCGGTACCCGGATGGCCCGGCTGGAGGACGAGGACGAGACCGCCGAGTAATCCTCGTTCATTGACCGGGGACAGCCGATCTGCCAATGAAGAGGCCGGTCCGCAGGTCGGCCCGGCAGCGGCGGAGAACGTGCATGAAGGTCATCATCTGCGGTGCGGGGCAGGTGGGTTGGCAGATCGCCCGGCATCTGTCTGGCGAAAAGAACGATGTGACGGTCGTCGATTTCAACCCCGAACTGGTGCGCCGCGCGACCGATACGCTGGATGTGCAGGGCATTGTCGGCTTTGCCAGCTATCCCGATGTGCTGGCCCGGGCCGGTGCGCGCGATGCCGACATGATTATCGCCGCCACCCATTCCGACGAGGTCAACATGGTCACCTGTCAGGTGGCCCATTCGGTGTTTTCCGTGCCGCGCAAGATTGCGCGCCTGCGTGCGCAAAGTTACCTTGACGCGATCTATGCCGATCTTTACCGCCGGGACCATCTGCCCATCGATGTGGTCATCAGCCCCGAAAAGGAAGTGGCCGAAGCCGCGCTGCAACGGCTGGCCGCCCCCGCGACCTTCGATACCGAAAGCTTCATGGGCGGGCGGGCGCAGCTTCTGGGGATCGTGCTGGAGGAGGATTGCCCGGTCCTGAACACGCCCCTGCGGCAGTTGTCGGAACTGTTTTCCACCCTGCGCGCCATCGTGGTGGGTGTGCGGCGTGCCGAACGGCTCTTTGCGCCCGACCCGGACGACCAGCTCTTTGACGGGGACCGGATCTATGTCTTTGTCCATACCGAGGATCTGAACCGCACGCTGGAGATTTTCGGCAAGACGACACGGAAACAGGAACGGGTCGTCATCATCGGGGCCGGAAATGTCGGGCTGGCCGTGGCGCTGGCACTGGAAAACCGGACCGAACGGATGCGCGCCAAGGTGATCGAGAAGAACCGCGCCCGGGCGGAACGGGCCGCCGATGCGCTGGAACGCACCATCGTTCTGAATGGCGACGGCATGGACATCGACACGCTGCTGGAGGCGGGCGTGGACCGCGCCGATGCCGTGCTGGCGGTGACCGATGACGACAAGACGAACCTTCTCGTCGCGGTGCGGGCCAAGCAGGCCGGGGCGCGGATGTCGGTGGCGCTGGTCAACGATCCGACCCTCGTGCCGCTGATGGGGGCGCTGGACATTGACGCCTATATCAACCCGCGCGCCACCACAGTCTCGTCGATCCTGCGGCATGTGCGGCACGGGCGCGTGCGCGCAATCTATTCCATCGGCGATGCCGAGGCCGAGGTGATCGAAGCACAGGTGCTGTCCACCTCGCCATTGGCGGGGCGGCTGGTGCGCGACATCGAATTTCCCGAAGGTGTGCTGGTCGGCGCGCTGATGAAGGGGGACAAGGTGGAAAAGCCGCGCGGGGATCTGCGGGTGGAGGAGGGCGACATCATCGCGCTTTTCGCCATGGCCAAGGATGTGCCGGAAGTGGAGCGCCTGTTGCAGGTCTCCGTCGATTTCTTCTGATCGCCCATGCGCGCGCTGGCCCAGCTTCCGCTTCTGGTGATCCTGACAGGGATCACGGCACTGGCCATGTATATTCCTGCGGCCCATGCGGCGGTGCTGCGCGATTACGGCGTGGCGCGGCCTTTCCTCTATGGCGGCACGGTTTTTCTGCTGCTGACCGTCATGGTGGCCATCGCGACCGCGAACCGCCGGTCGCGTCCGGTGGCGGGGCAACAACTGGCCTCTTTGCTGGGGGCCTATGTCTGGCTGCCGGTTGTCATGGCCGTTCCCTTCGATCAGGCGGTGCGTGACACGTCCTTCTTCAACGCCTGGTGGGAAATGCTGTCCTCCTTCACCACCACGGGGGCCACGCTCTATGACCGGGTGGGCCGCCTGCCGCCTTCCCTGCATCTGTGGCGCGCGCTGACGGGATGGCTCGGGGGCTTTTTCGTCCTGCTCTGGGTTGCGGCGATCCTGGCACCGATGGGGCTTGGCGGGGCAGAGGTCACCACGGCGCGCACCAGCCGCGACAGCGTCGAATCGGGCCGGTTCAACATGCGCGGAGCCGATTTTGCGACGCGACTGCCCTATTTCGTCGCCACGATCTTTCCTGCCTATGCCGGACTGACGCTGCTCTTGTGGGTGATCCTGCTCGGGCTGGGGGGGGACGGTCTGGTAACGCTGATCCATGCCATGTCCACGCTTTCGACCAGTGGCATCACCATGGTCGGGGGGCTGTCGCAGGATGCGGGCGGGATGGCCGCGGAACTGGCGATGTTCGCCTTTCTGTGCCTCGCGCTGACCCGGCGCAGCCTGCCGGGCCCGACGCTGACCGGGCGCCACCGCCCGATCTGGCGTGACCCGGAAATCAGGCTGGCCGTGCTGCTGATGATCGTCGTTCCGGGGGTTTTGATCCTGCGGCACTGGATCGGTGCCTTCGCCTATGAGGATGAGGAGAATTTCGCGGCTGCCGGGCGTGCGCTCTGGGGCGCGCTTTTCACCACATTGTCCTTTCTGACCACGACCGGGTTTGAAAGCGCGGACTGGAAAGCGGCGCAATCCTGGTCGGGACTGCGCACGCCGGGGCTGATCCTGCTGGGGCTGGCGATGATGGGGGGCGGGATTGCCACCGCGACCGGCGGGCTGAAGCTTCTGCGCGTCTATGCGCTGGCGCGGCATGGCGAGAATGAACTGGACCGGCTGGTGCATCCCTCGTCCATCGGCGGCGGCGGGGCGGTGATGCGGCAATTGCGCGAGGGTGGGGCCTATATGGCCTGGATCTTCTTCATGCTGAATGCGCTGGCCTATGCGGTCTTTCTCCTGGCCTTTTCGCTCGCCGGGCTCGATTTCGACCGGGCACTGGTGATGACCGTCGCCATGGTGACGACGACCGGCCCGCTGACGCAACATGGGGCGGAACAGGCGATCCGGCTCCTGGAACTCTCGACCCCGATCAAGACCATTGCGGCGGCCGCGATGGTTCTCGGCCGGATGGAGGTTCTGGCGCTGATCGCCCTTCTGGCCCCCGGCACATGGCGGCGCTGAACCGGCGGCAGCCGATAGGCCACAGGACCGATTTTTGGGCTGGAATGTCCGGGCGCGGGCCTTCATACTCGCCCAATCCTTCGGGGAGGGCCCGGAGTTCCGGGAAGGGACCGGGGGCAACAAAACCGCGCGACAAGAAAAAAAGGCTCGTTCCAAATGGCTTCCGATAAACAGAACTTGCAGGACGCTTTCCTGAACCATGTCCGGAAGGCGAAGGTTCCGGTCACGATTTTCCTGATAAACGGTGTCAAGCTTCAGGGCGTGATCACCTGGTTCGACAATTTCTGCGTGCTGTTGCGCCGCGACGGGCAGTCGCAGCTTGTCTACAAGCATGCGATCTCCACCATCATGCCGGGCACGCCGATCAGCCTTTATGAAGGTGAAGACTGACCTTGACCGAAGACGGGCAGGAAGAAGACGAGGTTTGGGTAAAGGAACCGTCCGGGCATGACACCCAGGCGGAAATCACCCGTGCCTATGTGCTGCATCCCGATGTGAAATCCGTGCGCTCCCGGCGCCTGCCCGAACATGGGCTGGCCGAGGCGGTGTCGCTGGCCACGGCCCTGCCGGGCCTGGAGGTCGTGGGGGCGGAAGTCGTGCGCCTGCCGAAGCTCGCCCCCGGCATGCTGTTCGGGTCGGGCAAGGTGGCGGAACTCGGCGCGCGCATGGCCGGGCTCGACGTGGGTCTGGTGCTGGTCGACGGGCCAGTGACGCCGGTGCAGCAACGCAATCTGGAAAAGGAATGGGGCGTCAAGCTTCTGGACCGGACCGGGCTGATCCTTGAAATCTTTGCCGACCGGGCGCGCACCCGCGAGGGCGTGTTGCAGGTGGAACTGGCCGCCCTTTCCTATCAGCGCACACGGCTGGTGCGCGCCTGGACCCACCTCGAACGCCAGCGCGGGGGCTTCGGCTTCGTGGGCGGGCCGGGCGAAACCCAGATCGAGGCCGACCGCCGCGCCATCGACGATCAGGTTATCCGTATCCGGCGCCAACTCGACAAGGTGGTGAAAACCCGCGAATTGCACCGCGCCGCGCGGCGCAAGGTTCCCTTTCCGGTGGTGGCGCTGGTGGGCTATACCAATGCCGGGAAATCCACGCTCTTCAACCGCGTGACCGGGGCCGAGGTGCTGGCCAAGGACATGCTCTTTGCGACACTGGACCCCACGATGCGCGGCGTCACGCTGCCCACGGACTCTGGCCCGGGCCGCAAGATCATCCTGTCCGATACCGTCGGCTTCATTTCCGACCTGCCGACACAGCTTGTCGCCGCCTTCCGCGCCACGCTGGAAGAGGTGCTGGAGGCCGACCTCATCTTGCATGTGCGCGACATCAGCCACCCCGAAAGCGCCGAGCAGGCCGCCGATGTGGCCGACATCCTGACCTCGCTGGGGGTAGGGCCTGCGGTGCCGCAGATCGAGATCTGGAACAAGCTCGATCTGGTCGACGGCACGGCGCGCGCCGCCCTTGATGCGCGGGCCGGGCAGGGCCGGGGCATCCTTGCGCTGTCGGCCCTGACGGGCGAAGGCATCGACGCGCTGCTGGCCGAGGTGTCAGCGGCCTTCGACGAGGAAAAGACCGAGGAAACGCTGTTCCTGCGCTTTGCCGAGGGGCGCCGCCATGCCTGGCTGCATGGGGCCGGCCTGGTGGAGCATGAAAACCAGAGCGACGATGGCTGGTCGCTCCGGGTGCGCTGGACCGCGCGGCAAAAGGGCGAGTACGCGGTCTTGTAGCCGTCGCCCATGTGTGGCCATCGCTGGTTCAGGCGGTTGATGCGAGGGGTCTGCGCAGGCTTTCCCGCATCAGTTTTCTGTAGCCCGACTTCGGCCCCGCCCTCAACCTGCGCCGCCCCGATTCCACCCGGACGGCGCAATGGCCGAGCCATTGGCCAAGGCAGCGCAACAGCCCGACGGGCAATCAGCGCTTGGATTTCCTTGCCTTGGCCTCCGCTTCGGCGCGCACAGCGTCGATCAGTTTCTTGTTGGTCGCGAACTCGCCCAGCAGTTTCGCCTCGATCTGGTCCGGGCTTTCGCTTCCGGTGGCCGAAGACAGAACCTTGTCATAGATCTTTCCGCCCATCTCCTTGCTGGTTTCCTCGAAGACCTTGGAGAAGATCGGCAGGAGGTCGGCTTCCTTGGCATTGGCTCCCAGCGATTTGATGAGGTCTTTCTTCACCGACCCGGACAGTTTTCCGAACACCGCTTTCGCCCCGACATCGCCCGCCTTGCCGAACTTTCCGAAAATCCCGGCCGTGGCGACCTGCTTGGCAACGATGCCGGTGAACTTGTCGAAGGTCAGGCCGCCGGCATTGGATTTGTATTCCTTGATGACATCGGTGATGACACCTTCCAGAATATCCGCGCCGTTCTTCTTGAAGTAGCTGATGAGAAAGGAGGTTACCGCTTTCTCGCTCGCCTTCTCGAACAGTTTGCCTGACAGTTGCTTGGCGACCATCGGGCCGATCTTCGCAATGATCTTTTCGCCCGCCTTGCCCTTGACGAGTGCGCCGACGCTGCCACCGATGAAACTGTCGCGCAGCACGTTGAAACTGGCATCGCCAATCCCCTTGCTGTCGCCCGAAATCCCCTTGCCGACCTCATGGGCCAGCGATTCCACCGCAGATGTTCCCGCGCCCGCAATGACGGCGGCTCCGACCGCCCCCGCGCCATAGCTTGCCGCGACGGGGGCAGCGATGATGCCCACGATCACGAAACTGGTGGTCGAGACGATCTGCAACCCGGTCACAAGCGATTCCCCGCCGTCGATGATCTTCGACAGATAGGTTTTCATCTTCACACGGGCGTCATTGGCCTGTTGCTCGGCCTTGGGAAAGATCTTGGAGAAGGCTTGCAGATTGCCCGATTTGAGCGCCGCATCTGCAGCCTTCACCCCGGACTCAGCGGTCTTTATCAGGCTTTCGGGGGGCAGTTTGACCCCCTTGTAGGCCTCGATGCACCAGGCGACGATATACTGGTCCTTGTTGAGCGCGTTCTGGTTGTCCCAGATGCCCCGTGCCTCGGCTACGGCGCCCCGCAACTGGATCATCGCGGTTTCGAACTCCCGCGCGATCCGTTTGACGAGTTGCGCATATTCGGCATCGGTGAAGAGGTAGATCTTGCTGCCGATCTTGATCTGCTTGGTCGGGTTCGGACGGTTGGCCGCATCCCGCAATATCTTCATCAGCTTGTCGTCGAGGACGCCGGTAGGCTTCAGACCTGATTCGACCTGGAACTGCTTGATTGCCGCCAGTGTCGTCTTGTCAAAGGCGCCATTTTCCGGTGCTCGCGTCTGCAATGCGGATTTGTTCAGAAGCTTTTGCGCCTCGTGAACAACCGCGCTCGACGTTTCGGGTTCAGCCAGAACAGCCATGGAATACATCCTTGAATGGATTGATCTCAATGGCGAAATCTAGACAGATAGCCGATCCATTCTCAAGAAAAATCGCCCTTCAAGGGCGCGGGCTGATCCGGGTGATCCCCACCGCCGCCGCCCGGGCCAACTCCGGGTCCAGCGACATCAGGATATATTCGCCCCGCCGCCACAGCACGCCCAGATCGTCGTAATGGCGCGACAGCGGATGGCCGGATTGCCCGGTGGACAGGATGAACACCGAACTGTCGGGGTCGGCGAAATCATAGACACCCCGGTAGCCCGCCCCATGGACGTTGAGAAAGGGCTCCGGCTCCTTGCCCGAGCTGCGCCCCCGCATCAGGGTCGAATCCCCGCCCGAAGTACTTTGCCGGATGTTCACGAAATAGCGCAAGACCGGCACCGCCCCCAGCACCGGATGGTCATGCGTCGCCTGATGCGCGTCGCCCCAGCGCCAGCTTGCCATCGTCGGCCCATAGGTCTCGCGCAGCCGGATCAGCGCCTCGTCCAGCGCCATCCGCGCGATGTCGGTGCAGGTCTCGATCTGTGCCGACTGGATCACGTCGCACCATTTGGAGGCACCGTCGGTGTCGCGGAACACGCGCTCGATGAACACCGGATCGGGATGGGTGAATTCATCCGCAAGCTGCCCGAGTTCGTCGCGGATCAGCCGGTTCTGCAAGCTGCGCAGCCAGGCGGAATAGATCAGCGGTTCGGGCAGATGCTCGTTCATCTCGCCATTCCAGTCCGCCAGCAATTCCAGCGCCTGCTGGCGGAACCGTTCGGAACTGTCATCGGGCGCGGGCTCCCCGGTGAACCACAGATCCGCCCCGATCAGCGGCAGCACCGCGCGGGCAATGGGGCTGACCGTATCAAGCTGCGCCTCGATGAAGCTTTCGCGCGTATGCACCTCGCGGGTCTGCATCAGGTTCAGCCAGCGCCGGATGCGGTGCGTGTCGCCCCATTCGAAACTGACATGGTCGGGGAAGGGGCGGTCCACCGTCTTGTTGTTGGTATTGCCCAGAAGGCCCGAGGTCGGGTTCACCACGCGGAAATTGCGGTCGTAATCCATCCGGCCGAGCCAGCGGTTCTCGGGCCGAGCCCCCAGCGCGGGCATCCTCCCCTGGGTCTGGTGGTTCGCGTCGCGCGCAGGCATCGCGCCGATCAGTTGCAGGGCCACGCCCTCGCGATCGGCCAGCATCAGGTTCTGCGCCGGCGCGATATAGAGCCGTCCGGCCTCCAGCGCTGCCGGAATGTCGCGCGCCTGCATCAGCCGCAACGCCGAGGTCATCGAGGTGTCGGCATCCGACAGCGCGGTCCAGGCCAGCGCTGCGACGTGCCCGCCGGGCGTGATCGTGCCGAGGTTGAAATGCGATCCGGGCAGGACCGGGCCGTTCTGCGTCCAGCGCAGCGTCACCGTCACCGGATCGCGGCCCCTGACCGTGATGATGGACCGGCGGGTCTCGAACGGCGCCCAGCCTTCGGGCGTGCGGTATTCCTCGGGGTTGGCGGGGTTGACCTCCTCGATCATCACGTCCTGATCGTCGAGATAGGAGGAGGTGAGCGCCCAGCCCAGCGTGTCCGACCGGCCCACCAGAATGGCGGGAATGCCGGGGATCGTGCCCCCGATCACGCCACCCGATTGCAGTTCCAGCCGCGCCAGATACCAGATCGCGGGGGCGGTGAAGCCCAGATGCGGGTCATTGGCCAGCAGCGTGCCCGCCGCGGCCGAGCGTTCCGGTGCCGCAGCCCAGGCGTTCGAGGCCCCGGCAAACCCGCGCCCGGGCACCGGTGAAAGCCAATCCCCCGCGATCCGGGTCGGCGCCTGCCCGGGCAGGACGCCGGGCACAAGGTCGGAGTAGTCGGGCAGGGCGGTCACGGCCTGCCCGGGGTCGTCGGGAAGGATGTCGCGCAGGCGTGCGTCCGGCAACAGAAGCGAGGCCCGCGCGCGCAGAACCTCGGCCCCGACATGGGCCGAAAGCTGAAGGCCCATCAGCTTGACGATGGAAATGCTGTCGGCCGGTTGCCAGGCGGCAATGTCGGACGAGAAGAAGAACATTTCCGGCGCGCCCCGCCCACGGGCCCGCACATTGACCTCGCCGATCCAGGCGTTGACCCCGCGCGCATAGGCATCAAGCGCCACCCGGGTCGGCGCATCCTGCGCCTCGACCGACCGGATAGAGAGGTTGTAGAGATCGAGCCGGCGCAGGAGTTCGTCGATACGCAGCGTGCGGTCGCCAAAGATCTCCGACAGCCGTCCCTGCGCCGTGCGCCGCAGCATCGTCATCTGCCAGAGCCTGTCCTGCGCATGGGCAAAGCCGAGCGCGAAGAACACGTCCGCATCCGTCTCGCCGAAGATATGGGGAACGTTGGCATTGTTGCGCACGATCTCCACCGGGGCGGTGATTCCGTCGAGCGAAAAGGATTCCGAATAATCCGGCAGCGACCGCGACAGGAAGAAATAGGCCACGGCAAGGCAGAAGGCGACCAGCACGACAAGCCCTGTGAAAATCCTCAGAAGCCAGCGGAAGGCGGTCAGCATGGTCGGTCCGTTCTTGACGTGGGGGGCCTGTCCGTTACCTATGCGATCCGGTAGGGCGAGGCAATTGAAAGGGCGGACACATGGCGAAGGTTGCATTCCTGGGACTGGGCGTGATGGGCTATCCGATGGCGGGTCATCTGGTGGCCAAGGGGCATGAGGTCACGGTCTACAACCGGACCGCCGCCAAGGCGGAGGCCTGGGTGGCGCAGCATGGCGGGCGCATGGCGGCAACTCCGCGCGCGGCGGCGGAGGGGCAGGATTTCGTCATGGCTTGCGTGGGCAATGACGACGACCTGCGCGGGATCTGCGCGGGCGAGGATGGCGCGTTTGCCGGAATGGCCTCCGGCGCGGTTTTTGTCGATCACACCACCGTCTCCGCGCAGGTCACGCGCGAGATGGAGGCGCTGGCGCGCGCGGCGGGTATCGGCTTTGTCGATGCCCCGGTGTCGGGCGGGCAGGCGGGGGCGGAAAATGGTGTTCTGTCGGTGATGTGCGGTGGCACCGAAGGCGATTATGCCCGCGCCGAGCCGGTGATCGCCACCTATGCGCGGGTCTGCAAGCGGCTGGGCGACAGCGGCGCGGGCCAGATTGCCAAGATGATGAACCAGATCTGCATTGCGGGGCTGGTGCAGGGGCTGGCCGAGGCGCTGGCCTTCGGACAAAAGGCAGGGATGGACGGCGAGGCGGTGGTCGAGGTGATCTCGCAGGGCGCTGCGGGAAGCTGGCAGATGGCCAACCGCCACAAGGCGATGCTCGCGGGGGAGTTCAACTTCGGCTTTGCGGTGGACTGGATGCGCAAGGATCTGGGCATCTGTCTGGCCACGGCCAACGAGATTGGCGCAAGTCTGCCGGTGACGGCACTGGTCGACCAGTTCTACAAGGATGTGCAGAAAATGGGCGGTGGCCGCTGGGATACGTCGAGCCTCGTCAAGCGGCTCGGCTGAGGCACCGCTTCCCGCTCCCTCCCGGTCGTTTCCCGCTGACGCAGCGCCATGCGACCGGACGGGAGCGGGAAGTGGCCCGTCAGGGAATGATCCGGCTGTATTTCACGCCGCCCAATGTTGCCCCGGCGATCAGGCCGGACTGCCCGAAAACAAGCGCGATGACCGGCGATATTTCGGTGGTTTCCTTGCCGAGGCTCGCCCCCTGTTCAGGCGTGGCATAGCGCACATCCGCCCCGACGGCCCAGCCGGGGGAGCGGCGGAAATCGCCCAGTGCATTCTCCGTCAAGAAGAACAGCGCATGGGCATATTGCTGCGCGCCGATCTGGAAGCCCACCGTCGCCCGCGTGGCGGAATAGTAATCCACCGTCGCATTGTTGATCCTGAGCGCGCCCTGCCCATAGCCGCCGCCGAAGCCGAGCCCCGCCTCGGTGATGAGCGGCATGTAAAGCACGCCGAAACTTTTCTGTTCCAGATCGCGCGTGCCGGGATAGCTGCGGAACAGATATTCCCGCGTTGCATCGACCCGCGCGTCGAGCCTTTGTCCGCCGCCGCCGCCAATGCCGTTGCCGCAGCCGGCGAGCGCAAGCCCCGCCGCGCCGGAAACCAGAAAGGCCCGTCTGTGAAATTGCGTCATGCTGCTGCCCGCCTTCCGTTCGGCCGGGACTCGCGCGCCGACCAATGCCTGCCATGGGGCTCTGCGGCCCCCTGACACCAGATATAGCGCGTGCTCACGCTCTTGTCATCCATTGCCTGCGCGAAAGCAGGGGGCTGCGCGCCATCCCGCCGGTTGAAAGGCTTTCAGGGGCGGTCACATCATCACCGCCATTGCTCCCCGGGCGCGGATCGGAACTCCGGATGATCTGCGTTGCAGCAGGTTGCCCCTGCGCCCCATCAGGCTGAGAACGAACAGCGGCAGCGCCGTGGTTATCAGGATCGTCACGAAGGCCATCGCCATGCCAAGCCCCACCGAACCCTGTTCGAACTGCCGCCAGATATAGGTGGATATGGTGGACACGCCTACAGGGGCCACCACCACCGAGGCCACCAGCTCCCGCGTGGCGACGGCAAAGACCAGAAGCATCGCGGCCAATAGGCTGGGCGCGATCAGCGGCAGCAGGATCAGCCGAAAGGCCGTGAGGGGCGATGCCCCGCAAACCCGCGCCGCCGCCTCCAGATTGTCGCCGATCTGGTGAAAGGCAGCCGTGGCATAGCGCACCGGTTGCGGCAGCAGGATGCAGCAATAGGCCAGCAGCAGGATCAGCGCCGTGTTGTAGGGGGTGACCGGCAACCAGGGCTGGTTCCACGCAAGGATCAGCCCGACCGCCACCACGATCCCCGGTAGCGCATTGGGCAGGATCGTCAGCACATCCAGCACGCCGCGCCCGCGCACCCTGGATTTCACCACCGCATAGGCCGACAGCGCCCCCAGAAGCCCCGTAATCAGGGCCGCCGCCACGCCCAGCCACAGGCTTGTGCCCAGCGCCCTCATCGCGCCGGTCGTATCACCCAGAATGGCGGAGAAATTGTCGGGGCCGAGATTGGACCAGACCAGCCCGCCCGATATGGTTCTTGACAGCGCCCCGGCGAGGATCGCCAGCAGCGGCATACCGGTCGCGACAAAAGCCACCAGCGCGAACACCGCAAGCACGGGCCATTTCCACAGCCCGAGATCGCGTCGGGCATTGCCCTGCGGCTTGCCGGTGGTCGCCACATAGGACCGGCGGCTGAGGATCCAGCGTTGCAGCAGGAAGGCCGCGAAGGACAGCACCACCAGAACCAGCGACAGGATCGCAGCTCCCGGCAGGTCGATCGGCCAGTCCGACACCCGCAGGTCGATGGCGGTCACCAGCACATCGAACCCCGCGCGCGACCCCAGCGCGGCAGGGGTGCCGTATTCCTCGATGGCCATGGCAAAAACCAGCAGCAGGCTGGCCGCAAGGCCGGGCGTGGAGAGCGGCAGCGTCACCCGCCAGAACGCCCGCATCGGGCTCGCCCCAAAAACCCGCGCCACATCCGAATAGCGCGACCCCACGGTTTCCAGCGTCCGCGACACCGCAAAATAAACCACCGGAAAGGTGTTGAGCGTCATCACGAAAACCATGCCGGGCACCGAGAACAGGAAGATGGCAAGGTCGATCCCCACCAGTTGCTCCAGATAGCCGCGCGGTTGCAGCGTCATGATCCAGCCCAGCACGGCAATATAGGGCGGGATCATGAAGGGGATCAGGAACAGCACGTCCCAGACCACTGCACCCGGCACGTTGAACAAGGCCCGGGCCACCGCAAGCGGCATCGCAACCAGCGCCGACAGCGCCACGACCATCACACCCAGCAACAGCGTGTTGCCGGTCATGCCAATCAGTTTCGGATCGCCCAGCGCGCCCGCCAGCGCAGAGAAAGGCGCGACCAGTGAGCCGCGCCCCAGTTCGGGAAAGATCGCCTGAAGGACGATGAACAGGAATGGCACGGCAACCACGAGCGCAAGCCCCGCCGCCGCGATGATGACGGAAGCGCCGACCCGTTCGACCGACCGTGCCATCCCTGTGCCCTTACTTCCCGAAAGCCTTGCCAAAGGCTTCCAGCGTTTCGGCGCGCTTGCCATAAACGGCGGTGGCATCGATCGGCAGGATCTTCAGATCCGCGATCAGCGGGCGGTCGGCCGCCACATCGCCGCGCGCGGGCATCAGGTTCTGTTTGGCGACAATGGCCTGTCCTGAATCGGACAGGATGTAATCGACAAAGGCCTTGGCCTCATCCTGGTTTTTCGACCAGTTCAGGATCATCACCGGACGCGGCGCGATCACGGTGCCGCTTTCGGGGAAAATCACCTCGATCGACTCGCCCTTGGCCTTGCCGTTGAAGGAAATGTAATCCACGGCCCCGAAAACAGCGGCCTTGGCCCCTTGCAACACCGGGTTCAGCGCGTCTGCATTGGCCCCCGCAACGATGGCCCCGTTTGCGGCGAGGCTCTCGAACATCGCCATGTCGCCCCCGCCCGAAAGCGCCGCCACCAGTTCAAAGGCAGACCCAGACTGTGCCGGATCGGGCAGGTTGACCAGATCCTTGAAGTCCGGCCCGGCCAGATCGGCCCATTCCGAGGGGCGCGGCGTGCCGGATTTCGGGTTCCAGGCAATCGCAAGTGCCGCCACCCCCTGTGCAACCGCAGTGTCGGTTTTCAGGAAATCCGGCACGGTCGCCGCATTCGGGCTGGTATAGGGCACCAGCCAGCCGCGTTCCGCGAAATCCGTGGCGGTGTCCCAGGAGGCGGAAATCAGCACATCGACAACCGGATTGGCGGCTTCTGCCTCGATCCGGGCCATGACCTTGCCGGTGGTGGCCTGAAAGAACTCGACCTTGGTCCCGGTTTCGGCGGTGAAACCCGCAGCCAGATCCTCGATCAGCTTGGCCGGGCCGGCGGTATAGACGGTGACATCGGCAAATGCGGTGCTGGCGGCAAACAGCGCGGTGGCGGCGACCGTTGCGTGCAGGGCGTTCTTGAACATTGGACTATCCTTGTTTCATGGGGTGTCTGGGCGCGCCGCGAACCAGCGCAGCCGGTCAGGGAGGATCTGCAACCCGATACGCTCCCCGATGCGCATGCGGGTATCGCTCGAAATCTGGACGGTTTGCCGGAGCGCCTCGAGCCGCACCGTCACCGCATAGCCGCTGTCGCGGAACTGCACGGCCAGAACCTCGCCCACCAGGGCAGCGGCACCGATGTCGGTCACCCGCAAGGCGCGCGGGGTCACGAGGATCTCGGCGGCGTTGGTTTCAGGCCCGCCGAGCTGCCCCAGGGGTCGGCCCCCGCACAACCATCCCGTCGCATCGCGTGTCAGCGACAGCACCGCACCGAGACGCAGGAATTCCGCCACTTTCGGGGTTGCAGGCTGGTCCACCAGTTGCTCGGGGGTTGCCAGTTGCGCAATCTGCCCGGCCGCCATCACCGCCACCTGATCGGCCAGCGTCAGCGCCTCGGACTGGTCATGCGTCACATAGATCGCCGTCAGCCCCAGCCCGTGGATCAGCGCGCCAAGCTCCGCCACCATGGTTTCGCGCAACTCACGGTCGAGGTTGGACAGCGGCTCGTCAAACAGCACGATACGCGGCTCGGCAACGATGGCGCGGGCGATGGCGACACGCTGCTGCTGGCCACCGGACAGGGCCGAAGGGCTGCGCGTGGCCATCTGCGCCAGCCCGACCCGATCCAGCGCCGCGTGGACGCGCCTGTCCCGTTCCGACCGACCAACACCGGCCATTTCCAGCGGAAAGGCCACATTCCCCGCCACGGTCAGATGCGGCCACAGCGCATAGTCCTGAAACACCATGCCAAGCTGCCGCTTCTCGGGTGGCACAAAGACAGCAGGGCCAGCGACCACGCGACCATTGATCGCGATCTCGCCGGTGGTCGGGGCAAGAAGGCCCGCGACAATCCGCAAGAGCGTGGTCTTGCCACAGCCGGAAGGGCCCAGCAGCGCCAGCGTCTGCCCGGCTTGAAGGTCCAGTCCGATGCCCTGCAGGATCCGGGTCGTGCCGTAGTCCAGCGTCAGATCCTGCGCTGATATGGCTTGGTCCGCGTTCAGGTCACCGCGCAAGGGGATCGTTTCCTTTTGTCATCGCCCTTCCCCTAGGGGCTGGACGTGACAAACGGATGACAATTTCGCCCGGATTCCGGTCCGGCAGCCGCCGCCGACCGGGATCAGCCTGTCGCCAGCCCTGCCTTGGCGCGGAACCGGCCGAGCGCTGCCGGATCCCCGCTGATGCAAGGGCAGTGGCGGAAAGACCATTGTTGCGGGTTTGCCGAACCGCCCGGCGAGGGGTCAGGATCTGTGCCGCGCCCCCTTCAGGGGCTTGCAGGCAAAATCACCCAGAACAGCGGCGGGGGCTTCCGGGCCGGGAGGAACAGCGGGCTTCAGATTTCATCCCGCAGCAGTTTCGCCATTTCAGGGGCGAAATAGGTCAGCACCCCGTCGCATCCGGCGCGGCGGAAGGCCATCAGGCTTTCGGCCATGGCGCGCGGCCCGTCGATCCAGCCCCGGTCGGCGGCGCCCCGGATCATCGCGTATTCGCCCGAGACCTGATAGGCATAGGTCGGCACGCCGAAGCTGTCCTTCACCCGGCGGCAGATGTCGAGATAGGGCATGCCGGGTTTCACCATCACCATATCCGCCCCTTCGGACAGGTCACGCGCGACCAGCCGCAGCGCCTCGTCCGAATTGGCCGGGTTCATCTGATAGGTTTTCTTGTCGCCCACCAGCCGCCCCGAGG
The DNA here is from genome assembly GCA_046295215.1 of Pseudorhodobacter sp. GTDB lineage: Bacteria > Pseudomonadota > Alphaproteobacteria > Rhodobacterales > Rhodobacteraceae > Szabonella. The sequence goes on along the minus strand of JBKBNP010000003.1, from coordinate 20,135 downwards.
CCCCCACCGCATCGCGGAACGGGCCATAGAAGGCCGAGGCGTATTTCGCGGCATAGCTCAGGATCGTCACATCGTGATGGCCTGCCGCCTCCAGCGCCGCGCGCATCGCCCCGATGCGGCCGTCCATCATGTCCGAGGGGCCGAGAATGTCCGCGCCCGCTTCGGCCTGCGCAAGGCTCATCCTGACCAGACAGGCCACCGTCTCGTCATTCAGGATCACGCCGTCACGCACCAGCCCGTCATGCCCGTTGGCATTGTAGGGGTCGAGCGCCACATCCGTCATCACCGCAATCCCCGGCACGGCGGCCTTGATGGCCCGGATCGCGCGGTTGGCAAGGTTGTCCGGGTTCCAGGCCTCGGCACAGTCCTCGGTGCGCAGGTCGGGATCGGTATAGGGAAAGAGGCAGAGCGCGGGAATGCCCAGACGGGCGGCCTCCTCTGCGGCCGCCACAACGCGGTCCAGCGAGAGGCGCGCGACGCCGGGCATGGAGGCGATGGGTTCCTCGATGCCGCTGCCGTCGCGCACGAAGAGCGGCCAGATCAGGTCATTGACCGACAGCGCATTCTCCTGCGCCAGCCGTCGCAGTGCGTCGGACCGACGCAGGCGGCGGAAACGGGCGGCGGGGAAGGGGGCCTGTCCTGGCAGCATGGGGCATTTGTCCTTTCGGGCTGGCGGCAGCGCCGGGACCGGCCCGGGGGCCGGGTTGCGGGGGGCTTGCGCGATTTCCATTTGCCTGCCATGGAAAAGCCCGCGTCTCAAGGGTAGGAATGACGCATCAGACACGCGACGCCCCGGCGCGCGGCCGGCAGAAGGCGGGGAAGGCGACGTGCAATTGTATCAGACGGTCTTTGAAGTGATCGACATGCGGTCGTTCTCGAACCTCTGGTTCTGGATCGCCCTTGCGGTGTTCTGGTCCACGGCAAGCCATTGGGTGATCGGCGTTCCCTTCGACATGGTGACCCGGGCGCGCAAGCAGGGCGGGCAGGCGATGGCCGATCTGGAGGCGGTCGTCGCGATCAATACGCGGCGGTTGCTCTATATCCTTCAGGTCTCGGGGCTCTGGCTGATCGGGCTTGCCTTTTTCCTGCTGACAATGCTGCTGGCGCTGGGGTTCGTTTACGGCATTGAATTTGCCCAGGCGCTGTTCCTGATCTTCCTGCCGATGACGGCGGTCAGCGCGCTGACCCTGCGCGCTGCCTCGCGGATCGAGCGGGACCGGCCCGAAGGGGCCGATCTCTGCCGCAGGCTGACGCTGCACCGGGTCGGCGTGCAGGCCATCGGCATGCTGGCGATCTTTGTCACGGCGATGTGGGGCATGTGGCAGAACCTCCAGTTCGGCGGGATCTGACGCGGGTGGACAGGCGGGGCGGGCGGGCATGAGCGGTGAACGCATAATCCTGGGCGGGGCGCCCGAAGGCTATGATGCCCGGCTTCTGGCGCGCGAGGCGGGCAAGGGCGTGGCCGTCCTGCATGTGGCGCGCGACGACAAGCGCATGGAGGCGATGCGCGCGGCGCTGGCCGTAATGGCGCCCGATCTGGCGGTGATGCACCTGCCCGCCTGGGATTGCCTGCCCTATGACCGGGTTTCGCCCAATCCCGACATCGTCTCGCGCCGGATGGCCACGCTGGCCACGCTGGCGCAAGGATTGCCGGGGCCGGTCGTTCTGTTGACCACGCTCAATGCCGCAAGCCAGCGCCTGCCCGCGCGCGAGGTGCTGCGCGAGGCGTCCTTTGCCGCGACTGTCGGCCACCGGATCAGTGAAATATCGCTGCGCAACTTCCTGTCCCGCATGGGGTTTTCGCCCTGTTCGCAAGTGGCGGAGCCGGGCGATTTTGCCATCCGGGGCGGCATCATCGACATCTATCCGCCGGGGCCGGGGGGGCCGGTGCGGCTCGATCTTTTCGGGGATGTGCTGGACGGGGCGCGGCGGTTCGATGTCGCGACGCAGCGCACCACCGAAAAGCTGACGCGGGTGGAATTTGCCCCGGTATCCGAGGTGATCCTCGACGAGGCCGCGATTTCCCGCTTCCGCCAGACCTACCGGGTGGAGTTCGGGGCCGGGGGGGCAGATGACCCGCTCTATGAGGCGGTGAGCGCGGGGCGCAAGCATCAGGGGATGGAGCATTGGCTGCCCTTTTTCCATGCAGGGCTGGAAACCGTGTTCGACTATCTGCCCGGTGCCGTGGTCATGCTGGACGATCAGGTGGACGCGGCGCGGATTGCGCGTTGGGAGGGCATCGCCGACCAGTATGATGCGCGGCGCGAGGCGATGGCGGCGCGGGGGCGGCTCGATACGGTCTACAAACCCTCGGCGCCGGACCTGCTCTATCTGGACGATGCCGCCTGGACGGCGGCGCTGGCGGATCGGCGGGTGATCCAGTTGTCCCCCTTGCCGCAATCGCCGGGCCCGGGGGTGCTGGATGCGGGTGGGCGGATGGGGCGCAGTTTCGCACCCGAACGCCAGCAGGAAAATATAAGTCTTTTCAGTTTACTGTCGAATCATATTCGCGCGTTGCGCGAGGATCATCAAGTCGTTGTCGCTTCCTGGTCCGACGGTGCGCGGGACCGGCTTCAGGGGCTTCTGGCCGATCAGGGGCTGACCGGGGCACGGCTGATCGACGACATGCGCGACCTGCCGAAACCGAAAGGCGGGCTGGCGCTGATCGTCTGGCCGCTGGAGGCGGGCTTTGTCGCCCCCGGCCTTGCGGTGATTTCCGAACAGGATGTGCTGGGCGACCGGCTGGTGTCCAAGACGCGCAAGAAACGCAAGGCCGACAATTTCCTGCGTGACGCCGAAACCCTGTCGCCCGGGGATCTGGTCGTGCATGTCGAACATGGTGTCGGGCGTTATATGGGGATGGAGACGCTGCGCGTGCCGGACCCGGTGTCGGGCCGCCCCGGCCCGCCGCATGAATATCTGTTCCTCGTCTATGCCGAGGAGGCCAAGCTCTATCTGCCGGTGGAAAACATCGAGCTTCTCAGCCGCTATGGCCATGAGGAGGGCCTGCTGGACCGCTTGGGGGGCGGGGCCTGGCAGGCCAAGAAGGCGAAACTCAAGCAACGTATCCGCGAGATCGCGGAAAAACTGATGCGGATTGCCGCCGAACGCCTGTTGCGCAAGGCCCCGGTGCTGGAGGCCCCGCATGGCATGTGGGAGGCTTTTGCCGCGCGCTTTCCCTATCAGGAAACCGATGACCAGTTGACCGCGATTGCCGATGTGATGGCCGATCTGGAGGCCGGATCGCCGATGGACCGGCTGGTCGTGGGCGATGTGGGCTTCGGCAAGACGGAAGTTGCGATGCGCGCGGCCTTTGTTGCGGCGCTGGCGGGAACGCAGGTCGCGGTCGTCTGCCCGACCACCTTGCTTGCGCGTCAGCACTATCGCAGCTTTGCCGAGCGGTTCCGGGGATTTCCGATCAATGTCAGGCCTTTGTCACGCTTTGTTTCGGCAAAGGATGCGAACCTTACCCGGGCAGGGCTGGCAGATGGGGCGGTCGATATCTGTGTCGGCACCCATGCGCTCTTGGCCAAGGGCATCCGGTTCAGGAACCTTGGCCTTCTGGTCATCGACGAGGAACAGCATTTCGGGGTGGGGCACAAGGAACGGCTGAAGGAGATGCGGTCAGAGGTGCATGTGCTGACCCTGACCGCAACGCCCATCCCGCGCACCTTGCAGATGTCGTTGACGGGCGTGCGCGATCTGTCGATCATCGCGACCCCGCCGGTGGACCGTCTGGCGATCCGCACCTATGTCGCCGAATTCGACACGGTGACGATCCGCGAGGCATTGCTGCGCGAACGCTATCGCGGCGGGCAGAGCTTTTACGTCGTGCCGCGCATTTCCGATCTGCACGAGGTCGAGGATTTCCTGAAAACCCATGTGCCGGAGGTGTCTTACGTCGTGGCGCATGGCCAGCTTGCGGCGGGGGATCTCGATGCGCGGATGAACGATTTCTATGACGGGAAATATGACGTTCTGCTGGCAACCTCCATCGTGGAATCGGGGCTCGACATCCCGACCGCCAATACGATGATCGTGTATCGCGCCGATATGTTCGGGCTGTCGCAACTCTATCAGATCCGGGGTCGGGTGGGACGGGCCAAGACGCGGGCCTATTGCTACCTGACAACCAAGCCCCGCGCGCCGCTGACGCCGCAGGCATTGAAACGGCTGCGGCTTCTGGGCAGTCTCGACAGTCTCGGGGCGGGGTTCAACCTGGCCTCGCATGACCTCGATCTGCGCGGCGCGGGCAATCTTCTGGGCGAGGAACAGTCCGGCCATGTCAAGGAAGTGGGCTATGAACTTTACCAGTCCATGCTGGAGGAAACGATTGCCAAGCTGCGCTCGGGCGAGATTGCGGGGCTGACCGAGGCCGATGACCAATGGGCACCCACGATCAACCTTGGCGTCCCGGTGCTGATCCCCGAGGACTATGTGCCCGATCTCGACTTGCGGCTGGGGCTGTATCGCCGCCTCTCGGGCCTTTCGACCAAGGTGGAACTCGAAGGATTTGCGGCCGAGTTGATCGACCGTTTCGGCCCGCTCCCGCGCGAGGTGAACACACTGATGCTGGTCGTGCGCATCAAGTCGATGTGCAAACGCGCCGGGATTGCGCGGATCGACGCCGGGCCCAAGGGCGCGACCGTGCAGTTTCACAATGACAAATTCGCCAATCCGGCAGGTCTGGTGGATTTTGTCCGCTCCCAGCCCGGCGCGCGGGTTCAGGGCAACAAGATCGTGCTGCCCGCCGACTGGAAATCGGAATCCGACCGCATCAAGGGCGCCCATGCCATCGCCAAGGGGTTGGCGGAACAGGCGAAAGCCGCCAGGGACTGACGCGGTCAGGTTCCCGTGGCCTGACCCTCCTGCCGCCGGATCAGTTGCATCGCCGCCAGCGCAAGCATCAGCAGGACAGCCGAGCCCAGCACCAGCGGCAGCGCCGTGCCGTCGAAGGCCAGCCCGATGGGAACCGCAATCACCACTCCCAGCACCGTCGAGATGGCCGCCATCAGCGAGGCGGCAAAGCCCGCGATATGCCCCACCGGTTCCATCGCCAAAGCGTTGAGATTGCCCATGGTCAGGCTCATCATCCCGAACATCGTGACGGTCCAGACAAAGAAGGCGGCAAAGTTCAGCGTCTCGCTTGACGGGCCTGCAAGAATCAACACCAGATGCAGCCCCGTCACCAGCAGCGCGCCGAGAAAGGCAGAGGCCGCGACCTTGCGCATACCCATCACCATCACGATGCGCGAGTTCAGGAACGATCCGCCCGCCGCGATCAGGGCGCCTGCGGCAAACCACAGTGCAAAGCTGGCAGCCATGTCGAACCGTTGTTCGTAAACCCCCTGGATCGAGGAAATCGTGGCCAGCAGCACCCCGGTCGTCAGTGCCTGGATCAGGATCGAAACCTTGACGACGCGGTAGGAAAACATTTCCCGCCCCGCCGCCATCAGGGAGGCAACAGCCAGGGGCTTGCGGGCGTCAACGGGCAGGGTTTCGGGCAGGCGCAGGCCCAGCCAGAGCATCGAGACAGCCGAGAACAGGATGAAGGCCAGAAAGATCGCGTGCCAGCCCGCCAGGGCGATGATCCCCTGACCCACCAGAGGTGCGACGGCGGGGGCCAGCATGAAGACCATCATTGCAAAGGACATGATCCGCGCCATCTCCCGGCCTTTGAACAGGTCGCGCACAATCGCCATCGACACGGTGCGCGGGCCTGCCGCCCCCACACCCTGCACCAGCCGCGCGATCAGCAGCACCTCCAGTGACGTTGCCAGCCAGCAGACAAGCGCCGCGACGCAATAGACAGCACCGCTGGCCAGAATGACCGCCTTGCGCCCGAACCTGTCCGACAGCGGACCCGAAAACAGCGTGCCGATCCCCATGCCCAGAAAGAACAGCCCCACGACAAGCTGCGCGCGGTTGGGCGCGTCGGGGGACAGGGTCGCGCCGATTTCCGGCAGGGCGGGCAGCATCGCGTCAATGGAAAAGGCGATGGTGGCGAAGAGCATGGCAATCAGGGCGATGAACTCGACCTGCGACAGGCGTGTGGTCGGGGATGTCATTGCCCGGGTCCGATCTGCGCGGTGATGTCGTCAATAGCCTGTTGCCAGAGCGCCACCGGCTGCGCCCCCGACAGCACATATTGCTGTGCCACAAGGAAGGTCGGAACCGCCGCAACCCCCTTTTGCCGCGCGTCGCGGTCGCGCGCGATCAGGTCGTCGCGGTCGGCATCGCTTGCCAGCAGGCGCGCGGTCACAGCGACATCCATGCCAGCGGCTCCCGCGATCTCGGCCAGTGTTGCCGCGTCGCCGATGTCGCGCCCGTCGCGGAAATAGGCGCGGAAAAGGGCATCCACCACCGCGTTCTGCCGCCCCTCCAGCCCCGCCCAATGGATCAGGCGATGCGCGTCCAGCGTGTTGGGCGTGCGCTCCATCCCTTCGAAATTGATCTCCAGCCCGGCATTGCGGGCGGCCTCCGCCACGCGGGCATAGACCTCCACGGCTTTCGCCTTGCCGCCGAATTTCGCCTCCAGATAGGCGCGGCGGTCCGCGCCCTCGCGTGGCATGTCGGGGTTGAGCTGGAACGGATGCCATGCCACCGCAAACGGATGGTCGGGGCGGCTTTCCAGCGCGCGGTCCAGAAGCGTCTTGCCGATCAGGCACCAGGGGCAGATCGGGTCGGAGAAAATGTCGAGTCGGATCATGGCGGGCGCCCCTTTCGCGCGCTTCCCTACGCCTGTCGCGCGATCCGCGCCAGTGGGTCTGAACCGATCAGTCCAGTTTCGGGCTGCAATTCGCGAGGATTTGACGGATCAGGCGGCGGTTGATCTTGCCATTCGCGCCTTGCGGGAAATCCGGCAGGTGATGCCAGATCCGGGGTTGCTTGTAGCGCGCGAGCCGGGTTTTGGCATGGGCGGCAAGGGCGGGTCCGTCCAGCGGCGCGGCGCTCGCATAGGCAAGGGCGATGACAAAGGTGCCGGGGCGGATTTCATGATCCACCGCCGCGCAGGTCACAAGGCCGGGAAAGCCCGCCATCGCCGCCTCCACCTCCAGCGGCGAGACGCGGAAGCCCCCCGCATTCATCATGTCGTCGCCCCGGCCCAGATAGCGGATCGCCCCGTCCGCTTCCATCTGCACGGTGTCCCCGGTCACGAACCAGTCGCCGGAGAACCGCGCCTCCGTGGCTTGCGCGTCGTTGAAATAGCCGATGAACAGCCCCGGATCACCGCGCCCAACGGCCAAGATCCCGGGGGTGCCGCGCGGGACGGGCGCGCCATCCTCGCCCAGAACGGCGATGCTGCGCCCCGGCTGCGGATAGCCCGCAAAGCCTTCCGGCGCGGGATGCGCGGGATTGCCGGAAATGAAGGTGGACACTTCCGACATGCCAAGCGCCTCGTGAATGTCGGTGCCGGTCCGCGCGCGCCATTCGGCCCGCAGCGCGGGCGGCAGCGATTCGCCCGCCGAGAGGCCGTGCCGCAGCCGGGGCAGGGCGGGCAGCGTGCTGCGCAGGATCTGCCGGTAAACGCCCGGCGCTGCCGCAAAGATGGTGGCGTCATGGCGTTGCATAAGGATCGGCAGATCGGCCGCCGCCACGCCCGGCGCCGGGATCAGCGCGGTTGCCCCGGCGGTCCAGGGGTCCATCAAACCGGTCCCCAGCGTGTAGGTCCAGTTGAAGGCGCCCGCATGCATCACCCGATCCGCCGCTGTCAGCCCATACCAGCCCTCGGTCATCATCCCCCGTGCAAGGATGGCGCGATGCGCATGGGCCACCGCTTGCGGACGCCCCGAGGTGCCCGACGTAAAGACGATATAGGCCAGCCGGTCCGCATCCCCGAGGGCGAACCCGGCCGGGGGCAACCGGGCCATATCCGCCAGAGCTGTGGTAGGCAGAACGGGGCAGGGCGGTGGCTCGGGGATCGCCACGCCCGCCCCCTGCACGATCAGGCGCGGGGTGACGATTGCGCAGAGCTTTTCCACCTCCGCTGCGGTCAGTTGCGCCGAGGTGGGCACCGGAACCAGCCCCGCCGTGATCGCCGCCAGAAAGGTGATCGGGAATTCCGGGCTGTTGCCGAGGCGCAGCATCACGCGGTCGCCGGGCACCAGACCCTCGGCCAGAAGCCCCGTCGCAACCCCCCGGACTGTGGCGATGAGCCGCGCATAGCTCCAGCTTTCGTCCCCGGCGAGGGACAGAAGCTGCAAGGCGACGTGGTCCGGCACCACTGCCCCCGCCGCCAGCACATATGCGGCCACGTTGAACCCCGAGGACGGGATCGCAAAAGACGGGGCGGTGACGATGGAGGTCATTCCGGCTTGCTACAAGCGCCGCAGGGTCGTGGCAAGATCGGGCGCAAGATCGGCGCTAACGCGCAGGCGCCGCGCAATGCGCCCCCGAGGCCGCCTGCCCGGACCCCAGCGCCAGCAGGGGCGGCGCGCGGAAGGGGTTGAGCGGCTCGCTCGCCCCCAGATCGGCCGCGACAATGGCGACAGCGCCGAGGATCACGGCGGCAGAGATCATGGCGCGGGTCATGGGCGCGGCTCCAGTCCCAGCAGGGGGCGCAGTTTTATGCCATAGTAGCTGCCGGCAAAGGCGGCGACGAACCAGACCCAGCCATGCAGGCTGCCGGTGGAAACGCCGGAAAAGAACGCGCCCACGTTGCACCCGAAGGCCAGCCGCGAGGAATATCCCAGCAACAACCCCGCCACCACGACCGCGCCCCAGGCCCGCAGGGGCAGTTTTGCGACCGGGGCCGACAGCCCCTGCCGCCAGGCCGCCACCAGAAAGGCCCCGCCGAGGATCCCGAGATTGGTCAGCGAGGTCACATCGGTCAGGATCGAGGAGGCCAGCCGTTCGGCATTGCCGGGGGCCGCCCAGAAGGCATTGGCAGCCACATCCATCCCGACCACCTGCGCGCCCTTTGCCGCCCAGAGGCCAAGCCCGTAGACCACGCCCCAGGGCTGGCCCGCCACGATCAGGTTCAGGACCGCCAGTGCCGCAATCGCCAGCGCCGCCCAGACCAGCCGCCGGGGCAGGCGCGCGCCACCGGGCACACCCAGCCGGATCACGACCACCGCCACCACGGCCAGTGCTGCAAGGGTGATCCCAAGCCCCTCCAGCCCCGACAGCGCCATGACCGGGGCGGAACCAAGACCTGTCCACCAGCCGAGATGCAGGCTGCCTGCGAAACTGCCCAGTGCGAAGAACACCAGCGCCAGCGCGCCCACGGCATTGCCCGACCCCGCATTGACCAGCGTGCCCGACCCGCAGCCCAGAACCACCTGCATCGCCGCGCCGAACACGAACGCCCCGCCGATCATCGCAAAACCGACCGGCGCATGGGCCCCCGTCAACTCGCCCGCATTCGATTGCAACAAGGGAAAGGCCACCAGCGCCACCAGCCCGATGGCAAGCAGTTGCGCGAGCAAGCCTTGCGGCTCCCGCCGCAGGATCATCGCGCGCCACGGTCCGGCAAAGCCGAAGCGGAAGCCTTCCAGCGCCATGCCGAAGCCGAGCCCGATCAGCAGCAAAAGCCCATAGCGCGGCCCGGCCATCGCGGCCACGGCAAAGGCCGCCGCCAGCACGCCGAGGATCAGGGTGGATCGGCCTGCGAGACGGCCCATGCGGCCCGGTGCGGGCAAGGTCTGGTCGGTCATGGCGAGGGTGTCCCAGGGAAAAACGCCGCCCCATCTGACATGGGGGCGGCGCAGGGTCAAAACGGAAAAGGGATCAGAAGATGCCCTTGATCGAATACCACAGCCGCGTCATCGGGCCGGGGACATTCTCCATCGGCAGGCCCGCATTCGACCAGGCCACCATGCTGTCGGGATAAAGCTTCACGCCCTCGATCCCGGCCAGTTCCGACAGGGCGAACCAGTTGGTCGCCGCCCAATGCCCGGTGTTGCAGAAGGACACGAGATTGTCGCCCGAAGCATAGCCGTTCGACTCTGCCAGTGCCTTGGCGCTGGCCGCGTCAATCAGCGTGGGATCAGCGGAGAACCAGCGCGAATGGGTGAAATATTGCGATTGCGGCAGGGTGCCGGGCTTGGCGGCGGCGGCATGGGCGTTTTCACCCTTCCAGAAGCTTTCGGGCCGTGCATCGACCAGTTTGGCCTTTGTCTTGCCCTCCACCACGGCGCGCACATCATCGGTCGTGGCCAGCCAGGTGTCGGCAAAGGTGAACTCGGCATCTGAGCGCAGCGCGGAATGGGTATCCACCGTCACCGGAAGCGACGCGGCCTCCCAGGCGCGCATGCCGCCGTTCAGGATGGCAAGCTCGCCGACGCCCAGCGATTTCAGCGTCCAGTAGACCCGCGCGGCGGCCCCGAAATCCGTCTCGTCCTTGCCCTGATGCACGATGACGACCGGATGATCCTTTTCCACCCCGATATTGCGCAGGGTCTCGCCCAACACCTCGATGTCGGGCAGCCCGCCCGGATTGTTCGCCGGTCCGCGGAAAATGCCGTAGGGGGCCGGAATCGCGGTCGGGATATGCCCCACCTCATAGATCAGCTTGTTGTCCGGCGTGGTGTCCGTGCGGATGTCGAGGATCAGCGGCTCGACCGTTTCGATCTGCGCGTTCAGTTCCTGCGGCGTCACCAGCGGCCCGACCCCCTGCGCGAAAGCCGGGGATGCGAGCGAAAGCGCCGTGGCTGCAATGGCAAGATAGGATTTCATAGGCTTCACCCCTTCTGTTCGGTGCTGCCGCTTATGTGCGCGCATCCGTCCGGGATTCAAGATGTCTGTTCCACGGCGCGCCGGTTTTCCCCGGCGGGCGGCAGTAGGTTTTCCACCATTCCCGCCCGCAACCGGAATATTGTTCTATTCCGATCCATGAATGCAAACCGCCCTCCAACCGCGGCGCTGCGGTTCCGGAGGACGTTTCTATTTGAACCCGGATCGGGGCAGGGCCATGGCCCGAGGCCCCTTGCTGCCGGCCTAAAGCCGCCCGCCGACCCGCTGCGCGCCGCCCGAAATGTCGCGTCCGATGCCCTCGATCGTGTTGCAGCCTGCCAGCGCCATCATCGCCAGCAGCACCAGCGGAAAGATCTTCCTTGTCATTGCCAGTTCCTTTCTGCCTCGGTTCCGGCCCGTTGCCCGGGCCTGTCGGTTTCAGTCTTCATACCACCAGACATCGGGCTGAAAACCCGGCCAGTCCCCATAAACTGGAATCGTCTCGGGAAATTTCAACGCCTTCACATGCGCAAGCCGTCCGACTGTTGCATGGGAGAACGGAATCACATAGCGCCCTGCCGTCAGCACCCGGTCCAGCGCGCGGGTGGCTGCGGTGAAATCCACCTGCCGTTCGGCGGCCAGCATCGCGGCAATCATCGCCTCGGCGGCGGGCACATCCATGCCCATCAGGTTGCGGCTGCCCGGCTCCGTTACCCCCCGCGCACCCCAATAGAGCATCTGTTCATTGCCCGGCGACAGCGACATCTGCCGGGTGATATGGGTCATGTCGAAATCATAATGGTCGGTGCGCTCCTTCATCTGGGCGCTGTCCACCGTAGTCAACCGCGCGGCAATTCCCAGCCGGTCCAGCGCCTCGCGATAGATGGACGCGATGGAGATGGTTTCCGACGCGCCATTGGTCAGCAGGATCTCGAAGGCAAAGGCATCGCCCGCCACATTGCGCATCCGCCCGTCCGCCCCCGGCTCCCACCCCGCCTCCGCCAGCAGGGCGGTTGCCGCGCGCATGTTGCGGCGGTTGGGTTCCGACCCGTCGGAGATAGGCAGCGCATAGCCCTCGATGGTGCCGGGTGGCAGGTCGGCAGCAAAGGGGGCCAACAACTCTGCCTCAAGCCCGGTCGCCGCCTCCCCCACCGCCATGCCGAGGTCGGAGTTGGAGAAATAGGACCGGATGCGCGGCTGCATGCCGCCCGTCAGCGTGGTGTTGATCAGTTCGAAGTTGAAGGCAAGGATCAGCGCCTCGCGCACCCGCCAGTCATCAAAGGGCGCGCGGCGCGTGTTCATCACCAGCCCCTCGATCCCCGAAGGACGACGGTGCGGGATCTCGGATCTGACGATCTCGCCGGACCGGATGGCGGGAAAATCATACTGCTCCGCCCATCTGGCGGCATTGGCCTCGCGGAAGGTGGTGATCGTGCCGCCCTTGAACGCCTCGAACACCACGCCCGCATCGCCGAAATAGTCGTAGCGCACCTCGTCCAGATTGTGCCGCCCCCGGTTGAAGGGCAGATCGCGGCCCCACCAGTCCGGGTTCTTCACGAACCGGATATACCGCCCCGCCTCATAGCTGCCCACGACATAGGGCCCGGACCCGACAGGTGCGCGCATCGAGGTTTCGGAAATGTCGCGCCCCTCCCAGTCAGCCTTTCTCAGCACCGGACGCAGCCCCATGATGAGCGGCAACTCCCGGTCCGGCGCGTTGAAGGTGAAGCGCACCGTGCGCGGCCCCACGGCCTCGGCCCACGCGATCTTGGCCCAGGTGCCGGAATAGCGCGGGTTGGGGGGGCTGCCGTGGGTGCCCAAGGCCTCGAAGGTCCACAGCACATCCTCCACCGTAACCGGGCTGCCATCCGAGAATCGGGCCGCCTCGTTCAGAGTGAACTCGACATAAGTTCGAGCCGCATCCGTGACGACCGATTCGGCCAGAAGCCCATACAATGTGAAGGGTTCATCCGCCGTGCGGCCCAGAAGGGTCTCCACTGTCAGCGATGTCTGCGCCCAGGGCGCGCGGCCCTTGATGGTGAAGGGATTGAGCGAATCAAACCCGCCGGTTTCGCCCATGACGATGCGCCCGCCCTTTGGTGCATCCGGGTTCACATAGGGCAGGGCCACAAAATCCGGTGGCAGGGCGGGCTCGCCATACATAGCTATGCCATGGGCCGGGTCCGCCCCTCCAGGAATCGCCATGCAGGCCCAGAAAAACAGGGCCGCCAGACCGCGCCGCCCACTATGCCCCATCGCGAAAAAATCCTGTCCCATCCGCGCAACAATCCCGTTTGCAAGCGTTTTTCCGTCCGGACCCTAGGCGTGCTTGGCAAGCTTTTCAAACTTTTAACTTGGCCATCGGCAACAGAGCGCGTATAACATGCTTACTGCTCGATAGGTTTCTTGCCTGTATGAAACCTGCCTCAATAACTTAACGCCGGCTTCGCGCCGGCGTTTTTTTTATGCGTTTTCCCGGAGCCGGATCTTTCCTGTCGCGTTGAGTGCTGTAAGCATTGTGCAGTTGCAGCATCAAGGAGGACGGGAATGACCCTTTCAGGCAAGACGGCAATCGTCACGGGATCGACCTCGGGCATCGGGCTCGGCATCGCGATCGAACTGGCCCGCGCCGGGGCGGATGTGGTCCTCAATTCCTTCACTGACAAGAAAGAGGATCACGACCTCGCCGCCGAGATCCAGCGCGATCATGGCGGCACGGTCCGCTACATCAAGGCGGATATGTCCAAGGGCGACGAATGCCGCGCGCTGATCGAAAAGGCGGGCGCCTGCGACATCCTCGTGAACAACGCGGGCATCCAGCACGTCGCGGGGATTGACGAATTTCCCATCGACAAATGGGACGCGATCATCGCGATCAACCTGTCTTCGGCCTTCCACACAACCGCTGCCGCCCTGCCGGGGATGCGGGAAAAGGGCTGGGGCCGGATCATCAACATCTCTTCCGCCCATGGCCTGACCGCCAGCCCCTACAAATCGGCCTATGTCGCCGCCAAACACGGCGCGGTCGGGCTCTCCAAGGCGGTGGCGCTGGAAACGGCAGGGCAGGGGATCACCTGCAACGCGGTCTGCCCGGGCTATGTGCTGACCCCGCTGGTGGAGGCGCAGATCCCCGACCAGATGAAGTCGCACAAGATGGACCGTGAAACCGTTATCAACAAGGTGATGCTGGCGCGCCAGCCCTCGGGCCAGTTCGCCACCACAGCGCAGATCGGCGGCACGGTCGCCTTCCTCTGCTCGCCCGCCGCCGACCAGATCACCGGCACCACGATCAGCGTCGATGGCGGCTGGACGGCTATGTAACGCCCCATTCATCTTGGCGACAAATACCTCCGCCGGAGGCTCCCTCCGGCGGCCCTCAATGCAAGGACTCCGCGATATGACCACACGGATCAACCTCGCCCTTCAGGGCGGCGGCGCGCATGGGGCCTTCACCTGGGGTGTTCTCGACCGTCTCTTGCAGGATGAAACCATCGAGATCGCGGGCATTTCCGGCACCTCTGCCGGGGCGCTCAACGGTGCCGCGCTCAAGGCCGGATGGCTGGAAGATCGCCACAAGGGCGCGCGCGCCAGCCTCGATGCGCTCTGGGCGCAGGTGGGCATGGTGGGCGACATGCGGCTCAATGCCTGGATGCGGCCCGTGATGCCCTTCGCCGCCGCCGTCTCCAGCGCCTGGGAAAGCGCCTTTCCCATCTCGCCCCAGGGCATCGCGGCCCAGATCATCTCGCCCTATGCTTTCGGGCCTGCCTGGCGCAATCCTCTGGAGCCTGTGGTCCGCCGTCTCGATTTCTCAAAGGTCTGTGCCAAGGAAGGCCCGCGCCTCTTCATCAACGCAACCAATGTGCGCGACGGCCATATCGGCGTGTTTACGGGCCAGAAGATCACCGCCAATGCGCTCTTGGCCTCAGGCTGCCTTCCGACCGTCTTTCAGGCGGTGGAGGAACCCGACCCCGAGACGGGGGCGATGGAAACCTGGTGGGATGGCGGTTATTCCGGCAATCCGGCACTGTTTCCGCTGTATGAAAAGGGTCTGCCCGACGACATCGTGATCGTCGCCATCAACCCGTTCCGGCGCGAGGAGATCCCCACCACCCCGATGGACATCCAGAGCCGGATCAACGAGATCAGCTTCAACGCGCCCTTGCTGCGCGACCTGCGCGCCATCGCCTTCGTGCAGCGGCTCTTGCGGCAGGGCAAGCTGGAAAAGGGCAGCATGAAGGATGTGGCGCTGCACATGATTTCCGACGATGCGTTGATGAACGATCTCAGCGGCAGTTCGAAAATGCTTCCCTCGCCCTGGCTCCTGCACCGGCTCAAGACCGCGGGCCGCGCCGCTGCATCGGCCTTTCTGGAAGGCCATCGCGGTGATCTCGGCACACAGGGCAGCTTCGACCCCCGCCGGATCCTCGACTGATCCTCAGCCTTTCATCGACGGCGGCAGCAACGCCTCCTGCACCGCAATTGCGTTCTTGTCATTGGGGTAAACGAGCCCCGCCGAGATGATGAGCTTGGCCGCATCCTCGATCTTCATGTCCAGCATCCGGACCGAGGTGGTCGGCACGAACAAGAGAAACCCCGAGGTCGGGTTCGGCGTGGTTGGCAGGAAGATCGACAGCATTTCCTCATGCTCAGGGAATTTCAACGCAATCTCGGCCTTGGCGCGGGTGGAGATGAAGCCGATGGCCCAGATCCCCTCCTTGGGATATTCCACCAGACAGGCCTTCTCGAAGTTCTGGTCGGTCTGGGCAAAGACGGTCTCGGCGATCTGCTTCAGCCCGTTATAGATGGAGCGCACCACCGGCATCCGGTCCACGAGCCCCTCGGCCCAGACAATGAAGGACCGCCCGATCAGCCCGCGCGCCAGCCAGCCCATGAAGATCGTGAACACAAGGAACACGACCACGCCGACCCCGCGCACATTATAGATATATTCCTCGCCGAAGTAGTGCCGCATCAGCGCATCCGGCCGGTAGGCCGACGGCACGAAGGGCAGCACGAACCCGTCGATCCAGCCGGTCACGGTCCAGATCAGGTAAAGCGTCAGAAACACCGGCAACACCACCACCAGCCCCGTCAGGAAGGAGGTGCGCAGAAAGCCGATGATGCCGCGTCGTTTCGGGGGGGTAAGGGGATGTTCGCTCATGTCCGACCTGCCAAATTCGATGCGGAACTTAAGGATGACAGCAGGGCGCTACAATGGGCAAATGGCCCCACGGACGCTCCCGACCGGCAGAGGGATGAAAATTTCAGCCGCGCCGCGACGCCCGGGCGATCTCGATGGCAATCGCAGCCCCCAGACGCGCGTTGTTGCGCACCAGCGCGATATTCGCCGCCAGCGACCGCCCGCCCGTCAGTTCGAAGATCCGGCCCAGCAGGAAAGGCGTCACCGCCTTGGCGGCAATGCCTCTCGTCGTGGCCTCGGCAAGTGCTGCCTCGATCACCGGCCCGATCTCCGCCAGCCCGATCTCGTCGGCCAGCGGGATCGGATTGGCCACCAGTTGTCCGCCCGGCAGGCCAAGGCGCGCGCGCATCAGATGGGTCGCGGCAATCCGCCCCGGATCATCGGCGCGCAGCGGTGCGCGCAACCCCGAGGACCGTGCCCAGAAGGCGGGAAACTCGTTCTGCCCGAAGGCGATCACCGGAACCCCCAGCGTTTCCAGAACCTCCAGCGTCTTGGGAAGGTCCAGAATGGCCTTCGCCCCCGCCGCCACCACCGTCACCGCCGTCTGCGCCAGTTCGCGCAGATCGGCGGAAATGTCGAAACTCGCTTCGGCGCCGCGATGCACACCGCCGATACCACCCGTGGCAAAGACCGAAATCCCCGCCGCCCGCGCGCAGATCATCGTGGCCGCCACGGTGGTCGCCCCCGTCTCGCCCGTCACCAGACAATCGGCCAGATCGGCCCGCGACAGTTTCCGCGCGCCCGGCGTCTGGCCCAGCCGGTCCAGTGCCTCTGCCTCCAGCCCGATGCGGATGCGCCCCTCCATCACGGCGATGGTTGCCGGCAGCGCCCCGGCTGCGCGAACATCCGCCTCGACCGCCCGCGCGGTCTCCACATTCTGCGGCCAGGGCATGCCATGGGTGATGATCGTCGATTCGAGCGCGACCACCGCGCGGCCCGCGTCCAGCGCCTCGGCAATCTCGGGGTGAAGGGATATCGGCAGGGTCATCGGTCAGGCTCCGTGGAACAGGGACAGGGCAGGGGGCTCAGCTGCCGATCTCGCCCGAAACATAGTCGGCCGCAACCGTCAGCGCCCGCGCCAGCGCCGCATCACGCGAAAGCTCCGCCAGATCGGCCGCGATATGGGCGGCCATGAAGGTATCGCCCGCACCGGTCACGCGCGTCACCAGCACCTCGCGGGGGCAGGCTTCGATCACGCCCTCTCCGGCGCGGCCTTCGGCGCTCGCCCGCCCGCCATCCGTCACCAGAACCCGGCCCATCCCGCGCGCAAGCAGGGCTCGCGCGGCGGCTGGCGCGTCCGCAAAGACCTCCTTGGCCAGCAATCCCGCCTCTTCCAGATTGACATAGAAGGTCGCGCGCGGATGGCGCATCAGCGGCAGCAACCGCTCCGCCTTGCCGGGGGAGGCCGGGGCCACGCGCAGATCTGCCCCGGTGAACAGCGGCGAGGCGGCAATCCCGGCCAGCAGCGCCTCGGTCAGGTTGCCGTCCAGCGCCACCGCCCCGGCAAAGGGTGCTGCCTCCGTCCCGAGCCGCCCGTCCGCCAATGGCCGCAGGATCTTTTCGCCTGCCGCCTCAAGTGAATGGGCATCCGCAATGGCCGAAATCAGCCCGTTCGCCCCCTCGATGGCCATATAGCGGTCGGTCGGCAGATCCTCGGACCGGTAGAGGTGATTGGTGACCAGCCCCATCCGCGCGCAGGCCGCCACCAGTTCGGCGCCCTCGGCATCCTGCCCCACCGCCGACAAGAGCCCCACCGACAACCCGAACCGGCGCAGCGTCATCGCGATATTGAGCGCAACACCCCCCGGCAGGCGCGTGATCCGCCCCGGCACGTCCGATCCCAGCCGCATCGCCGCAGGCGCGCGCCCGATCACGTCCCACAGGACCGAACCGATACAGAGGATATCCGGTTTTTCCATGCTCCCCTGATCACCCAATCGCACCCGTCCCGCAAGCCCGGCCGCAGGATTCAGGTATTTTTGCCAAGATGAAACCCACCGCGCCGCTTTTCATCTTGGCCGAAATACCTCGGGGGGGAGGGGCCACCGGCCCCGAGGGGGGCAGCGCCCCCTTTCGCCCTTGCATTCGCACAGTCCGCGCGGTAAGGGCTGCGCACTTCACAGGCGGGGTCCGGGCTGGCGGGGGAGAAATCCCCGTTCGGTCCACCGGTTGGGGCAGCATGCTCCGAGATGGCTCCGCCGAGGCGCAAACCGGAAAAGGATATTGGACATGGCGCTCCCCGAGTTCTCCATGCGTCAGCTGCTTGAAGCTGGCGTTCACTACGGCCACCAGACCGCCCGCTGGAATCCCCGCATGGGCGAGTATATCTATGGCGACCGCAACGGCATCCACATCATCGACCTGACGCAGACCGTCCCGATGCTGGATCAGGCGCTGAAAGTCGTGCGCGACACCGTGGCCAAGGGCGGGCGGATCCTCTTCGTCGGCACCAAGCGTCAGGCCCAGAAGGCCGTGGCCGAAGCCGCCGAGAAATCCGCGCAATTCTACATGAATCACCGCTGGCTCGGTGGCACCCTGACCAACTGGAAAACCGTGTCCCAGTCGATCCAGCGCCTCAAGCAGCTCGACGAGCTGCTGGCTTCAGGCGCTGAGGGCCTGACCAAGAAGGAACGCCTGAACATGGAGCGCGAGCAGTCCAAGCTGCAAGCCTCGCTGGGCGGGATCCGTGAAATGGGCGGCGTGCCGGACCTTCTCTTCGTGATCGACGTGGGCAAGGAAGACCTCGCCATCCTCGAAGCGAAAAAGCTGGGTATCCCGGTCGTCGCCGTGGTCGACACCAACTGCTCGCCCAAGGGCATCGACTATCTGATCCCCGGCAATGACGACGCCTCGCGCGCCATCGCCCTTTACTGCGATCTGGTGAGCCGCGCCGCGCTTGACGGCATGACCGCCCAGATGGGCGCGGCTGGCATCGACATCGGCGAGATGGAAGAAGCTCCGGTCGAGGAAGCTGTCGAGGAAACCGCCGAGGGCTGAGGCCGCGGCTGTCGTCCGACCGTTACCCGGCGGGGATAGACCCCCGCCGGGACAAACCAATTCATGAGGAGAGCCGACATGGCAATCACCGCCCAGATGGTGAAGGAACTGCGCGAATCGACTGGCGCAGGCATGATGGATGCAAAGAAGGCGCTGACCGAGACCGATGGCGACATGGAAGCCGCCGTTGACTGGCTGCGCACCAAGGGTCTGGCCAAGGCCGCCAAGAAGGCCGACCGCGTGGCTGCCGAAGGGCTTGTCGGCGTGGCCGTCTCGGGCGGCAAGGGCGTTGCGGTCGAGGTGAACTCGGAAACCGATTTCGTCGCCAAGAACGGCGATTTCCAGAAGCTCGTGGCCGGCATCACGGCAACCGCGCTCGGCACTTCCGACATCGAGGCGCTGCGCGCGACCGACATGGACGGCAAATCGGTCGCTGACACCGTGACCTCCGCCATTGCCGTGATCGGCGAGAACATGACCCTGCGCCGGATGGCTGCGGTCGAGGGCGAAACCGTCGCCGCCTATGTCCACAATGCCGCCGCGGATGGCATGGGCAGGATCGGCGTTCTGGTTGCCGTCACCGGCAGCAATGCCGCCATCGCCAAACAGATCGCCATGCATATCGCCGCGACCTCGCCGATGGCGCTGTCCGAGGCCGATCTCGACCCGGCAGTCGTGGAACGCGAACTGGCCGTGCAGACCCAGAAGGCGCTGGAAGAAAATGCTTCCTCGGCCAAGCCGAAGCCCGAAGCGGTGATCCAGAACAACATCATCCCCGGTCGGATGAAGAAGTTTCTGGAAGAAAACACGCTGATGGGCCAGAAATTCGTGATGAACCCCGACATCACCGTGGCCCAGGCCGCCAAGGATGCGGGCGTCGAGGTCACGGGCTTCGTGCGCATGGCCGTGGGCGAAGGCATCGAGAAGGAAAAAGAGGATTTCGCCGCCGAGGTGGCCAAGACCCTCGCGGGCTGAACCGAAGGGGCAGGGCGCGGCACAGGCCGCCCCTACCTTCAATCGGCCCGCGGCTGGCCGCCCGGCCTTCGGCGTGGCGGAGGCGGCCCGGCGTTTCTGACAGTCCGAAAACAGAAAAACGGCGCGGCCCATGCGGACCGCGCCGTTTTCCGTACTGTCACCACGGACCTTGAACCCGGGCGAAACCGCGAAAGGGCACGGGGCAATCCAATGGCGCCGCCGACCCTGCCGGGAAAATTCCGGCACAAGAGCAAGGGGGAGAACCGAAATCACGGCCCACCTTTTCCCC
>JBKBNP010000002.1:4664-171298 GCA_046295215.1 Pseudorhodobacter sp. | reverse complement strand
ACCTGAAGTTCAACGTCTCGCTCATCGCGCCCATCGCGATGGAAGAGAAACTGCGCTTCGCCATCCGTGAGGGCGGGCGCACCGTCGGCGCAGGCGTCGTGTCGAAAATCATCGAGTAACCGAAATCTGGAAGAGGGGCGGAGGGGCGTTCGCGCCCCCCCGCTTCCCGCCAAGCCCGAGGGGCATGCCATGCAAGGTCAGACTATCCGCATCAGGCTCAAGGCCTTCGATTACCGCGTTCTGGATGCCAGCACGCAGGAAATCGTGAACACCGCCAAACGGACCGGCGCGCAGGTGCGCGGCCCGATCCCGCTGCCGAACAAGATCGAGAAATTCACGGTTCTGCGTGGTCCGCACATCGACAAGAAGTCGCGCGACCAGTGGGAAATCCGGACGCACAAGCGTCTTCTCGACATCGTCGATCCGACCCCGCAGACCGTGGACGCGCTGATGAAGCTCGACCTCGCTGCCGGTGTCGACGTTGAAATCAAAGTGTAAGGGGGCATGACCATGCGCTCTGGCGTTATTGCAAAGAAGCTGGGCATGACCCGGCTGTTCCTCGAGGACGGAAAACAGGTTCCTGTGACCGTTCTTCAACTCGACAATCTTCAGGTCGTGGCACAACGCACCGCTGACAAGGATGGCTACACCGCCGTCCAACTCGGTGCAGGCACTGCCAAGGCCAAGCGGACCACCGCCGCGATGCGGGGCCATTTCGCGAAAGCGAGCGTGGAACCCAAGCGCAAGATTGCGGAGTTCCGCGTGACCCCCGATTGTCTGATCGGGGTGGGCGAAGAGATCACGGCGGACCATTACTTCGAAGGCCAGTTCGTCGATGTGGCGGGCAATTCCATCGGCAAGGGCTTCCAGGGCGCGATGAAGCGGCACAACTTTGGTGGTCTGCGGGCCTCCCATGGTGTGTCGGTGTCGCACCGCTCGCACGGCTCGACGGGCCAGTGCCAGGACCCCGGCAAGGTGTTCAAGGGCAAGAAGATGGCAGGCCACATGGGCGCTGCCCGCGTGACGACGCAGAACCTGCAGGTCGTGCGCACGGACAGCGACCGGGGCCTCATCATGGTCAAGGGTGCGGTTCCCGGGTCCAAGGGCGGCTGGGTCACGGTCAAGGATGCGGTGAAGAAGCCGGTTCCGGCCAATGTGATCCTGCCGGCGGCGCTGCGTTCGGCTGCGGAAGCGGCGCGCAAGGCGGCCGATCAGGCAGCGGCAGCAGCAGCAGCCGAAGAAGCGGCACGCGCCGAGGCGCTGGCAGCGGAACAGGCTGCGGCGGAAGAAGCAGCCCTGGCGGCGGCGCAGGCGGAGATTTCCGCCGATGCCGAAACCCCGGCGGATGGAGGCGAGAAGAATGAAGGCTGATGTCATCAAGCTGGACGGCGGCTCTGCCGGGTCCATCGATCTGGACGACGCGCTGTTCGGCCTCGAGCCGCGCGCTGACATCCTGCACCGTGTCGTGCGCTGGCAGCGGGCCAAGGCCCAGGCCGGCACCCACTCGACGCTGGGCAAGTCGGACGTGTCCTATTCCACCAAGAAGATCTATCGCCAGAAGGGCACCGGTGGCGCACGTCACGGTTCCCGCAAGGCACCGATCTTCCGCAAGGGCGGCGTTTACAAGGGCCCGGTCCCGCGCAGCCATGAGCATGATCTGCCCAAGCAGTTCCGTGCGCTTGGTCTGCGTCACGCGCTGTCGGCCAAGGCCAAGGCGGGGGAGCTGATCATCATCGACAGCATCGCGCTGACCGAAGCCAAATCCTCGATCCTCGCCAAGAAGGTCAAGGAACTGGGCTGGAAGCGCGTTCTCATCATCGACGGCGCGGAAATCGACGGCAACTTTGCCCTCGCCTGCCGCAACATCGAGACCGTGGACGTGCTGCCGACCATCGGCGCGAATGTCTATGACATCCTCAAGCGCGATCAGCTGGTGATCACGAAGGCGGGTGTCGAAGCACTGGAGGCTCGCCTGAAATGAGCGCGAAACCCGAACATTACGAAGTGATCCGCAAGCCGATCATCACCGAAAAGGCGACCCTGGCCTCCGAGGCCAATGCGGTTGTGTTCCAGGTGGCGATGGATGCGACCAAGCCTATGATCAAGGAAGCGGTCGAGGCCGTTTTCGGCGTCAAGGTGAAGGCGGTCAACACCACCATCACCAAGGGCAAGGCGAAGCGGTTCCGCGGCCGTCCCGGCGTGCGGTCCGACAGGAAGAAGGCCTATGTGACGCTCGAGGATGGAAACACCATCGACGTCACGACGGGCCTTTGATAGAAGGCAGCGAATCTGGCGGCCCCGGTTTTCCGGGGCCGCGGATTTTTTCATTCGGGGATCTACGGAGCCCTACACACCCGGGTCGCATCCCTGACGCGACCCTCAAGCTGACGGAAGACAGAGAGCATGGCACTCAAGTCGTATAAGCCGACGACGCCTGGCCAGCGTGGGCTGGTTCTGATCGACCGTTCGGAGCTTTGGAAAGGCCGCCCGGTCAAGTCCCTCGTCGAGGGTCTGACCAAATCGGGCGGACGGAACAATACCGGACGGATCACGATGTGGCACAAGGGCGGTGGGGCAAAGCGCCTTTACCGCATCGTCGATTTCAAACGGACGAAATTCGACATGGCAGCGGTGGTCGAGCGGATCGAATACGATCCCAACCGCACCGCTTTCATCGCGCTGGTGAAGTATGAGGATGGCGAATTGGCCTATATCCTCGCGCCGCAGCGCCTGGCCGTTGGTGACGCTGTCATCGCCGGGTCCAAGACCGACGTGAAGCCCGGCAACGCGATGCCGTTTTCGGGCATGCCGATCGGCACGATCGTCCACAACGTCGAACTGAAGCCCGGCAAGGGCGGCCAGTTGGCGCGTGCGGCGGGCACCTATGCCCAGTTCGTCGGTCGTGACGGTGGCTATGCGCAGATCCGGCTTTCGTCGGGCGAGTTGCGCATGGTGCGTCAGGAGTGCATGGCGACCGTTGGTGCGGTCTCCAACGCGGACCACTCGAACCAGAACTTCGGGAAAGCCGGCCGGATGCGCCACAAGGGCGTTCGCCCGACGGTGCGCGGTGTCGCAATGAACCCGATCGACCACCCGCATGGCGGCGGCGAAGGCCGCACCAGCGGTGGCCGTCACCCGGTGACCCCGTGGGGCAAGCCCACCAAGGGCGCCAAGACCCGCAAGAACAAGACCACGGACAAGTATATCGTCCGTTCGCGCAACGCGAAGAAGGGGCGCTGATCCATGGCACGTTCAATCTGGAAAGGCCCGTTCGTCGATGGCTACGTCCTGAAAAAGGCCGAGAAGTCGCGCGACGGGGGCAAGAACGAAGTGATCAAGATCTGGTCGCGCCGTTCCACCATCCTGCCGCAATTCGTGGGGCTGACCTTCGGCGTCTACAACGGCAAGAAGCATATCCCCGTTGCGGTGACCGAGGAAATGATCGGCCAGAAGTTCGGTGAGTATTCGCCGACCCGGACCTTTTACGGTCACGCCGCCGACAAGAAAGCGAAGAGGAAATAAGCCATGGGTAAGGACAAGAACCCGCGCCGCGTGGCCGAAAACGAAGCGATGGCGCTTGCGCGCATGCTTCGCACCTCGCCGCAGAAGCTCAATCTGGTGGCTGCGCTGATCCGTGGCAAGAAGGTGGACAAGGCCCTGGCCGACCTCACCTTCTCGAAAAAGCGGATCGCTGGCGCCGTCAAGAAATGCCTGCAATCGGCGATTGCCAATGCCGAGAACAACCACGGTCTCGATGTGGATGAACTCGTCGTGGCCGAAGCCTATTGCGGCAAGAACCTGACGCTGAAACGCGGTCGTCCGCGGGCTCGGGGCCGGTTTGGCAAGATCATGAAACCGTTCAGCCAGCTGACCATCAAGGTGCGTCAAGTCGGGGAGTCTGCATAATGGGACAGAAGGTAAACCCGATCGGGATGCGTCTTCAGGTCAACCGGACCTGGGACAGCCGCTGGTTCGCGGACAGCAAGGATTACGGCAACCTGTTGCTGGAAGACCTGCGGATGCGCGAATTCATCCATGAAGAGGCCAAACAGGCCGGGATCTCGAAGGTCATCATCGAGCGTCCGCACAAGAAGTGCCGCGTGACCATCCATGCCGCCCGTCCGGGCGTCATCATCGGCAAGAAGGGCGCGGATATCGAAGGTCTGCGCAAGAAGCTGATGGCCTTCACCAAATCCGAACTGCATCTCAACATTGTCGAGATCCGCAAGCCGGAGATGGATGCCAAGCTGGTGGCCGAGTCCATCGCGCAACAGATGGAACGCCGGGTATCCTTCCGCCGCGCCATGAAGCGCGGTGTGCAGAACGCCATGCGGATGGGTGCGCTCGGGATCCGGGTGAACGTCGCTGGCCGTCTGGGCGGCGCGGAAATCGCGCGGACCGAGTGGTATCGTGAAGGCCGGGTTCCGCTGCACACGCTGCGCGCGGATATCGACTATGCGACCCATGAGGCATTGACGCCTTACGGAATCATCGGCGTGAAGGTCTGGATCTTCAAGGGCGAGATTCTGGAACACGATCCGCAGGCACATGATCGCCGTCATGCCGAGGCACAGGAAGGCGCGGTTCCGCGTCAGCCGCGCCGCGAGCGCGCGTAAGGGAGAAGCACGATGCTGCAACCGAAACGGACGAAGTTCCGCAAACAGCACAAGGGCCGGATTCACGGCGAGGCAAAGGGCGGGTTCCTGTTGAACTTCGGCACCTATGGCCTCAAGGCGACCGAGCCCGAGCGCGTGACCGCACGGCAGATCGAGGCGGCCCGCCGCGCGATCACCCGCCACATGAAACGTCAGGGCCGGGTCTGGATCCGGATTTTCCCGGATGTTCCGGTGTCCTCCAAGCCGACCGAAGTGCGGATGGGTAAGGGCAAGGGCTCGACCGACTACTGGGCGGCCAAGGTCAAACCCGGTCGCGTGATGTTCGAGATCGACGGCGTGAACGAAGTGATCGCCCGCGAAGCGCTGCGCCTCGGTGCGATGAAGCTTCCGGTCACTACCCGCGTCGTGGTCCGCGAGGACTGGTAATTTCGTTGATATGAACTTCTGAGCCCCGTCGCTATAACGACGGGGCTTTTCTGTTGTGCGTTTTGGCTCCGAGTTGGTTCAAAAAGTCGTAAGTCTACTTCAGTTCTTTGGAGTGATATAGGTCAGAAGCGGAGCGAAATAGCTCAGAAGTGTTGTTCTCCGACCGGAAATGACCCATCGTATCGCCCAACCCGCTCCATAGAACAAAAGCGCCACGAGAAGGATCAGGACCGCGAAAGAGTGTTGGCCCTGAGACCACTGTGTGATCGCGGCAATTGCGGGTAGCGACGCTGCTATTGCGCCGACCACGTAAAGTGTCTGCGCCAGTCTGTCCACAAGACGGGTATACTCTTCCTGCATCGGGGGCGTCCTCCTGTGACGATGATTTCGGTTCATTTTGGATTTTGCTTCGTAGGTTGGAATTGTGGCGGTTTTCTGCTCAACGGCGTACAACGTTCAAACCGCTGGCATCCGTTCATTTCGGGCGGGTCCACTGGCAGGGCATCTTTCCCTTGCCCTTCAGGGCTCTCCCGCGTATAGAGCGCTGTCCGCGATTCCGGGCCTGCCCGGATTCGTCGGTCCATCATTGATCCATCAGATCAAGGGTCACCCTGCAGAGGGGCCCTCTGGTGTTTTGAAAAAAGGAAAAGCGCATGAGCGCCGACGAACTCCGGGCCAAGACGCCCGACCAATTGCGTGACCAGCTGGTTGCGCTCAAGAAAGAAGCCTTCAACCTGCGCTTCCAGCAGGCCACCGGCCAGCTTGAGAACACCGCGCGGATGCGCGTGGTCCGTCGCGAGGTTGCGCGGATCAAGACGGTTCTGAACCAGAAGGCGGTTGACGCCGCCGCCGCGAACTGAGGAGCCACGACATGCCCAAACGTATCCTTCAAGGCACCGTGACCTCGGACAAGAACGAGCAGACGATCACCGTTTCGGTCGAACGCCGCTTCAAGCACCCGCTGCTGCAAAAGACGGTCCGGAAATCCAAGAAATACCGCGCCCATGATGCGGAGAACAAGTTCAAGGTCGGCGATACGGTCCGTATCGAGGAATGTGCGCCGATCTCGAAATCCAAACGCTGGACGGTCGTGGTCGACGCGCAAGCGTAAGCCATCCGTCAAGACATATCGAAACCCTGGGGCTGAGACACGTCCCCAAAGGTCGGGAGAAACCAAATGATCCAGATGCAGACCAATCTGGATGTCGCTGACAACTCCGGCGCACGCCGAGTTCAGTGCATCAAGGTTCTGGGCGGTTCACACCGCCGCTATGCATCCGTGGGCGACATCATCGTGGTGTCGGTCAAGGAAGCCATTCCGCGCGGTCGCGTGAAGAAAGGCGACGTCCGCAAGGCCGTCGTCGTGCGCACCGCCAAGGAAGTCCGCCGTGAAGATGGCACCGCCATCCGTTTTGACCGCAATGCCGCCGTCATCCTGAACAACCAGGGTGAACCGGTCGGCACGCGCATTTTCGGGCCGGTCGTTCGTGAACTTCGCGCAAAGAACTTCATGAAGATCATCAGCCTCGCTCCGGAGGTGCTGTGATGGCCGCGAAACTGAAAAAAGGCGACAAGGTCGTCGTGCTGGCCGGCAAGGACAAGGGCAAGCAGGGTGAGATCACCACTGTCATGCCCACCGAGAACAAGGCCATCGTGGACGGCATCAATATCGCCATCCGCCACACCAAGCAGTCGCAATCGGGCCAGGGCGGCCGCATCCCCAAGGCGATGCCGATCGACCTGTCCAACCTCTCGCTGCTGGACAAGAACGGCAAGGCCACCCGCGTCGGCTTCCGCATGGAAGACGACAAGAAGGTGCGTTTCGCCAAATCGACCGGGGAGACGATCTGATGCTTGACCAGACCACCTACACCCCGCGGATCAAGACTCTCTACAAAGAGACGATCCGTCCGGCGATGAAAACGGAATTCAGCTACAAGAACGACATGCAGATCCCGCGTCTGGACAAGATCGTCCTGAACATGGGTGTCGGCGAGGCCGTGAAGGACACCAAGAAGGTCAAGCAGGCCGCCGAGGAACTCTCGGCCATTGCCGGCCAGAAGGCCATCATCACCTATGCCAAGAAGTCCATCGCGGGCTTCCGGGTGCGGGAGGAGATGCCGCTGGGCTGCAAGGTCACGCTGCGTGGCGACCGCATGTATGAATTCTTCGACCGCCTCATCACCATCGCGCTGCCCCGCGTCCGCGACTTCCGCGGCGTGAAGGGCTCGTCCTTCGACGGCCGTGGCAACTATGCCATGGGGCTGAAGGAACAGATCGTGTTCCCCGAGATTAACTTCGACAAGGTCGATGAGATTCTCGGCATGGACATCATCATCTGCACCACCGCGAAGACCGATGCGGAAGCCAAGGCGCTGTTGAAGCATTTCAACATGCCCTTCACGTCGTAAGCGAGGATCCCGAAATATGGCAAAGAAATCCATGGTGAACCGCGAAGTGAAGCGCGCCAAGCTGGTCAAGCAATATGCTGGCCGCCGCGCTGATCTGAAAGCGGTGATCGAAGACCAGTCGCGCCCGATGGAAGAGCGTTTCAAAGCGACGCTCAAGCTTGCGCAACTGCCCCGCAACTCCTCGGCTGTCCGGTTGCACAACCGCTGCCAGCTGACGGGCCGCCCGCATGCTTACTACCGTAAGCTCAAACTCTCGCGCATCATGCTGCGGGACCTGGCCTCGTTCGGTCAGATCCCCGGCATGGTCAAGTCCAGCTGGTAAGGAGGTCGCACGATGATGATGAACGATCCTCTCGGCGATATGCTGACCCGCATCCGCAATGCGCAGATGCGTGGCAAATCGACCGTCTCCACCCCGGCGTCCAAACTGCGCGCCTGGGTTCTCGATGTGCTTCAAGCGGAAGGTTACATCCGCGGATACGAGCGCAGCGACACCGATAACGGCCAAGGCGAGTTGGTGATCAGCCTGAAATACTTCGAAGGCACCCCGGTCATCCGTGACCTCAAACGTGTGTCGAAGCCGGGCCGCCGCGTCTATATGGGCGTCAACGACATCCCTTCCGTGCGCAACGGTCTGGGTGTCTCCATCGTCTCCACGCCGAAAGGTGTGCTGTCGGACGCGAATGCACGGGCTGCCAATGTTGGCGGCGAAGTGCTTTGCACCGTGTTCTGAGGAGGGCAAGATGTCTCGTATTGGGAAAAAACCGGTCGAGCTGCCCAAGGGGGTGACTGCCTCCCTGTCCGGCCAGACCATCGAAGTGAAGGGGCCGAAAGGCACCCGCAGCTTTGGGGCGACCGACGATGTGACCATTCTCATCGAAGGCGACACCGTTACCGTGAAGCCGCGCGGCACGTCCAAGCGTGCGCGTCAGCAATGGGGGATGACCCGCAGCCAGATCGACAATCTGGTGCAGGGCGTGACCACCGGCTTCAAGAAAGAGCTGGAAATCCAGGGCGTCGGCTACCGTGCCGCCATCGCCGGGAATGTGCTGAAACTGTCACTGGGCTACAGCCACGAAGTCAACTTCGAGGTGCCCGCCGGTGTGACCGTGACGGCGCCGAAGCAAACCGAAATCGTTGTGGAAGGCACCGACCAGCAGCTTGTTGGTCAGGTCGCTGCGAACATCCGCGAATGGCGCAAGCCCGAGCCCTACAAGGGCAAGGGCATCCGCTACAAGGATGAATACGTCTTCCGCAAGGAAGGCAAGAAGAAGTAAGGGGCGCAAAAAATGGCGAACACAAAACGACAGCTGTTCCTCAAGCGCCGCTTGCGCGTTCGGAACAAGATCAAGGCGATGGCAAACGGGCGTGCGCGTCTGTCGGTCCATCGGTCCAGCAAGAATATCAGTGTGCAACTGATCGACGACGCGAATGGCGTGACGCTTGCCGCAGCCTCGACCCTCGAAAAGGATCTCGGCTTTCTCGGCAAGAACAATGTCGAAGCGGCGACGAAAGTGGGCGCCATGATTGCCGAGCGGGCCAAGAAGGCCGGTATCGAAGAATGCTACTTCGATCGTGGCGGTTTCCTCTTTCACGGGAAGATCAAGGCTTTGGCCGAGGCTGCCCGTGAAGGCGGCCTGAAGTTCTGAGGAGTAATCAGATGGCAAGAGAAGAAAACCGTCGGGACCGCCGCGATCGCGCGGAGGAAACCCCGGAATTTCAGGATCGTCTGGTTGCGATCAACCGTGTGTCCAAGACCGTGAAGGGCGGCAAACGCTTCGGCTTTGCGGCACTCGTGGTGGTGGGCGATCAGCGCGGTCGTGTCGGCTTCGGCAAGGGCAAGGCCAAGGAAGTGCCCGAGGCGATCCGCAAGGCCACGGAACAGGCCAAGCGCCAGATGATCCGTGTGCCGCTGAAGGACAGCCGCACGCTGCATCACGACATGGAAGGTCGCCACGGCGCCGGAAAAGTCGTGATGCGCACGGCCGTCGCAGGGACCGGCATCATCGCCGGTGGTCCGATGCGCGCCGTGTTCGAGATGCTGGGCCTGCAGGATGTGGTGGCGAAATCCATCGGCTCGCAGAACCCCTACAACATGATCCGCGCGACCATCGACGGTCTGAAGCAGGAAACCAGCCCCCGTCAGGTCGCGCAGCGTCGCGGCAAGAAGGTGGCCGACATCCTGAACAAGCCGGTTGCCGATGCCCCCGCCGCTGAAACCGTGGAGGCGTGATCATGGCTGATGCTCCGAAGAAAACCATCGTGGTCAAGCAGGTGGCCTCGGCTGCCCGCCGCCCCGCGATCCAGACCGCGACCCTCAAGGGTCTTGGCCTGAACAAGATGAACCGGACCCGTGAGTTGGAGGATACGCCCTCCGTGCGCGGCATGGTCAACAAGATCAGCCATCTGGTGCAGATCATCGAAGAACGCGGCTGAGGCCGGGTTCGGATTTCAGATCGAAACGCCCCGCAGGAACCTGTGGGGCGTTTTGCTTTGTCTTGCGTCATGATAATTTGACCATCTATTTTGCCTGTCCCTGACAGGCTTTGCCGCAGGTTTGCTGTGAGAAAGAAAACGCAATGATTGTGCGCACCCTTGCGTCGGTTCTGAACACCGCCGCCCATGTGACCGGAGACGCCTTCGAAAGTCGCCGCATCCTGCTTGCAGCGGATGGTCTGGGCTATTCGCTGCATGACACGGTCTGCAAGGCAGGCTCGGAACAGCGCCTGCACTACAAGAACCATGTCGAGACGAACTATGTCATCGAAGGTCAGGGCGAAGTGGAGAATGTGGCAACGGGCGAGGTGTTTCCACTGGGGCCGGGGACTGTCTATGTGCTGGACCGGCACGAGGCCCATGTTCTGCGTGCGGACACGGACCTGCGGATCATCTGCGTTTTCAATCCTGCGCTGACCGGACAGGAAAAACACGATGCTTCAGGCAGCTATTCCGCTGCGGGGTAGGGGGCAAAACCTCCTTCGTGCTTGCCATCGCGGCACGGGTCATGTAATCGCCCGCAATGGTCTTTAGGGCCCACGAGAATCAACAAGAAACGCCGCGTTGTCCGCATCCGTCGCAGGTATGGACCTTCCGGCATAGGAGTTTGCGACATGAAACTGAATGAACTTTCCGACAATCCCGGTGCCGCCAAGAAGCAAAAGCGCGTGGCGCGTGGTCCCGGTTCGGGCAAGGGCAAGACCGCCGGGCGCGGGATCAAGGGGCAGAAATCCCGTTCCGGCGTCGCATTGAACGGCTATGAAGGCGGCCAGATGCCGCTTTACCGCCGTCTGCCCAAGCGCGGCTTCACCAAGCCGAATGCCAAGGAATACGCCGTCATCAACCTCGGCCTGATCCAGAAATTCGTCGAGGCCGGCAAGCTCGATGCCTCGGCCGAGATCAACGAGGACGCGCTGGTTGCGGCAGGCCTCACCAAGTCCAAGCATGACGGCATCCGCGTGCTGGCCAAGGGCGAAATCACCGCGACGGTCAACCTCGTGGTCACCGGCGCCTCGGCCTCGGCCATCGCAGCGGTCGAAAAGGCCGGCGGATCGCTGAAAGTTGCGGGCGCGGCAGCGGCAGCAGCCGAATAAGAGGTTGTGAGCGGTCGCAGGACCGCTTACATCTCCCTCACGTTTCTTGCGCCGCCGACCGCAAAACGGTCAGGCGGCGCTTCCTTTAGCGACCGCGGAGTAAGGACATCATGGCATCTGCTGCGGAACAAATGGCGGCAAACCTGAGCTGGAGTTCGATCGGCAAGGCCACAGACCTGCGCCATCGCATCTTCTTCACCATCGGGTTGCTCATCGTCTACCGGATCGGCACCTATATTCCGGTGCCGGGCATCGACGGCACGGCGCTGCGCGAATTCATGGCGGAACTGTCCACCGGGATCGGCGGCATGCTCAACATGTTCACCGGTGGTGCGATTTCCCGCATGGGGATCTTTGCGCTCGGGATCATGCCCTATATTTCGGCTTCGATCATCGTGCAGCTTCTGGCCTCCATGGTGCCGAAGCTGGAGCAGTTGAAGAAAGAGGGCGAGCAGGGCCGCAAGAAGCTCAACCAGTATACCCGCTATGGGACGGTGCTTCTGGCGGTATTCCAGGCCTACGGGATCGCGGTCAGCCTGCAATCGGGCGGCTTGGTGACCTCTCCGGGGGTGTTCTTCATCACCGCCTGCGTCATCACGCTGGTCGGCGGCACGATGTTCCTGATGTGGCTGGGGGAACAGATCACCGCGCGTGGCATCGGCAACGGCATCTCGCTCATCATCTTTGTTGGCATCGTGGCGGAAATTCCGGCTGCACTGGCACAGTTCTTCAGCCAGGGCCGGTCCGGTGCGCTGTCACCTGCGGTGATCGTCGGCGTGATCGTGATGGTCGTGCTGGTGATCGGCTTCGTGGTGTTCATGGAGCGTGCGCTGCGCAAGATCACCATTCAGTATCCGCGCCGCCAGCAGGGCATGAAGATCTATGAGGGCGGATCGAGCCATCTGCCGATCAAGGTCAACCCCGCCAGCGTGATCCCCGCGATCTTCGCCTCGTCGCTGCTGCTGTTGCCGGTCACGGTCTCCACCTTCTCGGGCCAGCAGACCGGGCCGATCATGTCGACGCTTCTGGCCTATTTCGGGCCGGGCCAGCCGCTCTATCTGTTGTTCTTCACGGCGATGATCGTGTTCTTCACCTATTTCTACACCCATAACGTGTCGTTCAAGGTCGAGGATGTGGCCGAGAACCTGAAGAACCAGACCGGGTTCATCCCCGGCATCCGGCCGGGCAAGAAGACCGAGGAATATCTGGAATATGTGGTCAATCGCATCCTCGTTCTGGGCTCTGCCTATCTCGCCGCCGTCTGCCTTCTGCCTGAAATCCTGCGAAACGAACTGGCGATCCCGTTCTACTTCGGTGGCACCTCGGTGCTGATCGTGGTGTCGGTGACGATGGACACGATCAATCAGGTGCAGTCGCATCTGCTGGCGCACCAGTATGAGGGGCTTATCGAGAAATCGCAGCTTCGTGGCAAGAAACGGCCCGGAACGCGCACACCCGCGCGCCGGTAGGGGGGGCAGACATGGCCAACATCATCCTTCTGGGGCCGCCTGGTGCGGGCAAGGGCACGCAAGCCAAGCGTCTGGTCGACGAACGCGGCATGGTCCAGCTTTCGACCGGTGACATGCTGCGCGAGGCGAAATCCTCGGGTTCGGAGATGGGGCGCCGTGTGGCAGAGGTCATGGCGCGCGGGGAGTTGGTCACCGACGAGATCGTGATCGGCCTCATCCGTGAGAAGCTTGCGGGAGAGGCCGGAGGCGGCTTCATCTTTGACGGCTTTCCGCGCACGCTCAAGCAGGCGGATGCCTTGGGGGAATTGCTCACCGATCTGGGGCAGGAACTCGATGCCGTGATCGAAATGCAGGTGGATGACGCGGCTCTGGTCGAGCGGATCACCGGGCGGTTCACCTGTTCGTCCTGCGGGGCGGTCTATCACGACCGGATGAAACCCACCAAGGTCACGGATATCTGCGATGTCTGCGGCTCTGACGATCTGGTGCGCCGGGCCGATGATAATGAGGATGCGCTGCGGACGCGTCTGATGGAATATTACAAGAAAACATCGCCCTTGATTGGCTATTACTATGCCAAGGGCGACCTGCGCTCAGTGGATGGTCTTGCGGAAATGGACGCCGTCGCGCAGACGATTGCCGAAGTTCTTGACAGCAGCCGTTGAATCTGCGTTGCGCCCTTGACGGGCGGGGCAAAAGCCCATATTGCACGGCGTCCCGCAAGGGAATCGTCTGCTTTTGGGATTAACCGAAAGTGAACGGACGGATCGGGGGCGGAGACGCTGCCCTCGGGCGTTGTGAAAAAAGGTTCTGGCACAACGGAACCGCAACGAAAGGAAGAACGCGTGGCACGTATTGCTGGCGTAAACATTCCGACCGGGAAACGTGTCCCGATCGCACTGACCTATATCACCGGGATCGGCAACAACGTCGCCCAGAAGATCTGCGAAGCCTGCAACATTGATCTGGCTCGTCGCGTCAATGAACTCTCGGATGCCGAAGTGCTGGCGATCCGGGAACATATCGACGCGAACTTCACCGTCGAAGGCGACCTGCGTCGCGAAGTCTCGATGAACATCAAGCGTCTGATGGATCTTGGTTGCTATCGCGGCCTGCGCCACCGTCGCGGCCTGCCGGTTCGTGGCCAGCGCACGCATACCAACGCTCGCACCCGCAAAGGCCCCGCAAAGGCCATTGCCGGCAAGAAGAAATAAGGGGGCGTAGAGATGGCTCGCGAAAAGACCCGCGTCAAGAAAAAGGAACGCAAGAACATTGCTGCCGGCGTGGCGCATGTGAATTCGTCCTTCAACAACACCAAGATCCTGATTTCGGACGTGCAGGGGAATGCGATCTCCTGGTCCTCCTCGGGCACCATGGGCTTCAAGGGATCGCGCAAATCGACCCCCTATGCCGCCCAGATGGCCGCCGAGGATGCCGCCCGCAAGGCGCAGGAACATGGCGTCAAGACCATCGAGGTCGAAGTGCAGGGGCCGGGTTCGGGCCGCGAATCGGCGCTTCGTGCGCTGGCTGCTGTCGGGCTCAACATCACTTCGATCCGTGATGTGACCCCGCTGGCCCATAACGGCTGCCGCCCGCCGAAGCGCCGTCGCGTCTGAAGCCTTTTTCATTTGCCGGGCCATGCGTCTTTCGCATGGCCCGGTTTCGGTTTTTCTGAATCCTCGGGCGCCTGCCGCTTACGGACATGGGCAGCGGGCAAGTATGGAGGCGACACGCATGATCCACAAGAATTGGGCAGAATTGATCAAACCGACGCAGTTGGTTGTCAAGCCGGGCGCGGATGCACAGCGCACCGCGACGGTCATTGCCGAGCCGCTGGAGCGGGGCTTTGGCCTGACCCTCGGCAATGCGCTGCG
This sequence comes from Pseudorhodobacter sp., assembly GCA_046295215.1. Taxonomy (GTDB): domain Bacteria; phylum Pseudomonadota; class Alphaproteobacteria; order Rhodobacterales; family Rhodobacteraceae; genus Szabonella. The sequence goes on along the minus strand of JBKBNP010000002.1, from coordinate 156,912 downwards.
TCGGGTGCTGATGTCCTCGCTGCAGGGCGGCGCCATCACCTCGGTCCAGATCGACAACGTGCTGCACGAGTTCTCCTCGGTCGCGGGCGTTCGCGAGGATGTCACGGACATCGTGCTGAACCTCAAGGGTGTCGCGATCAAGATGGAAGTCGAGGGGCCGAAGCGGCTGTCGATTTCCGCCAAGGGTCCGGGCGTCGTCACCGCCGGCGACATTTCGGAGTCGAACGGGATCGAGGTTCTCAACAAGGATCACGTCATCTGTCACCTTGACGACGGTGCGGACGTGTTCATGGAACTGACGGTCAACACCGGCAAGGGCTATGTCGCCGCCGACAAGAACCGCCCCGAGGATGCGCCGATCGGCCTGATCCCGATCGACGCGATCTATTCGCCGGTCAAGAAGGTCAGCTATGAGGTTCAGCCCACCCGCGAAGGGCAGGTTCTGGATTACGACAAGTTGACCATGAAGATCGAGACCGATGGCTCCCTGACGCCGGATGACGCCGTGGCCTATGCCGCGCGCATCCTGCAGGATCAGCTGTCGATCTTCGTCAACTTCGACGAACCGGAATCCGCCAACCGTTCGGACGTGGATGACGGGCTGGAGTTCAACCCGCTTCTTCTGAAGAAAGTGGACGAGCTGGAGCTTTCGGTCCGGTCGGCCAACTGCCTCAAGAACGACAATATCGTCTATATCGGCGATCTGATCCAGAAAACCGAAGCTGAGATGCTGCGCACCCCGAACTTCGGCCGCAAGTCGCTCAACGAGATCAAGGAAGTGCTGTCGGGCATGGGCCTGCACCTTGGCATGGATGTCGAGGACTGGCCGCCGGAGAATATCGAAGATCTGGCGAAACGCTTCGAAGACCAGTTCTGAGTTTGACGGGGGGCAAGAAAGCCCCCCGAAATGCCCGGCCATCCGGGGAACCCTGGGCAATTCCGCCCCAACGACGCCCTCCGCAACGCACGGGGGGCAACACAAAGCATAACGCGACGATAGGAGACCACCATGCGTCACGCCCGCGGCTACCGCCGCCTCAACCGCACCCACGAACACCGCAAGGCGCTGTTCGCCAACATGTCCGGCTCGCTGATCGAGCATGAGCAGATCAAGACCACGCTGCCCAAGGCCAAGGAATTGCGCCCGGTCATCGAAAAACTCATCACGCTGGCCAAGCGCGGTGATCTGCATGCGCGCCGTCAGGCGGCAGCGCAGCTCAAGGAAGACAAGGATGTGGCCAAGCTTTTCGAAGTTCTGGGCCCCCGCTACAAGGACCGTCAGGGCGGTTATGTCCGCGTTCTGAAGGCCGGGTTCCGTTATGGCGACATGGCACCCATGGCGATCATCGAGTTTGTTGACCGCGATCCGAATGCCAAGGGCGCTGCCGACAAGGCGCGTCTTGATGCAGAGGAAGACGCCGAAGCCTGAGCAGATCCGCGATCAGCCAGTCTGACCGAATGAGAGTGAATGCCTGCCTGATCGGCGGGCATTTGCTTTTTCAAGCCTGTCGACCGGCGTCGTTCGGTGTGTTGTCAATCAGTGTAAACGAAATCTTAAGACGATAACTGGCAGATCGAAGGGGATGCCACTAGGGTTGAGTCGAAAGTTTGCCGAATCTGTATAAGTTGATAGCCGTGAACAAGAACCTGACCCAGCTCTATGACGAACTCGCCGTGCTTGCGCCGGAAGGCTATGCGGTCGGGCTGCACATTCGCTATGCCAATCCTCTGATCTACTTCAGCAAGTATCCGGCGGACTGGGTCGAGTACTACAATGCCAACTCCTACTACCTGCGTGACCCGCTGGTTTTCTGGGGTATCGGCACGACGGGAACGGCACGGTGGAGCGCGATCCCGCTGCCGGATCCTTTCGGTGTTCTGAAGAAGGCCGCCGCCCATAACATGAACTATGGTGCGGTGTCCTCCTACGGGCCGATCACGTCGCGGTCGATGGCAGGGATTTGCCGGTCTGACCGGGAGTTCACTGATGAAGAGTTGACGATTCTGGCCGACATCACCGCGCGTCTGCACATAGCGGCCAAACCGCCTTCGGACCTGACGAAGGCACAGATCGAAGCGTTGCAATGCATCGCCAACGGGGACCGCCACACTGCTGCCGCAGCAAAACTCGGAATTTCCGAAAGCGCCTTCAAGGCGCGGCTGTCGTCTGCCCGAGTCCGGTTGGAGGCCCGGACGACGTCGGAGGCGGTAAAGAAAGCGCGCGAATACCGACTGCTCTAGGCATGTGCGGTCCCCTTCAAACGGTTCCATAACCCCAGAAGGAGATCACCAAATGGAAGTCACGACCCTGTCTTTCGAGAACATGCACAACCACGGAGAGTTGTTCGCCAATCTGTTCCGGGCCCGCCATCAGGCCTTCATCGTGCAGAACAAATGGGATCTGCCACAGGCCAACGGCATGGAGTTCGACCAGTATGACACGCCCGCGAGCCGCTGGGTCGCGGTGCATGAGAACGGGCGCGTTCTGGCCGGTATCCGGCTGACGCCGACCACGCATCGCTGCGGCATCTATTCCTACATGATCCGGGATGCGCAGCTTGGCCTGTTGTCCTCGATCCCGTCCAACCTGCTGGACTATGAGGCCCCGGTTGCGGATCACATCTGGGAGAGCAGCCGGGTCTTTGTCTCTGACTGCGTGCCCGCCAACCAGCGGCTGCGCGTGCAGTTGCAACTCCGGCAGGAGATGGTGGTTTCGGCGCGCAATCTCGGGGCAACCTCGGTTCTGGGCCTGATCCCCGAGGCGTCGCGCCGGATCGGGCGCAGGGTGGGGCTGGAATGTGAACCTGCCGGTCCGATCCTCGATTTCGATGGATTGCCCTGCGTCTGCGTGACGATCAACATGGCCTCCAAGCTGCATTGAGCTGCCTGCGCCCGTTGCACCCTTGCCGCCGATACCCCATATCGGCGGCAAAAGCAGCCAAAGCGAGGCCATGATGAAGCCAAAGCCGTTCCTCGGCGCCGTGCTGGCGCTGATCCTGTCCGCCCCCTTCGCATTGGCGCAGTCGGTCCCGGAAAGCCGCACGGAAATCGCGCTGTCCTTCGCGCCGCTGGTGAAGGAGGCCGCACCTGCGGTTGTCAACATCTATGCCCGCCGTGTGGTGCAGGGCCGTTCCAGCCCGTTCTCGGGCGATCCGTTCTTCGAGCAGTTCTTCCGCGATCTGGGGCCGGCGCGGCCGCAGGTGGAAAATTCGCTCGGGTCGGGTGTCATCCTTCGGTCCGAAGGGCTGGTGGTGTCCAACTACCACGTTGTTGGCGGGGCGACCGACATTCGCGTCGTGCTGACCGACCGGCGCGAATATTCGGCCGAGGTCATCATGGCCGACGAGGAGAGCGACCTTGCCGTCTTGCGCCTGTCAGGGGCTGCGGGTCTGCCGGCGCTCGAACTGCGCGACAGTGACGGGGTGGAGGTGGGCGAGTTGGTCATGGCCATCGGCAACCCGTTCGGTGTGGGGCAGACCGTGACCGCGGGCATTGTCTCGGCCCTGGCGCGGTCCTCGGCGTCACTGGGGCGGGGCTATTTCATCCAGACCGATGCCGCGATCAACCCGGGCAATTCGGGTGGCGCACTGATTGACGTGAACGGGCGGCTGATCGGGGTGAATACCGCGATCCTGTCACGGTCGGGCGGGTCGAATGGCATCGGCTTTGCCATCCCCGCCAATCTGGTGGCCGAGGTGCTGCGGCAGGCCGAGGCGGGTGCATCGCGGTTCGAACGCCCCTGGGCGGGCGTCGGCGGGCAGGAGGTGGATGCCGCGATGGCCGAGGCGCTCGGCCTCGAGCGGTCGGGCGGCATCGTCATCACCGAACTGCACCCTGTCAGCCCCTTCGGCGCTGCAGGGATGCAGCCGGGGGATGTGATCCTCTCGCTGGGCGGGGCAGAGGTGAACAGCCCGCAGGAAGTGATGTTCCGCCTCGCCGTCGCGGGTGTCGGGCGCGAAACCACCGTTGAATACAGCCGCGACGGCGCGCGTCGACAGGTTGTCCTGCGCCTTGATCCGCCTCCGGGTGGGGAGGGCGCGGCGCTGGCCCTCACGCGCGGCGGGTTGGCGGGGCTTACCGCTGCTCCGATTGACCCGGCGACCATCGCGCGGCTGGAACTGCCCCTGTCGGCACAGGGCGTGGTTGTCACCGATCTGAACGGCCCGCTTCTGCGGTCGGGGATAGCACCCGGGGATGTGATCCTTGGCATCAATGGCAGCGCGATTTCAGACCTTGCCGATCTGGCCGAAGCGGCAGAACAGACCGTGCGCACCTGGTCCGTCGATGTGCTGCGGCAGGGGCAGAGGATCCGGCTGCGGTTCCGGCTCTGACCCCTTCCGCCGGGGCGGGGATGGGCGTAGCGTGATCCCATGGCAGACCTTTTCGATCAGATCCCCGATGATGGGCCCAAGGCCGAAGGCCCCCGCCCGCTGGCTGACCGGCTGCGTCCGCGGCGGCTGGCCGATGTGGTGGGGCAGGGCAAGGTTCTGTCGCCGGAGGGCCCGTTGGGCGCGATGCTGGCGGCGGGGTCGCTGTCGTCGCTGATCCTCTGGGGGCCGCCGGGGGTGGGCAAGACCACGATTGCGCGGCTTTTGGCGGATGAAACCGATCTGAGTTTTGTTCAGATTTCCGCGATCTTTACCGGCGTGCCGGATCTGCGGAAGGTGTTCGAGGCGGCCAAACTGCGTCGCCGCAACGGGCAGGGAACGTTGCTGTTTGTCGATGAAATCCACCGCTTCAACAAGGCGCAGCAGGACGGGTTCCTGCCGCATATGGAGGATGGCACGATCCTTCTGGTCGGGGCCACAACGGAAAACCCGTCCTTCGAGCTGAACGCCGCCCTTCTGAGCCGCGCGCAGGTGATCGTGCTGGAGCGTCTGACGCTGGCCGATCTGGAGCTTCTGGCGCAGCGGGCCGAACAGGAACTGGGCCGGGCGCTGCCCCTGAAGGGCGAGGCGCGCGAGGCGATGCTGGAAATGGCCGATGGCGATGGCCGCGCGCTGTTGAACCTGATCGAACAGGTGGCCGCCTGGAAGGTCGATACCCCCCAGACCCGCGAGGCGCTGGCGACGCGACTGATGCGCCGCGCCGCCAAATACGACAAGTCCGGCGAGGAACATTACAACCTGATTTCCGCCCTGCACAAATCGGTGCGCGGGTCCGACCCGGATGCCGCCCTTTACTGGTTTGCCCGGATGCTGGAGGGCGGCGAGGATCCGCGTTTCCTCGCCCGCCGCCTGACCCGGATGGCGGTGGAGGATGTGGGCCTTGCCGACCCGCAGGCGCAGGCGGTCTGTCTGGAAAGCTGGGCGACCTTTGAACGGCTGGGCAGCCCCGAGGGCGAACTGGCGCTGGCGCAGGCGGTGGTCTACCTCGCCCTCGCCCCGAAATCGAACGGGGTCTATACCGCTTACAAGGCTGCGCGTGCGCTGGCGCGGGAGACGGGGAGCAAGATGCCCCCCGCCCATATCCTGAACGCACCGACCAAGCTGATGAAGGAGATCGGCTATGGCGCCGACTATGCCTATGACCATGACGCCGAGGACGGGTTTTCAGGCCAGAACTACTTTCCCGACGGGATGCGCCGCCCGGTGCTTTACGCGCCCCCGGAACGCGGGTTCGAACGCGAGTTGAAAAAGCGGATCGACTATTTTGTCCGGCTCCGCGCCAAGCGGTCCGGGGAATGATCCGGGCCAGCGCTGGTTGACAAATTCCCTTGCGGGGGTGAAGGAGTGGCGATGATCTGGACCCTATCCCAAGTCGCCCTCGGGGGTGCCATCGGCTCTGCCCTGCGGTTTCTGACCGTGGCGATGGTGGGTGCGCCGCTGGCCACGATGATCGTGAATGTGGCGGGCAGTTTTGTCATGGGGGTGCTGTTCATCATTCTGGCCCCCCGGATCACGGCAGCGCCATTCCTGATGGCGGGTATTCTGGGTGGGTTCACCACCTTTTCGGCCTTCAGCCTTGATGCCTACAAGCTTTACGAGGCCGGTCTCGTGGGGCAGGCGGCTGGCTATGTGGCGGGCAGCGTGGTGCTGTCCATTCTGGCGCTGGTCCTTGGCGTTGTCTTTGCGCGCGGGGTGTTGGCATGAGCGATGTGAAACTTTTGACCGTCTCCGAGGATGAGGGCGAACAGCGCCTCGACCGCTGGATGAAGCGCCGCTTTCCCCAGATCACGCAGGGCGCGGTGGAAAAATACTGCCGCACCGGGCAGGTCCGCGTCGATGGGGGGCGGGCCAAGGCATCTGACAGGGTTGGCCCCGGCATGGTGATCCGCGTGCCGCCGATCCCGCTGGGCGATGCGCCGTCGCGCCCGCTGGCCGATGGCATGAGTGCGGCGGATGTGAAGATGATCCAGAACGCTGTGATCTTCCGCGATGAACATCTGATCATCCTGAACAAGCCGCCGGGGCTTGCCTCGCAAGGCGGGTCGGGGCAGGGCGACAAGCATGTGGACGGGTTGGCGGAGGCGCTGAAATTCGGCTACAAGGACCGCCCCAAACTGGTGCATCGGCTGGACAAGGACACATCAGGCGTCCTGATGCTGGCCCGCACAGACCGCGTGGCGCGCGCGCTGTCCGAGGCCTTGCGCCACCGCAATACCCGCAAGATCTATTGGGCGGCCGTCGCGGGCGTGCCGTCGCCGCGTCAGGGGTCGGTCAAATACGGATTGATGAAGGCCCCGGGGCGCGGGCGTGGCGGTGAAGGCGAAAAGATGATCTGCGTCCACCCCGCCAAGATGGCCGATTACCCCGATGCCAAGCGCGCGCATACCGATTTCTTCACGCTCTGGTTTCTGGGCACGCGGCTGTCATGGATGGCGCTGGAGCCTGTGACGGGCCGCACCCATCAGTTGCGCGCCCATATGGCGGAACTGGGCCACCCCATTCTGGGCGATGGCAAATATGGTGGCTCGGGTGCTGAAAATGCCGGCGATGGCTGGGGCGCTTCCATCGGGGGCGAGGTCAGCAAGAAACTGCATCTGCATGCCCGCAGCCTGTCGCTGGAACATCCCATCACCAAGGCCGCGATGACCTTCACCGCCCCCTTGCCTGACCATATGGCGCGGACGTGGAAATCGCTCGACTGGGGAGAAAACGACGTGCCCGCCGATCCGTTCGAGAAATTGCACAAATGAGCGCATGGGCTCCGAAACGATTCTGGACCGAGGCCCGGGCCGAGGCGGTTGAGGGCGGCTTTGCGGTGATGCTGGACGGGCGGATGGTGCGCAGTCCGGCCAAGACACCGCTGATCCTGCCCTCGCTGGCGCTGGCCGATGCGGTTGCCGAGGAATGGCAGGCGCAGCAAGGGGTTGTGAAGCCTGACACCATGCCGATGACGCGCATGGCCAATTCCGCGCTGGACAAGGTCGGCCCGCAATTCGACGAGGTGGCGGCGCTGATCGCGGCCTATGGCGCGTCGGACCTTTTGTGCTACCGCGCGCCGGGGCCGGAGGCGCTGCTGGCGCGGCAGTCTGCGGGCTGGGATCCGCTGCTGGCCTGGGCGGCGGTGACCTTTGACGCGCGACTGGTCGTGACCACGGGCGTCATCCCGGTCGCGCAGGACAGCGACGCGACCAGCCGCCTTGCGGCGCAGGTCCATGCGCTCGATGCGTTCCGGCTGGCGGCCTTTCACGATCTGGTTTCGATCGCCGGTTCGCTGGTTCTGGCGCTGGCTGTCACGAAGGGCCGGCTTGCGGTGGATGAGGCGTTCGAGCTGTCGCGGATCGACGAACACTGGCAGGCCGAGTTGTGGGGGCAGGACGATCTCGCGCTCGAATCCGAGGCCGTGAAACGCGCGGCCTTTGACGACGCGGGGCGATTCTTCGGATTGTGCGGGTAACAATCTTGCCCAATCAATGGGCAGCCTTGATGCAAGTTGCGGCACCCGACGCCCAAGGCAATGAAAACCCGGAATTTTCCAGCGAGCCAAGGCTTGCTCTTGACCTTTCAAACCGCTTCGGTCGAAACTGACTTACACTGGGGGGGGTATCCCTCAATCAGGTTCAACCCCCGTCAGGGGGAGGGAGCAATAATTCCGCCAAAATGTGCGGACAATCAGGAAGAGGTAAACATGAAAAAAACCGTATTCGTCGGCACGCTGACTGCCGCCGCAGTCGTTGCCGGCATGGCATCTGCCGCAAAGCTGGACGATGTGAAGGCGCGCGGCGAGCTGAACTGCGGCGTCTCCACGGGCGTCAACGGCTTCTCGGCCCCGGATTCGGCGGGGGAATGGCAAGGTTTTGACGTGGCCGTCTGCCGCGCTGTTGCCGCCGCCGTTCTGGGCGACCCCAAGAAGGTGAAATTCGTCACCACCACTGGCCAGACCCGCTTCACCGCGCTGGCCTCGGGTGAAATCGACATGCTCGCGCGCAACACCACCTGGACCTTCTCGCGCGATGTGGACCTGAAATTCACCTTCACCGGCGTCAACTACTATGACGGTCAGGGCTTCATGGTGAACAAGGCGCTTGGTGTGTCCTCGGCCAAGGAACTGGACGGCTCCACCGTCTGCATCCAGACCGGCACCACGACCGAACTCAACCTCGCCGACTACTTCAAGTCGAACAACATGAGCTACGAGCCGGTTCCGATCGAAACCAATGCCGAGGCGCAGCAGCAATATCTGGCTGGTGCCTGTGACGTCTACACCACCGACGCCTCCGGCCTTGCCGCGACCCGCGCGACCTTTGCGGATCCGGAAAACCATATCGTCCTGCCCGAGATCATCTCGAAAGAGCCACTGGGGCCGCTGGTCGCCCATGGCGACGATCAATGGGCCGATATCGTGACCTGGACGTTGTTCGCCCTGATCGCGGCGGAAGAACTGGGCGTGACCTCGGCCAATATCGAGGAACTGGCAAAGGGCACCAACAACCCTGAAGTCAACCGTCTGCTCGGCACCGAGGGGGATCTGGGCGCGATGTTCGGTCTGGACAATGAATGGGCCAAGCGCGCCATCATGGCGGGCGGCAACTATGGCGAGATCTTTGCCACCAACATCGGTGAGTCGACCCCGATCGGTCTGGCTCGCGGTCTGAACGCGCAATGGACGCAAGGCGGGCTGCTCTACGCTCCGCCGTTCCGTTGACCGGGATCTGACTGGGAAGGGCGCGACACTGTCGCGCCCTTTTTCCCTCCACAATCGACATCTGACAGATGCGCCGGACGGGTCCGGCCTTGCGTCCAGAGCGCGGTAAAGCGCCGTTCAGAGACAGGGGATATATTGATGGCGATGACGACCGAAAATTCCGGGTCGACGTTTCGACTGAGCATGTTGCTCTATGATACGCGCTACCGGTCCATGACAATCCAGATCGTGGTCCTGTTCCTGCTGATGGCAGGATTTGCCTGGCTGATCGACAATACGATCAGCAACCTGAGGGCACTGGGGAAAGATTTCAATTTCAACTTCCTCTTCGTGCGCGCCGGATATGACATCAATCAGCGCCTCGTCGAATACACCAATGACAGCACGCATGGCCGGGCCATGTTCATCGGTCTTTTGAACACGCTGCTGCTCGCCTTCATTTCCTGCATCACGGCGACGGTGATCGGTGTCATCGCGGGCGTCCTGCGACTGTCGAAGAACTGGATCGTCTCGCGCCTCATGGCCATCTATGTGGAAGCGTTCCGCAATGTGCCGCTTCTGCTGTGGATCATCGTATTCTTCGCGGTGATGACCGAGAGCATGCCGACGCCCTCGGCTTTCCGGGGGGAGGATGCGACCTCCTCGATGTTGTTCTTCGATACGGTGGCGATCACCAACCGGGGCGTCTATGTGCCGGGTCCGCTGTTCACCACATCGCTCGGATCGATCAATCTCGGGATCATTTCCGTTTCGATCAACTTCCTCGTCATCATGGCGGTGATCGTCGGGTCGGTCTGGGCCAACATCATCCTGCGCCGCCGGGCGACGGCCGTGCAGGAAGCCACGGGTATCCGCCCTGTCATCTGGTGGAAATCGCTCTTGATCCTGTTCGTTCCGATCATGGTTGTTCTGATCGCTCTGGGGTTCCATCTCGAATATCCGGAACTGCGCGGTTTCAACTTCCAGGGTGGCACCTACATGCGCAACTCCTTCTTTGCGATGTGGATGGCGCTGTCGATCTATACCGGGGCTTTCATCGCCGAAAACGTGCGTGCGGGCATTCTGGCCATTTCGCGCGGCCAGACCGAGGCGGCCTTCGCGCTTGGCATGCGGCCCTCCTGGACGATGAACCTTGTCATCCTGCCGCAGGCGCTGCGGGTCATCATCCCGCCGCTGATCTCGCAATATCTCAACATCACCAAAAATACCTCGCTGGGGATCGCCGTCGGCTACATGGATCTGCGCTCCACCCTTGGTGGCATCACGCTGAACCAGACCGGGCGGGAGCTGGAGGCGATGCTGCTTCTGATGCTGATCTACCTGACCATCAGTTTGATCATTTCCGGCCTGATGAATGTCTACAACAGCACCGTCAAGCTGAAGGAGCGTTGAGATGAGCGACACCCACGCCCAGACCGTTTCCTACGTCCGCGACACCATGTTGCCCGAGGCTGCCCCTCCTGTCAGCGAAATCGGTGCGATCCGCTGGGTTCGCGAGAATCTGGTTTCCGGTCCCCTCAACACGATCCTGACGGTCAGCGGGGTGCTGATCGTCGTCTGGCTGACGCTGCATCTGGGGCCGTGGTTCGTCAATTCCGTCTGGAATGCCGGCAGCCTGTCGGAATGCCGCGAGATCCTTCAGGGCGCGACCGGGGCCTGTTTCGGTGTCATCAAGGATCGCTGGCACCAGTTGATGTTCGGCTTCTATCCGACCTGGGCCTATTGGCGTCCGGTTCTGACCTTCGTTCTGATGATCGTGGCGCTGGCACCGATCCTGTTTTCGGGCGCTCCGCGGCAACTGTTCTGGTTCAGTGCCATCTATCCGGCACTGGCCTTCTGGCTGCTTTGGGGGGGCACGATCTGGTTTCCGATCCTTGCCATGCTGGGTTTCGTCGCGGGCTATATCGCCTACCGGGTTCTGGCGCAGGTTTCGACGCTCGTGGCCACGATCGGGGCGGTGCTTGCAACGATCCTGTGGTGGATGTTCCTGACCGGCCCATTGGCTGCGGCCCTGTCCTCGGCCCTGCCCATCGGGATCACCCCGGTCCGGTCGGACCAGTTCGGCGGGTTCATGGTGTCAACCATCATCGGGGTTACGGGCATCGCGTTGTCCTTGCCCATCGGCATCGTGCTGGCACTCGGGCGGCAATCGGACATGCTGCTGATCAAGACCGTCTCGGTGGGCTTCATCGAGTTCATCCGGGGCGTGCCGCTGATTACCCTGCTGTTCACGGCGTCCTTGCTGCTCAACTACTTCCTGCCGCCGGGCACGAATTTCGACATCATCCTGCGGGTCGTCATCATGGTGACGCTCTTTGCCGCCGCCTATATGGCTGAGGTGATCCGGGGTGGCCTTGCCGCCCTGCCGCGCGGGCAGTATGAGGCGGCCGATGCGCTCGGTCTCGACTACTGGAAGGCGCAGCGGCTCATCATCATGCCGCAGGCGCTGAAAATCTCGATCCCGGGCATCGTCAACACCTTCATCGGGCTGTTCAAGGATACGACGCTGGTGGTGTTCATCGGCATCCTCGACCCGATCGGGCTGTCCAACGCCATTCGGGCCGACAGCAACTGGAACGGCATCTATTGGGAGCTGTTCGGGTTCATCGGCCTGTGTTTCTTCATCTTCTGCTTCGGCATGTCGCGCTATTCCATGTATCTGGAGCGCAAGCTGAAGACGGACCATCGTTAAGGGAGCCCGCCATGTCGGAAACCGTCATCGACCGCGAGATTGACCGCAGCCAAATGCAGATCACTGATGAAATCGCCATCCAGATCAATGGAATGAACAAGTGGTTTGGAACATTCCATGTGCTGCGCGACATCAACATGACCGTCAACCGGGGGGAGCGGATCGTGATCTGTGGCCCTTCCGGCTCGGGCAAGTCGACACTGATCCGTTGCATCAACCGGCTGGAGGAACATCAGGCCGGGCAGATTGTCGTGGATGGCACGGAGTTGACCTCCGACCTCAAGAACATCGACAAGGTGCGGTCCGAGGTCGGAATGGTGTTTCAGCATTTCAACCTGTTTCCGCATCTGACGATCCTGGAAAACTGCACGCTGGCCCCGATCTGGGTGCGCAAGACGCCGAAGAAAGAGGCCGAGGAAGTGGCCATGCATTACCTGCACAAGGTCAAGATCCCCGAACAGGCGCTGAAATATCCCGGCCAGTTGTCAGGCGGGCAGCAGCAGCGCGTGGCCATCGCGCGGTCGCTGTGCATGAAGCCCCGGATCATGCTGTTCGATGAGCCGACCTCGGCGCTCGATCCCGAGATGATCAAGGAAGTGCTGGACACGATGATCGAGCTTGCCGAGGAAGGCATGACGATGCTCTGTGTCACGCATGAAATGGGCTTTGCGCAGGCCGTCGCGAACCGGGTGATCTTCATGGATCAGGGGCAGATCGTCGAACAGAACGAACCGAAGGAGTTTTTCAACAACCCCAGGTCGGACCGCACCAAACTGTTCCTGAGCCAGATCCTCGGCCACTGACAATCCGGCTGCCTGAAAAGCAAAAAGCCCCGCACATGGCGGGGCTTTTCAATTTCGCACCTGCCCGGATCAGGCCGGAAGGGCGGATTTGGCCTGCGCCGCGATGGCGTTGAACGCCTCGGGCTCATGCACGGCCAGATCGGCCAGAACCTTGCGGTCCACCTCGATCCCGGCCAGTGCCAGACCGTTGATGAAGCGCGAATAGTTCAGTTCGGCATCGAACAGGCGGACAGCCGCATTGATCCGCTGGATCCACAGCGCGCGGAAGTTGCGCTTGCGCACCTTGCGGTCGCGGGTCGCGTATTGGTTGGCCTTGTCGACCGCCTGTGTGGCGGTGCGGAAGTTCGTGCTGCGCGCGGCGTAATAGCCCTTGGCAGCCTTGATCACCTTGCGGTGGCGGGCGTGGGTAACGACGCCGGATTTGACGCGGGACATTTCTGGCTCTCCTTACCGGTTATAGGGCATGTATTTCTTGACGATCTTCGCGTCCGCATCGGACAGGATCATGGTCCCGGTCGTTTCGCGGATGAATTTCGTCGAGCGTTTGATCATGCCGTGCTTCTTGCCCGCAGGGCCCGCCTTCACCTTGCCGGTCGCGGTGAAGCTGAAGCGCTTCTTGGCCGCGGATTTGGTCTTCATCTTGGGCATTTCCATCTCCTCTTTCGAGTGGTTGTCGCGCGACTCGGCATGCCACATGGCCGGACGCGCGGGGATTGAGCGGGCCGTATAGGCAAGCCCGCCCGTCTGTGCAAGGGAAAACGCCCGAAAGGGGTGGATTCCGGTCAGTTCAGATAGCGACCGATCACCCGGAAGATCACATCGGGAATTTCGGCGATGGTATAGCCGCCAGCCTTGTTTGTCAGCGCCACGACGATCAGAACACCCGCGATCAACGCAACCACCGCCGCCGTCCTCGGGGGCCGGGACTCCGAATAGGCCGAGAGCAAGGAGGGAATGGTGAGAACCCCCAAAACCAGCCCGATGACCAGCAAGAGATCAGGATCCATCCGGCCATCATCCCCGTTCAGTTATACTGAACGGGAATTATTCAGGATCGGCGCGGTAAATCAATCTTTCATCGCAGGGGGCCACACGAAGGATGTTGGTTGTGCCCTGCACGTTGAAGGGCACGCCCGCTGTCACGACGATCTGTTCGCGGTCGGTGGCGAACCCGTCGCGCCGCGCGACCTTGGCCGCTGCGATCACCGCACCCTTGAACCGGTCCTGCGGTTCGGTGATGGCGCAATGCGTGCCCCAGGTCAGGCAGAGCCTGCGCGCCGTGCCCATCAGCGGCGTCAGCGCGATGATCGGCACGCGGGGACGTTCGCGCGCCACCAGCGTCGCGGTGGTGCCCGATTGGGTGAAGCAGCAGATTGCCTTGATGTCGGTCGTCTCGGCAATCTCGCGTGCGGCGGAAACGATGGCATCCGCGACCGTGGTGCGTTCCGCGCGGCGGCTCGCCTCGATCACCTCACGATAGATCTTGTCGCTTTCGACCGAGATGGCGACATTGTTCATCGTCTGGACGGCCTCGATCGGATACTGGCCGGCTGCGGATTCCGCCGAAAGCATGACGGCATCCGCGCCCTCGTAGATGGCCGTGGCCACGTCGGAAACCTCGGCCCGGGTCGGAACCGGCGATTCGATCATCGATTCCAGCATCTGTGTCGCCACGATCACCGGCTTTGCCGCCGCGCGCGCGCCGCGCACAAGCCGCTTCTGGATCGGGGGCACGGCCTGAACGGGCAGTTCGACGCCCAGATCGCCGCGCGCGACCATGATCCCATCGGACACGGCAAGGATCGCGTCATAGGCCTTCACTGCGGCCGGTTTCTCGATCTTGGACAGGATCGCCGCCCGGCCCTTGGCCAGAGCGCGCGCTTCCAGCACATCCTCGGGGCGCTGCACGAAGGACAGGGCCAGCCAGTCCACGCCAAGATTGCAGGCAAATTCCAGATCCTTGTGGTCCTTCTCCGACAGGGCTGCCAAAGGCAGCACCACATCGGGCACATTCACACCCTTGCGGTTGGAAATCGTGCCGCCAACGACCACGGTGCAATCCGCGAAATCCGCCCCACAACTCTCGACCTGAAGCCGGATCTTGCCGTCATTGACCAGAAGCGTCGATCCGGGCTCGAGGGCTGCAAAAATCTCGGGATGCGGCAGTTGCACGCGCTTTGCATCCCCCGGCGTCGGATCGAGATCGAGCCGGAACATCGCGCCTTCGACAAGATCCTCGCCGCCATCCGCCGCAAAGGTTCCCACCCGCAGTTTCGGCCCCTGAAGATCGGCCAGAATGCAGATCGGGCGACCGGTGTCGGCCTCGATCTGCCGGATGATGCGGTGCCGGGCCGCAATGTCATCATGCGTGCCATGGCTCATGTTCAGGCGGAACACATCGGCTCCTGCCTCGAACAGCGCGCGGATGGTGTCATAATCGGAAGAGGACGGGCCCAGAGTGGCCACGATCTTGACATTGCGAAGGCGTCTCATACGTGCTTCGTTCCTTGGTTCAAGTTCTGGGTTTCAGCGGGCCAAGGGCCTTATGGCCGAATTCCAAACGCGGGGCAACGGTCAGGGGCATCCTCAAAGCAGAATCCACCTTTCATGGATCGGGTTCCGGTTTCCTTCTGGTGCCGGACTCCCTAGATCTGCATTGCAGGAAGTGGTGACAGGGGAGTGAACGTGGCCGACCAATTGGCGCAACCATACCGGATATTGGGCGAGGAGCGTCGCTCGCGCATTCTCGTAACCTGCGATCATGCAACCAATCGCGTGCCGCCCTTTGTCTCAGGTGGCGATCTGGGGATCGCGCCGTCCGACATGGCCCGTCACATTGCCTATGATGTGGGCGCTGCCGGGTTGACCGTGGCCCTGGCAGAGCTTCTGGACGCCCCTGCGATCCTGTCGGATTTCTCACGCCTCGTGATCGATGCGAACCGGGGGGAGGATGACCCGACGCTGTTGATGAAGCTTTATGACGGCACAATCATTCCCGGCAACCGCCATGCTGATGCGTCCGAGCGGGAAAGGCGTCTGGAATTGCTGCACCGCCCCTATCACGCAGCCTATGCGGCGCTCGCCGCGCGCCGGCCGGATACGGTGATCGTGGCGATCCATTCCTTCACGCCCTGCCTGCGGGGCCGGGTGCCGCGTCCCTGGCATGTGGGCGTGCTGTATTCCCATCTCGACGACCGGCTGTCTCGTGCCTTGATCGCGCGGCTGGTGGCGGAGCCCGACCTCTGTGTCGGCGACAACGAGCCCTATTCCGGTCATCTGCCGGGCGATGCCATCGATTGTCATGCGCTGCGCCGGGGCCGTCACAACACGTTGATCGAATTGCGCAACGACCTGATCGCGGATGCGGGGGCGCAGCGGGCCTGGGCGGCCCGACTGGCACCGCTGATCCGCGCCGCCCTTGAAGATGTGACCGGAGGACACTGATATGGACGATCCCACCCGCACCGAACTCGAAGCCGCCGCCTTCCGCCGGTTGATCGCGCATCTGATGGAAAAACGGCCCGATGTGCAGAATATCGACCTGATGAACCTCGGCGGGTTCTGCCGCAACTGCCTGTCGCGCTGGTATCAGGAGGCCGCGAACGAACGCGGCATCGGAATGGACAAGGAGGAAGCGCGCGAAATCATCTACGGGATGCCCTATGAGGAGTGGCGGGCGCGGCACCAGACCGATGCCGATTCCGCCAAACAGGCCGCATTCCAAGAGGCGTTTTCGCAGAATGTCGGCAAGGATTGATGCCACTCGGTGAACGGTTCCGGGGCTGACCGCAGCACTGTTCGGGGTTTGGCGCGAACCCCGCGAACCTCTGGATGAAACATCTGAGAATGAATCATGCGATAGCCGGTGCTGGATCGTTTCGGCAGAGTGGATCGCATTGTCCGGGCTATGTGATCGAAATCATTGGCTTGATGGAGCTGCCGTTGCCTGGCGGCTTGCTTCTGGACGGGTCTGCCAATGATGACAACGACGATGCGCCCCTTCCCGAACCGGAACCCGGCACAGACCCGACCGATGGGCCGGATCTGCTGACCGGGACCGAGGGCATGACCTGATCGAGCCGCTTGGCGGTGATGGATCGGGCGGGCGATGACCTGCTGGAGGGGACCGCGTGTTCAGAGCGCGGCCTTGCGGCTTTCATCCAGATAGATTTCGCGCAACCGGGTCGCAACGCGGCCCGGTTGGCCCGTGCCGATGGGGGTGCCGTCGATTTCCACGACGGGCATGACGAAGGCGGAGGCGGAGGTCACGAAGGCCTCATCCGCCTTGCGGGCTTCGTCAAGGGTGAAGGGCCGTTCCTCCACCTCCATCTGTGCCTCGGCGGCAAAGCGCAGGACGGCGGCGCGGGTGATGCCGTGCAGGATGTCGGTGCCCAACTGGCGCGTGATGATCCGCCCGCCCTTGACGATATAGGCGTTGTTCGATGTGCCTTCGGTCACGAAGCCGTCCTCGACCATCCACGCATCGTCGGCACCCGCCTTCTTCGCCATCATCTTGCCCATGGACGGATACAGCAGCTGCACCGTCTTGATGTCGCGCCGGCCCCAGCGGATGTCGTCGATGGAAATGACCTTGATCCCGGTTTTCGCGGCAGGGCTGTTGGCGAGACCGGGTTTGGACTGGGTGAACAGCACGATGGTTTGCGGGGTCGCCGGGTCGGGAAAGGCGAAATCCCGGTCGCCCGGATTGCCGCGCGTGATCTGCAGATAGATCAGCCCGTCGGTGATGTCATTGCGCGCGACAAGCTCGCGGTGGATCGCCAGCAGATCGTCGGGACTGACCGGGCTGCCCATGTCGAGTTCGCGCAAGGACCGTTCGAGCCGCGCGGCATGGCCGGGAAAGTCGATAAGCTTGCCGTCCAGCACCGATGTCACCTCATAGACGCCATCGGCCATCAGGAATCCCCGGTCGAAGATCGAGACGGTGGCCTCGGCTTCGGGAAGATACTGGCCGTTGACATAGACGGTGCGGGGCATGGGGGTCTCCTTGACGGGTTGCGGCCAATCTATCGGCCTTTGGCGCTGGCGGGTCAAGCAGGTGGGGGTGTGCAGGCGGGAGGCGGCGAAAAGGGGGCTGTCTGCCCCCTCGGACCGGCAAGCCGGTCCTCACCCCCGAAAGTACTTTCACCAGGATGAAGGGGGAGGGTGCCGCAGGTGCAATGCTGCGCTGCAAAATCGAGGCTTGCGAGCATGCGCGCAACAATATATCGCTTTGGGCGCAAAAGAGGTAATTTCCTTGCCGAGAGGTCCGACCATGAGCTTCCGCCTTCAGCCTGCCGCCCCCGCACGACCGAACCGGTGCCAGTTGTTCGGGCCGGGCTCCCGTCCGGCGCTGTTCGAGAAGATGGCGGCCTCGGCGGCGGATGTGATCAATCTTGATCTGGAGGATTCGGTGGCCCCTGCCGACAAAGGCACGGCGCGGGAGAATATCATCCGGGCGGTGTCGGAGGTGGACTGGGGCAACAAGGTGTTGTCAGTGCGGATCAACGGTCTGGATACCCCGTTCTGGTATCGCGATGTGGTGGACCTGCTGGAACAGGCGGGCGACCGGCTGGATCAGATCATGATCCCGAAAGTGGGCTGTGCGGCCGATGTCTATGCGGTGGATGCGCTGGTCACGGCCATCGAGCGGGCGAAGGGGCGTGCGCGGCCGATCAGTTTCGAGGTCATCATCGAATCCGCGGCCGGGATCTCGCATGTCGAGGAAATTGCGGCCTCCTCGCCGCGCTTGCAGGCGATGAGCCTCGGGGCGGCGGATTTTGCCGCCTCCATGGGGATGCAGACCACGGGAATCGGCGGGACGCAGGAAAACTACTACATGCTGCAGGAGGGGGCGCGGCACTGGTCGGACCCCTGGCACTGGGCGCAGGCCGCCATCGTGGCCGCCTGCCGCACCCATGGCGTGCTGCCGGTCGACGGGCCTTTCGGGGATTTCAGCGACGACGAGGGGTTTCGGGCGCAGGCGCGCCGGTCGGCGACGCTGGGCATGGTGGGGAAATGGGCGATCCATCCAAAACAGGTAGCGCTGGCCAATGAGGTGTTCACGCCGTCGGACGCTGCCGTGGCCGAGGCGCGCGAAATCCTGGCGGCGATGGAGGCCGCCAAGGCAAGGGGAGAGGGCGCGACCGTCTACAAGGGGCGGCTTGTCGATATTGCCTCGATCAAGCAGGCCGAAGTGATCGTCGGCATGGCCGAACGGATTGCGGGCTGATCGCGCGTCCGCGTTGACAAGGCGCCCATGATAGCGTCAGATTTTCAGAGCTTTTGCCTCGGATCGGGGCAAAAGAAAAAGAATACCCGCGCCGCATCAGGGGAGAGGAGGCCCCGCGGCGATTGGGAGGATGCACGCCCCGGATGTCATGTCCGGGGCGCTGCTGTTCCTGGGGCGGACTTCGTGGACACAACGAAGGGGCGCCAGATTTTTTCACTATATTTTCAGTAGATTGCATGTGGAGGTCCGAGTTTCTTCCATCCTGATGGAATGAAGGCCGGTGCGGCGGCGTTTCTCTGGCAGAACCCCAGATGGTTCATGACCGATCAGGAAAGGAAACCAGATGACCAAGAAAACGGACAACACTGTCGATCTTTCGCGCCGTCGCCTGATGATTCGTGCGGGCCTCGTGGCGGGCACCGCCTATATGGCTCCGGCACTGGCCGGGCTGAATGCGGCCCATGCCAGCGGCAATTCCGGTGGCGGGTCGCGGGGCGGCAACTCCGGTGCCTCGAAAGGTGGCCGCTCGGCTCCGTCGCGCGGATCGAGCCCGGCAAAGGGGCGCTCGGTGCCTTCGGGTCGCACGCAGCGTCGTTCGGTGCCGTCGGGGCGGGCGGCGAAGCGGTCCTCCGGGCGCAGCAACCGCACGCCGGGCTGGGTGCGTCAGGTATTCGGAGGCTGACCCTTGCCCCTGCAGGATCTTTCATCCGGAAACCGGTCAGGGGCGCGCCAGTCGCGCCCCTCGACCCCGTGGCTGCGGCTGGATTTTCCCGGGATTTCCAAGCCGGTGATCCTGCCCCGGGAGGGCGGTTTGCGGGACGCCCTGCTGCGCTGTCTCAACGGTTGGTCCCCGCGCATGAAGGCCTGGCGTCCGCCCGGAAAAGGAGAGGCCGCTATGCCCCCTCTGACGCTGGCCGAGCCGCAGGGACAGGGACTCTACCGTGTCCATTCCGCCTATACCGACGATCCGCTGGACGAATTGCCCGAGGCAAGTGCGGTCTGCGCGATGATCGCGGATCTGGCGCAGGCTGCGTCCGAGGCACAGGGCCAGAACGCCGGGATCGGATTTCACTGCGGGGCCTTCACGATTTCGGGGCGGCTTGTCGCGCTGACCGGGGCGCATCGGGCGGGAAAATCCACGCTTGTGTCGCGCCTTACGGCCGAGCCTGACCTACGGGTCTTCTGCGATGACGTGCTGGCCCTGTCGAAGGACGGAACCGGCAGTGCGCTTGGCATCGCACCACGGCTTCGCCTGCCGCTGCCCGACAGCGTGACTGACGCATTCCGCGAGCATGTCGGTGCAAGCCTTGGCCCCGCGGATGACCGCTATGGCTATGTGCTGTCCCCCAATCTGGCGCGGCATGGCGCCACCGCGCCACTTTGCGCCATTGTCATGCTGGACCGGCGGGCGGGGCAGAGGGCGGGGTTCCACCAGATGCCGCCCGAGGAGGCGCTGCGGTTGCTGGTTGAGCAGAGCATCACCGCCTATGATGACGCAGGAGACGCCTATGCGACGGCGCGCCGGATCGTTTCGGGCGTGGCGGTGTTGCGGCTGGTCTATCAGGATCTGGAGGATGCGGTGTGCCTGCTGCGGCAGGCGTTCGGCGGAGAGACGATCCTGCCCGAAGACCTGCCGGTCGGTGCGCCGCTTGCCGATGAACCCGGTGCGGTGCCCGAACCCGCCCCCGCCCCTGTTGCCGTTGAGACCGTCTGGCGTCGGGCCGCAGGGATCGGGCTGCGCCATGTCGGGCAAAGCGCCTTCCTGTGGTGGCCGGGCGACGGGATGCTGTGGCAGTTGAACCCGACAGGCCATGCGATCTGGACCTTGCTGGAACTGCCGGGGTCCGCGCGCGACATTGCCGCTGCCCTTGCCGAGATTTTCCCGGCTGTTCCCCCGGATCGGCTGGAGGCCGATTGTGCAATGCTGATGGCGCGTCTGGCGGCAGAAGGGTTCATTCTGACCGCATGACGTCAGCCCCGCAGCGGTGCGGATCCGGATGTGTCTCGCGCTGCCACCCCGCCGCATGAGTTGCATTCGCGGCCCTGCGGCGTCATATACGCGGGAACGCCCCGGGGGCCGTTCAAGGGAGTGCCGGATGAACTATCTCGATTTCGAAAAGCCGCTGTCGGAAATCGAAGGCAAGGCCGAAGAACTGCGCGCCATGGCGCGGTCCAACAAGGAAATGGACATCGAGAAAGAGGCCGCAGCGCTGGACGCAAAGGCCGCCGCCATGCTGCGCGATCTCTACAAGGATCTGAGCCCATGGCGCAAATGTCTCGTCGCGCGACACCCGGACCGGCCCCATTGCCGGGACTATATCGAGGTGCTTTTCAACGAATACACTCCGCTTGCCGGGGACCGCAATTTTGCCGATGACCATGCCGTGATGGGGGGGCTTGCCCGGCTGGGCGATCAACCGGTCGTCGTGATCGGCCATGAAAAAGGCAGCGACACCAAAAGCCGGATCGAACGGAACTTCGGCATGGCCCGGCCCGAGGGCTATCGCAAGGCGATCCGGCTCATGGATATGGCGGATCGGTTCGGCCTTCCGGTCATCACGCTGGTCGATACCCCCGGTGCCTATCCCGGCAAGGGGGCCGAGGAGCGCGGGCAGGCCGAGGCGATTGCAAGGTCCACCCAGAAATGCCTTGAAATCGGGGTGCCGCTGATTTCTGTCGTGATCGGCGAGGGGGGCTCGGGCGGGGCGGTAGCCTTTGCCACGGCGAACCGTGTCGCCATGCTGGAACATTCCGTCTATTCGGTGATCTCGCCCGAGGGCTGTGCCTCGATCCTGTGGAAGGATGCCGAAAAGATGCGCGAGGCGGCAGAGGCCCTGCGACTGACTGCGCAGGATTTGCAGAAACTGGGCGTGATCGACCGCATCATTTCTGAGCCGACGGGGGGCGCGCAGCGGGGTCGGGCAGAAACCGTGGCAGCGGTCGGCCGTGCGCTGGAAACGATGCTGGGCGAGTTGTCGGGCAAATCGCGCGAGGCGCTCATCAAGGACAGGCGGCAGAAATTCGTCGCGATGGGTTCGCGCGGACTGGCGGCCTGAACGATGGGGCATCCGATGCTGTCAAATCCCTGGGCGATCCTGTTCCTTGCCGGTCTGTTCGAGATGGGCTGGGCGATCGGGCTGAAATACACCGACGGGTTCACCCGGCTCTGGCCGACGGTGCTGACCCTTGTCGGCGCGCTCATCAGCTTCATCCTGCTGGCGCAGGCGATGAGAACCCTGCCGGTCGGCACGGCCTATGCGGTCTGGACCGGCATCGGCACGCTGGGCACGGCCACGCTGGCGGTGGTGTTGTTCGGGGAGCCGGTGACGGCAATCCGCATCGCCGGGATTGCGATGATCGTGGCGGGGATTGCCACGCTGAAACTGGCAAGCTGACCACGCTCGGGCCGCCACAGCGCCGTGTAAAACCGGCAGAAGCCTACCACATGGTCTTTTCGGCACGCCCCTGCCATTCGGCATCGTAGGTCGCACCGTCGAACGCCCCGGAGGAAACCTCCGACAGCATCTGGCCCAGCGTCGGCAGCCCGTCGGACTGATCGCCAGACCAGAGTTGCGAGCGCATCACGGCCCGGGCGCATTGCGGATAGACCTCGGCAATCGCAATCACGATCACGGTGCGGGGACGCGCCTCGCCCCGGCGGAAACGGTCGCGCAGGGTCGCATCCTCAGTCAGACGGGCGGTGCCGTTCACCCGCATCGCGAGGCTGGACCCGGGGATCAGGAACATAAGGCTGACCCGGCCGTCCAGCACGATATTGGTCAGGCTGTCGATCCGTTCATTTCCCCGCCAGTCCGGCAGGGCGAGCGTCTGCGCGTCGAGGATGGCCACGACCGGTCCTTCATCCCCGCGCGGGCTGCCATCGGTGCCGCCGGGGCCAACGGTGGTCAGCACGCAAAAACGCGACCGTTCCAGAAAGGCGCGGTAGTTGGGGATCAGGCTGTGCATCACCTTGATCTGTGCAGCCTGCCCCGGGGTGCCATAGAGCCGTTGAAGGCCTTCGAGATCGGCTATGAATTCCATCACAAGGCTCCTGTCACGGCTGTCCGGAAAAACCGGCCTCGACCATGAGCCGGTCAGAGGCGGTCTCGATGTCCTGCTCCATCCGGGCCATGAATTCGGCATTGTTGAACCCCGGCGGGATCGGCGGCAGGAATTCCACCACCGCAAGTCCCGGCAGGCGCAGGATGCCGCGCTTGGGCCAGAAGAGGCCGACATTGGTTGCGACCGGCACGCAATCCTGCCCCAACTGGCCATAAAGCGCCGCCGTGCCGACCTTGTAGGGGGCTTTGACGCCGGGCGCGATGCGGGTGCCCTGCGGATAGATGATGAGCTGCCCCGGCTCCTGTGCGCCCGATTTCACATCGGCCATCATGCGGGTGATCGCCGCGCCGCGCTTGCCGCGGTCAACCGGAACGCAACCGATCCGCAGCGCATAGAGCCCGAGGATGGGCGCCCAGATCAGTTCCTTTTTCATGATGAACTTGCCGCGCGGCACGGCGCCGAAAATCAGGAGGATGTCGAGAAAGCTCTGATGTTTTGCGGCAATCAGCACCTCACCTTGCGGCACCTGTCCACGCACTTCGGTGCGCACCCCTGTCAGGACGCGCAGCGAGAACCGCACCCAGCGGCAGAAGGCATGGCAGGCCGCGCGCGCGCCATCGCGACTGAACAACGCCCAGGGGAAAAAGACGATGCCGAGAACCAGCATCGCCAGATACATCTGCACCACGAAAACAAGCGACAGCAGCCATTGCAGGGCTTGGCGCATCAGGTCAGCTCCTTGAGCTTGCGGAAGGCGGCGGCTCGGGTTGCGAAAAAGGCCACAACGGCGGCAACCGGTGGCAACAGGAAGGGCAGCAGCCATCCCGCCCCCTGAAACCCGAGCCCGGTCAGGAAACCGCCCGCCGCATCCGCCGAAGGCAGCAGCGCGATACCAAGCGTGCCGGCAATCGCCCCCGCCATTGCGCCGGTAAAGGCGCGCATCGTGAAACGCCGCGTGAAGGCCCGCACGATATAGCTGTCGCGCGCGCCCACCAGCCGCAAGACG
Source organism: Pseudorhodobacter sp. (assembly GCA_046295215.1). Classification (GTDB taxonomy): domain Bacteria; phylum Pseudomonadota; class Alphaproteobacteria; order Rhodobacterales; family Rhodobacteraceae; genus Szabonella. The sequence continues at coordinate 133,030 of JBKBNP010000002.1, read as the reverse complement.
CGGATCACCTGCGCATTGGCCGCAAGGGCAGCATTGGCGGCCAGCACGATCATCGCCCCCATCGCGGCGACAATCAGCCCGATGGAGACAAGCCCCAGCAGGTTCAGCCGCTCCGCCGCCAGCACCAGCGGGCGGCGCCAGCGGGTGTGGTCATCCAGCACCGCACCGGGGGCTTCGGCGGCGAGCCGCTGGCGCAGGCCGGTCGCGTCATAGCCGTCGGCGGTTTCGGTGATCTCGACCAGCCGGGGCAGGGGCAGCGCGTCCACCGGCAGGTCCGGCCCGAACCAGGGTTCCAGCAGGGCCAGACTCTCGGCCCGGTCGATCTGGCGCGCGGCCTCGATGCCGGGGGTGGTCGCCAGCAGATCCAGCACGGCGCGGCTTTGCAGGTCGATCTGGTCTGGCGGGGCGGAAATGCGGATCGTCGCGGTGCGCGCCAAGGCGCCCTCCCAGCGGTCGGCCATGCGGGAGGCGGCAAGCGACAGGGCCAGTGCGAAAACCGCAAGGAAGGTCATGGCTCCGGAGGTGAATGTGGTGAGCCAGGCCGTATGCCCCGAGGGCGGCACCACGCTGTCAGCCTGCCGGTCCCCGGAAAAGGGCAGTCGCAGCCATGTCGGCAGGCGCGCGCTCACAGATCCGCTCCGGCAAGCTGCACCCGGCGCTTGGCGATGCGCAGCACTCTTGCGGCCACCTGCTGCTTGGCGTTGCGGATCAGGTTGAGGTCATGGGTCGCGATCAGGATCGTCTTGCCCATCCGGTTCAACTCGATCAGCAGCGTCAGCAGGCGCAGCGACATGTCCCAGTCCAGATTGCCCGTCGGCTCATCCGCCAGCACCACATCGGGCGACATGATGACCGCGCGCGCCAGAGCCGCGCGCTGGCGTTCCCCGCCTGACAGATGCGGCGGCATGGCATCGAGCAGGTCTGCAAGACCGACCCAGCCCATCAGGTCGACAAGATCCTGCGCTGCGGCCTCACGCCCCGTCACCATCGCGGGAAGCGTCACATTCGCGGACATCGGCAGGTGGTCGAGAAACTGGCAATCCTGATGCACCACCCCGATGCGCCCCCGGGTCCGCGCCACCTCGTCGCGGTCCATGCCCCGCACATCGCGGTCAAACAGCGTCAGCCGGCCGGCGGTGGGCAACAATTCCCCATAGCAGAGCTTGAGAAACGTGGTCTTGCCCGAGCCTGAAGGGCCGGTCAGGAAATGGAACGACCCCGGTGCCAGCTTCAGGCTGACCTCGGACAACAATTCCCCCCCGCCATAGCTGTAGGCAACATTCTCGAATGCGATCACGCGATGCTCCGTTGCGCAAAGGGGACGTGCCGCAGTCCTGCCCTGTCCCCGGCGGGCAGTATGCCGATGGCGGGACGGGTTTCAATGCGTGTTTGTCCGTCACCGCGCGACAAAGGCTTGGAAGTGGCCGTTAACGGCGTTACAACTGGTCGGAAGGCAAGAACGAATAATAGGGCGGGGACGGGCTGATGCGGCTGATTTGCCCGAATTGCGATGCGCAATACGAAGTGGATGACAGCGCGATCCCCGAAGGCGGGCGCGATGTCCAATGCTCCAATTGTGGTCACGCATGGTATCAGATGCCTGCCGGTCTGGCGGAGGATACCGAGGCCGAAGCGGATCTCTATGGCGAAGACCCGTCGCGGGCTGCTGCTGTTTCCGCCGCCGGATCGGCAATGCCCGCTCCGGACCTGAATGCGCCAAACATTTCCGGTGCAGCGCCGCCCCCGGTTGAACCGGATGCGCAGCCGGATGTTTTGCCGGATGACCGGACCGGAACCGGTGAAGCCGATCCCCGGGCACAGGAACCAGCGGACCTGAGCGCCGACACGGCATTGAAACCGGAACCACCTGCGGACCCGGACGAAGAGGGTTCTGAACCGTCACGGCCCGCTGCCGATGTCACCATTCCGCGCCGCGCGCTGGATGAAAGCCTGCTCGCCGTCCTGAAGGAAGAAGCCGAGCGTGAAGCTTCCGCCCGCCGGGCAGAACAGCGCCCCATCGAGACCCAGACAGAAATGGGGCTGGAGGAAACTGGAAGTGCGGCCGCCCTGCGCGACAGGCTCGCCCGCCTGCGCGCACCGGAACCCGATCCGGAACCCGAAGTGACCGATCGCCCCGCAGCAAGACGCGATCTTCTGCCGGACATCGAGGAAATCAACTCCACGCTCCGCGCAAGTTCAGAAAACCGGCCGGGGGAGGGGGATCCCTCTGCGTCGGCTGCCCCGGCAAGATCATCGTCCGGGTTTCGAAGCGGGTTCTTCCTCATGTTGTTTCTGGCCGTTGTCGCGGCCTCCGCCTATGTGGCGGCCCCACGCATCATCGAGCAGTTTCCCGCAGCCGAAGGGCCCATGACCACCTATGTCAGCGGGGTGAACCACCTGCGGGCGGCGCTTGACAGCCTGTTGCAGCGCGCCACCGGCGGACTTCAGTCGCTTGGGGGCGGCTGAGGGCCAATCCTGTCGCTGAAACGGCCTGATCGGCACATCTATCCGGCTTCGAGCCTCGTTCAGAACATGTCCAGCAGACGCTGGAGATAGTCCCGCTCGCTTTCAGGGCGTGTCAGGTCACCCTGACGACGACGGATCTCATCCAGCAATTCCCCGGCCCGGCGGTTGCTGTCCTCGCCCTGCAGCATGTTGCGGTCCGATCCGATCCGTGCGCCGTCGCCGGGTTCGCGGCCCAGCGGATCGCGGGCTGAATTGGGATCGGCGCGGCCCACGGCCTCACCTTGCCCGCCGCCCTGCTGGTCGCGCCGGTCCTGTGCCATCGCCTCCCCCAATGACCGCATCCCTTCGCGCATCGACCGCATCGCATCGGCCTGCCGGTCCAGCGCGCCGGGCAGGTCGCCGTCGCGCAGCGCGCGTTCGGCCTCTTCCATCGCGCGACCCGCATCATCGAGGGCGCGACGTCCCGCCTCTCCCTGTTCGGACCCGGCACCGGGCAGGTTCGACCCGTTCAGACGGCCCAGACGGTTGCGCAGGTCGCGCTGGCGGTCGGCAAGGCCCTGTCCCTGACCTTCGCGGCCGACCCCTTCCTGTCCCTGACCCTGATTGCCCTGCTGGCCTTCACCCTCCTGCCCGTCGCCGTCCTGGCCTTCGCCCTGTTGTCCCTCGCCGTCCTGCCCTTCGCCGTCCTGGTCGCCCTGTTGGCCATCATTCTGCAATTCGGAAAAACTGTCATCCGACAGGCCCTGCTGATCGCGCAGCGTTTCTGCCAGATCGCGCATGGCTTGCTGGCCGGGGCCGCCCTGACCGCCCTGTCCCTGCGTGACCTGCATGTTTTCCATCAACTGCCGCAGCATCTCCATCAACTCGGCGGCCTCGGCCATGCGGCCTTCTTCCAGAAGCTTCTGCAACTCCTCCAGCAACTGCTGCAACTGGTCGCCGGACATTTCCATGCCCTGCTGTTCCATTCCGGCCTGACTGTCGGGGTTGCGGGCGGCCTCCTCGGCAAGCTGGCGCATGTAATCGGCCATCGCCTCGCGCAGTTCCTGCATCAGTTCCGCGATCTCGGAAGGGTCGGCACCGTTGCGGATCGCTTCGTCGAGACGGTCCTGCGCGCGCCGCAACCGCTCGCGCGCCGAAGCCAGATCCCCTTCCTCTATCAGCAGCGCGATTTCCCACAGGGTTTCGGCCAGATCGTCGCGCTGGTCTATGGTCAGCCCCTCGGCCTCTGTCTCAAGCTGGCGCAAGGCCACGCGCAGTCGCAACCACGCCCGTTCATTGCGCACGAATCCCTTGGGTTCATGCGTCACGGCCTTGAGGATCTGAACGGAACGGCCCGCATTCGCGCGGTTCCAGAGCAGGTCACGCCGCATCTCGATCACGGCCGCTGCCAGCGGATCGAAGAACCGCTTGCCGGGGAGGGTCAGGCGCAAGGGATCGGCGGTGCCGGTCTGGCCCGGGGCATCCGTGACCGACAGGGCCACGGTCACCGGCAGGTTGGCCAGCACATGCTTGGAAAGGTCGTCGATCAGGGTTTCATCAAAGGCCACGCGATTTCCGGTGATCGGCAGGGGCAGGTCCAGCATCACCGGGTCCACGGGTTCGGGGTCGATGGTCAGGCCGTGACGGCGGTCCACCTCCTGCAGGTCCAGCGCGATGACCGCGCGCCCCCCGGTGACTCCATAGTCGTCCTTCGCACTGAACTGCAATTTCATCCGCCCGTCGGATTCGCGTGTGACCTCGCCGGTTGCGGACACCTCGGGGGGCGCATCGCGCAGTGCCACGATATTCCAGCGCCGCGCGTTCGGGCCCTCGATTCCGATCGAACCGCTCTGCGTGATGGAGAAATCCTGCACCGGGTCGGTGGCGGGCGGAACGTCCCCCGAGCGCCCCGAGACAGATTCCGCAACCGACAATGCGCCGACCTCTCCATAGAACCGGATCTGCACGCGGCTGCCCACAGGCACGGAAAAGGTCACGAGGTCAATGTCATTGAGATACAGCGACGGTTTGCCGGTATAGGCCGGGGGTTGGACCCAGCCCTCCCATGTCGGCCCGCCGATCAGCGCCTGTGCCGGACCCGCGCCGATGCCCGTGACGCTGCCGATGCGCCAGAGCGAGCCGAAGGTCAGTGCCACGACTGCCGCCGTCAATGCGAGATAGCGCAGGCCGTAGGGGTCGCGGCGGGCAAGTCGCAGGTCGGGTGCCACGGGGCGCGCGGTTGCCGCGCGCGCCGCCATGCGCCGCAGATGCGCCTCCCAGACCGCGCGGGAGGCCGCGTCGGTCGCCCCGATGACCTGCCTGTCCGCCAGTGCCGACAGGGGCCGTCCCGGCAGCGAGCTGTCGAGCCGGACCATGGCCTCGGCCATCAGCGGGCGGCGGAAGTTGCGCCAGCCATAAATCCCGGACCAGAGCGCCAGAACCGCGACCAGGGCCGCCAGGGCCAGCAGGCCATCCCGGGGAATGAGATCCTGCACGCCCAGTGACAGAAGTGCGAGCAACCCCAGCAGAAGGGACCAGAGCGGCCAGAACCCTCGCGCCAACCTTTCGGCCCAAAGGCCCGCCAGCGTCATCCGCAGCGGTCCTTGCAGTTTCGTCGCGATTGTCTGGCGGTCCTTGGGTGTCATGCAGCCTGCCTCGGGCCGCGCGGGTTCACAGCCATTCGGGTATGCTATCTCGTTCCAGCATTTCGTCAAATGTCGGACGGCGGCGGATGACGGCGAAGTGATCCTGCCGGACAAGAACTTCCGGCACCAGCGGGCGGCTGTTATATTCCGAGGCCATGACCGCGCCATAGGCCCCGGCAGAGCGGAAGGCCACCAGATCGCCCTCGGCCAGCGGCGGGAGGGCGCGTTCGCGGGCAAATGTGTCGCCGGTTTCGCAGACCGGGCCGACCACGTCATAGGGCTGCATGTCCACGGCAGGGGCGGGCTCAATCACCGGCACGATGTCGTGATGCGCGTCATACATGGAGGGTCGCACCAGATCGTTCATCGCGGCATCGAGGATCAGGAAATCCCGGCCCTCGCCATGTTTCACATAGATCACCCGCGAGACCAGCACACCCGCATTGCCGGAAATCAGGCGTCCGGGTTCAATCTCTATCTCGCAGCCCAGATCTCCCACGGTCCGCTTGATGAGCGCGCCGTAGTCCATCGGCAGCGGCGGGGCGGAATTGCTGCGCGCATAGGGGATGCCAAGCCCGCCGCCCAGATCAAGGCGGCGGATGTCATGCCCCTCGGCGCGCAAGGCGCGGGTCAGGTCGGCGACCTTGAGATAGGCCTGCTCGAAGGGCTCCAGTTCGGTCAACTGGCTGCCGATATGCACGTCGACCCCCACCACCTCGATCCCGGGCAGGCGGGCGGCTTCGGCATAGACCTCGATCGCGCGGTCAATGGGGATGCCGAACTTGTTTTCCTTCTTGCCGGTCGCGATCTTGGCATGGGTGCGGGCGTCCACATCCGGGTTGACGCGGATCGTGATGGGCGCTGTGGCGCCAAGCGCGGTCGCAACCTCGGACAGCGCGCGCAACTCGGGTTCGGACTCGACGTTGAATTGCCGGATGCCGCCGGCGAGCGCGAGCCGCATTTCCTCGCGCGTCTTGCCGACGCCGGAAAACACGATCCTGTCGCCGGGCACGCCTGCGGCTCTGGCGCGGCGGTATTCGCCGCCCGAAACCACGTCCATGCCCGCGCCCAGATTGCCAAGGGTGCGCAGAACGGCCAGATTTGACAGGGACTTTATCGCGAAACACACGAGATGCGGCAGCGGGGAAAGCGCCTCGGTGAACAGGTGGTAATGCCGGGTCAGGGTGGCGGTCGAATAGCAGTAGAACGGCGTGCCCACGGCGGCGGCGATGTCGACAAGCGCCACATCCTCGGCATGAAGATGTCCGTCGCGATAGAGGAAGTGATCCATGGGCCGACTTTCCGAAGGGCGCTTTTGCCTGCTATATCAAGCCGCAGAGGCCCCTGCAAACGACATGCGGCGGGGCCACTTGTCGCGGCCCCGCCAACCGAAATGCGTCAGCCCTGGATCGCGGGCATTATGCGGCCATATTCGTCGTCTTCCCAAGCGCCTTCCAGTTCCAGCGATTGCTCGCGGGTGCGGATGCGGACCTGCGATCCGAGGCTGACCTCGTTGAACAGATGGATCGCATCCTGATTGAACAGCCGGATGCAGCCCGCCGAGGTGGCCCGCCCGATGGAGGCATTGTCGATCGTTCCGTGGATCCGGTAATAGCTGTCGCGATTGCCGCGATAGAGATAGAGCGCGCGCGCCCCCAGAGGATTGTCCAGCCCGCCCGGCAACCCGCGCGCGAATTCCGCATAGGTTTCCGGCATGGTGCGGATCATGTTGGCGGTCGGCGTCCAGCTGGGCCATCTCTCCTTGCGCCCGACCGTTGTGGTGCTGCGAAGTGTCAACCCGTCACGCCCGACCGCAATGGCATAGCGGGTGGCCATGCCGCCCTCCTTCACATGGTAAAGGCGGCGGGCATAGGTATCGACCACGATGGTTCCGGGGGCTTCGGGGCCATTATACATGACATCCGCGCGTTTGTTCAGATCGGTCAGGTAGCGCGCATCAACGGCCTCGATCAGGATACCGTCATCCTCGACAGCGGCATATTCCGGTGGAACTTCAGGCACGACAGGTGCGGTGGCACAGGCCGCCAGAAGCGGAAGCAGCAAGAGGGCGGCAAGGCGGGGCAAGGTAAAGGTCACGGCAGACTCACTTTTCTTTGGTTTGGGCCATTGCGACCAGACCCGCCCATGGCGTCAAGCCCTGCGCAGGGTCATTCGGGGAAAAAGGCCCCGCACGTTGCATCCGGGGCCATGTCTATGCGTCTTGTGACACCTCAACCAACGATATTGAATTCCGGCCCGTAGGGATAGCCGGTGATATTTTCCGCACCATCCTCTGTCAGAACGAGAATGTCATGCTCCCGGTAGCCGCCCGCGCCGGGCTGACCTTCGGGGATCGTTAGCATCGGCTCCATGGAAATCACCATACCCGGTTCCAGCACCGTGTCGATATCCTCGCGCAGTTCCAGCCCCGCCTCGCGGCCATAGTAATGCGACAAAAGCCCGAAGGAATGGCCATAGCCGAAGGTGCGGTATTGCAGAAGGTCGCGTTCGGCCAGAAAGGCGTTGATGCTGGACGTCACCTCGGCGCAATTCGCACCCGGGCGCAAAAGGCTCATCCCGTATTCATGCGCCGCGACATTCGATTGCCACAGGCTCAGGCTCGCCGCATCGCATTCCCCCACAAACATCGTGCGTTCCAGCGCGGTGTAATAGCCCGAGATCATCGGAAAGCAGTTGAGCGAAAGAATGTCGCCGCGCCGCAATTTTCGGTTCGTCACCGGATTGTGTGCGCCATCGGTGTTGATGCCTGACTGAAACCAGACCCAGGTATCGCGATATTCGGCATCGGGGAAACGGCGGGCAATTTCGGCCTCCATCGCGTCGCGGCCCGCCATGGCGACCTCCAGTTCCGTGGCGCCTTCGCGAACCGCTGCCCGGATCGCATGGCCGCCAAGGTCGGCCACCTGCGCGCCCTGCCGGATCAGCGTCACCTCTGCGGGGGATTTCACCATGCGTTGCTGCATGGTCGCCGGGGCAATATCCATGCCGCGGGCGGGTTGCAGGAAATGGTTGAACTTTTCCGCCTGCACCAGCGTCAGATGGTCCGCCTCGCAGCCGACCGCCTTGGCCGTGCCTGTGATGCCCGCGACCACGCGCCAGAAATTGTCGCGCGTCCAGTCGGTATAGGTGATGGTATCGCCATGGCTGCGCCGCCAGGGCTGGCCCGCGTCGATACCCGCCGACACGGTGACACAATCGGTTTTCGTCACCACGCAGGCATAGGGCCGCCCGAAGGAACAATAGAGAAACCCGGAATAATAGGCGACATTGTGCATCGAGGTCAGCAGGATCGCGTCAAGCGAATGCAGTTCCATGATGTCGCGCAGCCCGGCCAGCCGGTCGTCATATTCGGCGGTGTCAAAGGGCAGGGCGGCCTTTTGGCCATTGTGGAAACGATACTGGTCAGGGCGGGATGTCATGGTCAGACCTCGGAAAACGGGGCCTGTTGCGGACCCCGAAAGATCCCGGCGTTCAGGACTGTGGAAGGGGCAGCTTTGCCCGTGACGACGCCATCGCCACGCGGGCACCATGCCCGCAGGGCGCCTGTCTGGCAAGAGGGACAAAAGGTGCGGGGAGGGGTTTGCATCAATTAACCACCCGGTGCATTGTTCCACCGGAAATGAGGAGGAACTGACAATGCGGATGCAGGACAAGGTTGCCGTCGTGACCGGGGGCGGATCGGGTTATGGCACCGGAATCGTGCGGAAATTTTCGGATGAGGGCGCGCAGGTCGTGGTTGCGGACATTCGCCCAGAGGCCGCGCAGGAAGTGGCCTCGGCGGTCGGCGGCATGGCAGTAACGGTGGATGTGGGGCAGGGCGCATCGGTCGCCGAAATGACCGCTGCGGTGCTGGCGCGGTTCGGCAGGATCGACGTTCTGGTGAACAATGCAGGCGTCACGCATCCCCCGGGCCCGCTGGAGGAGGTCGACGAGGAGGCCTTCGACCGGGTGTTCCGGATCAACGCGAAATCCGTCTATCTGACCGCCCGCCATGTTGTGCCCGCGATGAAGGCAGCGGGGCGCGGGGTGATCCTCAATATCGGGTCGGGCGCCGGCGTATCGCCCCGCCCGAATCTGGCGTGGTATAACAGTTCCAAGGGCTGGATGAACATCGCCACCAAATCCATGGCGCTGGAACTGGCCCCGCATGGCATCCGCGTGAACATCATCAATCCGGTTTCGGGCGACACGCCGATGCTGGCGCAATTCATGGGCGGCGATACGCCCGACCTGCGCGCGAAATTCATGTCCTCGATTCCGCTGGGGCGGTTTTCCACGCCGGAGGATGTGGCCCATGCGGCCGTCTATCTGTGTTCCGACGAATCAAGCCTCGTGACGGGGTCGGCGCTGATGGTGGATGGCGGGCGCACGATCTGACACCTGCGCCGGATCAGGCCCGGCGGCGGGCCAGCGGGGCGAGCCCGGTCTGGGCCTTGATGCGGGCAATCGCCTCGGCGGCGGGTTCGATCACGCAGGCCATGAAATGCCCGGTGGCGTGGATCATCAGATCCGCATCCACCATGATCGCGACATGGCCCTTCCAGAAAACCAGATCGGCGCGCTGCAAGGGCGCGTCGTCGGGCAGTGCCTTGCCCAGGTCACGTTGCAGGTCGCTGTCGCCCGGGCAGGCCCGCCCGCAGGCCAGCCACGCCATCTGAACCAGCCCGGAACAGTCGATCCCGGCCTGCGAATTTCCGCCCCACAGATAAGGCGTGCCCAGAAACAGCCCCGCCACCTCCACCGGGTCGCTGTGCCAGGAGCCGAGCGGGGTCAGATGCCCGGCGGGAATGAAGCCATGCGGGGTTTCCGCCCATTTGCCCTCCTGCCGCAGGACGCGCAACCTTGTGCCGAAACTGACCCACAGATGCCGGGGTGCCTGCGCGCGCGGTTCGCTGTAAAGGTGGCTGGCGGGAACGCTGACCCAATGGCTGACGCCGGTCGGCGCGCAAAGCGCGTCCTCGGCAATATAGCCGCAATAGCCGTCGCGCGCGGCCCGCCCGTAGGCAAAGCCTTCGTGATATTCCAGCACATCGAAGCGGTCGCCCAGTAACATCTGCCGCTCGCGGGGGCCATCGGGGGCGGACAGCAGATCGACCACGGGCAGGGAAATCTCGGCGGCCTGGGTTTCGGCGAAGTGCGGTGCGTCGATCACGCCTTCGAGGGCCAGATGCGCCACCCGGTCATTGGCCAGCGTCAGGCGGCGGTCGGTCATGGTTTGATCTCCAGTATGGCGGGCAGCGCCTCCAGCAGCGCGCGTGCGCCCTGCCCGGCACCACCCTTGGGGCGGGCAGGGGCATCGGCAGGGTTGTGGCCATAGATGTCGAAATGCAGATAGCGCGGATTGGACACGAACCGTCGCAGGAACAGGGCGGCTGTGATCGACCCGGCAAATCCACCCGAAGGCGCGTTGTCCAGATCGGCAATGCCGGGTTCGATCATCGCTTCATATCCCGGCCAGAGCGGCAGGCGCCAGACCGGGTCGCGCACCTTCCGGGCGCCGGTTTCCAGTGCTGCGGCAATGTCGTCGTCGTCGGTGAAATAGGGTGCAAGTTCCGGGCCGACCGCCACCCGCGCCGCGCCTGTCAGCGTGGCCATGGAGATGATGGCCGCGGCTTCCTCCTCATCCGCCAGCGCCAGCGCATCGGCCAGAACCAGCCGCCCTTCGGCATCGGTGTTGTTCACCTCCACCGTCAGTCCCTTGCGCGAGGTGAGGATGTCGCGCGGACGCATGGCCGAGCCCGAGATCGCATTCTCCACCGCCGGAACAAGCACCCGTAGCCGGATCGGCAGGCCAAGCGTCATGATTGTCTGCGCAAGGCCCATCACGGTCGCGGCCCCTCCCATATCCTTTTTCATCAGCAGCATGCCGGAGGAAGGTTTGATGTCCAGCCCGCCCGTATCGAAACAGACCCCCTTGCCGACCAGAACCAGAAGCGGCCCTTCCTGCCCCCACCGCATGTCCAGAAGGCGCGGCGCACGCGCAGAGGCGCGGCCGACCGTATGGATCATCGGCAGGTTGCGGGTCAGCAGGTCATCGCCCCGGATCACCGAGACAGTTGCGCCAAAGCGATCGGCAAGGGAGCGGAAGGCGACTTCCAGTTCATCCGGCCCCATGTCGGAGGCCGGTGTGTTGATGAGGTCGCGCGTCAGCCATTCGCCAGCGGCGATGGCTTCGATCCGGGCGCCGTCCACTCCGTCCGGTGCAACAAGCCGGGCAGGGTTCTGGGGAGGCTCAGCCGGTCGATAGCGGGCGAAACGATAGCAGGCCATCAGCCAGCCGAGGGCGAGTTCGGCGTTGTCCTCCGGCCCAAGGCTGTCTTGCAGCCGCCAGATCGTGCCGGTTGGCAGGGCGGCCACGGCACACGCCAGCCCGAAGCGCATCCGCTTTCGGGCGGTCGCTGTGCCATAGCCGACAACCGCCCCTGCCAAGGCCCCGTTTTTCGACGGGAGCAGCAGGGTTTCACCCAGCCCTGCGGCAAAGCCGTTTGCCGTCAACCAGGTCCGCACCGCAGGGGCCTGATCTGACGCCCAGTCCGCCAGCCGCTCTGCGGGCACGACATGCAGTTTATGCGCATTTGCATCGGCAGGGGCAAACTGGGGGGGCATTCGGGGCTCCGGTCGGGGGCGTTCGGGCAGAGCCTATCCGATCCCCCCGACCCTGCAAGCCCGCGTTTCCGGTTTCCCCGGTCCCGCCCCGTTCCGCCGAACCTGCCGAGCAGCCCTAGCGGGACTGGTCCAGCACGCCCTGTTCCGGAGCAAGTGATGTTTCAGCCACCCGCAGGAGCCGCGCCCAGACGGCGGCAAAGGCGGTCCGGTCCGCCGTGTCGAGACAATCCCGCACATCGCCGGCCACGAGCCCGAGGCTGACCAGACCCAGTTGTTCCGACATCCGCTGCAAACGACGCAACTGTCGCGCCATATCGGCGGCCTCGGTGGTGCGGAAATGTTGTGCAAGCCCTGCCATCGTCATTGCCAGTTCACCCAGGGCGCGCGTCACGACTTCTTCGGCGGCCTGGGTCCCCATGGTCCGGTAAAGCAATGCGATGGGTTCGGCATCCTGCCGCACCCGTTCCTTTGGCCGGAAGGCCATTATATGTGCCGTCATGTCACGTCCCGTCCCTCTCGTCACACCCGAGGCCAGTCTGCATCCCTGTGCTGAAGAAAAGGTTGCGGCCGATGCGGGAAGCCTCTCGAATTTTCGTCATTTCCGTCATATTCAGTCGATGCCCTGCCTGAAAGGACATGCACCATGAACATTGCCCGCCCCCTTCCTGCCTATCTGATTCATCGTTACCACGGCTGGAAGGCCACCAGCTACAAGGACAACAAGTCCTGGTATCGTCGGCTTGCAGCCTCGGGCCAGCATCCGCGGGCAATGGTTATCTCCTGCTGCGACAGCCGGGTGCATGTGACGTCGATCTTCGGCGCGGATGAGGGCGAGTTCTTCATCCACCGCAATGTCGCCAATCTGGTGCCGCCCTACAACCCGGATGGCGAGTATCACGGCACCTCTGCGGCGGTGGAATATGCCGTTACCGCACTTGGCGTCGCGCATATCGTGGTGCTGGGTCATTCCAACTGCGGCGGCGTCAAGGGATGTCTCGACATGTGTTCCGGCCATGCGCCGGAGCTTGAGGAGAAATCCAGTTTCGTCGGTCGCTGGATGGATATTCTGCGCCCCGGATATGAGCGGATCAAGGATGTCGATACTGCGTTCCGCGCCCGTGCGCTGGAAAAGGAGGCGGTTCTGGTCAGTCTGGAAAACCTGATGACCTTTCCCTTTGTCGCGGACGCGGTGGCGGGGGAAGGCCTGACGCTTCACGGCCTCTGGACCGATGTCGGCGAAGGCGGGCTCGAACAGTTCGACCCTGCGATCGGGGCGTTTGTCGCCCTCTGACCCGGCAAGAGATCGGGCATCCGGATCAGCTTGCCAGCGCCCAGTTGGTCACGCGGCGGGAGGTGAAGACCACATCGGGCTCCGGCGTCCGGGGGGCAGCGTTCAGATTGGCATGTCCGCACAGGGCGGCGGGGGCCGCATTCGTCGCGGCGCGGCGCCGTTCGATGGCGGCAAGGCGGTTCAGGCGGGCACGGGCGATCAGGGTTTCAGCGAGGGTCATGGGGTTCATCCTGTGTTGAATGCTGTTTTCCGAGGGGGAGGGATACGAAGGTGTCAGGCCGACTGGCTGTGGTCCTGTGCCTGCCGGGAAGCCAGCGCTGCGAGACGGTTTTCCCGGGCGCGGTTGATCAGGGTGAGAGCGATGGTCGACATGGGAATATCCTTTCTGGACAGGCGGCATCCTTCGGCCTCGGCCGATGCCATTGGGGTGTCGGTGTTGAAGATACGGTTCGGTGAGCGGGATCAGCCGCGCAGGTAGCCGTAGAGCGGTCCGGCGAACTGCTGCTCGATCTCGGCACGGGTCACCCGGTCACGGGGTGCTTTCGGGAAACGGGAGGGGGAGATTTCGGCCCGGTTGATGTCGGTCGTATTTTTGAAGCCGCACGGTTCCGGAGCGAGGTTGCGCTGGTCGCACATGTTTTCAAACAGGGTCATTTTGGTCTTCCGTCTGGTGGTGCCCGCCACATCCAGATCTACGGAGGATTTTTTGCCCGAGTTTCACAGCGGGTGGGAAAAAAATGCGAAAAATGCGCTGGAACTGAGATGGGTAAATAAAAATCGTATTAAAAATAATGATTTGACTAAATCAAAAAAGTTCAAAAAAAGGCGCGCGACCGTGAAAAAGCCGCGCGCCCGAACCGGTTTCAGCCTTTTTTCAGGCAGCGTTGTCCCAGAACCTCGGCGATCTGCACCGCGTTGAGCGCCGCGCCCTTGCGCAGATTGTCGGAAACGCACCAGAAATTCAGCCCGTTCTCGATGGTGCTGTCCTGCCGGATGCGGCTGATATAGGTCGCATATTCGCCCACACAGTCGATGGGGGTGATGTAGCCACCGGGCTCGCGCTTATCCACCACCAGAATCCCCGGCGCCTCGCGCAGGATGTCGGTGGCTTCCTCCCAGTCGAGGAATTCCTCGGTTTCGATGTTGATCGCCTCGGAATGGCCCACGAACACCGGCACGCGCACGCAGGTCGCGGTGACCTTGATCCGGGTGTCGAGGATCTTCTTCGTCTCGGCCACCATCTTCCATTCTTCCTTGGTTTCGCCGGAATCAAGGAACACGTCGATATGCGGGATCACGTTGAAGGCGATCTGCTTGGGGTAGACCGACGGGGCCACCTCCTGACCGGGCACGAAAATGCCCTTGGTCTGGTTCCACAGTTCGTCCATCGCCTCCTTGCCGGTGCCGGACACGGATTGATAGGTGCTGACCACCACCCGCTTGATCGTCGCGCGGTCATGCAGGGGTTTCAGCGCCACGACCATCTGCGCGGTGGAGCAGTTGGGGTTGGCAATGATCATCTTCTTCTTGTAGCCCATGACCGCGTCGGCGTTCACTTCCGGCACGACCAGTGGCACATCGGGGTCGTAGCGGTAGAGCGACGAATTGTCGATCACCACGCATCCCTGACTGGTGGCGCGTTCGGCGTAAAGCTTTGTCACATCCGACCCGATGGCGAACAGCGCGATGTCCCAGCCGGTGAAGTCGAAGGCATCGAGGTCTTTGGTCTTGAGGGTCTTGTCACCGAAGCTCACTTCGGTTCCCAGCGATTTGCGCGACGCGAGCGCGGCAATCTCATCCACGGGGAATTCGCGCTCGGCGAGGATATTGAGCATTTCCTTGCCCACATTCCCCGTCGCGCCGACGACAACGATCCTGTAGCCCATCATGGCCTCCTGTTTCCTACCCGGCCCCTGTATCGCAAGGGTCGGCGCAGGGGAAGGGGGCGGATCAGTCCGTGCGGTCCTCGGAAAAGGCGTAGATGACAAGGCCGATCGCCAGCGTGATCGCAAAGACCGCAAAGATGGGCGTATAGGCGGCCTCGACCGGGCTGCGGGCTGCCCCGGCATGGATCCAGCCCGAGGCATATTGCGCCAGTCCTGCCGCCCCGAGGCTGAAGAGATTGAGCAGCGTCACCCCCCGCCCCACCAGATGCGGCGGAAAGAATGCGCGGCCATGGGCCATCATCATCGGGAAGGAGGCGCCGAAAAACCCGAGCGCCGCCAGCATCAGCGCCACCGAGACCGGGCCAGATAACGGAAAGGCCCAGAGGGCCGCAAGGCAGGCAAGGGCTGCAAGATTGCCGCCGAAGATCAGCCATTTGCGGGTGCCGAGGATACGGTCCAGCGGGCCATAGGCGAAATTGCCGAGGATCATCGCAAATCCCATGGCCAGCGTCACCTTGCCGATCATCGCGGCATCCGCGCCATAGACATCGGCATAGAACGGCCCGACCCACAGCCCCCGGATCGCGGCGGCGGGGAAATAGCAGACCACGATCATCGGAATGATGAACCAGATCGCGGGCAGGCGCAGAAGATCCATCAGCGACCCGCGCGCGCCGCCCACCACCTTCGGCGGGTCGCGCAGCAGAAACAGCGTCGCGATCCCGATGGCGAGCGTGACCGCCGCCAGCGCCAGCACGCTGGTCCGCCAGCCAAATGCCTCCACCGCCAGCGCAAGCGGCAGGGAACTGCCGATATTGCCCAGATTGCCCATGCCCACCAGCGCCCCCGCCAGCGTGCCGAAAACGGCGGGCGAATAGAGTCGCGCAAAGATGTAATAGGCCGCCATCAGGACCGGCGAACAGCCCACCCCGATCAGCATCATGGCGAGCTTGATCGTCCCCGGCCCCTGCGCGAAGGCAAAGGCCAGCGCCCCGCCTGCGCCGCCCACAATGAACAGAAGGGCTGTCGTCAGGCGCGGCCCAACCCGGTCCAGCGCCACCCCCACCGGCAGTTGCAGCGCGCCGAAGGCCAGGAACCAGAGGCCCGAGGCGGCGGCCAGATCCTCGGCCGTCACACCTATGTCGGCCTGCAAGACCGGCGTCAGCACCGCCAGAAAGGCCCGGTAGAACTGGCTGAACACATAGGCCAGCACCAGACAGACGATTCCCGCTTTCATTCCAAAGACTCCCGGTCGCGCGACGGCGCGATTGCGGAGCCTGTCTTGGGGCTTTTCGGTGGGGGGTGCAAGTGGCGGCCGCCTTTGCGGGAAAAGCTGCTGTTGGTCGCGGCTTGGCCTAATGGGCTCCTGCCAGTTCGAGCATCGCAGCGGCGAATGCTTCGGGCGCTTCTTGCGGCAGGTTGTGACCTGCTCCATCTATGACCCGGCGCTCGTAGAAACTGGTGAAATGCGCGCGGTCGAAATCTTCCTCCGCAGGGGGATCGACGCCATCATCCCGCCCTTGAAGCACGATACATGGCACGGTGATACAAGGCTCGGCGGCCAGACGTTTTTCGATCCCGTCATATGTTGGATCACCGGGGATACCGCCAAAGCGGTGCCGGTAGGAATGAAGCACGATTTCCACAAAGTCAGGGTTGTCGAAGGAGGGGGCCGTTGCGGCCCAAGTCGCATCATCGAACCTCCAGCTTGGTGACCAGAGCGACCAGATATGGCGGCACAGGTCATGTCTGTTCTGTGTCAGTCCGACCCGGCCCCGTTCAGTGTGGAAATAATACATATACCAGTAGCGGGCTTCCTCTATCGCGGGAGCCGGTTGCCAGGCGTTTGCAATGTTTTGAATGTTGTAGCCTTGACCGCAACTCACGAGGCCGCGCACCCGCTCCGGCCAGAGCGCTGCCACGATACAGGCCGCACGTCCGCCCCAGTCGTACCCGCCAAGGAAGGCCTCCCTGATGGCAAGCGCGTCCATGAAGGCCAAAAGGTCAGCGCCGAGTGCGGCTTGCTGGCCGGAACGCATTGTATCGGATGAGAGGAAGCGGGTCGGACCGTAGCCACGCAGATAGGGGGTGAGGCAGCGAAACCCCCGCCCGGCAAGGTTGGCAGACACGGCGTCATAGGCGTGAACGTCATAGGGAAAGCCATGAAGCAGGATGATCGGATCCCCAACTTCCGGCCCGGCCTCATGATAGTGGACCTCAAGACAGCCTGCCCTTATCGACCTCATTCTACCCCGCCTCGCCTTCCCTGAATTTTGCCACGCCTAGGGCATCGTGCCGGAGGGCGGCAACGGGCTACCGAAGTCCCTTCCGTCCCCCGCCAACAGATCCGCCATCACCCCCGCCATCACCTTGGCACTGTCGGCCATGTCCCCAATCCCTACCCATTCATCGGGCTGATGTGCCAGATGCAGCAGGCCCGGGCCATAGGCGATGCAGTTTTTCATCCGCCCGATCCGGTCGATATGTTTCTGGTCATAGGTGCCGGGGGAGACGACGTAATCGGGTTGCCGCGCCAGAACCCGTTCGATCGCTGCCGCCGTGCTGCGCACCACGGGGGCGTCGCGGTCGGCCATGGTCGGCTGCACCTCAAAGAGGTCGCGGATTTCATAGCTGAACCCGGGGCGCGCGGCTTTCACCCGCTCCATCACCGCGCTGATTTCGGCCTTCACCTCGGCAATATCCTCCTCGATCAGGAAACGGCGGTCGAGGATGATGCGGCAGCGGTCGGCCACACAAGGCGCGGGCAGACCGCTGTATCCCGGCTCGGGCTCCGGTTCGCCGCCATGGATCGAGTTGATGTTCAGCGTCGATTGCCGCGCGCCTTCGGGAACCACCGGCATTGCGGTGCGCTTGGTGGCCAGAAGGGGGTAGAGCCTTTCCTCGATCTCCGCCAGCACCGCGCCCATGTGGCGGATGGCGCTGTCGCCGAGGAAGGGCATCGAGCCATGCGCGATGCGGCCATGGGTTTCCACCTCGGCCCACCAGACCCCGCGATGGCCAAGGCAGATGCGGTCCTTGTGCAAGGGTTCGGGGATGATGACGTGATCGACATGGGCATAGTGCCCCTGTTCGGCCAGCCAGGCCACGCCGCCGAACCCGCCCGATTCCTCATCCGCCGTGGCGGAAATTTCCAGCGATCCGGCAAAATCGGGGGCAAGCGACAGGAACGCCTCCGCCGCGATGATGGAGGCGGCAAGCCCGCCTTTCATGTCACAGGAACCGCGCCCATAGATGCGGTCGCCTTCCACCGCCCCGCCGAAGGGGTCGCGCGTCCAGCCGTGCCCCACCTCGACCACATCGTGATGGCTGTTGAAATGCAGGCAATCGCCGGGCCGCGTGCCCTGCCGCCGCGCCACAATGTTCCAGCGCGGATGCGCGTCGCTGTCGCCCGGCGTGCCATGGGCGCGCATCAGGGTCACGGTGAAGCCGCCTGCCTCCAGCCGGGCTGCGAGGTAGTCGCAGATCTCGCGATAGCAGCGCCCCGGCGGGTTGAGCGTGGGAATACGGATCAGATCCTGCGTCAGGCGCACCAGATCATCGCGGCGGGCGTCTATGGCTTGGGCAATGGCAACGTCAGACAGCATGGCCGGACCCTAGCAACCTGCCCGATGCCCCGTCCAGCCCGCTGCGGGGGTGATGGGCAAAGAATGAAATTGCAATCGCGTCCGGCCTCCTGCAATTTGAGGAGGGTCCGGGCACTGCCCCGGCGCATTTTCTTGCGGTCGCCTCTGGAAACAGGTCTTGCGTGGCCGTATATGTAAACCGATTTTACATAGGAGGTCGTGATGGCCGATTTCGACGCACAGATCCGTAAAAGCCAGGCCGAGGTTTCGGCAGCCCAAAGCAAGATCGCGGATGTGACCAGCCGGATCGAGGCCGCGCGCACCAAGATCGCGGCAGGCGAGGCGGCCATCGACGTGGAAAACGCCACGCTGGACGATGTCCACAAACATACCGACCTGATGAATGCCAACATCGCAGAACTCATCATGGGGCTGGACGATGTGACGGCGGGCTTTTCGCGCGACTTCGACGAGATGCGCAACAAATCCGGCGTGGAAAAGCTGATCGGGATCTTTTCGCGCGGCAAGGCGGAATCCATGCGGCAGGAACGGCTGCGCACCGCCTCCATCGACGACAAGTTGCAGGATCTGATCGGCAAATCCGATGTGATCGTGAAGCTGCTGCAAGGCCAGCTTGACATGCTCAACACCCACAAGGCCAGCGTCGAGGCCAACCTGACCGGCACGCTGGACGAGCGCGAGGCGACCGTGGGCGAGCTTGAGACGCTGCGGGTCGAGATTGCGGGCATGGACCCCCGGATCATCGAGCTGGAAAACCGCATCAGCGTCGAACAGGACGCGACCGCCCGCACCCGGCTGGAAACCGAACTGGCCGAGTTGAACACCCGCTACAACGCGCTGGTGCAGGACGAACAGGTGAAGCTGGCGAAATCCCAGACGCTGGAACGCTATATCGAGAAGGGCAAGACCTGGATCGACAGTCTGCAAAATCAGGCCGCGACCCAGATGGTGCTGATCAACAAGCTGCAAACCGACACCAAACAGCGCGTGGTCCTGTATGATGCGCTGACGGCCAGCCTCAAAACCGCGCAGCAACAGGATGTGGCGCACAGGATCAACGAAATCGGGGTCAAGACCGATCAGGAGGCGCAGGCCGCCATGGCCGCCATCGGCACCGCCACAAACAGCCGCATGGCCGAGATGATGGAGGCGCATGAGGATCACATGGTGTTCGCGCGCAAGATCCTCGAACAGAAGGCCAAGGCGGATGAACGCTTTGCCCGCCGCTTTGCCGCCATCGTCGAAAAGCACGACAAGAACCTGTATGGTCAGTAAGTGGCGCAAGGTCCGAAAACAGCCCTGACCGACGACCACACAGAGCTTTACGACACCCAGATCGCGCGGCGCTATTTCGCCAAATTCGATGCGATCACCGGGCATCTGGGCCGTGTGGCGGCGGAACTGGAGTCGCAAGACCAGTTGACCCGGCTGGAGGCACGGCTGATCGGGGCCTATGTGGCGCGGCTCAACACCACCTTTGCCGCGCTGTCGTGCAAATACCTGATGTCGGGGCGCCTTGACGGCCCGTTGCCGGGCAAACTGACCTTTGACCGGCATGAAAGCGGCTTTCCGGTGATGCAGGAACTGCTGGTCATGGCCAATGACGCGCAGCAGGCGGCCAAGCATCTGTCGGCCATGGAGACCGAGCCGGAACTGAAGGACGCGATGATCCGCCAGATTGTCGGGGATCTGACCATTCCGACGCGGCTGCAATTCACGCTGTCGCAACGGCTCTACTATGAAATGCTGCGCGACAAGGCGCTGTTCTGGGCGCGCAACGACCCGGATCTGCAATGGCTGGGCGAAACCCCGGACCGGCGGACATGGCTGATCCATTGGGCGGTCTATGACAGTCAGACCAATCTGCCGGTGCTGTATCTGATGAACGTGCAGGACAGTGGCCGCACGTCCCTGCCGAAAGACAACCGCCGCTGGCCGCAGGTGCAGGCGCATCTGATGGCGCAGTCGCTGGGCGGGCTGAAGCTTTTGACCATCGCGCGCGGCTTTGACGAGGATTTCGACGACCTGCACCCCAAGCGCCTGCGGCGCATCCATCTGGGGCCGATGTATTCGTCCAGTTTCACCATGCAGTCGGGTCCGATCTCGGACGTTCTGGCCCATGCGGCGGCGTCCGAGGGGCAGGACTGGGCGCTGGTCTGGACATTGGAGGATCTGCTGTCGGACCGGGTGGAGAAGGTCAAGACCGGGTGGTTTTCCTCGGCAGAGCGCCAGATCTTCGCCTCCAGCCCCTTCGCCGGGCAGGGGCTGGAGGATCATGGTGCCACAAGGCTGGAACGCATGGTGATCCTGCCTGAACGCCCGTTTCAGGCCTTGGCGGAACTCAACCCGCCGGGGTTTCGGGATGTGCGGAAGTTCGTGGTGGGGGCAGGCGGGCGCATCATCCCGCAAAGGTAGGAGAGGCGAATGGCAACGCGCGACACGATGGAACTACGCGAGGACGACATCCGCGCGCATTACCTTGCCGCGACCGAGATGCTGATGGGGGTGGATCACACGCCCCGCATCGCCTCGCCCCGCATGGCGGTGACAACCCCGGAGAAATCCCCCGGCGTGGCGGCGATGGGGCGGCGGTTCCGGTCCACCACGCCGGGGCTGGTCACAAGGTCCACCGCCCGGGCCGAAGGCGTGCGCCTGCTGGACCGCATCGCGGAAAAGGATGAGGATGATCCGCTGACCACGCCGGTTCAGGCCGCCGTAGGACAGGGGCTGCGCCGGGCGCTGGCGATTGCGCTGGCCTTGGGCGACGAATACGCCCGCACGACCCCGCTGACCGAATTGAAAAAGGCCAATCTGGAAAACCGCATGGCCGCCGAACGGCGCGGGGAGTTTACCGAACTTCTGGCCGCGCAGGCGTTGGCCGTGCTTTACACCTTTGGCAATGCCACGGCCTTCCTTCTGTCGCCGCAGGCCACCGAACGCGCCGTGGATCTGGGCATGGTGGAGGAGGTTCTGACCGACAATGCCCCCCTCGCCCTGCATGGCGCGCTGTGGGAGCTGGACCAGATGATCGCGGCGCATGCCAGCGATGATGGCAGTCTTGTGGCCACGGTTCTGGCCTATGCCGAACTTCTGATGGCCAAGGTGGCGCAGCGGGCGGAAAACGCGACGCGGTTGGCAGGGTATGTCGGTGCAAGCTGGCGGGTCGAGGCGGATGACCTGACCATCGCAGGCTTCAAGCCCGCCCGCGCGGCGCGCGGCACGGCGCTGACCATGACCTTCAAGAAGCCGCATGAGGTCGTCGGCAACCATATCGCCAAATACCAGTCCCTGCGGCTGTCGAAAATGCTGATGGCCTATGATTTTGACCGCAAGCTGAACCCCTTTGCCGAGATGGGCGGCTTCATCTTCACCTTCATGGGCGATGGCGCGCCGGGGACCGGGAAAACCACGCTCATTCAGATGATGGCCGGGCTCTTGAACGATTACTGCAAGGCGGCGGGATACCCTTTCCGCTATCAGAACTTCTCCATCGACCAGATCGACAGCTATCAGGGCAAGTCGGGGCAGAACGCCAAGGCCTTCATCACCAACGTTCTGGACCCGGCCGTGATCGGCTTCGGCACCATTGACGACATCGACCAGATCGCAGGCAAGCGCGGCGACCGACAATCCAGCGCAGGCCAGCAGGAGGTGACGGCGGTGTTCATGGAGGCCTTTGCCGGGGCGAATACGGTGGTGCGCGGCAATTGCACCTTCGGGATGTTTTCCAACTTCCCCGAGAATGTGGACGACGCGCTCCGCCAACGCGCCGCCGCGCGGTTTCTGGTGGACGGCCCGCAAACGCAGGAGGATTACATCGACATCCTGTCCCTGCTGATGGGCCGCAACCACGACATTCCCTTGGGCGATCACGAGTTGTTCGGCGCGCAGGAAATTCGGCGCGCGGTGGCGCGCAGTTTCGAGTCCCATTCGCGGCCCCATGAGGAGGGGTTGATTGCCGTCTGGGAACAGATCGCGCGCGAAATCGGCCCCTTGGACACAATCGCAAAAATCGGGCGCTATCTGAAAGCCATTCAGGAGGCCGACCCCCGCTTCACGGGCCGCGCGATCAAGAACATCACCGACGCGGTGAAGGTCCGCGCGATGGATTTCGAATTGCCGGATGAATGGATGGAAAACCCCGAGTTGTTCCTGTTCAAACCCTATGACGAGAAACTGGCGATGATCCGGGGGATGACCACCAAAATCACGGTGGACATGGTGATCCAGGAAATCAACCGCTACGCGGACAGTGAATTCCGCTATGCCGACAAGTCGGATGAGGTGGCGATTTCCAACATGGTGCGCGATTTCGGGCGGCAGGAAGAGGCGAAGCGGCGGTATCTGGAGGGGAAGGGGTGAGTGGTTTCTGGTCGAGCTTAAAATTTTTTGCGACAGCACCCGTTTTTGCAATTGCAAACCCTACGCTAGTTTCGGCTGACACTAATCTGGTAGAAATTGGCAAGCTGGCATATGTTGCTTGGAGTTGCGCGGCAACTGGCTCAATTGCTCAAGAAGAAAAAACTGAGACTGAAAGACTCTTTATAATAGGGTATGAAAATGCTTCGACTTTTCTTCTCGCGTCGAGCAATGGTGAAGTCACAGAAGAGGTTTTCTCAAAGGTTCCAATAGGGCTATCACTTAATTTGTCTCATGGTCCAACCCCAGGTTTTCAGTTGGGTGTCTTGTGGGCGCGCATTGAAAGTCATGTATATGACCGTCATTGGCCAAAAGATTTAGGTGCAAGTTTTGATGAGAAGCAAGAAATACAAATACAGTCGGCTCGCAACGCTTTTCATAACGGTAACTGTGAGTTAATCAAATGAAACGCCTCATCTCCAAAGGCCTGATGTTCGGCAACCTCATCGAGGTGTCCTCGCCCGCCCTCATCGAACGCTACAACCGCGCGCTCAAGCATCTGACCGGCAAGACCACGCAACTGACCGATTTCCATGTCGATATTTCTGGCTACTCGCCCGAGATCGGCGATGAATTGGGCGATGACCATTACCTCAACCCCAATGGCTGCAACCGGCAGTTCATCCTGCTGACCACGGCGCAAAAGACCGCACCTTTGCTGAACGTCAAATTCTCCACCTCGCGCGGCATCCTGCGGCAATTCATCGACGCCAACGAGGCGCAACTGTTCGCCCTGACCGCGCGCGACGCGGTGGCTGGCGAGCTTGCGAATTCCGTTTATGAAGTTAACACCCCCGCTCGCCTCTTGGACATCCGCCGCATAACCATCGAGGCCGACACAATCGGCGGCCATGTGGCCGATGCCGCGAAACTTGCCCATCTGATCGACCGGTTCCGCGCCGAACCCGATGGCTGGCGCAATGACGTGCTGATTGCCGAGATGATCGGGCTGGCGAAACGCACCGGCGACGTGACCCGCGTGCCGATTTCCCTGCCAGCCATGAGTTTCGAGCAACCGAATTTCTGGACCTCGCATTTCGGCGGGCTCTATGTGTTCCGGTCGGTCAAGGCGCCAGCCGTGGTTTCGGTGGCCCCGATGCGAACCCTTGGAAAGCTGCCCGTCGGGCAGGTGATGGACCTTTCCAACCGCAACATGATCGCGGACTGGATGGAACGGAACGGCCTAGTCGAACCCATCGTCAAGGCGCGTGGCATGGACAGTGCCGCCGTGCTGCGGCAAAAGATGGATTTCATTCTGGTGGAGGCGGCGGATGCGCTGGACCTCGACCTCGGCACCGCCACCCGCACCGATCTGCGCAAGATCGCGCATCGGCTGGGGGCGGCGCTGCCGGAGGAGTTCAAGGGCCTCGCGCGGCTTCTGTCCTGGGTCGAAGGGGGGGGCGACTGGCCGCGCATCACCTCGGAGCACCCGGCCTATTTCTACACGCTGCGCGCACGCCCCCATGCCGACCGCGACCTTGTGAACATGCTCCTGAGCCAGCTTTCCCCCCTCGATGTGCGCCAGATGTTCATCACCCACAAGGAATTGTTCTATGCGAGCTACGCCACTTGGTCCGACCGCAAGCGCGGCTATGTCGCGGATTTCCTTCAACGCGAGTATGCGGTAGACAAGGCAGGCGCGCGTGCGGCCCTGTTCGGCCCCGAACCGGGGATGGACGAGGCCGAGCGGGCCGAGCCGAAACCCGCCCCCTCGATGGTCGATCTGGTCGGCCCCTGGGGTGCCCTGAGAAAGCGGTCCTGATGATTGCAATGGCACGTCTTGCGATTTTCGGCTTCATCGCGATGACGGTGCTGTATGTGCTGCTGTCGATCTATTCCCGGTCCCTGCGGCGCGAGGAACTGGAAAAGCAGTGGGATGCGGCGCAAGGCCCGGGCGACCGGCGGGAGTTCATCGAGGCGGGGATGAAGGCCTATCAGACCGGGCTGCGGCGCAAGCTTCTGTGGCTGGTCTATGTGATCCCGACGCTGGTGTTTCTGGTGTTGCTTTATGTTCTGAATTTCGGCTGAGGATGCCCCGATGCGCTATGTGAAATGGACTCTGACAAGCGTGATCGTGGCCTTGGTGCTGTCGGTCTTTCACTATACTTTGCCGCAGGTCGATATCGTGAGGATTGTCGGCACCGAAAACCGCCGGATCGACTTTGGCGAGAACTCCTTTTTCTGGGCAGCCCCTGATGTCGGCACGGCCGCGGGCACCAACCGCGATGTGTTCTTCATCCAGACCTTCCGCGCCAATGGCCGCCCCATGGTGTACCGCAATGAAGATACCGGCTGGCACTGGCCGCCCTATTTCAAGATCAACTCGTCAAACCTTCAGGCGAATGCGGCCAACATGATCTCCACCGCCGACAACCCCCGCTGGGTGGCGGTGCGGCATTACGGCTGGCGCAACGAGTTCTTCACGATCTTTCCCAATGCGGTGTCGATGTGGCCGGTCGAAGGGCCGGATGTGCGGATTTTCCCCTGGATCAACATCGTGATCCTGACCACCTTGGCCGGATTGCTGCTGCTGTTCTGGCGGATGTGGGCGCAGTTCCGCGAACGCACCATCGACCCGACGCTGGACCGGATCGGGGACCGGGTCGATGCGGCGGGCGACCGGGCCGCCAATGCCAAGGGACGGGTCCGCCGCTGGCTCGACAGCTGGCGCGACAGGTCCGGTCGCTGACAGCCGCGTTTCAGGTGCCGCAGAAGGTGCGATAGGGGCCGAAACCCGTCGGGGCGGGCAGGGCGTAAGCCTCCGCTTCGCTCACCGTCTCGAACGGCGCCGAAACAAGTGCCAGAAGCCGCTCGAAAGGCGCCAGATCGCCCTGACCCGCCGCCGCCAGCGCCTCCTCGACCTTGTGGTTGCGGGGGATATAGACGGGGTTCGCGCCCCGCATCAGGGCCGCACGGTCCCCGGGCGCCGTAGCCTCGCATTCAGACCGCGCCTGCCATCGGTCAAGCCAATCCTGCAGCGCGCCCTGATCCGCAATCATGGCGGACAGGATCGTCTCACCCTCCGTCAGTGCCCGGAACGACCGGGTGAAATCCGCCCCGCCGGCTGCCAGCAAATCCAGAAATGCCTCGATCAGTGCCCCGTCGCCCGCATCGGCGTCCTGCAACCCCAGCTTTGACCGCATCCGGCCCAGCCATGCCTCGCGGTAGATCCCGCCGAACCCTTCCAGAACCTCTGTCGCCGGGCCAACGGCCGCCTCCGCATCCCCCGGCGCGATCAGCGGCAGCAGCGTTTCCGCCAGCCGCGCAAGGTTCCACTGAGCGATCCCCGGCTGGTTGCGATAGGCATAGCGCCCCTGACGGTCGATGGAGGAAAACACCGCCTCCGGGTCATAGGCATCAAGAAAGGCGCAGGGGCCATAGTCGATCGCTTCCCCCGAAATCGCCATGTTGTCGGTGTTCATCACCCCATGCACGAACCCCACCGCCATCCACCCCGCGACAAGCTGCGCCTGCCGCTCCACAACCCGACCCAGAAAGGCCAGCGCGCGGTCGGGGCGTCCGGCCAGATCCGGGTCATGCCGCGCAATCGAATAGTCCAGAAGCTGCGCCACCCGCGCCTTCTCGCCGCGTGCGGCAAAGAACTGGAACGTGCCGACCCGCAGATGCGACGCGGCCACCCGTGCCAGAACGGCGCCGGGCTCCGGCCCGTCCTGCCGCAGCACCTGCTCTCCGGTCGTGCAGGCCGCCAGCGCGCGCGTTGTGGGCAGGCCGAGGCCCTGCATCGCCTCGCCGATCAGATATTCCCGCAACACCGGCCCCAGCACCGCCTTGCCATCGCCGCCCCGCGAAAACGGCGTGCGCCCCGAGCCTTTCAGGTGGATGTCACGCCGTGCGCCGTGGCGGTCGATCACCTCACCCAGCAGGATCGCGCGTCCGTCCCCAAGTTGCGGGGAAAAGCCGCCGAACTGATGGCCCGCATAGGCCATGGCCAGCGGCTGCGCCCCCTCCGGCGCGCGGCTCCCCGTCAGGATTTCCGCATCCAGCGCGTCAGGGTCGAGGCCAAGCTCGCGCGCCAGCACCGCGTTGATCTTCACGATATTCGGTGCCGGGGAAACCGCCCCCGGCCAGGGCGCATAGAAGCCTTCCAGATCGCGGGCATAGCTGTTGTCGAATCGAAGGGTGGCAGGCATCGGCTCTCCTCGAACTCCAGGCCCCCAATCTGGGGCCGCCAACAGCCCGCCGCAACCCATCCGCTGCCCTTCCCCTTTTTCTGTCGATAAATATCCCGGGGGGTCAGGGGGGCTGGCCCCCCTGCCTTTGGCCGGGCTGGACGTGCCGGCCGGTTTCCGCTTTGCTGGTGCAAAATGGCAAGGAACCCGCAACATGGACGAACTGGAACGACGGATCGCGGCAGGTCGGGGTGACATTCCTGCCGATCTGGTGCTGCGCGGCGGGCAGGTTTTCGATGTGGTGACAGGGGCGATGATTCCCGGCGATGTGGCCGTCTGCGGCAGTGTGATCGTGGGCATCGGCGCGGGTTACGACGCGGCAGAGGTGATCGAGGTTTCCGGCCTCACGCTGGTTCCGGGTTTCATCGACACCCATCTGCATGTCGAATCCTCGCTCGTCACCCCGCATGAATTCGACCGCTGCGTGACCCCGCGCGGCATCACCACCGCGATCTGCGACCCGCACGAGATCGCCAATGTCATCGGTCCCGACGGCATCCGCTGGTTTCAGGAGGCCAGCACGCATCTGCTGATGGACCTGCGCGTGCAGCTGTCCTCCTGCGTGCCCTCCACCCATATGGAAACCGCCGGGGCCGAGATCGGTGCCGATGATCTGGCCGCGCTGAGGGGCCATCCATCCGCCATCGGGCTGGCGGAGTTCATGAATTACCCGGGGGTCATCCACCGCGACCCGGCCGCCATGGCCAAGCTGCGCCTATTCGCAGGCGGGCATGTCGATGGCCATTGCCCGCAGCTTTCGGGGCGTGACCTCAACGCCTATATCGCCGCCGGCATCCGCACCGAACATGAGGCGACCACGGCGTCAGAGGCGCTGGAAAAACTGCGCAAGGGCATGCGCGTCCTGATCCGCGAAGGTTCCGTCTCCAAGGATCTCGACGCGCTGCAACCGGTGCTGAGCGATGCGACCTCGGCCTATCTGTGCCTCTGCACCGATGACCGCAATCCGCTCGACATCGGCGAACACGGCCATCTCGATTACATGATCCGCCGCCTGATCGCGCTCGGCACCTCGCCGCTTGCGGCCTATCGCGCGGCCAGCCTTTCGGCGGCAGAGGCCTTCGGGCTGAAGGATCGCGGCCAGATCGCCCCGGGCAAGCGCGCCGACATTGTCGCGGTCGGGGATCTGGCGGCCTGCGATGCGCGCCTGGTGCTGGCGGGCGGGCGGCGGGTGGATGCGGCGGCGTTCGCGGCGCGCGCCGGTCTGGCGCCGGTGGGGCGCCATTCTGTCAAGGCGCCGAAGGCCACGGCAGAACATTTCCGCAGCCCGGGCAACCGCAGTGCGACCGATGTGATCGGCATCCTTGAAGGCAAGATCATCACGGAGCATCTGCACGAGGACATCGCCCCCGAGGCGGGTGACAAGCGGCCCGATCCCGCCCGCGACCTGATCCGCATTTCCGTGATCGAACGCCATGGCCGCAACGGCAATATCGCCAACGGGTTCGTGCGGGGTTTCGGGCTGGAACGCGGGGCCATTGCCTCCACTGTCTGCCACGACCATCACAACATCGCCGTGGTGGGCGTGGATTACGCCGATATGGCGCTGGCCGCGAACAGGCTGTCGGAAATCGAGGGCGGCTTTGTGGTGGCGGCCGGGGGTGTGGTTCTGGCCGAACTTGCCCTGCCCGTTGCCGGACTGATGAGCCTTGAGCCCTTCGAGGCGGTGCGCGCGGCGCTGGTGGATCTGCGCGCCGCCGCCCGGGGGCTGGGCGTGACGCTGGAAGAGCCCTTCCTGCAACTGGCCTTCCTCGCCCTGCCCGTGATCCCCGCGCTGAAGATCACGGATCGCGGCATGGTCGATGTGGTGAAATTCGAGATCATCCCCGGCTGACCCGCGATCACTCCTGCCGGTCGGAATAGACCACACAGCCCATTCCCGCCACCTGCGGACAAAAGGCGGACGGATCGCGGGAGGCAAGTGCATGGGCGGCAGCCATGTGGGTTTCGGCCTGCCGCCTGCGCTCGCGGCGTTGGTGATCGGTGCGGGCGGGGCGGTCCCTGTCGATCCCGCGCAGCAGGCGCAGCGCCTCGTCATGTGCCCCGGCGCTGGTCAGAAATCCGGCCGCCTCGGTGCGCACGAAATCGGGATCTATCGAGGTAGTGCCGGGAAGTGCGGCCGCGAGCGTGGCCTCTGTCACCTGCAACAGACCTGACACATCCACGGCATCCCAGGTGGGCGCCATGGCGGCACGATTTGCAACACGGTAAAAGGCCATCAGGGCGGCAAACGCATCATCGCCAAGTGCCTGCGCATCCGCTTCGGCCCGGGCCAGCAGGGCATCGGCCCCGGCCTCGTCGCCCCGCGCCTGCGCGATCTGCACCTGCGGCAACAGCAGTGTTCCGCGCCAGACCTCGCGGTCATTGAGTGTCTCGGCAATCCGCAGCGCGGCACCGGCCTCGTCAAGTCGGTCGGACTCGATGGCGGTGCGCGACAGCCAGAAGAACAGTTCGGTCAACCTTGCGCGCGTCACGACTTCCTGCGGCACTGGCACGCGCCAAACCGGATCAGCCCCCTGCCAGCCCGGTTCGAGGATTGTCGCCACGCCCTCTTGCAGCGCGGCGCGGGCCTGCGGGATCCGGCCCATCAGAAACAGCGCCCTCCCGGTCAATGCCCGGACCTCTGCCCGCAGCAAAGTGCTGTCCTCGGGGGCAAAGCCTGCATCTGGCGGCAGATCGGCGCGCGCCGCTGCGGTGAGCCCGGCGATGTGATCGCCCCGGTCAAAGGCTTCATCCGCCTGATCGAGCGCACGCCGCGCCAATGTCAGGGCCGAGGTGTTGAATGCGGTCAGATCGCCCTTCGACCAGTCCCGCGCATAGCTTTCAAGGTCATCCGCCGCCTGATCCCCGAACCGCGCCCGCATCGATGGCAAGGCGAGGGTCGCCGCTGTCACGGCCTCGTCGAAACGTCCCAGATCGGCAAGGATATAGGCGCGCGACACTTCCAGCGCCGCCGCCTCGTCCGAATAGTCCGGCCCTCCCTGACGGGCGAGGTCAAGACCCTCCTCGACGATCCGCAGGGCGTAGGCGGGGTTTTCCCCAAGGGTGCGGATACTGTCAGCCAGCATGGCAAAGATCAGCGCCCAGTCCGGGGTCAGCGGGCCAAGCCGCTTGGCGTCGCGGATGGCGCGGTCGAGATGACGCCAGGCGCCGTCCATGTCGCCCGTTTCCATGAAAGGGGCGAGGCTGTCGATGATGGCATAGGGGTTGGCGGCATCGCTCGGTTGCGCGGCGACAGGGCCGATGCCCAGAGCCAGCGACAGGGCGAGCGCGGCGCGAAGTCTCATCGCCCGTCCCCGACCAGGATGAAGGGGGCCCAGGCAGCGGGATGGGCCAGCGAGGGGTCGCTTGCATCCTCCATCAGCGCGAACATCGACTGGCGCAGCGCCTCGGCCCTGCCGTTCGCCCGGCCCGTTTCCATCCGTGCAAAGGCCTCGGTCGTCAGCCGCGCCGCCGCATCGTCGCGCACCGGCCAATGCGACACCAGAACCGCCCGCGCCCCCGCGAACAGAAAGGCGCGCGCAAGGCCCGAAAGACCCTCTGCCCCCGGGGTCTCGCCGCCCGCCGTGTTGCAGGCCGACAGGATCACCCAATCCGCATCCAGCGTCAGATCCGCGATTTCCGAGGCGGTGAGCAGCCCGTCATCGCCCGCGTCCGGCTGGTCGGGCGGCGTCAGCACCAGCGCGGGTTCGTCCAACCCGCGGATCTCCCCGGACAAGAGCCCATGCGTGGCAAAGGCCAGCACCCGGCGATTGGAAAGGTCCGTGGTCTTGACCGCACGCTCGGTCGCGTCGAGGCCCAGCAGGACATCCTGCCGCGATGCGCCGAGCGTCGCCGCGATGCTGCGCAATTCGCGCCGGGTCTGGGGCAGCGGGGCAAGTGCCCGCAACTGATCGGGGTCGGCCAGTCCGCCGCGCGTCAGCCCGGGGCCGCTGGCCAGACCGGCCACCTGCATCGCGCCTTCGAACAGCGGATCGCCGAATCCCAGAAAGGCCAGCCGGTCGGGGCGCGGCGGGGGCAGGGCACGGATCACCCGCAGGCTGTCCACGGCGGGCAGCACGGTCAGGGCATGGCGCCGGATCAGCCAGTCCGTCGCGCGCAAGGCGGTCGGGTCATCATCCGCACCCTCGGGCGGGCTGGCGGGCAAAAGCGCGAAGGGCAGCGAGGTGAGCGCCCCGTCCGGCACGATGTAGAGATGGTGCGCCTCGTCGAGAATCGGCGACAGTGGCGCCAGCAGATAGGCATGGAGCCGCCAGGCCAGATCGCGCGGGAAGGCCGGGACGGTGCTGGCCACCGGCGCATCGAGGGCCACCGCCGCGCGCGCAATGGCCCCGGCCGGGTCGAGCGTTTCGCGCAAGCGGGTGACGACGCGCGACAGGGCATCGGGGCTGACCGTCACGGCATGCCAGCCCGCAGCACGGGGGTTGACCGCCCAGACAAAGGTCTTTTCCACCCCGGTGAACATCAGGATCAGCGCCTCATCCGGGGCCAGCAGGGCCTGCACCTCGGCAATCGTTGCAGGGCGGGGGCGGGTGAGGTCGCCAAAACGCGGAAACTCGATGGCGATGCGGGCATCCAGCCCGGCAATCTCGGCGGCAAGCGCCTCTGCCTCCCCGGTCAGGCGGATGCGGTCGGCGTCCGGGGAGGTCAGGGCGGTCTCAGTATCGCTCAGCCGTTTTTCAGCGGCCTGACGGGCGCGGAGCGTTGCCGCAAGCGCGCCATCCCCGGCAGCCGCTCTCTGGCCGATCTGCGCGAGCGCCTGACCTGCGGCGCTGCTCATGGCCGATTGTGCCAGCGTGAAGCTTTCCTCAAGCAGGGATCGGGCGGGTTCGGCCCCGGAGGGCGAAGCCAGCAGGATCAGGGCGAAGAGGGTCGGCAGATGTCGGAACATGCGATGAAACTGGCGGCCATGGCCCCCGGACGTCAAATGAAATCCGCTGTCATCCTTGTGTGTGTCAGATCGTTCCGGGCGCGCCACCGGGTCTTGCCTTGCGACCATGCCAGACCCGCCGCGCGGCTTGCGCCGCATTGTATGCCCGAGCGTTTGCTGCGCATTCTAGGCCCAAATTGCACAGCAGGCTGGCCGGTTTCATCCGCGAGCCGAGAGGGGGGCGCGGTGGCGCGGATCATATTGTTCAACAAGCCCTGGGGTGTGCTTTCGCAGTTTTCGGGCGAAAGCACGGAAGGGCGGCGCGCGCTGCGGGAGTTCGTGGCGGTGCCGGGGGTCTATCCGGCGGGGCGTCTGGACCGTGACAGCGAGGGATTGCTGATCCTGACCGACGATGGCGCGCTTCAGGCGCGGATTTCCAACCCCCGGTTCAAGCAGGAAAAAACCTATCTGGTGCAGGTCGAGGGCATACCGGATGCCGCCGCCCTCGCGGCGCTCGCAAAAGGTGTGATGTTGAAAGACGGCATGACCGCCCCGGCGCGGGCCGAACTTGTCGCGGAGCCGGATCTCTGGCCGCGCGATCCGCCGATCCGGCTGCGTCAAAGCGTGCCGGACAGATGGATCCGTCTTGCGATCACCGAAGGCCGCAACCGGCAGGTCCGGCGGATGACCGCCGCCGTGGGGCATCCGACGCTGCGGCTGGTGCGCTGGCAGGTCGGCGACTGGACGCTGGACGGCCTTGCCCCCGGCACATGGCGCGAGGCTGGGTCACCTGCCACGGAACGGTAGTCCGGGGAGCGGATTTTGGGGGACCGGGTGCTTGACAGCAGGCCGGCTCTTGCTTACCTACCGTCTCGTTATCACTCGCATGGGTCGAGTGCTAACGCGAAATTAACCTGGAACCTAAGGGAGTGTTACCAGATGGCATTCAAACCGCTGCATGACCGCGTGCTGGTCCGCCGCATCGAAGGCGAAGACAAGACCAAGGGAGGACTGATCATCCCCGACACCGCCAAGGAAAAGCCCGCTGAAGGCGAGATCATCGCCGTTGGCGAAGGCGCGCGCAAGGATTCGGGCGAACTCATCGCACCCTCCGTCAAGGCCGGTGACCGCATCCTGTTCGGCAAATGGTCGGGCACGGAAGTCACGCTCGATGGCAAGGATCTGCTGATCATGAAGGAAAGCGACATTCTCGGCATCATCGCCTGAGATTGCGCGGCCCCAAAAGGGGCGCCTTCCAACCCCTGAAATTCAAGACAAACTGGAGCAAGCAAAATGGCTGCTAAGGACGTCAAATTCGATACCGATGCGCGCGATCGTATGCTGCGCGGTGTGAACATTCTCGCCGATGCCGTGAAGGTGACCCTGGGCCCGAAAGGCCGCAATGTGGTGATCGACAAATCCTTCGGCTCGCCCCGCATCACCAAGGACGGTGTGACGGTCGCCAAAGAAATCGAGCTTTCCGACAAGTTCGAGAACATGGGCGCGCAGATGGTGAAGGAAGTCGCTTCGCGCACCAATGACGAGGCGGGCGACGGCACCACCACCGCCACCGTGCTGGCACAGGCGATCATCAAGGACGGCCTCAAGGCCGTGGCCGCGGGCATGAACCCGATGGACCTCAAGCGCGGGATCGACATCGCGGTGAGCAAGGTCGTGACCGCCATCAAGGCCGCGTCGCGTCCTGTGAAGGACTCGGATGAAGTCGCGCAGGTCGGCACCATCTCGGCCAACGGCGAATCCGAAATCGGCCGTCAGATCGCGGATGCGATGCAGAAGGTCGGCAACGAGGGTGTCATCACCGTCGAGGAAAACAAGGGCCTGGAAACCGAGACCGAAGTGGTCGAGGGGATGCAGTTCGACCGCGGCTATCTGTCGCCCTATTTCGTCACCAATCCCGAGAAGATGATCGCGGAACTGGAAGACGCCTACATCCTGCTGCACGAGAAAAAACTCTCGTCGCTGCAGCCGATGGTCCCGCTTCTGGAAGCCGTGATCCAGTCGCAGCGCCCGCTCATCATCATCGCCGAGGACGTGGAAGGCGAGGCTCTGGCCACGCTGGTCGTCAACAAGCTGCGCGGCGGTCTGAAAATCGCTGCTGTCAAGGCCCCGGGCTTCGGCGACCGTCGCAAGGCCATGCTGCAGGACATCGCGATCCTGACCGGTGGTCAGGTGATCTCGGACGATCTGGGCATGAAGCTGGAGAATGTCGGGATCGACATGCTCGGCACCGCCAAGAAAGTGTCGATCAACAAGGACAACACCACCATTGTTGACGGCGCGGGTGACAAGGCCGAGATTCAGGCCCGTGTGTCGCAGATCCGCACCCAGATCGAGGAAACCACCTCGGATTACGACAAGGAAAAACTGCAGGAACGTGTTGCCAAACTGGCAGGCGGCGTTGCAGTGATCCGCGTCGGTGGCATGACCGAAGTCGAAGTGAAAGAGCGCAAGGACCGTGTGGACGACGCGCTGAACGCGACCCGTGCCGCCGTTCAGGAAGGCATCGTTGTCGGCGGTGGCGTGGCGCTGGTTCAGGCGGGCAAGGCGCTTGAAGGTGTGACAGGGGCCAACTCTGACCAGAATGCCGGCATCGCGATCGTGCGTCGCGCGCTGGAGGCTCCGCTGCGCCAGATCGCTGAAAATGCGGGCGTCGATGGGGCTGTCGTGGCCGGCAAGGTCCGCGAATCGACCGACACCGCCTTTGGTTTCAATGCCCAGACCGAAGAATATGGCGACATGTTCAAATTTGGCGTGATCGACCCGACCAAGGTGACGCGCACGACGCTGGAACATGCAGCCTCGGTTGCCTCGCTCCTGATCACCACCGAGGCGATGATCGCCGACAAGCCCGAGCCGAAAGGTGCCTCCGCAGGCGGCGGAATGGGCGGAATGGGCGGCATGGACGGAATGATGTAATTCCGGCCTCCGGCTGACATCCGGGGCGAAAGCCCCGACCGGAAAACCCCGCCCCTCAGCCGGGCGGGGTTTTTTGTTTGGCAAACGGCAATCTGATCCCGCCCTCCGGCCTTCCGCTGCGCTGACGTTGCGTTGTTCGCGCGCCACCGGGCTTGCGGCATGTGGCAAAACCCCGCATCCTTTGATCCAAGTAAATCAAACCGGCAGGGGAGAAGCCGGACAGTAGGGGAGGAGAACGACCATGGGCGCTTTCGCATCCATTGCCGACCGTGATGCCATAGAAGCGGAGGGCCCCTGGGCCGAGCGCGATGTGGCAAGATCGATCTATCAGTTTCTGAGTCGCGCGAAGGATGCCCATGGCAGTCGCCCGGCCATTTCATTCCAGTTGATGTCCGGCGCCGCCGACAAGTCGGAGACGCAGAGCTGGGCAGAACTGCATGGCCGTGTCACGCAGGCTGCAAATCTGTTCCGCAGTCTGGGTGTCGGCTCGGGCGATGTCGTGGCCTATGTGCTGCCCAACTCGCTCGAAACCGCTGCGGTGATGCTGGGCGGATCGGTCGCCGGGATCGTGAATCCGATCAACCCGCTGCTGGAAGCCGACCAGATCAGCGCCATCCTGCGCGAGACGAAGGCCAGGGTTGTCGTCACGTTGCGCGCCTTCCCCAAGACGGATGTGGCGCAGAAAGTGGCGGAGGCGGTGAAACACGCGCCCGCCGTCAAGACCGTGCTGGAGATTGATCTCAACCGCTATCTGAGCCCTCCCAAAAGCTGGATCGTGCCGCTGGTCCGGCCCAAGAACCCGGTCAGCCACACAGCGAATGTCAAGAATTTCAACGCCGAAGCGGCCAAGCACCCGTCTGACCGGCTGACCTTTGCCGATGTGGTGGAGGATCGCGTTGCGGCCTATTTCCACACCGGCGGCACCACGGGGATGCCCAAGGTTGCGCAGCACAAGGTCTCGGGCATGGTCTATAACGGCTGGCTCGGCGCGCGGCTGATGTTCCAGCCCTCGGATGTGGTGATCTGCCCCTTGCCGATGTTCCATGTGTTTGCGGTCTATCCGATCCTGATGTCGATGATCGCCTCGGGCGGGCATGTGGTGTTTCCCACCCCGGCGGGCTATCGCGGCGAGGGGGTGTTCGACAATTTCTGGGCGCTGGTCGAGCGCTGGAAGATCACCTACATGATTACCGTGCCGACCGCGCTTTCGGCGCTGATGCAGCGGCCGGTCAATGCGGATGTGTCGACCCTGCGCGGGGCTTTTTCCGGCTCTGCCCCGCTGCCGCTTGAACTGTACCGCCGCTTCGAGGAAGCAACAGGCGTTCAGATCATCGAAGGCTACGGGCTGACGGAATGCACCTGCCTCGTGTCCTGCAACCCCCCCGAGGGCAACAAGAAGATCGGATCGGTCGGCATCCCCTTGCCCTATACCCATGTGCGCATCCTGCACAGCAATGGGGATGGTGAGGTGCTGCGCGAATGTGGCCCTGACGAGGTGGGGGAAATCTGTGTCAGCAATCCGGGCGTGTTTCCGGGTTCCACCTATACCGAACTGGACAAGAACAAGTCGCTCTTTGCCGAAGGGATCTATCTGCGCACCGGGGATCTGGGGCGGATGGATGCGGAGGGCTACCTCTACATCACCGGTCGGGCCAAGGATCTGATCATCCGGGGCGGGCACAATATCGACCCCGCGATCATCGAGGAGGCGTTGATGGGCCATGATGCGGTGGCCTTTGTCGGCGCGATCGGCCAGCCCGATGCGCATTCGGGCGAAATCCCCTGCGCCTATGTCGAACTGGTCAAGGGGGCGACCGCGACGGAGGCGGAGCTGCTGGACTATGCCGCTGCCCATATCCACGAACGCGCCGCTGTCCCGAAACATGTCGAGATCCTGTCCGAGCTTCCGAAAACCGCGGTGGGCAAGGTGTTCAAGCCCGATCTGCGGCGGCTTGCGATCACGCGGACCTATGACGCGGCGCTGGAAGCGGCCGGCCTGCCGGTGCGGGTCGAGGCGGTGATCGAGGACAAGAAGCGGGGTCTCGTGGCGCGGATCAGCCGGGCCGAAGGTGTCGATGACACGGCTGTCAAGTCGGCGCTGGGCAGTTTCATCACGCCCTGGGACTGGACCTGATCGCCTTGCCCTGACCGGGCGCGGGGGGCTGTCTGCCCCCCGACGGCCTTGCCGCGCGGCGGCAAGGCCTCCCCCCGAGGATATTTCCGGACAGAAAAAGCGGGAACAGGTCAGGCTTCGGTGTCGAGCCAGATCGTGACCGGGCCGGAATTGACCAGATCCACGGCCATATCCGCGCCGAAGATGCCCTGTGCGGTGGGGATGCCGAGAGCGTTCAAGGCGGTTGTGAAACGCTCGTAAAGCGCGCGACCCTGTTCGGGCGGGGCAGCAGTGGAAAAGCCGAGGCGGTTGCCCCGAGAGGTGTCGGCGGCGAGGGTGAACTGGCTGACGACAAGGGCGCTGCCAGCAGCGTCGCGCAAGGCGAGATTCATCTTGCCTGCCGCGTCCTTGAAGATCCGCAGTTTCGCGATCTTCGTGGCGAGGATCTCGGCCTCCGCCTCCGTATCGCCCTGCATCGCACAGAGGAGGATCAGGAGACCTTCACCGATCTCTCCGGTTGTCCGCCCTTCCACCGTGACGCTGGCGCGGGTGACGCGCTGGATCAGCGCCCTCACACTTCGTGATCCCAGGGCGGGTTTGCGCCGGGCCGGGAGACGGTAACGGCGGCTGCGCGGGTGCCGAGGGTGAGGGCCGCGTCAAGCGTTTCGTCAGGCAGTCCGGCAAGGGCCGCCTTGGTCAGACAGCCTGCCCGGTGCAATGCGGCCAGCACGCCTGCGTTGAACGTATCGCCAGCGCCGACCGTGTCGGCAACGGTGACCGGCGTTGCAGCGACAAAGAGGTTCTGCGTGGCGGTGACGGCCCGCGCCCCCGCCGCCCCTTCGGTGACGAAGACCAGCTTTGGGCCGGTTTCCAGAATTCTGCGGGCAAGGGCCGCCACATCGCCCGGGCCGCGCAGCCAGTGCAGATCCTCGTCCGAAAGCTTCACGATGTCGGCGCGGGCGATCATGGTGTCGATCCGGCCGCGATAGGCGGGCTCGTCGGTGATGAAGCCGGGGCGGATATTGGGGTCGATCATGGTGACGCGGTCCTCGCAGGCGCGCGCCTGCAGCATTGCACAGGCGCTTGCCGTCGGATCGTTCACAAGGCTTATGCCGCCGAAAAAGAGCGTGGTGACCCTGTCGGGCAGGTCCGGCAGATCCGCCTCGGTCAGCAGCCGTCCGGCGGTGTTCTCGTCGTAGAAGGCATAGGTGGCCTGGCCCTTCACAAGTTTGACGAAGGCAAGGGTCGATGGCCGGGCAGAGCGGGCGGCAAGGCTGCTGTCCACGCCCGCCGCGTCGAGCGTCCTTGTCAGGATTTCGCCGAAAAGGTCGGTGGAAAGCCCGTAGAAGAAGCCGGTCGGAACACCCAGCCGACCCAGAGCGATGGCCGTGTTGAACACCGCACCGCCCGCATGCGGGGCAAAGGCCGCCTCGCCTTCGGCGGTGACGCGCGGAAGCATGTCGATCAGGGCTTCGCCACAGCACAGGATCATTGCGTCATTCCCTTCGTTTCTTTGCGCGCGATCATAGACCAGCGGGCCATGTTAGCGCAAACATACTTTTGGGTCTCAGGTGAACCAGGGCGCAAGATTGCCCCGGATGCGGTCCAGCACCGTCGCGCCGGAAAGATCCGGGCGGAATGGCATTCCGGTGATCGTCTGAAAGGCGTCGATATAGACCTGCGCGGTTTTTGCAATCATCTCGACCGGGATCTCGGGGATCGGGTCGGTGTAGGGATTGCAGCGCGCGGCGACCCAGGCGCGGATCACATCCTTGTCGAAAGAGGGCGGCCGCGTGCCCGCCTCGAAGGCTGCCGCATAGCCCTCGGCCAGCCAGTAGCGGGAACTGTCGGGGGTATGGACCTCGTCGGCGAGCAGGATAGTGCCGTCGGCGTCGGTGCCGAATTCATATTTCGTATCGACAAGGATCAGCCCGCGTTCGGCGGCCATGCGTTGCCCGCGGTTGAACAGGGCGAGTGCGATTTCGGACACACGGTCCCACTGCGCGCGCGTCAGCAAACCGTTTTCCACGATCTGCGCGGCCGTCAACGGCTCGTCATGGCCGCCGTCGAAGGCCTTGGAGGTGGGGGTGATGATCGGACTTGGCAGGGCTGCATTGTCGCGCAGGCCATCAGGCAGGTGGTGGCCATACATCTCGCGCCCGCCCTTGCGGTAGAGCGTCAGGATCGAGGTGCCCGTGGTGCCGGCCAGATAGCCACGCACCACGATCTCCACCGGCAGGATCGTGAGATGGCGACCGATCACGACATTCGGGTCGGGATAGGCGATCACATGGTTGGGGCAGATGTCGGCGGTATGGTCGAACCAGAAGCGCGCGGTCTGGGTCAGAACCTGCCCCTTGAACGGGATGGCGGCCAGAATGCGGTCGAAGGCGGAGATGCGGTCGGAGGAAATCAGGATGCGTTGCGCGCCATCGCCCCGGTCGGGCAGGTCGTAGCAGTCGCGCACCTTGCCGAAATAGGGGTTGGGAAGTTCGGCGATGCGGGCGTGGGGCAGGGTGCGGGTCAGGTCGATCATGGGGGCCTCCGGCGGGATGGGGTTCTATCCCGTCTTGCAAGGGCAGAGTCAATCGGACCGGGCAGGGGGGCGCTGCCCCTCACCCCCCGAGGTATTTCGGCCAAGATGAAAGGGGCAGTCCAGCCTGCGGCTTTCACCTTGGACCAAATACCTGCGCGGCATGGGTCCATGGAGCGATGGGTCTTGGGCGCTGCGGACTACATCTGACTGGCTGCAACAATCGCGGCGATGAGGGCGGCGGCGGCAACCACGGCGAAAGTGATTTTCCAGGCGGACCAGGGGCGTTCCCCCTGCACCTTGCCGGACTGGCCGTTGACCACGAACCGGTAGGTCTTGCCGTTGTATCTGTAGGCGGCCATCCAGACCGGCAGCAGGATATGCTTGAAGGTTTCGGCGCTGAAATCGGTGTTGACGGTTGTGACCTGCTGCTCATCTCCGCCGATGTCCCGCCGGACGTCGCCTTCGATGATGCGCGACATGATCTGGCGGGCCGTGACATGCCCGTCGGCGAGCGTCACCGTGTAGCCTTCGGCGGTGAAACCGGCGAGGTAGTCGGCGCTGTAGGGTTCCAGCGCCGTCAGATCCCAGGGTTGCAATCCGTCGGTATATTGGCGCGGAAGGCTTTGCGAGGCCAGCACGAGGACGTCGTCGAAGGCACGCGCGACCCAGCCGGAAACGGATTGCCAGCGGGTCTTGCGGACCTGTTCCTGCCGTCGCTCGGGTTTGCCGTTGACCTGCACGGTGACGGTGCGGGTTTCATAGTAATAGACGCCCCGCTGGCCCAGATAGCGCGAGCGGGTTGCCGCATCGAAGGTCCAGTAGGGCACATAGAGGCCCGACAATGTGCGCCCCTTCCGGGCATATTCCACAAGCCCGTTGGGCGCGAACCAGAGCTTGCCCAGCCATTTCGTCATTGCCGCGCGGGCCTGCGTCTCGCTCAGGCGGAAGGGCAGCACTGCCTGGGGTTTGATCTGGCGGTTCGTGCCGGTGCCTGCGACAACCGGGGAGGCGCAGAACGGGCATTCGGTGGCATGTGATGCCCCCTGGAATTCCACCAATGCGCCGCAAGACGGGCAGGGCGTGGTGCGGGGTTCCTCCATGACGCTTTCAGGAAGATCCCGCGCCAGCCCTTTTGCGAGGTCAATCTCCCCGAATGCACGGCTGCGCACCGAGTCCGGGGCCTCGGGGATGGGCTGGACATGGCCGCAATGGTCGCAGCGCAGCTCGGTCGCCCCGGGCACGAAGCGCAGATCGGCCCCGCAGGCGGCGCAGGGCCAGCGATGGTCGGCCTCGGCCATGGATCAGGCCCCGGGGGGGGCGAACGGCGGTGCGGCTGGGGGTGGGGGGGGCGGGGCCACGGTGAAAAGCTGAGCCAGTTCGCGGATCTCGCCCGCTGGTTTCCAGCCGTCCTGACCGGCCGTCCAGACCAATGTGTCCCGGTTGAACCGGCCTTCGGTTATCATCCGGCCCAGATGGCTGCGCGAATAGGGGCCGTCTGTGGTGCCGTTCAGCGCCAGATGCCAGAGCGTTTCGGGGGCGGGCGGCGGGGGTGGCGGGGGTGCTGCCATCTGAGGGCTTGCGGATGCGGGTGCCGCCCCCCAAGGCCCGACCTGCTGCGCCATGCCCAGACCCATGCCTGCGGCCATTCCGGCGGCCATTGTGGCACCCGCACCCGAGGCGGGGTTGGCCATGGCCTCGGCGGCGTTGAACTGCATGTAGCGGTTGAGATCCCCCACGATTCCCATGGAGGTGCGCTTGTCCAGCGCCTTTTCCACCTCTTCGGGCAGCGAGATATTCTCGATGTAGAGTTCGGGCAGGGTCAGGCCGTATTCGGCGATGGTGGGGGCGATGGCCTTGCCCACCAGCTTGCCCAGATCGGCGGTATTCGCGGCCATGTCCAGCACCGAGATGTTGGACCCCGCCAGAACCCGGCTCATTTCCTGCAGGATCACGTTGCGGATCTGGAAGCTGATTTCATCAGCGGTGAATTCGCCGTCTGTGCCGACAATCTCCTGCATGAACTTCGCGGGGTCCGAGACGCGCATCGAATAGGTGCCGAAGGCGCGGATGCGCACCGGGCCGAATTCCGGGTCGCGCGTCATGATCGGGTTCTTGGTGCCCCATTTCAGGTCGTTGAACCGCGTCGTGTTGATGAAATAGACCTCGGACTTGAACGGCGAGTTGAAGCCGTGATCCCAGTGCTGGAGCGTGGTCATCACCGGCATGTTGTTGGTTTCGAGCATGTAGAGGCCGGGGCCGAATACATCGGCCAACTGCCCTTCATGCACGAAGACCGCCGCCTGGCCCTCGCGCACCGTCAGCTTGGCACCATATTTGATTTCATTGCCATGGCGTTCGAACCGCCACACCATCGTGTCGCGTGTGTCGTCCGTCCAGGCGATGACATCGACGAACTGGCCCTTTATGAAACCGAAAACCATGGTCTGATCCTTTCCTGAGGGTGGGTCAGCTTGACCCGCCCAGCAATTCCTCGGCGATCGTCTCGATGATCGGGCGGGCCTCGGCGATCGACATGCCGGGCCGCAGCCTTGCATCATAAAGCATACGCAGCATCAATTCATCCATGGGCGTCAAGAGGGCAAACTCCTGATCGTCGTTGAAGATCGAGGGCCGTGCGAGCGGGCTGTCATTGGGCAGGCCCAGTCCTTGCGCGATTTCCTCGTGCAGGCAGGCCAGATGCAGCAGGTCGGGATGTTCCGACCGCACCACCGCAAAGGCGCGGCGGTATTCCGATGTCGCATTGTCCACCATGGCCGAGACCTGGCAATAGGTGGAGGCGGGCATGCGCGTGAAGGCCCCGATTTCGGTCGCGTTCATGCCGGGCATGGCGGCGGCGATGGTGGGGCCGAGGGCGCGGCGTTCATCCTCGTCCACGATATGAAGGTGGAAATTCGCATCCCGGTCCACCAGCCGGATCGGATGGCCCGTCACCCGCGACAGGCGGGCAAGGTAGGAGGCGACGCGGGCGCGTTCCGTGCCCCTCCGGGCCTGCGGGACGGAGGCTCCGAAATGCAGCATCATGCGCACCGGGTCTTTCCAGCGGCGCAGGCGGCTTTCGGTTTCCCGCGCGACGAGCCGTCCGGAACTGTTGTCGAACTCGTCATACATCGCGATCCGGATGAAATTCGCGGTCAGCATCCGGGCATTGAAGGGCGCATCGCGGCTGCCGTCATCGCTGCGCATCAACCCGCGCGACAGCATGTCGGACTGAAGCCTGGCGTAGAAGATGCGCAACGCTTCGCTTTCCGCAGAGGGCTTGTAGACCGCTTCGACCCGCAAGGGCGGGGCCTGCCGGGCGCGGTCCGGCAGCGGAGCGGCCACATCGCAGGCTGCAAGCGCGACGGCACCCCCCGAAATCGCCAGCCAGACCCGCAGCCTTGCGAAACCACGGCGCCGAGGGGCAGGGCTGGGACAGGTGGACGCCATCGCGGTCCCGGTCAGCTTTGTGCGGACTGAGGCGCGGAGCGCGCCTTGGCAGAGGCGAGCGTGTCGCGCAATTCCGCCTCCATCTTGACCAGTTCACCTTCGGCGGCGGCGCGTTTGGCCTTGCCCTCATCCGCGATCTGGAGGCTTTCGTAGATCGTGGCGATCAGCGTGGCATTGGCCTTCTTGACCGCCTCGATGTCAAAGACGCCGCGTTCCATTTCGGTGCGCACGACGCGGTTCGTCTCGCGCAGGTTCTCGGCGTTCGAGGTCAGCAGGTCATTGGTCAGGTCATTGGCCGCGCGGATCGATTCCGCCGCCTCGCGCGACCGCTGGATCGTCACCGCCTGCGCCAGTTGGGTTTCCCACAGGGGCACGGTGTTGACGAGGGTGGAGTTGATTTTCGTCACCAGCGATTTGTCGTTCTCCTGCACCAGCCGGATCGAGGGCAGCGATTGCATGGTGACCTGACGGGTCAGTTTCAGGTCATGCACCCGACGTTCCAGATCGTCGCGGGCCGACCGCAAGTCGCGCAATTCCTGCGCCATCATCACCTGACGGTCCTCGGGCGCGGCCTTCACCTCGGCCTCTTTGGCGGGGATCACTTCGGCGTCGATCTGTTTGATCTTGGCCTCCCCCGCCGCGATGTAGAGGGCGAGTTCATCGTAGAAGGCCAACGTCTTTTCATAGAGCAGATCCAGCGACTTGATGTCTTTCAAAAGCTTGTGTTCATGGCTCAGAAGCTCTTCGGTGATCTTGTCGATCTGCCCTTGGACATTCTCGAATTTCGCCACGAAATTGGCGAAAGGGGCGGCGCGTCCGAGGAGTTTTTCCCACCAGCTCCGCTCGCGGCGCACGTCAAGCTCGGACACCGAAAAGCCGCGGATGGTGGAGACCATGTTGCGCAGGCTGTCGCCTGCGGGGCCCACATCCTTGTTCTTCACATCGACCAGCATTTCCTGGCTGATGACCTGCAATTCGGATTGCGCGCGCGACCCGAAGGAGATGATCGACTGCGTGTTGCCGATGTCGATTTCCGCCATGCGGCGGGTGATTTCCTCGGCCTGCGGGGCGGGAGCGGATTCCAGCGGCACAATC
Organism: Pseudorhodobacter sp.; assembly: GCA_046295215.1. Classification (GTDB taxonomy): domain Bacteria; phylum Pseudomonadota; class Alphaproteobacteria; order Rhodobacterales; family Rhodobacteraceae; genus Szabonella. Next base: position 88,906 of record JBKBNP010000002.1, on the reverse strand, counting down.
TCGCGCCCCGGTTCGGGCAGCACGACGGCGGTGACCTTTTCAATCTCGGCAAGGGCGGTGGCGGCGGCTTCGCGGGTGGCATTGGACATGGTGGAACCTTCACTCAATCGGCGCATAGGGCGCGGGTTAACGGTTTTCAAACTCAAGACGTTCCCGAAGAACCTCGATTTCGACATTCAGGTCGGAATGGTCATTCGACAAAAGGTCGGTGGTGCGCCGCGCGAAGGTGGTTTCCAGATCGTCGAGCAGCGCCTCGTAATCGGCACGCAGCGCGGGTTTGCGGTCTGCGGCGTAAAGATCCACGAATTTCACGGTCGCATCGCGCGCGCCCTGCAAATAGACGCCCAGATATTTCCGCGCCGCCGTCAGGTCGCGCGGGTCGGATTCCACGCTGCGGAACAGCGCGCGGGCGGTGGTGGTGAACCTGTCCACGCGGGCCTCCAGCCCCCGGTCGCGGGTGCGCAGGATGGCGTCGCGCATCGCGGCCAGATGGCGTTCGGCCTCATCCACCGCGCGGGCGACGCGGTTGGTCTGGAACTGGTCCACGCCTTCCGCACCCTTGTCCGACAGGGGGTCAAGCCCGAAGGCGCCCAGATGCAGCCCCGCCCCGATCAGCCCGAACGCACCCGCGATGAACAGGCCCTGATCGGCCATCGCAGCACCAAGCCCGAGGCCCACCCCGGTCAGCACCGCACCGAAGATCTTGCGCGGGATCGCGGGGCGGCGGGCGATGCGACGCGCCTCATAGGCTTCCTGTGCCAAAAGCCCCTCGCGCGTCATCCAGGCCCCGGCCAGCAGGGCGGCAAAGGTGCCGAGGCCAAGGATAAGATCGCCGGGGTCGCCGCGAAACGCCTTCCACACGAAAAGGAAAGGCAGCAGAAACAGAAGGTTGGAGCGCATCCCCACCAGTGACGGGCGCTTGGCCTCAAACCCGCCTTTTGCCGGGGGCGCTTCCGATGGACCCTTGGAGGAACCGTCGGGGCTGTATTTTCCGCCGAACCGCTGTGCCATCAGACAGCCCCCAGCCCGGCGACATAGAGCGTCAACGCCACCAGAAGCGCGAAGGAGAGAGTCTGAAGGCCTTTGCCGGACATGTGTGATCCTTTGGCCGCCCCGATGCGACCTTGACAGACTATAGGCAGCGCGATGCCGCCTATAAAGGGCGTTCGATGGGGAATGGCAGGGTTTATTCCCCCTTGGGGCGGGGTTTCGCCCGGCCCTCCCTGGCGGAGGGGCGTGCAGCACCCTGGCCCCGGCTTTCGCTTTTGGCCCAGCCTGTGCCTTTGCCCGCACCGGAAGCCGCAGGTTTGGTCGCGGCGGCACGAGGGGCGCGCGCCGTTTTGCCTGTTGCAGATGCTTTGTCCAGGTCGGATTTTGTGGCGGGTTTGCGGACTGTCCGCGAGGTGGGCTTGCGCGTGGGTTTCTCTTCCTCGCCGGGGTCGGTCAGTCCCAACTGGTCGCGCAGCACCTTGGGGCGGATTTCCTCGACATCGCCGGGGTTGAGGTCATTGAGCCGGAACGGGCCATAACTGACGCGGATCAGCCGGTTCACCGTGAGGCCGATGGCCGACATCGCACGGCGGATCTCGCGGTTCTTGCCTTCGCGCAGGCCGACGGTCAGCCAGGCATTGGCCCCCTGGATCCGGTCAAGGCTGACGGTCATCGGCTGGAAATTCTCGCCCTCTACGGTGATCCCCTGGCGCAGCGGTTCCAGATCGGCATCGGCAGGGTTGCCCTTGATCCGCACCCGGTATTTGCGCAGCCAGCCGGTCGAGGGCAGTTCCAGACGGCGCTTGAGTTCCCCGTCATTGGTCAGCAGGAGGAGCCCCTCGGAATTGAGGTCGAGCCGCCCCACCGACATCACGCGGGGCAATTCGGGGGGCATGTGGTCGAAGATCGTCTCGCGCCCCTTTTCGTCAGACGCCGAGGTGACGAGGCCCTCGGGCTTGTAGTAAAGCCAGAGCCGCGCGGGTTCGGGCGCGCCGACGGGTTTGCCGTTGACGGTGATGCGATCCTTAGATGTGACGTTCAGCGCGGGGCTGTCGATCACGCGGCCGTTCACGGCAACCTCGCCGAGCTGGATCATGCGTTCCGCCTCGCGGCGGGAGGCGATGCCGGCGCGCGACAGAACCTTGGCGATGCGGTCGCCTTCGGTCGCTTTGTCTGCCGGGGGCAATGCCGGTGCCGCAGCGGTTCGCCGGATGGTGCGGACGGCGGGTTTCGGGTTGACGGGTTTCGGGCCGTCGGATTTGGGAGGGGTGGACATGTTCGGCTTCCTTTTGCGACGTCCTCGCGACGTGGCGGAGCGCCGGGGGCTGTCTGCCCCCGGACCCCCGAGGATATTTGCAGACAGAAAAAGGTGCAAGGGCCGGGCTTGAAAGGGCGGGGGTTGAAATGCGACCCCGGAGGCGGCATTGCGGAGGGCATGACTATGTTCCGGTCCCATATGGAGGCGGCGCTGGCGGAGGCGCGGGCGGCGGGCGCGCGCGGCGAGGTGCCGGTGGGGGCGGTTGTCGTGGCGCCCGGCGGCGGGATCATTGCCCGCGCGGGCAACCGGACGCGGGAGTTGAACGACCCTACGGCCCATGCCGAGATGCTGGTGATCCGCGCGGCCTGCGCGGCCACGGGGGCGGAGCGTCTGCTGGGCCACGATCTTTACGTCACGCTGGAGCCCTGCCCGATGTGCGCAGGCGCGATTGCGGCGGCGCGCATCGCACGGCTCTACTATGGTGCGGCGGATCCCAAGTCCGGCGGGGTCGCGTCGGGTGCGCGGGTGTTCGCGCATCCGCAATGCCACCATGTGCCCGAGATCTATGACGGTATTGCCGCTGACGAGTCGCAGAACCTGTTGCGGGAGTTCTTCGCCGGGCGGCGCTGAGCCCGTCTGCCGTCAGATCGTGATTGGCTCCAGCACTTGCGGTTCGATCACCTCGACGCCGGGCAGGCCCGCGACCAGTTCTTCCGCCGACTGGGCGAGGATCGGGAAGGTCCGGTAGTGGCAGGGGATCACCGTCTTGAAGTCGAAGAACTTGCGGGCCGCGAAGGCCGCGCGCTTCATGTCCATCGTGTAATGGCCACCCGCGCAGAGGATGCCGATGTCGGGGCGGTGATACTCTGCCATCCAGCCCATATCGGCCATGATGTCCGTATCACCCGAGACATAGACGGTGTGGCCTTCGCCTGCGACCATGAAGCCTGCCTCGGATCCTGCGGGGATCAACCCTTTGGACGTGAAATCGACGCTGGCGGAATGGGTGGCATTGACCATCGTGACCGCGGCGCCCCCGAGGTCCAGCGTGCCGCCCTTGCCGAAGCCCATGGTCCTGACCCTGTCCTGCGCGCCCAGCCATTCGGAAAGCTCGTGGATGCAGGCGATGGGGATGTCCCTGTCGCGCGCGATCTCGGCCGCATCACCGGCATGGTCGCCATGACCATGGGTCAGCAGGATATGTGTGGCGCCGGTCAGGGCCTCGTCGCGGCGGTCGGCGGGGAACATCGGATTGCCCGTCAGCCAGGGGTCGATGAGCAGGACGGCCTGCTCGATTTCAATGCGGAAGCCGGAATGTCCCAGCCAGACGATCCTCATGGCGTTTCTCCTGTTGGGGGTAGTGGTGCGGAAACGGGGGGCGGCGGCAACAGAAGTCCTGCAACCTCGGCGGCCAGATCTGCCTTGCAGCGCGCGATGATGAAATCGACGAAAAGCCGGATCTTGGGGTCGCGCAGGCGGCGGTGCTGGGTGAGGCAGGTCAGTTGCGTGGCCAGTGGCGGGGTGGCGGTGGCCACCGGCACCAGCCGGCCCTCACGCAGATGGGTGGCGACCTCGAACAGGGGTTTCAGCACGATCCCCCGCCCGTCCAGCGCCCAGCCGGTCAGCACATCGCCGTCATCCGATTCGAACGGGCCCGCGATTTCGAACCGGCGCGGGCCTTCCGGGGTTTGCAGGGTCCACTGGAATTCCCGGGCACCGGGAAAGCGAAGGTTGAGGCAGTCATGGCGGTCCGCCAGCAAGGCGGCGCCATCCTGCGGCATCCCGCGTTTCGCGACATAGTCCGGTGCCGCGCAGAGAATGCGGGGACATTCTGCAACCAGCCGCATCTTGAGCGTCGAATCCTCCAGCGTGCCGAGATGGAAGGCGACATCCAGCCCTTCGGCGGTCATGTCCACATGGCGGTCCGACAGGCGCAGGCGCAGGTCGATCTGCGGATACTGGTCCTTGAAGGCGGGCAGATGCGGGGCGATGAACCGCCGACCCACACCCAGCGGGGCCGCGACGAAAATGGTGCCGCGCGGGTTTTGCGTGACATCCATCACCGCCGCTTCCGCCTCCTCGATCGCATCCAGCACCTTGCGCGCCCCGTCATAGAAGATGCGGCCATTCTCGGTCGGTTGCAGGCTGCGCGTGGTGCGGTTGAACAGCCGCACGCCCAGATGCTTTTCCAGTTCCGAAATGCGCGAGGAGGCAACAGCGGCTGAAACGCGCTGGTCCCGCGCGGCCGCACTCATGCTGCCCAATTCATAGACACGGACGAACATCTTCAGCGTCTGGACATAGGACATGGGTTCTGCCCCCTCGGGATCGGATGATTATACGGCCTGCGTTGAAAGTGATCTGCTATTTGTCGAATTAACAGAAAGGTGCCTGTCGGTATAGCCTTGCGCATCAACCGGAATACAAAGGGGACGCGGATGGAACAGGCTTTGCATTGGGCGATTCTCTGGGATTGGGTGGAGGTCGCTGTGCGCTGGGTCCATGTGATCACGGCCATCGCCTGGATCGGGTCGTCCTTCTATTTCATCGCACTGGATCTGGGGCTGCACCGCGACCGTAATCTGGCCTCGGGGGCGGATGGCGAGGAATGGCAGGTTCATGGCGGCGGGTTCTACCATATCCAGAAATATCTGGTGGCCCCGGGGTCCATGCCCGACCACCTTGTCTGGTTCAAATGGGAAAGCTATGCGACCTGGCTTTCGGGCTTTGCCATGCTGGTGCTGGTCTACTATCTCGGGGCGGAACTTTACCTCGTCGATCCGACGGTTGCCGATCTTGCGGTCTGGCAGGCGGTGGGGATTTCGCTGGCATCCCTGGCCTTTGGCTGGCTCGCCTATGACACGATCTGCAAGACGCGGTTCGGCGATGACAACACGCGGCTGATGATCCTTCTCTATGTTCTGCTGGTCGTGATGAGCTGGGGCTATACGCAGGTGTTCTCGGGCCGTGCGGCCTTGCTGCACCTTGGCGCCTTCACGGCCACGATCATGTCGGCCAATGTGTTCTTCATCATCATGCCCAATCAACGCATTGTCGTGGCGGACCTCAAGGCGGGGCGTGCGCCCGATCCGAAATACGGCAAGATCGCCAAGCAACGCAGCACGCATAACAACTATCTGACGCTGCCGGTGATCTTCCTGATGCTGTCGAACCATTACCCGCTGGTCTTTGCCTCGCAATACAACTGGCTGATCGCGGCGCTGGTGTTCCTGATGGGGGTGACGATCCGGCACTATTTCAACACGACCCATGCACGGCAGGGTAATCCGACATGGACCTGGGCCGCCACCGCGATCCTGTTTCTGGTGGTCGCCTGGCTGTCGACGGTGCCGCGCGCCGAAGACGCCGAGGCGCGGGCCGGACTGTCCGGTGCGGCGTTGCGTTATGCCAGCGCCGATGGCTTCGATGCGGTGACCGATATTGTCATGGGGCGCTGTTCCATGTGTCATGCGGCAGAGCCAGTCTGGGCGGGCATGCACTGGGCGCCCAAGGGGGTGGTTCTGGAAACGCCTGAACAGATCGCGACCGAGGCGCGGCGGATCTATCTCCAATCCGGGGTCAGCCACGCCATGCCGCCCGGAAATCTGAGCTATATGGAGCCGCAGGAGCGTGCGGCCATCGTGCGCTGGTTTACCCGGGCGGGCCGGGATCTCTGATTGGCCCTTTGGATCTGACGCCCGTTTTCAGGTCGGGCGCAACCGGCCTGCCAGCACAGACAGCGTGAACCCGATTGCCGCCACGGTGACGATGGACGGTCCGGCAGGCGTGTCGAAAGTGAGCGAGGCCCAAAGACCCCCCAGCGTCGCCACCGCCCCGGTGACCACCGCCAGCGCCGCCATGGTTTCGGGGCTGCGCGCGAGACCACGCGCGGTCGCTGCGGGGATGATGAGCATGGCGGCGATCAACAGTGCCCCCACGATCTTTAGCGCCACCGCGACCACCACCGCCAATGCCAGCGTCAGCACCAGACGCTCCCGGTCCGGGTCGACGCCTGCGGCATGGGCCAGATCCTCGCTCAGCGTGGCCGTCAGCAGCCGCTGCCAGCGCCAGATCAGCAGGCAGGCGATCAACAGCGAACCCGCCCAGATCCAGGCAAGATCCAGCCGCGACACGGCAAGGATGTCCCCAAACAGAAGCGCGGACAGGTCCGTGCGCACACCCGGCAGAAAGCTGACCGCGACCAGTCCGAATGCCAGCGCGGAATGCGCCAGCACCCCCAGCGTCGTGTCCATCGCCCAGCCCCGTGCCGAGAGGGTGGAAACGGTGGCCGCCATCGCCAAAGCGACCAGAAGCGTGCCGACGCCAACCGGAAGGTTCATCGCCAGCGCCAGAGCCACGCCCAGAATGGCCGCGTGGCTGGTCGCATCGCCGAAATAGGCCATTCGCCGCCAGACCACCATCGCCCCCAGAGGGCCGGTGGCAAAGCTCAGCCCGAGGCCCGCCAGCGCGGCGCGGGTCAGGAAATCGTCAAGCATGGTGATGATCGGCCTCCGGACTGTCCTCGCCCGAATGGTCATGGGCGCAATGGGCATCATGCCGATGGTCCGGACCGGGGCCGTGATTGTGGTCATGGTCATGCCGGTAGAGCGCCAGCGCGCCCTGCGTGCCATAGCCAAAGAGCGCACGATATTCCGGGGCGTCGCGCACCACCTGCGGTGTCCCTTCGCAGCAGACATGGCCGTTGAGACAGATGACGCGGTCAGAGGCCGCCATCACCACATGCAGGTCATGGCTGACCATCAGCACAGCTGCCCCCGTTTCGCGGCGCACATCGGCAATCAACTGGTAGAATGCAGCCTCGCCGGGCTGGTCGAGCCCCTGTGTCGGTTCATCCAGCACCAGAAGATCCGGGCTGCCCAGCAGCGCGCGGGCAAACAGCACCCTCTGCAATTGCCCGCCAGACAGATCGACCAATTGCCGTCCGGCCACCCCGGCCACGCCACAGCGGGTCAGCGCAGCCGCCGCCTCGGGATCGCTGACCCGCCGGGGCAGCGACAGGAACCGCCGCGCTGTCATCGGCAATGTCCGGTCAATCGCAAGGCGTTGCGGCACATAGCCGATCCGGAGCCCCGCCTTGCGCAGCACCTGCCCGGCAGAGGCAGCCTGTATCCCCAGCACCGCGCGCAGCAGCGTCGATTTGCCCGATCCGTTCGGCCCGACCACGGTGACGATCTCGCCTGCCTCGATGGACAGGGAGACATCGCGCAGCACCTCGGCACCGCCAAAACGCACCCCCAGCGATTGTGCCGCAATCAGGCTCATGTCGCATCCCGGCAGGTCGGGCAGAGGCCGAGCGCCTCGACATTGCTGCGTTCGATGCTGAAGCCGAGCGCGCCCGCCGCCGCCTCCAGTGCCTCGCGGACAGGAGTTGCGGGGGCTTCGGCCACGGCGTTGCAAGCCCGGCAGATCAGGAAGGCGGGGGCGTGGTCCTGCCCCGAATGGCGGCAGGCGGTGAAGGCATTCAGCCGCCGCACCCGATGGGCAAGTCCGTTGTCAACCAGAAATTCAAGCGCCCGATAGGCTACCGGCGGCTGGTTGCCGAAGCCATCGGCGGCGAGTCGTTCCAGCACCTCATAGGCCCCCAGCGCGCGATGGTCCTCGAGCAGGATTTCCAGCGTGCGCCGCCGCACCGGGGTCAGGCGCACCTTGCGTGCGGCAAGGATTTCCTCGGCCCGCGCCAGACCCTCATCTGCGCAGCGGTGGTGGTCATGCTTGGCAAAAGCGGGGTCGTCATGAGGGGGGACGCCGGGGGGCTTGTGCATATTCGGACCTTGACCTGTTATGATATTACATACATATGAAGGCCGGACCCATCAAGCCCGGAGGATTTCCCATGCGTTATACCATAGCCCTTTCACTGACCAGTCTGCTGACCACGACCGCAGCGCTGGCCGAGGTGCCGCGCGTGGTGACGGATATTCCGCCGGTCCATTCGCTGGTGGCAATGGTGATGGGGGATCTGGGTCAGCCTGTGCTTTTGATGGACCGGGGGGGAAATGCCCATGATCTGCAACTTCGCCCCTCGCAGGCCGCTGCCATTGCGGATGCGCAGCTTGCTGTCTGGATGGGGCCTGCGATGGCTCCCTGGATGGAGCGCGCGCTGGCCGGTCTGGGCGCGGCTGTTCCGAGGCTGACGCTGCTGGAGGTCGAAGGCACGCATCTTCAGGAGTTTGGCGAAGAGCATGACCATGACCATGAGGATGCCGGGGAGGCAGGCCACGATCATGACCATGCCAAGGAAGCGGGGCATGACCACGACCACGATCATGCCGACAAGGCCGGGCATGACCACGACCACGATCATGCCGACAAGGCCGGGCATGACCACGACCACGATCATGGCAACAAGGCCGGGCATGACCACGACCACGATCATGGCAACAAGGCCGAGCATGACCACGACCACGATCATGCCAAGGAGTCTGGGCATGATCATTCCGGACATTCCCATTCCGGACTGGATCCCCACGCCTGGCTTGATCCGCACAATATCGAACATTGGCTGCCGGTGATCGCGGCCGAACTCTCGCGCCTCGATCCGGCCAATTCCGCGACCTATGAGGCCAATGCAAAGGCGGGTGCCGAGGTGATCGAGGCGTTGGAGGCAGAGATCGCCGCCATTCTGGAGCCGGTGAAGGACAGGCCCCTTGTCGTGTTCCATGATGCCTATGGCTATTTCGCAGGCCATTTCGGGGTCAAGGTGGCGGGCGCGGTGCGGCTGGGTGATGCGTCATCCCCCGGCGCGGCGCGGCTGCGCGACTTGCGCGCCGGGCTGGAGAGCGGCATGGCGCTTTGTGCGTTCCCCGAGGTCGGGCACGATCCGGCGCTTGTGGTGCAGATGACCGAAGGCACCGGGGTCAGGATCGGGGGCATGCTGGACCCGGCAGGGGCGGCCCTGACGCCGGGGGCGGGGCTCTACCCCGATCTGATGCGCGGGCTGGCCAGGACGGTTGCGGACTGCCTGTCGGCGGGTTGATCCGCGCCGTCGCTTCGCTGTCCTAGCCGATCCCCTCTTGACCATTCCACCATTCCCGGTGACGCAAGCGGAGCAGTTTGCAGAGGCGTGTCGGGGGAGCTTTGATGATCGGCGAGTTTGGGAGAGCCCCGTCGGGGATTCCGGTGCAGGCCGTGACGATGGAGGCGCATGGTCTGCGCGTCGAAGTGCTGACCTGGGGGGCGGCGCTGCGTTCGGTGCGGCTTGACGGGGTTGACCATGACCTGACGCAAGGCGTTGGCCGCATGGAGGATTTCGAACAGGGCATGGGCTCGCACGGGGTGATCGTCGGGCCGGTGGCCAATCGGATCGGCGGAGCAAGGGCGGTGATCGCCGGACGCGAATACCTCTTCGAGACGGACCGTGTTCCCGGTGTGACGCTGCATTCCGGGCCGTCGGGTCTGCATCGGCGGAACTGGGACATCGAAGGGGCCACGCCGGACAGCGTGCAGTTGCGAACTGCCTTGCCGGATGGCACCGGCGGATTTCCCGGCAACCGCGTGATCCGGGCGCGCTACAGTCTCCACGCCCCGGCCACGTTGCGTTTGACGCTGGACATGGACACCGATGCACCCACGCTCGCCAACCTTGCGCATCATGGATACTGGAACCTTGACGGCGGTGGAAGTGTTGCGGGGCACCGGATGCGGATTGCGTCGGATGGCATCACCGAGGTCGATGAACAACTGGTTCCGACGGGCCGGGTTCTGCCGGTCGCGGGGACGGGGTTTGATTTCCGCGAAATGCGCGCGATTGTGCCGGGCAACCCGCCCATCGACACGAATTTCTGCCTGTCGGACGCGCGCATGCCCCTGCGTGAGGTGATGTGGCTGCAAGGTCAGGGCGGGGTGGCCATGGCGCTTGCCACGACCGAGCCGGGATTGCAGATCTACGACCAGCGCCCCGGCCACGCGGCCTTGGCGATCGAGCCACAATTCTGGCCCGATGCGGCGAACCAGCCCGGCTTTCCCTCGATCCTGCTGGAACCGGGGCAGGCGTGGCAACAGGTCAGCGAATGGCGGTTCGGCAAGGTGGCGGCATAGTCGGGGGCATCTTTGGTCCGTCCCGGCACAGGGGGCGGGAAAGGCATCACGTCACCGCTCGTTTGCGCCTTTCCCGGCCAGAATTTTCGGGCGACATTTTTCGATGCGCGCAAATCGGGTCGCCGGGGTTCTGGTCGACTCCAGATGAAGCACATGGCTTCGCTGGCGCCCCGGGCTGAGGCTGTGGAAAGCCTCCGCCAGTTCGGGGTCCGCGTCCATGACGGCCACCAGTTCCTCGGGAAGCTCGATTGCGGTCTCTGCCTTTGGCGCTGTGACGCCCGTTTCGGCATATCCCATCGCTTCCGACAGATAGGACCGGATGACAGGCGCCGAAACCGCGACCTGCCCGGCATTGTCGAAGCGGAACATGTCCGGGGTCCGGGTGTTCGGGCCGCGTCGTTCAAGCACCCCGTCGGGATCACGCAGCAGGGCGGCATTCAGGAAGCTCAGGCGGAAATCGTCACGAAACGCACCGATGATCGCGATGTTTCGTCCGGCATGCATGTAACAGGGATGCCCCCATTTCACCGTTTCGGTCAGTCCGCTGTCAATACAGATGCGGCGGAGCCGGTCCAGCCCTGCCGCCCAACGCTGCACCGAACAGTCGGGCGTCCCGAACCGTTTGCAGCGCCCGCACCCTTTCAGGAAATAATCCTCGATCTCTGAAATCATGACCTTCTGCCCGGGCTGGTTCTGCCGCTCCTGTCAGCGGCCTGAAACGGATGCCGAATTCCATTGTGCTTCGCCTTCTGCCATATGGCTATCTTTCCCGGACGCCGGAGCCAATCCCCGCATTCCCGTCCCATGTCGTTTTCGTCTGTCAAAGGTCGGGCCATCTTGCCCGCTCGCCATTCATTCAGGCATCTATGGGCAAAATCGCGCCCAAGGGAGTCGCCCCAATGAAAACCCATGTCAAAGCTCTGGTCGTCGGCGGCGGGGCCGTCGGGAATGGCATCGCCTATCATCTGGCCAAGGCGGGCTGGGACACGATGCTGGTCGAGCGTGACGAACTCACCTCCGGGTCCACATGGCACGCGGCAGGACTGCTGCCACTGTTCAACATGAGCTACGCCACGACCCATATCCACAAATACTCGGTCGATTTCTACAAGACGCTGGAGGCGGAAACCGGGCTGAACGCGGGGTTTGCCGTGGTCGGCAACCTGCGCATGGCGCAGACGGATGCGCGGATGGACGAATACATGCTCTATTCCGCCGTGGCGGATTCGGCGGATGTCTATCACGAATTCCTGACGCCGCGCGAAATGAAGGACCGCTGGCCGCTTCTGCGCACCGAGGATCTGAAAGGCGCGCTGTTCCACCCGCAGGACGGCTATATCAACCCTGCCGATGTGACACAGGCCATGGCCAAGGGCGCGCGCCAGCATGGGGCCACGATCGAGCGCCGCGTGCAGGTTGACGGCTATCGCTGGACGGGATCGGAATGGATCGTATCCTGCACGCGGATGGTGGAACAGGGCGGGCGGCTCGTTGCGGGGGAGGAGAAGTTCGACATCACCGCCGAACATGTCGTCACCGCGACCGGCAACCACGCGCAGCGCACCGCGCGTTTGCAGGGTGTGAAACTTCCCGCGATCCCGGTCGAACACCAGTATATCGTGACCGAGCCCGACCCCGCGCTGGTCGCCTGGCGCCGCGCCGGCAATCCCGAACATCCGGTCCTGCGCGACGCCGATGCAAAATGGTATGTGCGCGAGGAACGCGGCGGCTGGATCCTCGGCCCCTATGAAAAGAACGCTCCGGCGCGCTTTCTCTATGACGTGCCGGAAAGCTTCCGCGCCGACCTCTTTCCGCTCGATCTGGAGCGGATCGAGGCAGAATATATGGCGATGATCCATCGCCTTCCGTCCTCCGAAACCGTGGGTCTGAAGGACGATTTCAACGGTCCGATCTGCTATACCCCCGATGGCAATCCGCTGGTCGGTCCCGTGCCGGGCCTGCGCAACATGTGGATCGCGGAAGGGTTCAGTTTTGGCATCACGGCGGCGGGCGGGACGGGCCATTACCTTGCCCAGTTGATGACCGCAGGCGAGGCCGAGATCGACATGGCCAGCCTCGATCCGCGCCGTTACGGCACCTGGATGACCACCGAATATGCCGCGCGCAAGAACGAGGAATGTTACGACCACGTTTTTGTCCTCCACCACCCTGACGAGGAGCGCGAAGCCTGCCGCCCGCTGCGCACCGCCCCCGCCTACGACCGCCAGCGCGCGCTCGGCGCGCAGATGGGGCAGGTGAATGGCTGGGAGCGACCCAACTATTTCGGGCCCCCGGATGCCGCCCCGGGATTCGACCATGACGGCCGCAGTTTCCGGCGCGGCAGCTGGTGGCCCCATGCGGTGGCAGAGGCGACCGCGATCCGCGAAACTGCCGGACTGATCGACGCCAGTGCCTTTTCAAAGCATCTGCTGCGCGGGCCGGGGGCCACCGCCTTTCTGGACTGGTTCACCTGCAACAAACTGCCGAAGCTGGGCCGGATCAACCTGACCTATGCGCTGACGGACCATGGCACCACGCGCACGGAATATACCATCGTGCGGCTGGCCGAGAATGAATACTACCTCATTTCCGCCGGGGCGTGGACCGCTTACGATGGCGATTACCTGCTGAAATCCATCGAGGATTTCACCGCCTCGGGCGGCGGTCATGTCGATTGCCATGACATCACGACGCAATGGGGTGTCTTTGCGCTGGCAGGCCCGAACGCGCGTGCGGTCCTGCGCGATCTGGTCAAGGATGCCGACCCCGACACAGTGCTGGGGAACAAGCGGTTTCCCTGGCTGAGCTACCGTGACATCGAACTCGGCATGTGCCCGGTGCGGGCGGTGCGGGTCGCCTATACCGGGGAGCTTGGCTGGGAATTGCACCACCCCGTCGAGATGGGGCGCTACCTCTGGGATCTGATCTGGTCGGTGGGGGAAAAGCACGGGCTGAAACCGGTCGGTGCGCGCGCACAGAACTGGCTGCGGCAGGAGAAAAGCTACCGCGCCTTCGGCAATGAACTCGGGCGGGACGCCACGCCGCTGGAGGCGGCACTGGACCGCTTCGTGGATCTCACCAAGGAGTTCCGGGGCAAGCAGGCGATGTTGGACACCGGCATCCGCGCGCAATGCGTGACGGTGCTGATCGACGGGCCTGACGATGCCGACCCCTGGGGCAAGGAGGCGATTTTCCATGACGGCGCCAAGGTGGGGCGGCTGACCTCGGGCGGCTGGTCGGTGGCCTTTGGCCGCCAGATCGGCATGGGCTATGTGCGCCCCGACCTTGCGACGGTCGGCACGAAGCTGACCGTGCGGATGCTGCGGCAGGACTGGCAGGCGGTGGTGGTCGAGGACAGCCCCTATGACCCGTCCAATGCCCGCATCCGGCTGGATGGCTGACTTCGGCAAGAGGGGGGCGCTGCCCCCCGGCTTGCGCCTCCCCCCGGGATATTTCTGGACAGAAAAAGGGGGGGCAGACTTTTTCTGTCTCCAAGTATCCCGGGGGAGGCGCGGAACGCGGCGGGGGCAGCGCCCCTCCTACTGGCGGCGCGACAAGAGCCAGCGCTGCCAGTCCGCGACAGAACCTGAAAACACGTTCAGATCGGTTCTGCCCGGAAAGCCCGGAACACGCCCGGTGCCGCTGTATTGCCAGAATTTCCAGGGCTGGCCCGGATAGACTTTCGACGGATGGCCTGCCACCGACCGCAACCAGAACTCCACCCGCGGCAAGCGGCCCATGTCATTGTCGCGGTAGAAATCCACCGTGGTATAGACGATCGGGCGCTGGCCATAGTGCCGCTCCAGCGCATCCAGAAAGACCTCGGCTTCGGCTCGGACCTTTGCACTCTCGGGGCGCAGGCGGCAGGTGGGCGAATGGGCGTTCCATTCCATATCCAGCACCGGGGGAAGTGCGCCGGGCGTGCGCGGAACGTTGCGGATGAACCAGCGCGCCTGTTCGATGGCCGGACGGCAGAAATAGAAGAAGTGATAGGCGCCGCGCGGAATCCCCGCCTGACCCGCGCCGCGCCAGTGGCTGGCGAATTCCGGGTCAAGCAGGTCGCCGCCTTCGGTCGCTTTGAGGAAGGCGAAAGACACGCCTGCTGCGCGCGCCTGCGCCCAGTCCACCCCGGTCTGGAAACGGGCCGCATCGATGCCATGCACCGGATAGGCCGAGGGGTCGCGCCCGTCCCAGGCATGGGGCTTTTCGTCGCCGAAACGGGGCGTGTTGACCGAAGCGGCAGGCAGGCCGGAGGCGGCATCCCGCGGGGGCGGGACCAGCCGTGGGCCGCATCCTGCAAGGACAATTGCCACCGTCAGAAGGATTGCCGCAACCCGCCCCATACCTGTCTCTCCCCACTGATTTGACATCACCTTGGCAGTGGGGGAAGGGGTTGTCACCCTTGCGCGAAGACCATCGCGGGATGCTTGGCGCGATTGTGAGGCAGGGCAGGCGAACGCTGCATGCCCGTCGCGGTTTCCGGGTTGCCGGACCATCGTTCTTTCCTGTCGGGTTCGGTCAAGGAACCGGACTGTCGGAGGACGAAGGGCATGAGCCGGATTGATCCCGAAAGGCGACCAACATCAGGTTGTTGGCAGGCATTTCCTCGGCAAGGGTGCGCAGCCCCGCAGCCTGCATCCAGCCGCAGACCTCTGCTTGGTCCTTGTAGCCGGTCCGGGGATCCTGCGCGCGAAGGCTCGCATCAAAGGCGATGTCCCCGTCCGAGGTTGCGCGCCCGTCCCGCAGGAAGGGACCGTAGATCATCAGCACGCCCCCCGGTGCCAGTGCCGCCGCAGCCTCAGCCACCACCACCCGCGCAGCCGCCTGCGGGATGAGGTGCAGAAGGTTGACCGCCAGCACCAGCGATACATCGCGTCCCGCCCCCCAGCCTGCGCACCCCGCATCCAGAAGGGCAGGCGGGCCGAGATTCGGGCAGGCGGCGTCGTGCCGCCATGCCGCGATGGAGCCGAGGTTGTCGGGGTTCACATCCGTCGGATGCCAGTGAAGCCCGGGAAGGGCGGCGGCGAAGGCCGCGACCTGCTGGCCGGTTCCGCTGGCGAGTTCCAGCGCAATGCCGGAGGCGGACGCATGTCGGCCCAGCGATGCAAGGATCGGGGCAAGGTTGCGCTCTGCCGAAGGGGCGATGCGGCGTCCATCCGTCAGAACCGGGCTTTTGCTGTCGGGCAGGCGCAGCGTCATCCGAAGCGACCGGGCGCTACGGCGGCGACCACATCCGCCCCCACCTCCGGCGCGCGTCCCGCGATCAGGTCGGCGGCAAGCTGGCTGGCGGCCGGGCAGGACTGGAACCCTTGCCCGCCTTGCCCTGCGAGCCAGAAAAAGGATGGCTCGCGCGCATCCGGCCCGATCACCAGCGACCGGTCGGGCGCAAAGGTCCGCAGGCCCGCCCAGTTCGCCAGCAGCCGCGTCACGGGCTCGGTCACGAACTCCTCGTAGCGCGCGAGCCCCTCGGCCAGCACCATGTCGTCGGCCCAGGCGTCATGCGGCGGCATCGGATGTTCCTCGGCGGGCGAGACGATCAGCGCGCCCGCATCGGGTTTCGCATACCATGTCTCGCCTGCGCCAAAGATCATCGGCCAGCGGCTGACATCATGGCCGCCGGGGGCGGGGATGCGCGCCATCGACCGGCGGTAGGGCTGGAACCCCAACGGCCGGATGCCTGCCAGTTTCGCGATCTCATCCACCCAGGCCCCGGCAGCATTGACGACCATGCGCGCGGAAAAATCGCCCGCCGACGAGGCGATGCGCCACCCCGCCCCATCGCGCGAAAGGGCCGATACCTGCGCCCCGGTCACGATCCGGGCCCCGGCTGCGCGCGCGGTTCTGGCAAAACCCTGCACCAGCAGGTCGGTGTCGATATCCCAGGCATGGGCGGCAAAGCCTGCCCGCGCGATCACATCCCGGTTCAGCACCGGCACCATGGCAATCGCCTCGTCCGGCGTGATCTCGGTGAAGTCCATGCTTTGCAGGTCATGGGCGAACTCCTCCGCCTCCTCCTCCCGCGCCAGCAGCATCAGCCCGCGTTCCGACAATACGCCCTCGGCCTGCCGGAAGTAGGCGTCCGAGGCCAGCGACAGCGCGACCACAGGCGGCGAGCCATAGCGCGGTTCATACAAGGCCGCCGAGCGGCCCGAGGCATGATGCGCCAGTGCCGCTTCCGCTTCCAGCAGCGTGACCGATCCGAAAGGAGCAAGATGGGCGGCGGCCGATACCCCGGCGATTCCGCCCCCGATGATGATGAAATCCGTATCCATCCGCGCACCCTGCCACGGCGCAAGGGCAAGGAAAAGGGGGGCGCGCGAAGCGCCCGCGCCTCCCTTGCGGGTAGCCCCCGTTCTGCCCGGGAGGAGTGCGGAGCGACCACAAGGCAGGGACGCGCAAAATGGCAAAGGGAGGCGCGAGGCCCCCCTTTCCCGGTCGTGTGATCTGCGGGCGCGATCAGTTCGGAATGTCGCCGGTGATGCCTTCGACATAGAAGTTCATGCCCAGCAGGTCGCCGTCGCTCGCCGTTTCGCCTTCAGCCAGCCAGGGCGATCCGTCCTGTTTGTTCAAGGGGCCGGTGAAGGGGTGGTAGCTGCCATCGGCAATGGCATCGCGCAGCGCCTCGGCTTCGGCCTTCACATCGGCGGGCACGGCTTCGGTGATCTCGCCGATCACGACCTCGCCTGCGGCGATGCCTTCCCAGCTGTCGACGGATTCCCAGGTTCCGTCCAGCATCGCGCCGACGCGCTTGACGTAATAGGGCGACCACTCGTCAATGATGGAGGACACCCGCGGACCGGGCGTGCCATCGGGATTGGTCTTGTATTCCGACATGTCGGAGGCCTGCCCGAACCCGATCACGCCCGGCGTCTTGGCCGCCTCGGCCAATGGGGCCGTTGAATCGGTGTGCTGCACGATCACGTCGATGCCCTGTTCGATCAGCGCCTTGGCAGCATCCGCCTCTTTCGCCGGATCGAACCAGGTGTAGGCCCAGACGACCGAGATCGTGACATCCGGATTGACCTTCCTCGCATGGATGAAGGTCGCGTTGATGCCCTGGATCACCTCGGGGATCGGGTAGGAGCCGATATAGCCGATCTTGTTCGATTTCGTCATACGGCCTGCAATATGGCCCGTCACCGCGCGGCCTTCATAGAAACGCGCATTGTAGATCGAGACATTCGGATGCTCGCGCTTGTAGCCGGTCGCATGTTCGAATTTCACATTCGGGAACTTGGCTGCGACGCTGTTTGTCGCATCCATATAGCCGAAAGACGTGGTGAAGATGATGTTGCAACCCGACAGCGCCATCTGCGTCAGCACCCGTTCGGCATCCGCGCCCTCGGGCACCGATTCCTGATAGGCGGTTTCGACCTTGTCGCCATAGGCGGCCTCGACGGCCAGCAGACCCTGATGGTGCTGATAGGTCCAGCCACCATCGCCGATGGGTCCGACATAGACGAAACAGGCCTTGACCTTGTCCATGGCCTGCGCCGAGGCGGCACCGGTGAAGGCAAGGCCCAGCCCGACGGCGGCGGTTGCCAGCAAGTTTCTGCGGTTCATGTGGTTCTCCCTGTTGGCGGGGCGTCTATCGGCCCCTGTTGAGTTTGGCCGCGCGTCACCGCGAGGCATGGAAATTCCGGCCCAGTGATGCCGGGGCGTTGAGCGAGGCCCGACCCTTGCCGGAAGACATGATGACCAGCACGAGGATGGTTATCAGATAGGGCGACATCGACAAGTATTCGACGGGGATTCGCGCCCCTGCCGCCTGCAGATTAAGCTGCAACACGGTGATTCCGCCAAACAAATAGGCGCCGATCAGAACGCGCCAGGGCCGCCAGCTGGCAAAGACCACGATGGCGAGCGCAATCCAGCCCGCGCCCGCCGTGATCCCGTCGGTCCATTGCGGCACCCGAACGAGGCTGATGTAGGCCCCGCCGAGACCCGCCATGGCCCCCCCGAACAGGATGGCGGCGATCCGGATACGGGTAACCTTGTATCCAAGCGCATGGGCGGCATCGGCGCTTTCGCCCACCGCGCGCAGGATCAGCCCAGCGCGGCTGTAGCGCAGCACCGCCCAGACCGTCGCCACCAGCGCGATGGAGGCATAAACCATCCAGTCATGCCGGAAGAAGATCCGCCCGAGCCCCGGAATGTCGGCCAGCGGCCCGAAAGGCACCATGCCCGTCGCGGGTGGCTTGATCCCGACATAGCCCTGTCCCAGGAGGCTCGACAGGCCCAGCCCGAAAAGCGTGAGCGCAAGGCCGGTCGCCACTTGGTTGGCCAGCAGGATCTGCGTCAGAAAGGCAAAGATCAGGCTCAGCCCCGCCGCCCCCAGCGCGCCGCCGAAAAATCCCAGCACCGGGCTGCCGGTTGCAACGGCGGTGATGAAGCCGCAGACCGCGCCCATGATCATCATCCCCTCGACCCCGAGGTTCAGAACACCGGCCTTTTCCACAACCAGTTCGCCCAGCGCCGCCAGCAGGATCGGCACCGAGGCCACCATCAGCGAGGCGATCAGCACCGCCGGATTGATACCACCCAGAAAATCCATCACGCCACCCCCGCCGGTCCGGCAATTCTGATGCGGTAATTGGACAGAAGGTCCACCGCGAGAAGAAAGAACAAGAGCATCCCCTGAAAGGCCTGGATCGCCGCCGAGGGCAGGCCCAGCATCAGCTGCGCCAGTTCGCCCCCGATATAGGTCAGCGCCATCAGGAGCCCCGCCAGCAGGATGCCGATGGGATTGAGCCGCCCGAGGAAGGCCACGATGATCGCCGTGAACCCGTATCCCGAGTTGAAATCGATGCTGATCTGCCCCGCAGGCCCCGTCACCTCGAACAGCCCCGCCAGTCCCGCCAGCGCCCCCGAAATGCCAAGGCACATCACCACAAGCCGCGTCGGGCTGACACCCGCAAACCGAGCCGCCCGGGGCGCTTGCCCCGCCAGCTTGATCTGGAAGCCGAGGATATGGCGTTGCAGCAGGATATAGGCCGCGATCACCGCGATCATGGCGGCAACCACCCCCCAATGCATGCCCGTTCCCGCAATCAGTTCGGGATTGGCTGAACTGTCCCAGCGGCTGAGGTTCCGGCTGCCCGGAAACCCTCCACCCTCGGGGTTGCGCAGCCGCCCCAGCGCCATCGAGGCCAGCAGCGATTGCGCGACATAGACCAGCAACAGGGACACCAGGATCTCATTGGTGTTGAATCGGGTTTTCAGGATCGCGGGAATCATCCCCCAGGCCCAGCCGCCCAAGGCGCCCGCCAGAACCATCAGCGGAAAGATCAGCCGGCTGTCGGCGGGATAAAGCGCCAGCCCCGCCGCCGCCCCGCAGATCGCCCCCATGATATACTGCCCCTCCGCGCCGATATTCCAGATCCCGGCCCGGAACCCGAGGCTCAGACCCACGGCAATCAGGATCAGCGGCCCGGCCTTGACCAGCAGTTGCGGTCGCGAATAGGCGGCAAATTGCGGATGGAACAGCGGATCCCAGAAGATCGTGCGGATCGCCGCCACCGGATCCTTGCCCAGCAGTGCGAACATGATCCCGCCTGCAAGCATGGTCAGCAGGACCGCCAGAACCGGCGTCGCGACCTGCCAGAACTTCGAGGGGGATGGTCGTTTCTCCAGCCGGATCATGCCGCGCCCTCCGGTTCTGCCGCGTGCCCGCCCGGCCATCTTGCCGCGCGGTGAGGGGAGGTTTGAATCCATCCTTCGCGCTGCGGCGCCTGCCTTGCGGTTGTTTTCAGGTATTTGGACCAAGATGAAAGAGCAGCCGGAGCGATGCGCTCCTGCCCCTTTTTCTGTCTCGAAATATCCTCGGGGGTGAACCGGCCCGCCAGGGCCGGGAGGGGGCAGACAGCCCCCTTTGCCTCAATGGCCATGATGCGCCACCTCCATGTCATGTGCCCCGCCCATCATCAGGCCGATTTCTTCGATGCCAAGGCCCTCGACAGGCCGTGTGGGTGTCAGCCGCCCCTCGTTGAGGGCTGCAAAATCATCGGCAATTTCCAGCAGTTCATCGAGATCCTGGCTGATGATGACCACCGCCGCCCCGGCCTCGGCCCGGTCAAGGATCGCCTGCCGGATCGAGGCCGCAGCGGCGGCGTCGACACCCCAGGTGGGCTGGTTGATGACAATCACCTCCGGTGACTGGCTCAACTCCCGCCCGACCACGAATTTCTGCAGGTTCCCGCCCGAGAGCGCGCGCGCCGCGACATGGGTGCCGGGGGTGCGCACGTCGAACTCCTTCACGATGTCAGCGGCGAAACTCTCGGTCGCGCCCCAGTCGATGAACCCGTTGCGCACCAGCCCCTTGCGAAGCGCCCCTGACAGGAGCGCATTTTCCACCAGCGACATGTCGGGGGCGGCGGCATGGCCAAGCCGTTCCTCCGGTGCCGCGACCAACCCTGCCGCACGTCGGGCCTGCGGGCCTGCGGCGCCCATGTCCTGCCCGCCGATGCGCACCATTCCGGGGGCGGATTTCAGTTCCCCCGAAAGAGCCAGCAGCAATTCGTCCTGCCCGTTGCCTGCAACACCCGCGATGCCCAGGACCTCGCCCTTGCGCAGGGTGAAACTCACCTCCTTCAGCGCGGTGCCGAACGGGATGGGCGAGGCAACCGACAGCCCCCTTGCCTCCAGGGCCACCTCGCCCTTGGGCTTGGCGCTTTTTGCAGGCGGGGTCAGCACCGCGCCCACCATCAGTTCGGCCATCTCGCGGGCGGACCGCTCGCGCGGGGTGCAGGTGGCGACCACCTTGCCGCGCCGCAGGATCGTCGCCTCGTCGCAAAGCGCGCGGATCTCTTCCAGCTTGTGGCTGATGTAAAGGATCGCGGTGCCTTCTGCCGAAAGCTGCCGCAACGTGCGGAACAGGATCTCCACCTCCTGCGGGGTCAGAACGGAGGTCGGTTCGTCCATGATCAGCAGTTTCGGATCCTGAAGCAGACAGCGCACGATCTCCACCCGCTGACGCTCCCCCGCCGACAGATCCCCGACCATCCGGTCCGGGTCGAGCGGCAGGCCGTATTCTTCGCTGACTGCACGGATGCGGGCCGCCAGTTCGCGCATTGGTGGCGGGTTTTCCATGCCCAGGGTCACGTTCTCGGCCACGTCCAGCGCCTCGAACAGACTGAAATGCTGGAACACCATGGCCACGCCCTGACGCCGCGCCTCGGCGGGGCGATCAGGCGCATAGGCGGAGCCGCGCAACGTCATCGCGCCGCTGTCGGGCTTTATCAGCCCATAGATCATTTTCACCAGTGTCGATTTCCCGGCACCATTCTCGCCCAGAAGCGCGTGGACCTCTCCGGTCCCGATGCTGAAGGAAACATCGCTATTGGCGACGACGCCCGGATAGGCCTTGGTCAGCCCCTCCAGCCGCAGAAGTTCCGTCCCTGTTGTCATCCTCGATCTCCGTCTCGGATTGGTTGTTTTTGATGAGTAGTTGCGTGGCAACGCCGATGGCGATGGCCTGCGGGTGTTTGCCCAGTGATATGTCTCCGATCGGGCAGGTGATCCGGGCGATCCCTGCCGCCCCATGCCCAAGTGCCGTCAGCCGCGCCCGGAAGCGCGCCCATTTCGTGACTGACCCGATCAGGCCGAGCCAAGCGAACCCGCGCCCCAGCAAGCGGTGGCACAGCTCCAGATCCAGCGCGTGGGAATAGGTCAGCACCAGATGTTCGGCCCCGGGCGGCGCATGGGCCGCCAGCCGCTCGGGGCGGGGTGTCCAGACTGCCTCCACGCCCTCGGGAAGGGTTTCGGGAAACCGGTCGCGGCCCGTGTCGATCCAGGTGATCGCAACCCCGGGCAGGGGGGCCAGAACCCCGACCATCGCGCGGCCCACATGACCTGCGCCCCAGATCCAGATCTGCCGGTCGGGGCGCAGGACGGGCTCCACCATCCAGCCCTGCACCAGTTCCGGCCTGGGTCGCTGCCCCTGTCCGCGCGCGGCGGCGAGGATACGCTGCACGCCGAGCGGCATTGTGGCCGTCTTGTCGGCGACGGGGCGCAGCACAAGGTCATCCACCATGCCTGGCAGGCAGTCATAAACCTCTGACAGCAGTGTGACCGATCCGCCGCAGCACTGTCCGATGGCAGGCCCCAGCGGCACGCGGTCCAACGCCTTTGTCCGTCCCGCCGCCAACATGTCCCGCGCCCGCGAAACCGCCTGAAACTCCAGCGCGCCGCCCCCGATGGTGCCTGATTGCCCGCCGGGCCAGACGAGCATCGCCGCCCCCACTTCGCGCGGGGATGACCCCTCGACCTTGGCGATCACCACGCGCATGACCGTGCCATGCGCCGCAATCGCGGTCTGCAATCCGTCCCGGTCAAACATGGCCTGTGACCCGCCGCACCGCCGCCAGCACCTGTTCCGGCGTCGCGGGCGCATCCAGCGCGGGATAAACCGACCCGTCGCCACAGGCCGCCACCGCATCCGACAGCGCGAGATAGGCAGAAATTCCCAGCATGAAGGGCGGCTCCCCCACCGCCTTGGACCGGCCCACCGTGTCCTCGCGGTTCGGACGGTTCCAGAGCCGCACATTGAACACCGGCGGACGGTCGGAACAGGCCGGGATCTTGTAGGTCGATGGCGCATGGGTGCGCAGCGCGCCGCGCCCGTCCCAGACCAGTTCCTCCATCGTCAGCCAGCCTGCGCCCTGCACATAGGCACCTTCCACCTGCCCTATGTCGAGCGCCGGGTTCAGGCTCGATCCGGTGTCATGCAGGAGATCGGCGCGCAGGATGCGGTTCTCGCCGCTCAGCCGGTCGATCACCACTTCCGTCACCGCCACTCCGTAAGCGAAATAGAGGAAGGGCCGCCCCGCGCCGCGCTTGCGGTCCCAGGTGATTTTCGGTGTGGAATAGAACCCGGTGGATGACAGCGACACCCGCGCCGCATAGGCCCGGGCGGCGGCCTCGGCAAAGGGCAGGGCCTCGCCGCCCACTTGCACCATCCCGCCCTCGAACCGCACCCCGGCTGCATCCGCCTGATGCTGCAAGGCAAGGCACTCTGCGATCCGGTCGCGGATCGTCAGCGCCGCTGCCCGGGCCGCCATTCCGTTCAGGTCGCTGCCCGAACTCGCCGCCGTGGCGGATGTGTTGGGCACCTTGCCGGTATCGGTCGCCGTGATCCTTACCACGTCTGCATCGACCCCGAACACCTCGGCCACCACCTGCGCGACCTTCTGGAACAGCCCCTGTCCCATCTCGGTCCCGCCATGGTTGAGCTGGATCGACCCGTCCTGATAGACATGGACCAGCGCGCCCGCCTGATTGAGATGCGTCAGCGTGAAGGAAATCCCGAACTTGACCGGCGACAGCGCGATCCCGCGTTTCAGGATCGGGCTTCCCGCGTTCCATTCCGCAATCGCCGCGCGCCGCGCGTGATAGTCGGATGAGGCCAGCAGATCCGCCACCATCGCATCGCCGATGAAATCCTCCACCGGCATGTGATAGGGTGTCGTCTGAACCGCTGCCGCCTTTTTCTGTCCAGAAATATCCTCGGGGGGCCAGTTTGCGGAACGGGGGGGCGAAGCGCCCCCGGCTTGCGCCATCGGGGCGTAGAAATTCACCTGCCGCACCGCGACCGGGTCCAGCCCCAGCACATGCGCCACATGGTCCATCACCCGCTCGATCCCCACCATGCCCTGCGGGCCGCCGAAGCCGCGAAAGGCGGTCGCACTCTGGGTATGGGTGCGCAGGCGGTGGCTTTCGATCCGCACGGCGGGCAGGTGATAGCAGTTGTCGGCATGCAGCATCGCGCGGTCGGCCACGGGAAGCGACAGATCCTGCGCCCAGCCGCAGCGCATCAGATGGGTGAACTCCACCCCGGCCAGCCGCCCCTCGCCATCGAATCCCACCCGGTAAAGGATGCGCAGATCATGCCGTTTGCCGGTGATCATCATGTCATCGTCGCGGTCATAGCGCATTTTCGCGGGCCGCCCGGTGTCCAGTGCCACCAGCGCGCAGGCGATGGCGAGGTGGTTGCCCTGGCTTTCCTTGCCGCCGAACCCGCCTCCCATGCGCCGCACCTCCACCCGAACCGCACTCATCGGCAGATGGGCGGCATGGGCGACCTTGTGCTGGATCTCGGTCGGGTGCTGGGTCGAGGAATGGATCACCAGCTCGCCGCCATCCTGCGGCAGGCAGGCCGCGACCTGCCCTTCAAGATAGAAATGTTCCTGCCCGCCCACCTCGAACCGGCCCTCGACGCTGTGCGGGGCCGTGGCAATGGCGGATGCGGCATCGCCCTTGGCCCAGATCACCGGGCCCGCCTCGAACCGGCTGTCGGCGGCCAGCGCATCATCGACTGTCAGGAGGGCGGGCAGGTCGCGATAGGTGACGCGGCCCAGACGTGCGGCCTTGCGCGCGGCCAGATGGCTGGTGGCGGCAACCAGAAACACCGGATGGCCGAGATACTGGACCACGCCATCGGCCAGCAGCGGCTCGTCATGGGCGGAGGGTGAGCAATCGGGCACAGAGCCGAACCGCGCCTTCAGATCCTGCGCGGACCAGACGCCGACCACGCCCGGGGCCGCGCGCACGGCGGAAAGGTCCATATCCACAATCTCGCCATGCGCGATGGTGGAAAGGCCAAAGGCCAGATGCAGTGCATTGGCGGGAAGCGGGATGTCATCGACATAGCGCGCGGCGCCGGTCACATGCAAAGGGGCCGCGTCATGCGGCAGGGGTTTGCCCATGCTCATGCGCCGACCTCCAGAATATCGACCGGGGTTCCGGCAAGGTCGTGGAAATACCGCTCTAGCAGCGCGGCGGCCACCTCTGCCCGATAGGCAGCAGAGGCGCGCATGTCGGACATCGGGGTGAAATCGGCGGCCATGGCGGTTTGAGCGCGGCGGATGGTGTCCACCGACCAGTCCGCCCCGAGAAGGGCCGCCTCGGCCCCGGTGGCGCGTTTGGGAATACCCGCCATGCCGCCGAAGGCAAGGCTTGCCTCCGTCACCCGACCCGCGTTGACGGTGATGTTGAAACAGCCGCAGATCGCCGAAATGTCCTGATCGAAGCGTTTGGAAATCTTGTAGCAACGCAAGGCGGGGGCATGGGCGGGGAAACTGACCGCCTCGACAAATTCGCCGGGCTGGCGGTCCTGCTTGCGGTAGTCGAGAAAGAAATCCTCCAGCGGCAGGTCGCGGCGCGCCTCCCCCCGGCGCAGGTGCAAGGTGGCGCCAAGCGCGATCAAGGCGGGCGGGCCGTCCCCGATGGGCGAGCCATTGGCGATATTGCCGCCGATCGTGGCCGCATTGCGCACTTGCTGCGAGCCATAGCGCGCGAGCATTGCGGCGAAGGAAGGCAGGGGGACTTCAACCGCCGCCATCAGGTCGGTGATCGTGACGCCAGCCCCGATGCGGAACTGTCCATCTGTCAGCGAGATGCCCCGCAGATCGGCAATGCCGCCGAGAAAGGCCACCGGGGACAGATCGCGCAACTGCTTGGTGACCCAGAGCCCGACATCGGTGGCGCCCGCGATCAGCGTGGCCTCGGGGTTCGCCAGATACCACGCAGCCAGATCATCGGAGGTTGCGGGGCGGAAGCCGGGCAGGGGGGCTGTCTGCCCCCCGAGGCCGCTGGCGGCCTCCCCCCCCGAAGGTATTTCGGCCAAGCTGAAAGAGGGGGTGGGGTGCATCCAGTCGGGAACGGGGCGGGCGGCGGCGGCCTCGGCCGCGCGGATGATGGGGGCATATCCGGTGCAGCGGCAGAGATTGCCTGCAAGGGTGCGGTCATGGTTGCACTCGCCATTGAGATGCGCGGTGGCCATCGACAGGATGAAGCCCGGTGTGCAGAAGCCGCATTGGCTGCCGTGATGGGCGATCATTTCCTCCTGCACCGGGTGCATTTCGCCGTCCGGGCCGCGCAACCCTTCGACCGTGGTGACGGATTTTCCGTCAAGCTGCGGCAGGAACAGGATGCAGGCATTGAGCGCGCGCGCGCCGTGGGCCTCGTCGCGGACCATCACGGTGCAGGCGCCGCAATCGCCTTCGCGACAGGCTTCCTTGGTGCCGGTCAGCCCGCGATCCTCGCGCAGGAAATCCAGCAGGGTCCGCATGGGGTCTTGCCCCCAAAGGCGGACCGGCGTTCCGTTCAGGTGAAACGCGATGTCGGTCATGTGAAAACCTGCCGCCTTCTCCCCGTCGTCCGCTTTCTGCGCGAAAGCTGTGCCTGCCCGCCCGATGCGGCGTAAAGCGGAAGAGGCACCCTGATCCCTGTCAACCATGAAGCCTGCACCCTTGTCACATGGCAAGCACAAGTTTTCGAGCCGGGACGGAAGCAGTTTCGGGATTTGCCTGAAAGTGATGCGGCCTTTTCCCGGGCCTGCCGGATCGCTAGGCTGTGGCCATGTCCAATGCACCCCGATTCATCCATCTGCGCACCCATACGGAATATTCCCTTCTGGAAGGGGCGGTTCCGCTCAAGAAACTGGTGAAGCTATGTGTCGAGGCGAAGATGCCTGCCGTGGCGGTGACCGATACCAACAACATGTTTGCCGCACTGGAATTTTCAGTCGTGGCGCAGGGGGCGGGGGTGCAGCCGATCCTCGGCTGTCAGGTGGCGCTGGAGCATGACCCGGCCCGCCCGGGCGAACGCCCGCGCCCGCCCGCGCCGGTGGTTCTGCTGGCGCAGGACGCGGCGGGCTACATGAACCTCATGAAGCTCAATTCCTGCCTCTACCTCGGCAAGGGCGGGCAGTTGCCGCAGGTCACGGTGGAGGAACTTGCAGCCCATTCCGCCGGGTTGATCTGCCTCTCGGGTGGACCCGAGGGGGCGGTGGGGCGGCTGGTGCAGGGCGGGCAGGCGCCCAAGGCGCGCGCGCTGATGGAGCGGTTGGCGGCCATTTATCCGGGGCGGCTCTATGTCGAATTGCAGCGCCATCCGGGGGCGGGCGGCACCTTGCCGGAGGGGGAGCGGTTGACCGAGCGCGCCTTTGTGGGAATGGCCTATGATTTGGGCCTGCCGCTGGTCGCCACCAATGATGTCTATTTCCCGCAAACCAAGATGTATGAGGCGCATGATGCGCTGATCTGCATTGCCGAAGGCGCCTATGTCGACCAGTCGGCGCCCCGCCGCCGTCTGACGCCGCAGCATTATTTCAAATCCGAGGCGGAAATGGCGGCGCTGTTTGCCGATCTGCCCGAGGCGCTGGAGAACACCGTCGAAATCGCCCGGCGCTGCGCCTTTGCGGCAGCCAAACGCGACCCGATCCTGCCGAAATTTGCAGATGACGAGGTGGAGGAGTTGCGCCGTCAGGCGAAGGAGGGGCTGGCCGCCCGTCTGGCCGTTATCCCCCATGCGGCCACGGTGCCGGAGTATGAGGCGCGGTTGCAGTTCGAACTCGACGTGATCGAGAAGATGGGCTTTCCGGGCTATTTCCTGATCGTGGCCGATTTCATCAAATGGGCCAAGGCGCAGGGCATCCCGGTGGGTCCGGGCCGGGGGTCGGGGGCGGGCAGTCTTGTGGCCTATGCGCTGACCATCACCGATCTGGACCCCTTGCGCTATGCGTTGCTGTTCGAGCGGTTCCTGAACCCCGAGCGCGTCTCGATGCCGGATTTCGACATCGACTTCTGCATGGATCGCCGCGAGGAGGTGATCCACTATGTGCAGGGCCGTTACGGGCGCGACAGGGTGGGGCAGATCATCACCTTTGGCGCGCTCTTGTCCAAGGCCGCCGTGCGCGATGTGGGGCGCGTCTTGCAGATGCCCTACGGACAGGTGGACCGGCTGTCCAAGATGATCCCGGTGGAGGGGGTGAAGCCCGTGTCCATCACCAAGGCGCTGGCCGACGAGCCGCGTCTGCGCGAGGCGGCAAAGGAGGAGGTCGTGGACCGCCTGCTGACCTATGGCCAGCAGATCGAGGGATTGCTGCGCAACGCCTCCACCCATGCTGCCGGGGTGGTGATCGGGGACCGGCCGCTGGATGAGCTGGTGCCGCTCTATCAGGATCCGCGATCCGACATGCCCGCGACCCAGTTCAACATGAAATGGGTCGAGGCGGCGGGGCTGGTGAAGTTCGACTTTCTGGGCCTGAAAACCCTGACAGTGATCGAGAATGCAATCGCACTGATCCGGGCATCGGGGCGGGGCCTGCATGAGGCCGCCGACGGGCGGCGGCTCTATGATCCCAAACCGGGGGCGGAAAACGACATCGGGCATATCCCGCTGGAGGATGCCGCGACCTACGAGCTTTATGCCGCAGCCCGCACGGTGGCGGTGTTTCAGGTGGAAAGCTCGGGCATGATGGATGCGCTGCGGCGCATGAAGCCTACCTGTATCGAGGATATCGTGGCGCTGGTGGCACTCTATCGTCCCGGCCCGATGGAAAACATCCCCGCCTATTGCGAGGTGAAGAACGGATTAAAGGAGATAGAGTCGATCCATCCGACCATCGACGACATCCTGAAAGAAACCCAGGGCATCATCGTCTATCAGGAACAGGTGATGCAGATCGCTCAGGTCATGGCAGGCTACAGCCTTGGCGGGGCAGATCTTCTGCGCCGCGCCATGGGTAAGAAGATCGCCGAGGAAATGGCCAAGGAGCGCCCCAAGTTCATCGAAGGGGCCAAGGCGACCCATGGTATCAACGCGCGCAAGGCGGGCGAGGTGTTCGACCTGCTGGAGAAATTCGCCAATTACGGCTTCAACAAATCCCATGCCGCCGCCTATGCGGTGGTCAGCTACCAGACAGGCTGGCTGAAGGCCAATCATCCGGTAGAGTTCATGGCCGGGGTGATGAATTGCGATCTGCATCTGACCGACAAGCTCGCGGTCTACAAGCGGGAGGTGGACCGGCTGGGGCTGGCGACCGTGCCGCCCTGCGTCAACCGCAGCCTTGCCACCTTCAGCGTGGCGGAGGGGGCGCTGGTTTACGGTCTGGGGGCGCTGAAGAATGTGGGCGTCGAGGCGATGAAACTGATCGTCGAGGCGCGGGGGCAGCGGCCCTTTGCCTCGCTGTTCGATGTGGCGCGCCGGGTGGATCTGAAACGGGTCGGCAAGCGCCCCTTGGAAATGCTGGCACGTGCGGGGGCCTTCGACATGCTGGACCGCAACCGCGCGCGGGTGTTCGAGGCGCTGGACGCGCTGGTGGCCTTTTCGGCGGCGATCCACGAGGCGAAGGCGTCCAGTCAGGTATCGCTCTTTGGCGAGGCGGGGGCGGATGTGCCCGAACCGCGTCTGGGGTCGCGCGATGACTGGCTGCCGGTGGAACGGCTGACCGAGGAACATAAAGCCATCGGTTTCTACCTCTCGGGTCATCCCCTTGATGATTACATGGGGCCTTTGAGGCGCAAGGACGTCAAGACGCTGGCCGAGATCACCGTTCAGGCGGAACGCGGCCCGGTCGTGGCCAAGATCGCGGGGTCGGTGTCGTCGAAACAGGAACGCAAATCGGCGCGCGGCAACCGTTTTGCCTTTGTGCAACTGTCCGACCCTTCGGGCCTTTACGAGGTTACGGTGTTTTCCGACACGCTGGAGGCCGCGCGCGATGTGCTGGAACCGGGGATGAACGTGGTGCTGACGGTGGAGGCAACGCTGGAGGGCGAGACGCTGAAACTGCTGGCCCGCGCGGCGCAGCCCATCGATCAGGTGGCGCAGCAGGCGGGCGGCAGCAACCTGCGCATCCATATCGACCGGGCCGAGGCGGTGGGGTCGGTGGCGGCCCTGCTGGCGGGGTTGGACGCCAAGGGCACGCGCGGGCGCGGCGCGATCACCTTTTGCGTGCCGGACCCGGAAACGGGCGAGGAGATCGACCTCGATCTGCCGCGCGACTATCCGGTGACGCCGCAGGTCAAGGGCGCGATCAAGGCGATGGGGGGCGTGGTGGCGGTGGAGGAGGTCTGACCAGTCGCCTCACCCCCGGCGCCCGACCAGCCCGGCACAGGCCCGCGCGATGCTGACCGACAGCACGATCCGCAGAATGTGGTGCAGGGTCACGAACACCACGCTGATCTGGAGGCTCAGGGCAATCAGGCTCATTTCCGTGATCCCGCCCGGGGCAAAGGCCAGAAACAGCGCCACCACCGGCTGGTCCACGATCCCGGCCAGCATCAGCGCGAACCCCCAGGCCAGTGCCAGCAGGCTGGCCGTGGACAGCATCGCCAGCACAAGACCCCGCCGCAGCACCGCCCCCGCCATTCCCGCGAACCGCGCCCCCAGCCCCGCACCCACCACCACCTGCGTCACCGCAATCGCCCATCCCGGCGGCCCCCCTTCGGTCAAGCCCGCCAGATGCACCCCGGCTGAGGCCAGAAGCGGCCCTGTCATCACCGCCGCAGGCAGGCGCAGCCAGTGGCCAATGAAATATCCCCCCACCCCTGCGCCCAAAAGGATCGCCCCATCGGCCAGCCCCAGCGGCTTGTCCGCCCCCTGCATGTCCATCCCCGCGCCCGACCCGACCGAAACACCGGTCACGATCACGAACAGCAGCGGCACGGCCAGAATCGTCAGGATCAGCCGCAGGAACTGCATCAGAACGAGCATCCCGACATCGGCCCCGGCCTCTTCGCCCAAGGTGACGGATTCGATCAAGCCCCCCGGCACGGTGCCCCAATAGGCCGAAACCGGGTCCACCCCGCCCGCGCGATAGATGCCGAAGGCCAGCAGATGCGCCACTGGCACATAAAGCGTCAAGGCCAGAAGGCTCGGCCCCCATTGCGGGATCTGGCGCAGGATGTCGGGGGTGAAGCTGCCGCCAATGGCGACCCCGATCACCGGAATGGCGACCAGCCGGAAAATGCCCGGAAGCCCCACCACCTGCCCGAAGGGCCGCCACCCCGCCATCGCCACCGCGCCCACCGCGACGAGCGAGCCCAGCAGCAAGGCAAGCGGCAGGTGCAGGAACCATGCAACAATCCCGCCCGCCAATGCCACTGTCAGCGTGACGGCGATAGCAGCCGGGTTCATGGCGGAAAGGCGCAGGCGCAAGGGCGGTCAGGTCCGGTCAGGGGCGGCGCCGGGGCGCAAGGCGTCGTTGGCACCAAACCGGAAGCGGCGGGGAATGACAAGGGGACCGGGAAGGCGAAGGGCTTGGATCTCCGTTGCACCGGTTCCAGGCAGGGGCGCACGCCGCGCACCGGTCAGCGCGCCATTGCCGCCACCGCAAACCGCCTGCCCCGGCCTACCAATGCGGGGGGCGCTGGTCGCCCAGAAAGACGCCGCCTTCCTCCTCCGGTGCGGCCATCTTGTCCAGAAGCATGGCGATGCGCCGTTCCATGAGGTCGATCCGGTCGGCCTGTTGCGCCACGATCCCCGACAGATCCTCGGTCATGCGGATCAGATGGGCGATCTGTTCTTCTGCCGCCTCGATACGGTCTGACATGACCCTCTCCTTGCTTGCCGCGCCTGCGGGCATCCGTTACACCGCCCGCGTGATCGCAGCAAAGGTTTTCCCGATGGCCAAGGACAAAGCGCCCCGCCGCCCGCGCGCGGAAACGCCGAAAGGCTTTCGCGACTATTTCGGCGCCGAAGTGACCGAGCGCCGCGACATGCTGCACCAGATCGCCGCCGTCTATGAACGCTATGGCTTCGACCCGTTGGAGACATCGGCGGTGGAAACGGTCGAGGCGCTGGGCAAGTTCCTGCCGGATGTGGACCGCCCGAACGAGGGCGTCTTTGCCTGGCAGGATGAAGACGAGGCCTGGATGGCCCTGCGCTATGACATGACAGCCCCCCTGGCCCGCGTCGCCGCCCAATACCGCAACGACCTGCCTTCGCCTTACCGGCGCTATACATTCGGCCCCGTCTGGCGGAACGAAAAACCCGGACCGGGGCGGTTCCGGCAATTCTATCAATGCGATGCGGATACGGTGGGGTCGGCATCCGTTGCGGCGGATGCCGAGATCTGCGCCATGCTGGCCGACACGCTGGAGGCCGTGGGCATCGAGCGCGGCGATTACATCGTGCGGGTGAACAACCGTAAGGTGCTGAACGGGGTGATGGAGGTGGCGGGCCTTGCAGGCGAGGATAAGGAAGCCGAACGCGGTATCGTCCTGCGCGCCATCGACAAGTTGGACCGGTTGGGCGAGGACGGCGTGCGGGCGCTGTTGGGCGAGGGCCGCAAAGATGAGAGCGGAGATTTCACCAAGGGCGCGGGTTTGAGTTCAGGACAGTGTGAATTAATCCTAAAGTTTGTTTGCGCTGGCGACATCGTTGGCTTTGACCTCGAAGAGATGGCCCAAGTTGTTTCGAGCAGGGGCGGCAACGCTGGAGATCTATTCAAAGCTAGTTGGGTTCGCGATCCGGCAACTTTGGCTCTTCTTCGAAGCGTGGGTGGAAAGATCGAAGCCGATCCTGCTGCATCGTTGATTTACAATAATGCGGTTCTCGATTTTCTCGATGGTTTGGTGTCAGGGTCCACTGTTGGCGAAGAAGGCGTTGCTGAACTGCGCTTGATGGCGGAACTATTGAAGGCCCAAGGCTACGGCCCCGACCGCATCGTCATCGACCCTTCCGTCGTCCGCGGCCTCGGCTATTACACCGGCCCGGTCTATGAGGCCGAACTCACCTTCGAAATCCACGACGAAAAAGGCCGCCCGCGCCAGTTCGGCTCGGTCGCAGGGGGCGGGCGCTATGATGATCTGGTCAAACGCTTCACCGGGCAATCCGTCCCCGCCACCGGCGTCTCGATCGGGGTGGACCGCCTGCTGGCCGCGCTCCGCGCCAAGGGTCGCGCGGGCCAGCCCGCCCCCGGCCCGGTGGTCGTGACCGTGATGGACCGTGACCGCATGGCCGATTACATGGCCATGGTGGGCGAATTGCGCGCCGCAGGCATCCGCGCTGAAATGTATCTGGGCAACCCCAAGAACTTCGGCAACCAGTTGAAATACGCCGACAAACGGCACAGCCCCATCGCCATCATCCAGGGCGGCGACGAGGAGGCAAAGGGTGTGGTGGTGCTCAAAGACCTGATCCTCGGCGCAAAGATCGCCGAAAACGCCACGCTGGAGGAATGGAAAGACCGCCCCGCCCAGGTGGAGGTTCCGCGCGCGGGCCTCGTTGCCGCCGTGCAGCGGATGCTCGCCCAATGACCCAAAACGCCCGCATGGCGGCCCGGGCGACGGGCGAGGCGCTGCTTGCCGCCTTTCGTGCAGCGGGTGCGCAAACCGTCGATTGCGACACGCTGCTGTCCGCCGACACGCTGCTTGATCTTTACGGCGAGGATATCCGCGCCCGTGCCTATGTCACCTCTGATCCCTTGCGGGGCGAGATGATGCTGCGCCCCGATTTCACCGTGCCGGTCGTGCAGGCGCATATGGCGCATGGTGCCGACCCCGCGCGCTATTGCTACCTCGGCGAGGTTTTTCGCAAGCAAGACCACCTTGGCCCGCGCCCCAGTGAATTCCTGCAAGCCGGGTTCGAACTTTTCGACCGTGACCAGCCGGAGGCGGCGGATGCCGAGGTGTTCGCCCTCTTCGCGCGTCTGCTCGCCCCCCTGGGCCTGCGCGCGGTGACGGGCGATATCGGCATCCTGATGGCCGCCGTGCGGGGCCTTGCCACCACCGACCGCCGCCGCGCCGCCCTGTTGCGTCATGTCTGGCGCCCGCGCCGCTTCCGCGCTCTGCTTGACCGGTTCTCGGGCCGCGCCCCCATGGCCCGCGCCCGCGCCCGCCTGCTCGAACGGCTGGGCAGCGACACGCCCGAGGCGCTGATCGTCGCCACCGGCCCCCTGAACGGGCTGCGCTCGGGCGCCGAAATCGCCGCCCGCGCGACATCGCTCCTGGACGATGCCGCAACCCCGCCGATTGCTGCCCCCGAGGCGGCGCTGCTCTATGATCTTTTGACTCTGGAAGCCCCGTCCCGGGCCGCCCTGCGCCACCTGCGGGGCATCGTCCCGATGCTGCCCGCGATCGAGCCTGCGGTGGACCGTTTCGCTGCCCGCCTTGACGCGCTGGAGGCGCGCGGCATCGACACGGCAACCCTGCCCTTCGAGGCAGGCCATGGCCGCAGTTCGATGGAATATTACGACGGCTTCGTGTTCAGCTTCCTGTCCGCCGATGCCGACCTTCCTCCCGTGGCCACTGGCGGGCGCTATGACGCGCTGACGGCGGTGCTGGGGCAGGGGCGGTCCATTCCCGCCGTCGGAGGCGTGATCCGCCCGGCATTGGTCGCCGCATTGAAAGGGGCAGAGGCATGAGCCTCAGGATTGGCGTTCCCTCCAAGGGCCGGCTGATGGACAAGACCTTTGACTGGTTCGGCGCGCGGGGCGTCACCATGGCGCGCACTGGCAATGACCGCGAATATGCCGGTGCCGTGCAGGGGGTCGATGGCGTGGACCTCGTGCTTTTGTCGGCGGGTGAAATCCCGCGTGAACTGGCCGCAGGCCGCATCCATCTGGGTGTCACCGGGTCGGATCTTGTGCGCGACAAGCTGGCCGACTGGTCGCGTCAGGTTGTGGACCTCGCGGAACTTGGCTTCGGCCATGCCGATCTGATCCTTGCGGTGCCGACCTGCTGGATCGACGTGGAGACGGTGGAAGACCTTGACGCCACCGCTGCCGCTTTCCGCCGCACGCATGGCCACCGCCTGCGCATCGCGACCAAATACCACCGCCTCGTGCGCGATTTCCTGACCGACCAGGGCGTCGCGGATTATCAACTGGTGGACAGCCAGGGCGCCACCGAAGGCACCATCAAGCACCAGACCGCCGAGGCGATTGCCGACATCACCTCCTCGGGCGAAACGCTGCGCGCAAATCACCTGAAAGTGCTGGAGGATGGCGTGATCCACCGCTCGCAGGCCGTGCTTTTTGCATCTCTGACCGCCGATTGGGACCAGACCGAACGGTCGGCGCTGAAGGCATTGGCTGACAGGCTCGGCGTCATCCCTCCTCCATCCCTCACGGCCCCCGGCACCACCTGACACCCCCCTTTTTCTGTCCGGAAATATCCCGGGGGGTGAATTGGCCGCAAGGCCAAGAGGGGGGCCGGGCCCCCTTTGCGCCGCGAGCCGTCAGCGCAACCCGATCTCGGCCAGCGCGCGCGCCAGATCCTCCGGCAGAACGCTTTCCCGCTCGCGCCCCTTTGGCAGGTCACGCGGCGCCTCGGTCCCCGGCAGATAGCGCCAGCCCTGAAACGGGCGGCGGGCGGCGGCCTCGGTGCGGATCACCTGCCGGTCCAGCACCAGCGCACAGCGACGGATGCCATCTGCGCCGATCACCTCCTCCAGCCGCATCAGCCGCTGGCGCGCCAGCACGACCCCCTTGATGACCCAGTAAAGGCTTCCCCCCGACAGCAGTTCCCCCTCGCGTTTCGGCCACATCCGGGTGACATGCACCGCGGCTTCGTCGGGCCAGCGGTGGCGCTGGCCTTGCTGCCAGCCTTCCAGATCCTCGACGCTGTCCGCGCCCACGCAAAGTTTCAGAAGATGGAGTTGCCCGGCCATGCCAATGTCTTTCCTGCTGCAGACAGCATCCTAGGCCAACAGCCGGCAGGGGCAAGGCATGGCCTCCATCGGGCGGCGAATCCGACCCCCGGATATGGCCTTTGTCCGGGCAGCACTTGACCCTGCCGCCCCGATGACCCTTCATGGCCGCGACCAAAGGGGAGAAAAACCGATGCGCGCAGCCGTCTTGCGGGACTACAACGCCGATCTGTCGCTGGAAGATGTGCCCGATCCGGCCTGCGAGGCCGATGGCGTGGTGCTGAAAACGCTCGCCTGCGGCGTCTGCCGGTCCGACTGGCATGGCTGGTCGGGCGAACATCCCCGCGTCAAACCCGGCCAGATCCAGGGCCATGAATATTGCGGCGAGGTGGTGGAGGCTGGCCCCCTGTCGAAATGGCAGAAGGGCGACCGGCTGGTCGCTCCCTTCATCCTCGCCTGCGGCACCTGCCCGGATTGCCAGTCGGGCAATCAGAACATCTGCAAATCCCAGCGCCTGCCGGGTTTCATCGAGCCGGGGGCCTTCGCCGAATATGTCTCGGTTCCCTTCGCCCATAACCTCGCCCGCCTGCCCGAGGACATGACGCCGGTGGTGGCGGCCGGGCTGGGCTGCCGGGTCACGACCGCATGGCACGCGCTGACGGGGCGGGCGGCGGTGCAGGCGGGCGAGTGGCTCGCCATCCACGGCACGGGCGGCATCGGGCTTTCGGCGCTGATCCTTGCGCGCGCGCTGGGCGCGCGGGTGATCGTGGTCGATGTGGTGCCGGAAAAGCTGACCCATGCGCTCGGGCTCGGGGCCGAACATGCCCTCGACGCGCGCGAGGGCGATGTCGCGGCCAAAATCATCGAGATCACCAAGGGCGGCGCGCATGTCAGCATGGAGGCGCTGGGGATCGAGGCCACGACCAACGGATCCATCGAATGTCTGCGCCCGCTGGGCCGCCATGTGCAGGTCGGCATGCCGGTGGGCCATACCGCGCATATGCAGATCAACATGAACGCGGTCTACATGAAGAACCTCGCCCTGTTCGGCACGCGCGGGATGCCGAGCTGGCGCTACCCGTCGCTGCTGGACCTCATCACGCGGGGGGCGGTGGACATGTCGCCCCTGATCGCGCGGGAAATCGGGCTGTCCGGGGCCTCGGCGGAACTCAGGGCTTTCAACGGACCGACCCCGCCCGGTGTCGCCGTGATTTCCGACTTTCTCAGCTAGGCAGGCTCATTCCCGCGCCAGCACCGATTGCGCGGCCCGGAGCAGCGTGCGGAACATCGGTTTGGTGCGGTTCTTGAGGTGGGTGGCGGCATGGATCGGCTGGCCGATGATCGGGGCATCGGCCACGAACCGGAACCGCCCCGTCGCCAGAAGGTCGGCGGCGCTGTCCTCCAGCACATAGGCGGACCCGCCCAGACGCGACAGAAGGCTCAGGATCGTCGCCGTCTGGCCCGCGGCCACCGGGGCTTCGGCCATCCGGGGCAGGGCTGCACGATGCGCCATTTCGAAGGCGGGTGCGAAATTGGCGCGGATCGCGGTCCGGGGATTCAGCGCCGCCACGCTGTCGGCATCTGATGAAATCAACCTGTATCGCGCCTCTCCCAGAGAGGTGAAATGCAGGTCCGGCCCCGGATGCGGCGTGTAAAGCACTGCAAAATCCAGCGCCCCGGTCGACAGATCCCGGCACATCTGCGCCGAGAAATCCGGCTCCAGATAAAAGCTGCATTCGGGCAGCCTTTCGCGCAACCGCTCCATCCAGGGGCCGACAAGCGGGGGGGCCAGATCGCTCTGGATGCCCAGCCGGATATGCACCGCAGCCTCGCCGATCGGCGTTACGGCTGCGCGGGCCTCGGCATGGGCATGACGGATCGCGCGGGCGTGGGGCAGGAATTTCAGCCCCTCGGTGGTCAGATCCGTGCCCGCCCGCGACCGGCTGAACAGCCGCGCGCCGATCTCCGCTTCCAGTGCCGCAATCCGGCCCGACACGGTGGATTGTGTCAGCCCGAGCCGCTCGGCGCTGCGATTGAAGCTGCGCGTTTCTGCAAGGTCCAGAAAGGTCTCGATCCAGTCCGACTGCATGGCTGCCCCTCATCGCCACCCGATTGCTGCCCCGGTGGCCAGATCGGGAAAAGACGCCGCTCTTTCATCTTGGCACAAATACCTCCGCCGGAGGCTCCTGACACCGGGGATGCGCGGATCAGGGCAGATCGAGCAGCCGCGCCGCCTCGGCCGCAGGCTCGGCAAGCGCGCTGCGATCCTCCCCCGGAAAGAACCGGGCGCGGGTCGCGGTCGGCATGGGCTGTGGCGTCAGGATCGTGACCCTCGGCCCGGTGCGATGCGTTTCCGCCGCCCAGGACCGCGCAAGCGCAATCTGTGCGGCCTTGGTCGCGCCATAGGCACCGAAAAAGGGACTGCCACCGCAGGGATCGTCGAAGAACAGCGCCTGGCCCGCCTTGGCCCGCAACAAGGGTTCCACCATCGGGATCAGATGAGCCGTCGCGCGCAGGTTGCAGGCGATGGATTTGTCCAGATCCTTGCCGTCGACATGGCCCGCCGGGGCAAGCGGGGCGGCATGGATGGCGGTGTGGGCCCAGAGGTCGAGCCTGCCCCAGCGGTCATGCACGGACCGGCAGAGATGGCGCATCGCGTCCTCGTTCGTGACATCCATCGGGGCCAGCGTCAGGCCGCCGGGGCCGCCCGCCGATTTCACGTGGTCATCCAGTTCCTCCAGCGCGCCGGTGGTGCGGGCGACGGCGACCACATGCCAGCCGCGCGCGGCAAGTTCTGC
Source organism: Pseudorhodobacter sp. (assembly GCA_046295215.1). GTDB lineage: Bacteria > Pseudomonadota > Alphaproteobacteria > Rhodobacterales > Rhodobacteraceae > Szabonella. The sequence goes on along the minus strand of JBKBNP010000002.1, from coordinate 50,431 downwards.
GGCAAGGGCGGCACCGAGGCCGCGCGAGGCGCCGGTGATGAGGGCGAGGGATCTGGTCATGGCGGTCTCCGGCAGCAGCCCGGCGGAGCCGGGGGTTTCACACCCCCGGACCCCCGTGGGATATTTATCGACAGAAAAAGGGGCGGGCTATTCGGCGGCTTTCATCTCGAAGCCGCCCTCGATCATGTCGGAGGGGACGACGGGATATTCCCCCGAGAAACAGGCATCGCAATAGCTCGGCGCTTTCGGATCGCGGCCCTGTGCCACGCCTGCCGCGCGGTAGAGACCGTCGAGCGAGACGAATTTCAGGCTGTCCACGCCGATCCAGTCGCGCATTTCCTCTTCGGACATATTGGCAGCCAGCAGTTTGCCGCGTTCGGGTGTGTCGACGCCGTAGAAACAGGGCCAGGCGGTGGGGGGGGAGGCGATGCGGAAATGCACCTCGGCAGCACCGGCATCGATGATCATGTCCTTGATCTTGCGGCTGGTGGTGCCGCGCACAACCGAGTCGTCCACAAGGATCACCCGCTTGCCGCGAATGAGCGCGCGGTTGACGTTCAGCTTCAGCCGCACGCCCATATTGCGGATCTGTTCGGTCGGCTCGATGAAGGTGCGGCCCATATACTGGTTGCGGATGATGCCCATGCCGTAGGGGATGCCCGATTGCGCCGCATAGCCGATGGCGGCGGGGGTGCCGCTGTCGGGGACCGGGCAGACCAGATCGGCATCAACCGGGCTTTCCTTGGCCAGTTCCACCCCGATCTGGCGCCGGGTTTCATAGACCGAGCGGCCGCCAAGGATGCTGTCGGGGCGCGAGAAATACACATGTTCGAAGATGCAGAAGCGCGAGGGTTGCGGACCGAAGGGGCGGGTGGAATTGATACCCTTGTCATCGATCACCACCATTTCGCCCGGTTCGATCTCGCGCACGAAATCGGCACCGATGATGTCGAGACCACAGGTTTCCGAACTCAGCGCCCAGCCATCGCCGATCTTGCCCAGAACCAGCGGACGCACGCCAAGGGGATCGCGCACGCCGATCAGCTTGGTCCGGGTCATGGCGACGATGGAGAACGCGCCTTCGACCCGGCGCAGCGCGTCCTTGATGCGTTCGGAGATGTTTTTCTGGATCGAGCGCGCCATCAGGTGGATGATGCACTCGCTGTCCGATGAGGACTGGAAGATCGAGCCGCGCTCGATCAGTTCACGTCGCAGGGCGCGGGCATTGGTCAGGTTGCCATTGTGGGCGATGGCGCAGCCGCCCATGGAAAACTCGCCGAAGAAAGGCTGCACGTCGCGGATCGCGGTGGCTCCCTTGGAGCCCGCGGTGGAATAGCGCACATGACCGATGGCCAGCGGCCCCGGCAGGGTTTCCATCAGGCTCGCCTTGGTGAAATTGTCGCGCACATAGCCGAAGCGGCGGGCGGAGTTGAACCCCTGTTCGGGGTCATGCGAGACGATGCCGCCCGCCTCCTGCCCGCGATGCTGGAGCGCATGGAGCCCGAGGGCCACGAAATTCGCGGCATCCGTGACGCCGACCACGCCGAACACGCCACATTCCTCATGCAGCTTGTCGTCGTCGAACGGGTGCGAGAGGAAGGGCTGCATGGCTGGCTCCGAATCCGGGGGGCAGGGCATGCCCTTCCTTTAGTCCGAAGTCACGGGAGTGTCACGCAAGGAAGCGCCGCCGCGTCGAGACGGCGGCGCTGCCTCTGCGCCGGATCAGTTCCCCGCAGGGGCGGCGGGAGCGTCCGGTGTTGCCGGCGCGACTGGGACGGCAGGCCCCTGACAGAAATTGGTCAGAGCCTCGTAGCGCGCGACGATCCAGCCGGGGGCGTCAGAGGGGATGGTTTCGTCAATATTGGTCTGGAAGGAGGCGAACACCTTGGCGGAGCGGGAATTGTCCACCATCGGGATGGTGTCGGCCGCAACCGCCCGGTCATAGACGATGAAGGCCACCGCGACCAGCAACACGCCCCGCACCACGCCGAAGAGGAAGCCGAGGCCCTGATCGAGCCCGCCCAGAATGGACCGTTGCACCATGGAGGACAGCAGTGGCGAGAAAAGCGCGGCAATCACCAGACCCACGGCAAAGACCAGCGCGAAGGCCGCGATCACGGAAAGTTCACAACTGTCCTGCAGGAACCCCCCGACCATCGGGATCTCCTTGACCAGTGGCTGCACCTGGGCTGCAAAGACATAGGCCAGCACCGCGGCCCCGATCCAGCCCGCGATCGCAAGACTCTCGCGCACCAGACCGCGCGAATAGGCCAGCACCGCCGAAAGCACGATGACCAGCGCCACCACGCCATCCACAAGGGTAAAGCCTTCCATTCGACGCTCCTTCTTGGGCCGGTCAACCGGCTCCGAACATTTCGCCCACGAATGCCGTGAGATCCGGCATCTGGCGCAGGGTCATCCCTTCCACCCCTGCCAGTTTGGACCGGCTGGGGGCGACTGCCTGTGAAAAACCAAGTTTCATCGCTTCTTTCAACCGGTTTTCCGTCTGCGCGACCGGGCGCAGGGCACCCGACAGGCTGATTTCCCCGAAAAGCACCATATTCGGCGGAATTGCAACATCCTCGCGCGCGCTCAGCAGGGCTGCCGCAACGGCAAGGTCGGCGGCGGGTTCGGACACCCGCATCCCCCCCGCGACATTCAGGAACACATCGAGCCCGGTGAAAGGGATGGCGCAACGCGCCTCCAGCACCGCGAGAATCGTCGAAAGCCGCCCGCTGTCAAGCCCTACCACCGTGCGGCGCGGTGTGCCGAGCGGGGAGGGGGCGACAAGGGCCTGAATTTCCGTCAGCACCGGACGTGTGCCCTCGATCCCGGCGAATACTGCCGAGCCGGGGGCGGGGCGGTCGCGGTCGGACAGGAACAGCGCCGAGGGGTTGGTCACTTGCGCCAGCCCGTCGCCGGTCATCTCGAACACGCCGATTTCGGCGGCGGGGCCGAAGCGGTTCTTGACCGCGCGCAGGATGCGGAAATGGTGGCCGCGCTCGCCCTCGAAATACAGCACGGTATCGACCATATGTTCGACCACGCGGGGGCCTGCGATCTGGCCCTCCTTGGTGACATGGCCGACCAGGATCACCGCCACGCCGCGCTTTTTGGCGAAGGTCACGAGTTCATGCGCGGCTGCACGGACCTGACTGACCGACCCAGGCGCGCTGTCCACGGTGTCGAGCCACATGGTCTGGATCGAGTCGATGATGGCAAGGTCGGGGCGTTCGGCATCCAGCGTGGTCAGGATGTCGCGCAGGTTGGTTTCCGCCCCCAGTGACACCCGTGCATCGGCAAGGCCGAGACGCTGCGCGCGCATCTGCACTTGCGCGGTGGCCTCCTCGCCCGAGACATAAAGGCATTTCAGGCCGTTGCGCGCGAAGGCGGCGGTGGCCTGCAACAGCAGGGTCGATTTCCCGATCCCCGGGTCGCCGCCCACCAGAATGGCCGACCCCTTGACCAGCCCACCGCCCAGAACGCGGTCCAGCTCGTCCATCCCGGAGGCGGCGCGGGCCGGCGGCGTGCCGGTGGTGGCCAGATCGGTCAGCGGGATCGCGCGCCCCTTGCCCCCCAGAGCCTTGGGGCCCGCCGATAGCGGGGCCTCTTCCACCACGCTATTCCACGCCCCGCAGGCATCGCAACGTCCGGCCCATTTGGCATGGGAGGCACCGCAGGCCGTGCAGGTGAAGCTGGGGGTGGAACGCGCCATGCCCCTTGATGCTATGCAACCGGCGCAGGCGCAAGAGCTGCTGCGCCCCGCAGCCGACGGATGTGTTGAGGGGGTTTGTCCTGTCTCTATAACCCTTTGTTGAAGTGGTTAAGATTCGCGAAGGATCGTGGTGCAAGGATTGGTTTGTGGGTTTCTCTCATATGCCTTGCCGCGCGGTGTCGGCCGATGACGTCGCGTCCGGACGCCCTTTTGAGTCCATCGACAGCCCGACAGAGGTTGTTCTGCGCGAGGCGCTGACCCATCACCGGGGTCCGCATTTCGCCTTTCTCGACGGGTCGGTTTTCGACGGGTTGCCCGGGCTGATGCATGCCCATGGCCTGCGCGGACGGGGGCTGTTCATCGGGGGTGGTGAGCCGTCACCCACTTGTTCAAGGTCGACATGCGATCCCAAGATCGTCGGCGACCTGACACCGTGAAAGCCCGCTGGCCAGTGCGATCCGCACCGCATCCTTGCGAAATTCATCCGTTCTCCCTGTGCCCATAGCTTGTCTCATTTGCTGCACATTCAGTGATCAAAGGAGCGGCACCAAACCGCGACAAGATCACAATTGACTGACCTGAAACGGAGGAACCAAAATGCTCTGGGCCATGAGCAACCAACTCCCTCAGGGTCGTCTGGTCGATGTCGGTGACGAGCCGTCCGACCAGATCGTCATCGACTGTCGGCTGGACCCTGACCATATCCGCAGCAAGCGCGACTGGTCGGTTGTCAATTACGTCGAACGGCGGCACCGCAGCGCCGGATGGTGGCGGGGCTCGACCTCTATTTCTGCATCAACTCCTCGTCCTTTCTGGTCAGCACGCGGTTGCGGGACGCGATGGCGGAGGCGGGGCCTACGGGCTGGACCGATCTGCCCGCGCCGGTCCGGATGCGCAACGGTGGTCTGATCGACGGGTATCACGAGATCCGGGTGACGGGCTGTTGCGGCGTGCCGGGGCCTGACACCGGCCTGCGGCTGTTGTCGCTCTGCCCGGGCTGTGGGTATCGACGCTATGCGCCGGGGTTCCGCTATGATCTCGCCATTCGGGAATTGCCGAAGGAGAGGCCGGATTTTCTGGCAATCTGGCCGATGATCGGGCGCACGCTCTGCTCGGACCGGGCGCGCAAGCTTCTGGAACAGTTCGATACGGATGCGGTGGATTTCACCGATGCGACCAGCCTGACAAAGCCGCTGCGCCCCGGCGATGCCGACCCGCCGCCCTTCCTTTCCGACGATTGCCTTGCGGCGATCAACGCCTTCCGCAACGCCCCGCAACCCGGCTAGCGCACCCGTCGCCCCAGAAGTGACAGGCAAAGCGACAGCAAGACACAGCCGGTGAAGAGGTAAAGCCCCGGTGCGGTCTCGATCCGGGCGAGGAATACGCCCTTTGCAATGACGATATAAAGCGCGATCAGGAAAATATCGGCCATGGCGAGCTTTCCCAGAAGTTGCAGGGCAGGCAGGAAGCGCCCCGGCAGGATGCCGAGATGCAGCAGCGCAAGGGCCACAGTCTTGGCATAGGGGGCGACCACGGCAAATGCGGCAATCACGACCGCAAGTGCCGGATCCCCGCGCCAGAGCGTCGAGATGCCCGACAGGATCGAGATTTCCTGAAGCCCGAAAAAGGGCAGGTCGAGCCCGGACCGCACAAGCGGCTGGGACCAGGCCAGCGGAAACAGGATCAGCAGCGCAAGATTGGCGAGAAACAGGATAATCCGCATCCGGCACCCCATGGGCAAAGCTCACATCCCGGACCCGCGACACAGATCGGAGCCCGGCCCTGCCCGCTAGTCCTGACCCTCGATATAACGGCGCAGGTAGCGCGGGCCGAGCGAGGTCAGGATCTCATATCCGATGGTGTCGGCGGCATCGGCAAGGTCATCCACCCCCTGATGCGGCCCGAGAATGTCGAGACTGCGCGGCACCTGCTCCAGATGGCTGATGTCGACGGTAATGAGATCCATCGAAACACGCCCTACCAGCGGGCAGGGAACCTCTCCCGCCCACAGCACCGCGCGGTTCGACAGCGCCCGCGACAGCCCGTCCGCATAGCCACCCGAGACGGTGGCGATCAGGCTTGGCGCCTCGGCGACCCAGGAACAGCCATAGCCGGCACTTTCCCCGATGGCGAGTTCGCGCGTCTGGATCACCGGCAGCGACAGCGCCGTGACGGGGCGCGCCGCATCGAAAGGGCGGCCCCCGTAAAGCCCGATGCCGGGGCGTGTCAGGTCGAAATGATAGTCCGGCCCCAGCAGGATACCACCCGTGGCCGCCAGCGAGCGCGGGGCGCCGCACCCATCGGTCATGGCGCGAAACTCGGCCAGTTGCGCCGCGTTCATCGGATGGGCGGGTTCGTCGGCGCAGGCAAGGTGGCTCATCAGCAGTTCCGGCCCCGCCTCCAGCACGACGCCCGCCACAGCCTCCCATTCGGGGGCCTCCATGCCAAGCCGGTTCATGCCGGTATCGAGTTGCAGGCCAAAGGGATGCCCCGGAAGCGCCTCGAAATGCCGCGTGACCTGATCGATGGAATTGAGCATCGGCGTCAGGTCGAGGTCATGGATCATGTCGGTATCCCCGGCCATATGGCCAGAAAAGACGCTGATCTGTGGCCCCGGGCCAAGGATCTGGCGGAGGGCTGCGCCTTCTTCCGCCACCGCAACGAAAAATCGCCGCGCCCCGGCATGGGCCAGCGTGCGGGCAACCCGGGCGAGGCCAAGGCCATAGGCATCGGCCTTGACGACCGCAGCGGTTTGCGTTCCGGCGGCACTGACACGGTCCAATGCCCGCCAGTTGGCGGCAATGGCGTCGAGGTCGATGGAGAGGGTCGCAGTGGCCATGACCGCGGGTATGACAGCGGCGCGCGCGAGGTCAAGGGGGAATACGATGTCACAGAGCCCCCCGCACAAGGCACATCGAACGCCCCCCGGTGGCGGCGCGTCGGTAGGGCAGGGAGGATCAGCCGACGGGTGCAATTGCGATGGCGAAAGCCTTTCGCGGGACGCTGTGGGCAAGGAGAAGCCGGTCGGCTGCGGTTGCTCTGGCAGAGCCTCAACCTGCCTGCTAGGGTCGGTCGCGACGATGATGGAGTGTGCGATGCCCGAATTTCTTGCCACGCCCGAAGGCCGCCGGATCGCGTTTCACAGGACGCCGGGCGAAGGGCCGGGCGTGGTCTTTCTGGGCGGCTTCAAATCGGACATGCAGGGCACCAAGGCCCTGTATCTGGAGGAATGGGCGCGGGATCAGGGCCGGGCCTTCCTGCGGTTCGACTATTCCGGCCATGGCGAAAGCTCAGGCGATTTCGCCCAAGGCTGCATCGGGGATTGGGCACAGGATGCGCTGCGGGCCATCGCGGCCCTGACCGAGGGGCCGCAGGTGCTGGTCGGCTCGTCCATGGGGGGATGGATCGCACTCCTCGTGGCGCGCGCGCTGCCGGACCGGGTGGCGGGTCTGGTCGGCATCGCAGCGGCCCCCGATTTCACCCTGTCGATGGAGGCGGAGTTCACGGACGACCAGCACCGGGAGCTTGTGGAGACCGGGCGGGTGGAACGCCCGTCTGACTATTCTGATGCGCCCTATGTCATCACCCGCCGCCTGATCGAGGATGGCCGGGACCGGCAGGTTCTGGACCGGCCGCTGCACGCGGCTTTTCCGGTTCGTCTGTTGCAGGGCACCGCAGATACCGACGTGCCCCCCGCCGTTGCCTTGCGGCTGCTGGACCATGTCGACGGCCCCGATTGCCGTCTGACCCTGGTCAAGGGCGCCGATCACCGCTTTTCATCGCCCGACTGTCTTGCGATGATCGTGCGGGCGGTGGACGAGGTTTCGGGAAAGGTTTGACCATGCGGGGATTTGGCCGGTTTCTGGGGCGGGTGCTGCTGCTGCTGATCGTTGCGGGGGCGGCGGTCTGGGTCTTTGCCCCGCGCGAGCCTGTGGATCGGGATCTGGCTTTTGACCCGGCAGTGATCGGGGAGGATCCCGCCGCCTTTCTGGCCGCGCGCGAGGCACAATTCGACGACATCGTGCCGGGCACCGAAAAGCGCATTGTCTGGGCGGGAGAGCCGGGTGCGCGCACCGCGCTGTCCATCGTCTATCTGCACGGCTTTTCCGCCACCTCCGAGGAAATCCGCCCGGTGCCCGACCGCGTGGCAGAGGCTCTGGGGGCCAATCTGCATTTCACGCGGCTTGCGGGTCATGGTCGCGGGTCGGCTGCGATGGCCGAGCCGGTTGCGGGCGACTGGATCGAGGACATGGCCGAGGCGCTGGAAATCGGCCGGCGGATCGGCGGGAGGATGCTGGTAATCTCCACCTCCACCGGCGGCACGCTGGCTGCGATTGCCGCTGCCGACCCGGATCTGGCGCCGGTTCTGATGCGCGATGTGGAGGGGATGGTGTTCGTTTCCCCGAATTTCGGCATCGACCGGCTGGCCTCGTTCCTGCTGGGACTGCCCTATGTCCGGCACTGGGGGCCGGTTCTGGCGGGGGCGGAACGGTCGTTCGAGCCGGAAAGCGTGCTGCACGGGCAGTTCTGGACAACGCGCTATCCGTCTGTTGCGGCGGTGCCGCTGGAGGCGCTGGTGCGCCATGCCAACAGGCTGGACTATTCGAAAGCCGAAGTTCCGGCGCTGTTTCTCTACGCGCCGCAGGATCAGGTGGTGGACCCCGGGGCAACGGCGCGCGTGGCGGCTGTCTGGGGAGGCGGCGCGCAGGTCTGGCATCCGGTGCTGACGTCTGCCGATGACAACCACGCCCATGTCATCGCGGGCGAGGCGCTCAGCCCGTCGCAGACCGCGCCGGTGGTTGCGCAGATCCTCGACTGGGCCCGCGCGATGCAGCTTGCGCAATGACCGATCCGCTGGTGCTGCTTCCGGGGTTGATGGCGGATGCGCGGGTTTTCCTGCCGCAGATCCTCGCACTCGGGGCAGACCGGGCGGTGACGGTGGCCCCGCTGCTGGGCGATACGGTGGAGGACATGTCGGCCGCTGCCCTGAACGGCCTGCCGGAGCGGTTCGCGCTGGCGGGGCAGGGGCTTGGCGGGATCGTTGCGCTGGACGTCCTGCGGCGCGCACCGGAACGGCTGTCGCGGCTGGTGCTGATCGCAACAGACCCGCTGGGTGACGGGCCGCAGGCCGTTTCCGACCGCGACCGCCGGATCATCCTTGCACGGACCGGACGGCTGACGCAGGCGATGGAGGCGGAACTGCCCTCCGGCGCGATTGCGGCAGTGGAGGCGCGGGAGGAGATCCTGTGGTTGGTGCAGGAGATGGCGGCGGCGCTGGGCGAGGAGTGCTATGTCGCACAGGCCCGCGCGCTGCAACGGCGGCGCGACCAGCAAAAGACGCTGCGCAAGGCCAAACTGCCAATCCTCGTTCTGGCCGGGGCCGAGGACATGGTCGTCTCACCGCGCCGGCAAGGGTTCATGGTGGACCTTGCCCCGACGGCGCGGCTCAAAACGATCGAGGGGGCGGGCCATTTGCCGACGCTTGAAAGCCCCGACGCAGTGACGCACGCGATGCGGGCGTTTCTCGCCGGGCCGCTTCTTCTGCGCTGAGCGGCAGCGCCTTCAGCCCGCGACCACGCGCGGGCGTCTGGATTTGGGGACATCACCGGAGTTTGCGTCGATGAAGTTCAGCACCAGCGGGCGGATGTTCAGACGCCAGGACCGGCCTGCGAAGATCCCGTAATGGCCCGCACCGGGTTCAAGATGGGCGGCTTTCATCTTGGCCGGCAGGTTGGTCAGCAGATCGAGCGCCGCAAGGCATTGACCGGGGGCGGAAATGTCGTCATTCGCGCCTTCGACGATCTTGACGGCGACATTGGTCACGGCACCGAAATCGATCTTCTTGCCCGCCACCACGAACTCGTTGCGTGCGATTTCGCGGTTCTTGAAGATGCGTTCGACGGTGGAGAGATAGAACTCCGCCGTCATGTCCATCACGGCCAGATATTCGTCATAGAAGCGGTTATGCGCGTCATGGTCGGAGCTTTCGCCCTGTGCCGCGCGCATGATCTGGTCCGAGAACGCCTTACTGTGACGTTCGGCATTCATCGAGATGAAGCTCTGGAGTTGCAGGAGGCCGGGATAGACCAGCCGTCCCGCGCCCTTGTGCTTGAACCCGACCCGCTGGATGGCGAGTTGCTCCAGTTGTCCCATCGTCACGCGGCGTCCGAAATCGGTGACCTCGGTTGCGGCGGCGTCCGGGTCCACCGGCCCGCCGATCAGCGTCATGGACCGGGGCTGCGCTGCCGGCTCCTCGCCCGCGAGATAGGCGACGGCGGCGAGCGTCAGCGGCACCGGCTGGCAGACGGCGATCACATGGGTATCGGGGCCGAGATGGCGCAGGAAATCCACAAGGTAAAGCGTGTAATCCTCGATGTCGAACTTGCCTGCACTGACCGGAATGTCGCGCGCATTGTGCCAGTCGGTCACATAGACATCGGCATCGGGCAGAAGGCTCGCCACAGTCGAGCGCAGCAAGGTCGCGTAATGGCCCGACATGGGCGCGACCAGCATCACCTTGCGCGCCATGGGCTCCCGGCGACGGACCTGGAAATGCACCAGATCGCCGAAAGGGCGCTGAACGACCGGCACCGGATCGACGAGGTGATCCTGCCCGCCGTCGCCCGGAATGGACCGGATGCCCCAGTCCGGTTTCACCACCATCCGTCCGAAGGTGCGTTCCGTCACCTCGCCCCATCCTGCCATCAGCGGCAGGAACGGATTCATCGACAATGCGAATGCGGGGTAGGATGCCATTGCCCGCGCGGTTGCCCCCAGCCACTCATTGGTGTTGCGCGCACTTTCCATCAGGTCGTAGGTCGTCATATACTTCATGGCATCTCCTGGCCCCTCGGGCGACGCGGTCATTCCGCCGCGTTGCGCCGGATGGCGCAAACGGAGACATGCTGCGTAGCAGCGAATATGTGGGGGAAATGTTGAGATGACAACTACGACCAAGGAAGAAGGCGAGCGCCTCGCCCGTCTGAACGCGAACCTGGCCAAGGTCGAGGAGTTGTCCCAGCGATTTACAGCGGCGCTTTCGCGTCGCAAAACCGCCGATCCTGCGCTGAATGGGCCGAGTCAGGAGGTCTATATGAAGGCCGCGGCGGCCTATGTTGCAGAAATGATGCAGAACCCGTCGAAAATTCTGGAGCATCAGATCAACTACTGGGGAAAGAGCCTCAAACACTATGTGGACGCGCAGCACGTTCTGCTCAAGGGCGAGTTGAAGGCGCCGCCGGACCCCACGCCACAAGACCGCCGATTCTCCAATCCGCTGTGGCAGACGCATCCCTTCTTCAACTACCTCAAGCAGCAATACATGCTGAACACCGAGGCGGTGACCGGCGCGGTTGCCGCCCTCGACCATCTCGACCCGGCCGACCGGAAGCGGGTGGAGTATTTCTCGCGCCAGATCGTCGATCTTTTTTCGCCTACCAATTTTCTGGGCACCAATCCGGATGCGCTGGAAAAGGCCGTGGCGACCGATGGCGAAAGCCTTGTGCGCGGGCTGGAAAACCTCGTGCGTGACATCGAATCCAATGACGGCGACCTGATCGTGACGCTGGCCGACAAGGAAGCGTTCCGCATCGGCGAAAATATCGCCACGACGCCGGGCGAGGTGGTTTACCGCAACCGCATGATGGAACTGATCCAGTATTCGCCCACGACGGAAACGGTGCATGACATCCCGCTCATCATCTTTCCGCCCTGGATCAACAAATTCTACATTCTCGACCTGAAGCCCCAGAACAGCCTGATAAAATGGATCGTGGATCAGGGCTTCACGCTGTTCGTGGTGTCCTGGGTCAATCCGGATGCCTCCTATTCCGAGATTGGGCTGGATGACTATATCCGCGAAGGATACCTGCGCGCCATGGCCGAGGTGCGCCGCATCTGCGGCACCAAACAGGTCAATGCCGTCGGCTATTGCATCGCGGGCACCACGCTGTCGCTGACGCTGGCCCATCTGGAAAAGGCGGGCGACAAGACGGTGAGGTCGGCCACCTTCTTCACCACGCTCACCGATTTCTCCGATCCCGGGGAGGTGGGGGTGTTCCTCGACGACGATTTCGTGGACGGGATCGAGCGGCAGGTGGCGGCGGACGGGGTGCTGGAAAAGACCTTCATGGCACGGACCTTCAGTTTCCTGCGCTCCAATGACCTGATCTATCAGCCCGCGATCAAGAGCTACATGATGGGCGAGGCACCGCCTGCCTTCGATCTGCTGTTCTGGAACGGGGACGGCACCAATCTGCCGGCGAAAATGGCCATCGAATATCTGCGCGGGCTTTGTCAGGGCAACGGGCTTAGCGCTGGTGCGTTCCCGGTGTTCGGCGATCCGGTCGGCCTCGGGCAGATCAAGCTGCCGGTCTGCGCCATTGCCTGCGAAACCGACCATATCGCCGCGTGGAAGGGCAGCTATAACGGCATCCGGCAGATGGGGTCGAAGGACAAGACCTTCATCGTATCGCAGTCGGGCCATATCGCGGGGATCGTCAACCCGCCGTCCAAGGGAAAATATGGTCATTGGGTCAATCCCGCGCCGATGACCACGCCCGATGAATTCATGGAAGGCGCAAGTTTCCACAAGGAAAGCTGGTGGCCGAGATGGGGGGAATGGCTCTCGTCCCGGTCGGGCGGGCAGGTTCCCGCCCGCGAACCGGGCGATTCGGATCACCCGCCGCTTGCTCCCGCGCCGGGAACCTATGTGACGGCCATCCCGGCCAGCCTTCCAAGGGCCTGACGCGGCTGTCAAATTTTTCTGCGACGCGGCAATTGGCGTGAAATCATGCTGCGTCGCAGAAAATTCACTTGAAATGCTGCAGTGCAGCATCTATATTCAATTCATCAAGGAAACGCGGCCACACCCCCGCAGATGGAGAATATGGAAATGACCAAGACCCCCGATTTCACCAAAGTCATGCAGGATATGATGGCTTCGTTCCCGATGGACAATGACGCGATGAAGAACGCGTTCAAAACCCAGGCTGCGATGGCCGAGAAGATGTCCAAAGTGGCGATCGAAGCTGCCGAAAAGTCGACCGAGATCACCTCCAAGTGGGTGAAGGACACGCTGGCGAAATCTGCCGATCTGTCCAAGGCCAAGGCCGACCCCGCCGACTACACCAAAGCCGCCACCGATTTCGCTTCGGTTGCTGCTGAAATGGCTGCCGAGAACATGGCCGCCTTCGCCGAAGTCGCCAAGAAAGTTCAGATGGAAACCGTCGAACTGATGCTGGCCGCCGGCAAGGATCTGACCGAAGAAACCACCGCTGCCGTGAAGAAGGCCACCGCCGACACCACCGCTGCGGTCAAGAAAGCGGCGACTGCCGCCAAGTAATCCTTCGGGATTGGCGCATCCCGGACCTTCCACCCTGTCGGTCGATGCGCGAGGGGCGGGCGAAAGCCCGCCCTTTCTTTTTGGTTTTCACTGCCCTAGACTTCGCCGCAGTGCAACATTCCGCAGGGGGGCAATATGGCCGAGGACAACAAGCCGCTTTTGATCAAGCGCTATGCGAGCCGCCGCCTCTACAATACCGAAACCTCCGACTATGTAACGCTTGAGGATATTGCGGGGTTCATCCGGTCCGGGCGCGAAGTCCAGATCATCGACCTCAAATCCGGTGACGACCTGACGCGGCAATATCTCTTGCAGATCGTGGCCGAACATGAATCCAAGGGCGAAAGCGTGCTGCCCGTTCATGTGCTGAACGATCTGGTCCGCAGCTATGCGTCGGGGATGCAGAGCGTGGTTCCACAGTTTCTTGCGACCTCATTCGAGATTCTGCGCGAAAGCCAGAGCAAGATGATGGAGAATCTGACCAAGGTTCCCAATCCGATTTCGGCGATGCCGGGGTTCGAGGCGATGCGCAAGCAGCAGGAAGCCTTTCTCAAGACAATGATGGGCGGCATGCCGGGCTGGACCGCCCCGCCGGGCGAGAAAGACCCGGGGACAGAGACGAAATCCGCCGATGAACTGGCACAGATCAAGGCGCAACTGGCCGAGTTGCAAAAGAAGCTGTCCAGGATGTGACCTCCGCCACCGGGCCGTCCGAATGGGCGCAGCCCGGCTTGTCGCCCCTGATCATCTTCTGGAGCGGATCATTCCGACAATCTGATACACCTCTTCCAGCACGGGGCGGGCAATGGCCTCGGCTCTTGCGGCCCCGTCGCCAAGGATGCGGTCGATCTCGGCCGGATCGGCCATCAGGCGGTTCATCTCGGTGGTGATGGGAGACAGCACCGACACGGCCAGATCGGCCAGCGCCGGTTTGAAGGTGCCGAATTGTTCCCCGCCATGGCGCGCCAGAACCTCGGCTGCCGTGAGGCCCGCAAGCCCCGCATAGATGTTCACGAGGTTGCGCGCGTCCGGGCGGTCGGCCAGCCCCTCGGTCGTTTCGGGCAGCGGCTCGGGGTCGGTCTTGGCCTTGCGGATCTTCTTGGCGATGGTGTCGGCATCATCGGTCAGGTTGATGCGGCTCTGGTCCGACGGGTCAGATTTCGACATCTTCTTGGTGCCGTCGCGCAGCGACATCACCCGCGTCGCCGCCCCCTCGATCACCGGTTCGGTGACGGGAAAGAAATTCACGCCATAATCATTGTTGAACTTGATCGCGATGTCGCGGGTCAGTTCGATATGCTGTTTCTGATCCTCTCCCACCGGCACATGCGTCGCCTTGTAGGCCAGAATGTCGGCCGCCATCAGGGCAGGGTAGGCGAAGAGGCCCAGCGACTGCGCCTCGGCATTCTTGCCGGCGGTCTTGTCCTTCCACTGGGTCATGCGGCCCATCCAGCCCATGCGCGCCACGCAGTTGAAGATCCAGGCAAGTTCTGCATGGGCCGAAACCTGACTCTGGTTGAACAGCACCGACCGCGCGGGGTCGATGCCCGAGGCCAGAAACCCCGCCGCCGCCTCGCGCGTTTGGTGGCGCAGGCGTTCGGGATCTTGCCAGACGGTGATCGCATGCATGTCCACAAGGCAATAGATCGTCTCGATGCCCTCATCCTGCTTTTGCGCGAAACGCTTGAGCGCACCAAGGTAATTGCCCAGCGTCAGCCCGCCCGAGGGCTGGATGCCGGAAAAGATCCGGGTCGGAAAAGTCGCTTCGGCATCGGTGGGGGCGGACATCGGCAAACTCCGTCTGGAAACTGGCGTGCCCCTCGCTTACCTTCGGGGGAAAGGGGCGTCAATCAACTGCACCCCAAGGCCCATGAGGACAGAGCATGACAACCGATCCGAATGCGGCCCCCCTGAATCCGCTGCCCGCTGTCGTCTGGGTGCTGGCGCTGCCCATCATCGCGATGGAGGTGGTTCTCAGCCTCGCATCCCGCGGGATCGTCGGCGGGGCCGGGGGGGTGGGCTGGCGCTTGCAGGCGATGGAACGCTTTGCCTTTTCGCCGGACCTCATGCGCGCGATGATCCATATGGGGGATTATCCTGTCCAGCACATGATGCGGCTCGTCGCCTATCCGATTGTCCATGGCAACCTGACCCATGCGATTTTCGTGATCGTGTTCCTGCTGGCGCTGGGCAAGATGGTGGGCGAGGTGTTCCGCTGGTGGGGGGTGCTGGTGGTGTTCTTCGGCGCAGCGCTTGCGGGTGCGCTGGTCTACACGGCCCTGCCGCAAGTGCGCGCCCCCTTGATCGGCGGCTATCCGGCGGTTTACGGGCTGATCGGGGCTTTCACCTGGCTCTTGTGGATGCGCCTCGCCGGGACCGGCAGCAGCCAGTATCGCGCCTTCAGCCTGATCGGGGTGCTGATGGCGATCCAGTTGCTGTTCGGGCTGATCTTTGGTGGCGGCTGGGACTGGGTGGCGGAACTGGCAGGCTTCGGGGCGGGGTTCTTTCTGTCCTTCGTGGTCAGCCCCGGCGGATGGGCGCGGTTGCGCGACCGGTTGCGCGAACGTTGAGCGCCACATCGGACCGCCAGGGCTGATGGGCAGGGCATTTACGGTGTTTTCGGCTGTCGCTTCAAAGCCGACCGGAAATCCGACATCCGGAATGCCCCGACCACCGCGCCAAGGCCGAAATAGCTGACGATCCCCGTCATAACCAAACCTGTCAGCGCCAGATAGCGCCAGCCCGACGCCTCCAGCGCGGGGGCAAGAACGATTGCCATGGCCCAGAGGCAGACGCCCATCGCGACGGAGGCCAGCACGATCCGGGGCGCACGGGCGCGGAAGCGTGCATCCAGCGTTACCGCCGCCCCCATCCCCCGCGACCCGCGCCAAAGCTGCCAGACCATCGCCCAGCCCGCGATCGTGGTGGCAAAGGCCGCGGCGATATAGCCAAAGACCATCGCCCCGCCCACGGCGATCACGGCATTCACCACCATCGCAACGACGGCATAGTTGAACGGGCGGCGCGTATCCTCGCGGGCAAAGAACAGGGGCTGCAACACCTTTTGCAGCACGAAGGCCGGCAGGCCGAGCCCATAGACCGCAACCGCCAGCGCGGTGGCGGCGGTGTCCTCGGGGCCGAACTGTCCGCGCTGGAACAGGACCGACACCAGCGGCACAGGTATGACCATCAGCGCCACCGCTGCGGGAAGTGTCAGCGCCAGCGCAAACTCCGACGACCGGTTGAGGCTGTCGCGCCCGCCCTCGGTATCACCTGCGCGCAGACGGCGCGACAGGTCGGGCAGCAGCACCACCCCGATGGCAATGGCCACCACGCCGAGCGGCAGTTGATAGAGCCGGTCGGCATTGAAAAGCCAGGCCACGGCGTTGTCATAGTAACTCGCGACCTGCCGCCCCACCAAGAGGTTGATCTGCACCACCCCGCCCGCCAGCATGGCCGGGGCCGCGATGCGCGCAAGGCGGCGCATTTCCGGCGTCAGGCGCGGCCATCGCGGCGTGATCGTATAGCCCGCCCGATGCGCCGCGACCCAGACCAGCGCCAGTTGCGCCACCCCCGTCACCGGCACCGCCCAGATCAGCGCATCCCCCGGCGGCCAGCCGAAATGCGGTGCTGCGACCAGTGCCAGAATGAACAACCCGTTCATCAGTGCGGGGGCGGCGGCGGCGGCGGTGAACCGGCCCACCGAATTCGACACGCCCGAACACAGCGCCGCCAATGAGATGAACAGGATATAGGGAAAGGCGATGCGCCCGTAATCCACCGACAGGTCGAACCGCTCATCCCCCTGGAACCCCGAGGCCATCGCCAGCACCAGCCAGGGCATTGCCGCCATGGCGACCAGCGTGATGACGATCAGGACCGAGGCCAGCGCCGAGGCGGCATCGCGGGCAAAGCCGGTCGCATCGCCGCCGCCTTCGACCTTCTTGGCAAAGAGCGGGATGAAGGCGGTGTTGAACGCGCCTTCGGCAAAGAACCGGCGGAACATGTTGGGCAGCGAATAGGCGACGATGAAGGCCTGCGCCACCGGCCCCGTGCCCAGCGTCGCTGCAATCATCACATCGCGCGCAAGGCCAAGGATGCGGCTCGCCAGTGTCCAGCCCCCGACCGTCACAAAGCCCCGGACGAGACGCGCCGGTTTCACGCACGCGCCCTTTCGACACCCTCGGTGATGGCCTGCCGCAGCTTGCGCTCCAGCGCCTCCTGTTTCGATTTCGTGTGCAGCTTCAAGCCGAACATGTCTTTCACATAGAAGCTGTCGACCACCTGCGCGCCATAGGTCGCGATCACGGCGCTGGCGATATAGATGTTGTTGGCGGCCAGCGTCCGGGTCAGGTCATAAAGCAGGCCGGGGCGGTCGCGGGTATCGACCTCGATGATCGTGTAGATTTCCGATCCGTCATTGTCGAAGGTGATATGGGTCGGAAAGCGGAACTCGCGTTCGCGTTTCTTGATCTTGTCGCGGTCCTTCAGCGCCTCGCGGGCGACAACCTCGCCGTTCAGCGTGCGGCCGATCATCTTGCGCAGGCGGGGCAGGCGGGCGGATTCGTAGGGGTGGCCCTCGCTGTCCTGCACCCAGAATACGGCGGTGGCATAGCCGTCCTTCGATGTATAGGTGCGCGCATCGACCACATTCGCGCCGACCAGCGCCAGCGCGCCCGCCAGCCGCGAAAAGATGCCCGGATGGTCGGCCAGCGCAAAGGCCGCGCGGGTCGCGTCGCGGTCGGCATCGGGATGCAGGTCGATGCGGATCTCGTCATCGCGGATGCCGCGCAACAACCCGGCAAAGACGGCCTGTGTTTCGGTGGAAAGCCCCTGCCAATAGGGCGGGTAATGGCGGGCAAGCTCGGTGCGGATGTCCTTGGCGTCCCAGCCGGTCAGTTTCTCGCGCAGCAGTTTCTTGGCAGCATCGGCGCGATTCTCGCGGTTGAGCGTTTCCAGCCCGCCCTCCAGCGCCGTCGCGGTGTCGCGGTAAAGCTGGCGCAGCAGCATGGCCTTCCAGTTGTTCCACGTTCCCGGCCCCACGCCGCGGATGTCGCAGACCGTCAGCACGGTCAGCAGGTCCAGACGTTTCTTCGATTTCACGACCTTGGCGAAATCGCGCACCGTGCGCGGGTCGCTCAGATCGCGCTTCTGGGCCATGTCGGACATGTGCAGATGATAGCGCACCAGCCATTCGACGGTTTCCGCATCCTCGGCATTGAGCCCCAGCCGGGGCGCCACGCGCCGCGCGATCTGTGCGCCAAGGATGGAATGGTCCTCGGGCCGCCCCTTGCCGATGTCATGCAGCAGCAGCGCCAGATACAGCACCTTGCGGTTCACGCCTTCCTTGAGGATGGAGGACGAAAGCGGCAGTTCCTCGATCAGCTCCTCCCGCTCGATCTGCGCGAGCGTCGAGATGCACTGGATCGTATGCTCGTCCACCGTGTAATGGTGATAGACGTTGAACTGCATCATCGCGACGATGGGTTCGAACTCGGGGATGAAGGCCGACAGCACGCCGATCTCGTTCATCCGGCGCAGGCCGCGTTCGGGATTGCCGTGCTTCAGCAAGAGGTCGTGGAAGATCGAGATTGCCTCGCGGTTGGCGCGCATCTCCTCGTCGATCAGGTCGAGATTGGCCGCGATCAGGCGCATGGCGGCGGGGTGCAGCAAGAGGCCGGTGCGCAAGGCTTCGGCAAAGATGCGCAGGATATTCAGGGGTTCTGCCCGGAAATCCTCGCCCTCGGCAAAGTCGATGCGGCCCTGCACCACACGGAACCCGTGTTTGAGCGCCTTGCGGCGCCGGAAAAAGCCGATCAGCGCAGGTTCGCTTTTGGCATGGCGTGCTTCCAGCTGGGTGAGGAAGATGCGGGTCAACTCGCCCACGCGGGTTGCGTGACGAAAATAATCCTGCATGAAATGTTCAACCGCCCGCCGCCCGCCCGTATCGGCATATTTCATGCGCGCGGCGACCTCGACCTGAAGGTCGAAGGTCAACTGGTCCATGGCGCGACCGGCGATGAAATGCAGATGGCAGCGCACGTCCCAGAGGAAGTTCTCGGCCGTGGCGAAGGTTTCATATTCGTCCTGCGCAAACAGCCCCGCCTCAACCAGACCCGAGGCCGATTGCACCCGGTGCAGATATTTGCCGATCCAGTAGAGCGTTTGCAGGTCGCGCAGCCCGCCCTTGCCCTCCTTCACATTGGGTTCAAGCACATAGCGCTGGCCGCCCTGCCGCCTGTGCCGCTCACCACGCTCGGCGAGTTTCGCCTCGATGAACTCGGGCCCGGTCTTGCGAAAGAGATCGGACCAGAGTTTTTCGCGCAGATCGAGCGCGAGCGGTTCATGCCCGGCGATGAAACGGCGCTCCAGCAGGGCGGTGCGGATGGTGATGTCCTCACGGGCAAGGCGGATGCAGTCCTTCACCGTGCGGGTGGAATGGCCGACCTTCAGCTTCAGATCCCACAGCATGTAGAGCATCGATTCGACAACCGATTCCGCCCAGGGAGTCACCTTCCAAGGCGTCAGGAACAGAAGGTCCACGTCCGAGTGGGGTGCCATTTCCGCCCGGCCATAGCCGCCGACCGCCAGCACCGCGATCCGCTCGCTCTCCGTCGGGTTGGGCAGGGGGTGGAGGTGGTCGCGGGCGACGTCCAGCGTCAGGGTCACGATGCGGTCGGTCAGCCAGGCCATGGCACGGATCAGGTGGCGGGCCTTGCGGGGATGGGCGAGGAAGGCGGCGGCCAGCCGGTCATTGGCAAGGGTGCGGGCCTCGGCCAGATGGCGCACGGCAATGGAACGCGCTGCGCGGGCATCCATCTGTGCCTCGGCTGCGATGTCAGCGGAAATCGCTGTGCGCAGCGCCTTTTCGTCGATCATCTCCTCGGGGGGCAGCAGCAGATCCTGCATTCCGACACCGGTCAGGTTCGGAAAGGGAATCGGGCCGTTGACGGCCGTGGGATGAAGCTGGGCCGCGTTCTGGGACATGCTCTACGGGATCGGAACGGGGTGGGCCGGGGTCAGAACCCGGCTCCACCGAAGCTGCGGGGCGCTGCGTCGATGACGACAAGCTGGTTGTTGCGGATCTGCGCCACGGCGAGGCCGCGCTCGTTGGTGCCGTCGGCGCGCAGCCGGAAGATGCCGTTGACCCCGACAAAACCGGACCCCTGTGTCAGTGCGGCCCCGCTCAGCGCATTGGTCCGGCCCGCCTTGACCAGCGCCCCGATTGCCGCGATGCCGTCATAGGCAAGGCCGGAAATCGGGTGCGGCGCCTCGCCGAAGGCCGCCTGATACCGCGACTGGTATTGCTGGTAGAGCGCGGGATCGGGAAGCGCGAACCAGCCACCCTGGGTGCCGGGCAGGGCCAGCGTCGCCGCCGGAATGTCCCATCGGGTCAGGCCGATGAACTGGGCCACCGAACTGTCTACCCGGTTGTCGCGCAGAAGCTGCGTGAGCAAGGGAAGGGCACCGGCCGTATCGGCCGTCATGAAGATGGCGTCGGCCTGGGAGGACCGCACCTGTGCGGCAATCTGCGGGGCGGCCTGAACGATCCCGTTCTGCGAGAATTCATAACCGACGGTCGCGACGACCGACCCGCCCGCATTCGACACGCCGCGCTGGATCGCGGCCTTGCCGATCTCGCCGGCCCTGTTGCGGTCATGCACGACCATGACGCGCCGTTTTCCCTGCCGCGCAGCATAGGAGGCAAGCCGGTTCGCCGTGTTCTGGAAGGTCGGGCCGAGGACAAAAACATTGCCACCCGCGATGTCGGTGTTGTTCGAGAAGCTCAGGACATTGATGCCGCGTCCGGACAGGGCGACACCCGCCGCATTCGCCTCCTGCGCGAAAACAGGCCCGAGAACGATCTTTGCCCCCTCGTCGGCGGCCTTAAGGGCCATCGCCTGCGCTTGCCCGGGCTGGCCTGCGGTGTTGTAGACCCGCAGGTCAATGCGGACATTTCCAAGGTCCGAAATGGCAAGCCGCGCCGCGTTCTGCAACGAGCGCGCCAATAGTTCATCCCCTGCCTGGCCGGATCCCGCAGGCACCAGAAGCGCCACCGGGACGGGCGCGGATGTGTCTATGGCTGGCCCGGGCGCGGTCGAAACCGGCTGACAGGCCGCAAGGGCCAACACCCCGAGAGCGGCCGCCGCGCGGGCAAGGGACTTGTGGGCACGGGTAAAAATCGACAACATCAAGGATCCCTCGCGGCAGAATTGAACATCGGCATCAGCCTATGCGTTTCGCAGAGCGAAGTAAACTTTCGAAGGGCCCGTGCAGGATGACCGATGAGGACAGCGCAGACAACCGATGGCAGGGCTTTCGGCCTGACCCCCGCCCGCTTGAGGCGGGGCTGCATTTCGTGGCCACACCCATCGGGGCCGCGCGTGATATCACCCTGCGCGCGCTCGATATTCTGGCAAAGGCAGATGTGCTGGCGGCGGAGGACACCCGTACCTTGCGCCATCTGATGGAGATTCATGGCGTGGCTTTGGGGGCACGGCGAATTGTCGCCTATCACGACCATAACGGAGAGCGCGTCCGCCCGCTGCTGCTCGCGCGGCTCGCCGAAGGCATGAGCGTCGCCTATGCGTCCGAGGCAGGCACGCCCCTTGTTGCCGATCCGGGTTTTCCACTCGCGCGCGAGGCGATTGCGGCGGGTCATGCGGTGCGCGCGGCACCCGGCCCGTCTGCGCTTCTGGCTGCCCTTACGGTTGCTGGCCTGCCCACGGATCAGTTCCATTTCGCTGGGTTCCTCCCGGCAACACGCGCCGCGAGGCGTCGGGCGATTGCGGCGCTGCGGCAGGTTCCCGGCACGCTGGTTTTCTATGAGTCACCAAAGCGCGTTAGGGAATTGTTAGCGGACCTGTGCGAGGAATTGGGCAAGGAGCGGCAAGGGGCGCTGTGCAGGGAACTGACAAAACGTTTCGAGGAAAGCCGGAGAGGTAGCCTTGGCACTTTGCTGGCGGAAATGGGTGATCTTGTTCCAAGGGGAGAGTTCGTGGTCCTTGTCGGCGCGGCACCGGCTGCCCCCCCCGACCGGAACGATCTGGAAACGGAACTCGCCCGGGCCTTGCCCGGTCGACATCTGAAAGACGTGGCCGCAGAGATTGCCACGCGGCATGGGCTGCCCAGGCGAGATGTCTACAAACTGGCCCTTGAGGTCAAGCAGAGGTAGGAGATGAAAATGCAGGCCGTTCGAGACAGGACCGTTCCGGATACGCGCCGGAGCAGAGGGGCAACCGCCTTTCGTTCGGGTATTGCGGCAGAAGAGGCCGTTGCGCGCCACTACGACCGACGCGGCGCACCGATCGCTGTGTCCCGCTGGCGTGGCAGTGCCGGTGAAATCGATCTTGTTGCGCGGGAGGGTGCAGGTGTGGTCTTCATCGAAGTGAAGAAGGCCGAAACCCATTCGGAGGCTGCCTTTCGCTTGTCCCGCCGCCAGATGGACCGGATTTATGCGACGGCTGCGGAATTTCTGGAAGGGGAGCCGGCAGGCCAACTGACCGACAGCCGGTTTGACGTCGCGCTGGTGGATGCATTCGGCAGAATCGAAATCATTGAACATGCATTCTGCGGCTAAGCCGGATTGCATGCGGCCTTTCCATGCGGCAAGTAGAGGCTGCATCGAAAGGGGATCGCATGAGCCTGAAAGTCGCCTTGCAGATGGATCCGATCGGGTCCGTGAACATCCTTGCGGACAGCACGTTCCGGATCGCGTTGGAGGCACAGGATCGGGGCCATACGCTTTTCTACTACACGCCCGACAAGCTTGCTTTTCGCGAGGGACGTGTTGTTGCTCGCGGGTTTCCGGTGACGCTTCGCAAGGTTGTCGGTGATCATGTCGATTTCGGAACGGAGACCGAGGTCGATCTGGGTGGGTTCGATGTTGTCTGGCTGCGCCAGGATCCGCCGTTCGACATGGGATATATCACCACGACCCATCTGCTGGAACTGATCCACCCGCGCACGCTCGTGGTCAATGATCCGTTCTGGGTGCGCAATTTTCCCGAGAAGCTCCTTGTCCTGCGGTTTCCAGACCTGATCCCGCCGACGATGATCGCGCGGGATCTTGCGACGATCCGGGCCTTCAAGGCGGAGCATGGCGATGTCATCCTGAAGCCGCTTTACGGAAATGGCGGGGCGGGCGTTTTCCGGCTCGACCCGAATGACCGCAATCTCGCCTCCCTGCATGAGTTGTTCACCGGGTTGAGCCGGGAGCCGTTGATCGTGCAGAAGTTTCTTCCCGATGTGTCGAAGGGCGACAAGCGGGTGATTCTTGTCGATGGCGAGCCTGTTGGCGCCATAAACCGCGTGCCCCAGGCGGGTGAGACAAGATCCAACATGCATGTGGGCGGGCGCGCGGAAAAAGTGGCCCTGACGGAGCGCGACCTTGAAATCTGCGCGGCGATCGGGCCGACGCTGCGCGATCATGGCCAGATTTTCGTCGGTATCGACGTGATCGGGGATTATCTGACCGAGATTAACGTCACCTCTCCGACGGGCCTTCAGGAACTGGAGCGGTTTGACGGCACCAATGCCTCGGCCCTGATCTGGGACGCGATCGAGGCAAGACGCCGCGGCTGATTCGGATTGCATTATCCCTGACCGGCGCGTCCGATGGCGAGCCGGTAGCTGACGGCCTCGGCAACATGGGGTTTGCGGACATCCGTGGAGGCGTCGAGGTCGGCAATCGTCCGCGCGACCCGCAGGATCCGGTGATAGCCACGCGCCGAGAGGCCGAAGCGTTCCGCCACCAGCGTCAGAAGTGCGCGCCCTTCTGCGTCGGGGGTCGCGATCTCCTCAAGCAGCCTGCCTTCGGCTTCGGCGTTCACGCGCACGCTGGCATGACCGGCAAAACGCGCGGATTGCCGGTTGCGCGCCGTGGCGACACGTTCGGCGATGGTTGCCGAGGAATCACCTGATGCGGGCAGGTCGAGATCGGTATAGGCCACCGGCGGAACCTCGACCCGCAGGTCGAACCGGTCCATCAATGGCCCCGATATCCGGCCAAGGTAATCCTCGCCGCAGATCGGCACACGGGCGCAGGCCCGCGAAGCATCCGCCAGATAGCCGCATTTGCAGGGGTTCGCGGCAGCCACCAGCAGGAAACGGCAGGGATAGCGGATATGGGCATTGGCCCGCGCCACCACGACCTCGCCCGTCTCGATGGGCTGGCGCAGGGTTTCCAGCACGGCGCGGGGAAACTCGGGAAACTCGTCCATGAACAGCACGCCATTATGGGCAAGGCTGATCTGGCCGGGTCGCGCGCCCCGCCCGCCCCCCACAATGGCCGCCATCGAGGCGGTATGATGCGGTTCGCAAAACGGGCGTGCGCGGGAAATTCCCCCTTCGTTGAGGAGTCCCGCGAGCGAGTGGATCATCGATGTTTCCAGAGCTTCGGCAGCTGAAAGAGGTGGCATGATGCCTGGAAGCCGGGACGCGAGCATGGATTTTCCGGATCCCGGCGCGCCCACGAGCAGCATGTGATGCCGCCCCGAAGCCGCTATTTCCAAGGCTCTCTTGGCGCGTTCCTGCCCTTTGACGTCCCGCAGGTCGCGCTCGAACGGGGGCAGGGCAATTTCGCCAGCCTCGGCCGGGGAAATCGGAGACTGCCCTGTGAAATGCCGCAGGACATCCGTCAATGTGGCGGCACCCAGAACCTGTGTCGCACCGACCCAGGCGGCCTCCGCCCCGCAAGCGGCGGGGCAGAGAAGGGCGCGCTCGGCCTCGGCGGCGGCCATGGCGGCGGGCAGCGCGCCCGCAACCGGGATCAGCCGTCCGTCGAGGGACAGCTCGCCAAGGGCGACGACCGACGCTGCGGCATCACGGGGCAGCACATCCAGCGCACAGAGCAGGGCCAGCGCGATCGGCAGGTCGAAATGCGACCCTTCCTTCGGCAGATCGGCGGGGGAAAGGTTGACCGTGATGCGCTTGGCTGGCAGCGCGATGGACATTGACGAAAGTGCGGCGCGGACCCGTTCCCGCGCCTCGCTTACCGCCTTGTCGGGCAGGCCCACGATGCCGAAGGCCGGCAGGCCCGCCGTGACCGCGCATTGCACCTCGACCTGCCGCGCCTCCACCCCTTCGAAGGCGACCGTAAAGGCGCTTGCGATCATGCTGTCCCCGTCTCCTGCCATTCATTTTGGTTAACGAATAGCAGGGCAAAGGTTTACGACTGGTAAATGGCCATGAAGGCTGGCCAGGCCTCCGGGTCGGCCAGGGTCTTGTCGCGGCAAAAGGCGTTGCAGAAACCCCAGACGCGGCCGCCTGCCTGCATGAAATGCGTCACGGGATCGCCGGAATAGGGGCAGAGGCTGTTGACGGAGGGACCATGGTCAAGGGCCTCCGCCTGAAGCGACGCCGGACCGGGCCAGAGGCGCTGCGGCCAGTCGCGCCGGTAGAACGGCTGATCCGCGCCTTCGGCCCAGCCCATCGCGCGCCAACGGCGGAAGGAGGGATGGGACAGTTGCGCCGCAACATAGTTCATGGCTTCAGCGCCTGCGCGAAGGTTGTAGGAGGCGATACGGGCGGCAACCGGCGCGAAGAACACATCCGCCGCCGAGTAATTCCCGCAGAGCCATGGGCCGGTTGTTCCCGTCTGCTGCCGTACCCAGGTCCAGAGCAGGTCCACCCGCGCAACATCGGCCAGCACCGCCTCGGAAGGGTCACATCGGGTGTAGCTGACGCGCAGGTTCATCGGGCAATGGCTGCGCAGCGCGGTGAAGCCTGCATGCATTTCGGCGACGAGCGCGCGGGCTACGCCCCGCGCCCTGGGGTCGGCAGGCCAGATCCCGGCCTCGGGGTGGCGCGAGGCAAGTTCTTCGGCGATGGCGATGCTGTCGGGGATGACCGTGCCATCCTCCAGCCGCAGCGCGGGCACGGTGCGCGCCGGGGCGAAATCGCGCAGCAAAGCGGGCAGCTCGTCGGAATAGAGGCGCGCCTTGCGGCTGCGCACGGGGATGCCGAACGCATCGAACAGCAGCCAGCCGCGCAGCGACCAACTGGAATAGCTGCGGTCGCCTATGGCGAGTTCATACATGCTCTGCCCTTTCATCCTGACTGGGGCCAGACCTAGCAAGCGCCCTGCACCAAGGGAAATGACGGTTTGTGCTGTGGTCCATCACGGAATGTGATTGATCCGCGCAGCCGTCCATCCTTTCGGTTCAAGGGCAAGCTCGGTCAGGGACAGATTGTCGATCCGGTGGCCAAAGGCTTCGTAGGGAGCAATGCCGAGGGCGCGTTGCACCTGCGTCAGGATCACGGCGAAATGGGCAACAAGGATCAGATCACCCGGATGGGCGGCAAGCAGACGGTCCACGCCTGCATTGACCCGCGCCGCCACGGCATTCCAGCTTTCGCCGCCGGGGGGGGCGACATCGCCGGGCTGGTCCCAGAAGGCGCGCAACAGCGACTGGTCCCGGATGGCTGTGTGGTGCTGCATTTCCCAGTCACCGAAGTGGATCTCCCGCAAGGCAGGGTCATGCGGCAGCCGGGGGCGGCCCGCTGCAATGGCATCGGCGGTGGCAATGGCGCGAGACAGGTCAGACGAGATGACGGGGGCGTCCGGCAGCGCCTGCGACAGACGGGCAAGGGCCGAAGCGTCGGAGAGGTCGGCCGGCAGGTCGGTCCAGCCGACCATGCCTTTCGCATGGGTGGGTCCGTGCCGGACCCAGAACAACCGTCTCATTCGCCCCTCTTGAGCCAGAGCGGCAGCCCCGCAACCACCAAAGCGACGCGGCCCGCCGCCGCCGCAAGACGCTGGTTGAGTCGGCCCTGTTCGTCACGGAACCGCCGGGCCAGCGCGTTCTCCGGCACGACGGACCAGCCGACCTCATTCGTGACCACCACCACCAGGGCGCGACAGTCACCGAGGGCTGCCAGCAGGCGGTCGGTTTCCTGTGCAATGTCACGCTCTGCAAGCATTGCATTTGTCAGCCAGAGCGTCGCGCAATCAACCAGCACGGTCTGGTCCGCTGTTGCCCGGCCAAGCGCGCCCGCCAGATCCAGCGGGGCCTCGACGGTTTGCCAGCCCTCCCCCCGATCAGTCCGGTGGGCGTCGATGCGGGCGCGCATCTCGTCATCCCAGGCCTCGGCCGTCGCGATATAGACCGCAGACCGACCGGTCGCGCGCACCAGACCCTCAGCAAAGCGTGATTTGCCCGAACGCGCCCCGCCTGTCACCACTGTCAGACGTGCAGTCGCGCAGCCCGTCGGAATTTCTGTATCTGCCATGAGGTGTTTTGATCCGTTTTCCGACCTGATGCGTAAGCCATACCGAACCAGCAGGGAAGCTGACAGGGGGTAAGATGGCGTTCGACGGATACAACGACCAGACCATGTCCCGCCGCGCGATGAAGGCGGAGCTTCTGGATGCCGAGACCGAATTGAAACTGGCTTTCGCCTGGCGCGACCACCGCGATGAACAGGCGCTGCACCGGCTCATCACGGCCTATATGCGGCTTGCGATTTCCATGGCGGCAAAGTTTCGGCGCTATGGCGCCCCGATGAATGACCTGATCCAGGAGGCGAGCCTCGGGCTGATGAAGGCCGCCGACAAGTTCGACCCGGACAGGGGCGTGCGGTTTTCGACCTATGCGGTCTGGTGGATCAAGGCCTCGATCCAGGACTATGTGATGCGCAACTGGTCGATGGTGCGCACCGGGTCTACCTCCAGCCAGAAGGCGTTGTTTTTCAACCTGCGCCGGGTTCAGGCCAAGCTGGAACGCGAGGCCTCGGCGGCGGGAGAAAACCTCGATGGTCATCAGTTGCGCGAGAAGATCGCCTCTGAAATCGGCGTGCCCCTGGCGGATGTGGAGATGATGGAGGGCCGGCTTTCGGGGTCGGATTATTCGCTCAACGCCACGCAATCGACCGAGGATGAGGGGCGCGAATGGATCGACGCGCTGGAAGATGACAGTGTGCAGGCCGCCGAACTGGTGGAGGGCGACCATGACACCGCGCGGCTGCGCGACTGGCTGGTGGCCGCAATGGGGACGCTGAACGCCCGCGAAAGGTTCATCGTGACCGAGCGCAAGCTGCGCGAGAATGGCCGGACCCTGGAAAGCCTTGGCGACGAGTTGGGCCTTTCGAAGGAGCGCGTGCGACAACTCGAAGCGGCGGCCTTCGCCAAGATGCGCCGCAGTCTTGAAGCCCAGTCGCGAGAAGTGCATCACTTTCTGGCATGATCCGTCTGATTCCGCTTTTTGTCTTGCTGGGCCAGCCTGTCGCTGCCTCCGAGGTAATGTCCGCCGACCTGTCGCATCTGCCGCCAGCGCAGATTGTCATTCTTGGTGAGGTTCACGACAACCCGGCGCATCACCGCCATCAGGAAGTGGCCGTTGCCGCGATCCGTCCGACAGCACTTGTATTCGAGATGATCGGGCCTGATCAGGCCGCGCGCGTAGACGGTGTGCCGCGTCAGGACGCAGCGGCGCTGGAGGCTGCGCTGGGCTGGAACGGAACCGGCTGGCCGGAATTTTCGCTCTACCATCCGATATTCGTTGCAGCGCCCGACGCCGTCATCTTCGGGGCCGCCCTGCCACGCGCCGAGGTGCGCCGGGCGATGACCGAGGGTGCGGCGGCGGTGTTCGGTGCCGATGCTGCCCTCTACGGGCTGGACATACCGCTGCCCGCCGATCTGCAAACCCTGCGCGAAGCCGAACAACAAATCGCCCATTGCAATGCCCTGCCCGAAGCGATGCTGCCCGGCATGGTGGCGGCTCAGGCGCTGCGCGATGCGGCCTTTTCGCGCATGGCGCTTCAGGCACTGGCGGAAACCGGTGGGCCGGTCGTGGTGATTGCCGGGTCGGGTCACGCTGACCGGAATCGGGGGATGCCGGCCTATCTGGCCCGTGCCGCACCCTCGGTTTCGGTTCTGTCTGTCGGGCAACTGGAGGCCCCTGCCGAAGGCCCCCAACCTTTCGATCTGTGGATCGTCACCCAACCGGCAGAGCGGGACGACCCCTGCGCTGCCTTCAGCGGTGGATGACGGTCCGGGCCGAGCCTGTTGAGTTCGTGCCCGCAGACCCGTAAAGCTGGACCATCCTGAGGCATGAGGGGACGCGGATGCTGTCGGACAAGCGGATACTTCTGATCCTCGGCGGGGGCATCGCGGCCTATAAGGGGCTGGATCTGATCCGACGCCTGCGCGAACGCGGGGCAGCCGTCACGCCGGTTCTGACGCGGGCGGGGGCGGAGTTCGTGACGCCGCTTTCCGTGGCAGCACTGGCCGGCGCGAAGGTGCATCAGGATCTGTTCGACCTGACCGCCGAGGCGGAGATGGGGCATATCCAGCTTTCCCGTTCCGCCGATCTGATCGTGGTCGCCCCGGCTACCGCCGACCTGATGGCCAGGATGGCGCAGGGACGGGCGGATGATCTGGCCTCCACCCTTCTGCTGGCGACCGACACGCCGGTTCTGGTCGCGCCTGCAATGAATGTGCGGATGTGGGACCATCCGGCGACGCAGCGCAATCTCGCCGTTCTGCGCGGTGATGGCGTGGCCGTGGTCGGCCCGAATGAAGGCGACATGGCCTGTGGCGAATACGGACCGGGCCGGATGGCGGAACCGCTGGAGATTGTCGCGGCCATCGAGGCGCTGCTGGTGGGAAAGGGGCCGCTCTCGGGGCGGCATGTGTTGGTGACATCCGGTCCCACGCATGAACCGATCGACCCGGTGCGTTATATTGCCAACCGCTCCTCGGGCGCGCAGGGGTCGGCGATTGCTGCCGCGCTGCGCGATCTGGGGGCGCGGGTGACTTTCGTGACCGGCCCCGCGACCGTGCCGCCCCCTGCGGGCGTGACGGTGGTGCCTGTGGAAACCGCGTGTCAGATGCTGGCGGCGGTGGAGGCGGCCTTGCCCGCCGACGCGGCGGTGATGGCGGCGGCGGTGGCCGATTGGCGGGTGGTCAATGAAGGCGCGCAAAAGATGAAAAAGGGCGCTTCGGGCGCGGCCCCCAGCCTCGAATTTGCCGAGAATCCAGATATTCTGGCCATGGTTTCCAGGGCGGGCAACCGCCCCGCGCTGGTCGTCGGTTTCGCCGCCGAGACCGAGAATGTGATCGCCCATGCCACCGCCAAACGCGCCCGCAAGGGTTGCGACTGGATCGTGGCCAATGACGTGAGCCCCGCCACCGGCATCATGGGTGGGGCCGAGAATGCCGTGACCTTGATTACCGCAAAGGGTGCCGAGGACTGGCCGCGCATGGGCAAGGGCGAGGTTGCGCGCAAACTCGCCCTGCGCATCGCCGGAGCCCTGGGATGACCGCCCCCGTTGTGCGCATCCTGCGCGAGGGCTGGGCCGATCCCGGCCTGCCCTTGCCGCAGTATGAAACGACCGGGGCGGCAGGGGCCGACATCCGCGCCAACTTTCCCGAGAATGAGCGTGCAGAGGGGATGGTTCTTCTGCCCATGCAGCGCGCGATCTGTCCGACCGGGCTGCGGGTCGCGATTCCGGAAGGCTACGAGGCGCAGATCCGCCCCCGGTCGGGCCTTGCGCTGAAACGGGGCATCACCCTGCCGAACACGCCCGGCACCATCGACAGCGATTACCGCGGCCCGCTGGGGGTGGCGCTGGTCAATCTGGGGGCAGAACCCTACACCGTCCGCCATGGCGACCGGATTGCGCAGATGATTGTGGCCCCGGTCATGCAGGCGCGGTTCGCGCTTGTGGGCGACCTCGACGACACCGCGCGGGGCGCGGGCGGCTTTGGCTCGACCGGGCTGGCATGATCGGGATTTTGGGATTTCTGGGCCTCTTTGGCCTGTCGCGCTGGCGCCCGGGGATCGGGGCCGGGGGCATTGCGGTGGTCTGGTGGGCGCTGCTGGTGCTGGTCCATTCGCCGCTGATGGGGCAGCCCAACCCGGTGTCGCGGATCACGGGCGGGGATTTCCGGGCCTGGCTGTTACTGGGCCTGCTGGTGGTGCCCGTTCTGGCCTATCGCTATGGGCTGGGGGTTTTGCGGGGGCGGGCGGCGGCGGCGGCAAAGGCAAAGGCCGCGACACCTGTCACCGCAGCGGCCTTTTCTCCGGTGGAACTGGACCGCTATGCCCGCCACATCCTGCTGCGCGAAATCGGCGGCGCGGGGCAGAAGCGCCTGAAGGCGGCGCGCGTTCTGGTGGTGGGGGCGGGGGGGCTTGGCAGCCCGGTGTTGCTGTATCTTGCGGCGGCGGGAGTGGGGCGGATCGGGGTGATCGACGCCGACCATGTGGACAATTCCAACCTGCAACGTCAGGTGATCCACCGCGATTCCAGCATCGGCCTGCCCAAGGTGCAGTCGGCGGTCGAGGCGATGACGGCGGTCAACCCGTTTATCGAGGTCTTGCCCTATGCCCGCAGGCTGGATGCGGAAAGCGCTGCGCTGATCGCGGACTATGACCTGATCCTTGATGGCACGGACAATTTCGATACACGATATAGCGTGAACAGATGGGCCGTCGAGGCGGGCAAGCCGCTGATTTCCGGGGCGATCACCCAATGGGAAGGCCAGATCGGGCTTTATGACCCGGCGCGGGGTGGTCCGTGCTATGAATGTGTCTTTCCGACCCGGCCCGCACCGGGCATGGTGCCAACCTGCGCCGAGGCGGGGGTTGCGGGGCCTTTGCCCGGGGTGATCGGGTCCATGATGGCGCTGGAGGCCGTGAAACACCTGACGGGGGCGGGGCAGGGCCTGCGCGGGCGTCTGATGATCCATGACGCGCTTTTCGCCGAAACCCGCGTGATCGCCGTCAAATCGCGCCCGGATTGCCCGGTCTGTTCCGGGCGAGGCGCAGAAAATACCCCCTAGACCGGGGAAACAGGAGACTGACCATGACCAATCCGCTTTTGGCCCAGTGGGATACGCCCTTCGGCCTGCCGCCGTTCGAGGCCATCGGGGACGCCGATTTCGCGCCTGCCTTCGAGGCCGCCCTGGCTGCGGCGCGCGCACGGGTGGCAGAAATCGCGACCGACCCGGTCGCGCCGAACTTTGCCAATACCATCGAGGCGCTGGAACTGGCCTCGGGCGATCTGGACCGGGTTTCGGGGGTGTTCTACAATCTTGCGGGCGCTGACAGCACCGACGCCCGCGAGGCGCTGCAACGCGATCTGGCCCCAAAGATGAGCGCCTATTCGTCGGAGGTCACCGGCAATGCCGCGCTGTTCGCGCGGATCGAGACGCTCTGGCAGAGCCGCGACGCGCTGGACCTGACCGATGAACAGGCCCGCGTGCTGGAGCTTTACCACCGCATGTTTGTGCGCGCCGGCGCGCGGCTGCAAGGGGCAGGGGCGGAACGCTTGCGCGACGTGAAATCGCGGCTGGCCGTGCTGGGCACCACCTTCAGCCAGAACCTGCTGGCCGAGGAACGCGGTTGGTTCATGGAGGTGACCGAGGCCGAACTGGAGGGCCTGCCGGATTTCGTCATGGATGCTGCCCGCGCGGCGGGAGCGGAGCGGGGCAAGGCGGGGCCGGTCATCACGCTCAACCGCTCGTTGATCGTGCCTTTCCTGCAATTCTCCTCCCGCCGCGACCTGCGCAAACGGGCCTATGAGGCCTGGGTGGCGCGCGGCGAGAATGGCAATGCCCATGACAACCGCGCCATCGCCGCCGAGACGCTGGCGCTGCGCGAAGAACGGGCGAAGTTGTTGGGATACGAGGATTTCGCCTCTTACAAGCTGGAACCCGAGATGGCGAAAACGCCCGCCGCCGTGCGTGATCTGCTGATGCGGGTCTGGGCCCCTGCGCGCGCCGCCGCCGAGGCGGATGCAGAGGTGCTGGCCGCCATGATGGCCGGGGACGGGATCAACGGCCCGCTGGAACCCTGGGACTGGCGCTACTATGCTGAGAAGCGGCGCAAGGCGGAGCATGACCTCGATGAGGCGGTGCTGAAACCCTATCTGGGGCTGGAGGCGATGCTGGCCGCGATGTTCGATTGTGCCAACCGGCTGTTCGGGCTGGAGTTCCGCGCGCTTGACGTGCCGCTTTACCACGCTGATGCCCGCGCCTGGGAGGTGACGCGCAAGGGCGCGCATGTCGCGGTGTTCATCGGGGATTATTTCGGGCGCGGATCGAAACGGTCGGGGGCCTGGTGTTCGGCCATGCGCAGCCAGCGCAAGCTCGGGGGCGAGGTGCGGCCCATCGTCGTGAATGTCTGTAATTTCGCCAAGGGGAATCCGGCACTGTTGTCCTGGGACGATGCGCGCACGCTGTTCCACGAATTCGGCCACGCGCTGCATCAGATGCTGTCGGATGTGACGCATGATTTCATTTCCGGCACCTCGGTCGCGCGGGATTTCGTGGAATTGCCGAGCCAGCTTTATGAACATTGGCTGGAGGTGCCGGAGGTGCTGGACCGCCACGCGCGCCACTGGCAGACGGGCGAGCCGATGCCCGCTGACCTGCGGGATCGGCTTCTGGCGGCCTCGACCTTCGATCAGGGGTTCTCGACCGTGGAATATCTGGCTTCGGCGCTGGTCGATCTGGCGTTCCACGAGGGCCCCGCCCCCGCCGACCCGATGGCGCGGCAGGCCGAGGTTCTGGCGGGGATCGGGCTGCCCCATGCGATCCGGATGCGTCACGCCACCCCGCATTTCGCGCATGTGTTTTCCGGGGACGGATATTCCTCGGGCTATTACAGCTATATGTGGTCCGAGGTGATGGATGCTGATGCCTTTGCCGCCTTCGAGGAGGCGGGCGATGCGTTTGACCCGGACACGGCGGCCCGGCTGGAACGGTTCATCCTCTCGGCAGGCGGGTCGCAGGAGGCGGAGGCGCTTTACACCGCGTTCCGGGGGCGGATGCCGGGGGTGGAACCGCTTTTGAAAGGACGGGGGCTGGTGGAACCCGCGTAAG
Source organism: Pseudorhodobacter sp. (assembly GCA_046295215.1). Taxonomy (GTDB): domain Bacteria; phylum Pseudomonadota; class Alphaproteobacteria; order Rhodobacterales; family Rhodobacteraceae; genus Szabonella. The sequence continues at coordinate 16,546 of JBKBNP010000002.1, read as the reverse complement.
GGGGGCGCTGCCCCCCTCACCCCCCGAGGTATTTTGCCAAGATGAAAGGGGAGGCTCAGTGCGCGGGCTTGATGAAGGTGCCGTTGCGCAGGTCGGCCATGGCCTGACGGATTTCCGCATCGGTGTTCATCACGATCGGGCCGTGCCAGGCAACGGGTTCCTGAATCGGCGCGCCGGAGATCAGCAGGAAGCGGAGACCTTTTTCTCCGGCCTGCACCACGACCTCATCCCCTGTGCCGAACTGCACCAGCGTCCGGTCGCCGGACATGTCGCGGATATTGACCTCCTCGCCGCGCACCTCCTTTTCCAGCAGCACACCGCGGGGGCGGCTGGCATCGGCAAAGGCGCCGGATCCTTCGAACACATAGGCAAAGGCGCGGCGGTGGGTGTCGACCTTGAAGCGTTTTTTCCGGCCTGCCGGGATTGAGATGTCGAGATATTGCGGATCGGCGGCGATGCCATCCACCGGGCCGGTCTTGCCCCAGAAGCTGCCGACGATGACGCGGACCACCGTGCCATCGTCATCGGTCACTTCGGGGATGTCGGTGCCCTTCACGTCCTGATAGCGCGGCGCCGTCATCTTGAGATCCCGCGGCAGGTTGGCCCAGAGCTGGAAGCCGTGCATCTGGCCCCTGGTGTTTCCTTTGGGCATCTCCTGATGCAGGATGCCGGAGCCTGCCGTCATCCATTGCACATCACCCGCGCCGAGTGTTCCGACATTGCCCAGACTGTCGCCGTGATCGACGGTTCCGGCGAGGACATAGGTGATCGTTTCGATCCCGCGATGGGGATGCCAGGGAAAGCCGCGCAGGTAGTCGCGCGGATCCTCGTTGCGGAAATCGTCGAACAGAAGGAATGGGTCCATCTGGTCGGGATTCTGGAAGCCGAAGGCGCGGTGCAGATGCACGCCTGCCCCTTCCATGGTCGGGCGGGCCTGCGCTTCATAGGTGACGGGGCGGATGGACATGATGCTCTCCTGTCGCTGATTGACCGAAGATAGGGCTGCGGGCGGCGCTGCTCAATCCGGGGCAGGTGCAGGGTAGATGTGCGGCCCGGCACAGAGGCGCGCCGGCGGCGACTGGATGCAGGGGGAAAAGGCGGCTATAGGCGGGGCCAGGCAGGACAGTGGCGGGGGAGTGACGGGATGCAGGCGGAAGAGGACCGGGGCGACGGGACGCATGACGACCTGATACTGGCGCGGCTCTGGCCTTCCGGACCGAGGCGGGTGATCGGCGCGGTGATCCTGTTGAGCCTGGGGGTCTTCGTTCTCTATCTTGCGCTGTGGGAGCCGCCTTCGTCCATCAGCCTGCGCCTGTTCCTGCTGGTCTTTGGGGCAATTGTGATCTTTGGCTGTTTGCGACTATGGCAAAGCACCGAAGCCGGGCTTGAACTGACTGCGCGGGAATTGCGTGAGGCGGGGGGGCGCAGGCTGGCGCTGGTGTCCGAGATGCAGTCCGCGTCACGCGGGCCGTTTGCCTTCAAGCCGTCCAACGGGTTCATGGTTGTGCTGGACCGGTCCGGTCCGGCCGCATGGGCACCGGGGCTCTGGTGGCGCGTCGGCAGACGGATCGGCGTGGGGGGCGTCACGTCATCCAATGAGGCGCGGTTCATGGCCGAAGCCATCAACGACCTGATCGTCGCGCGCGGGCAGAGTCAGGGGGACTGAGGCCCCATGCTGCGGCGATCAGGTGCAGGGGAAACTGACATGGCAGATGCGGGGCAGGAAGCGCGGCCTTGTCACGATGAACTGCTCGATGTTTGTTGGTTCCAGACCGAAGCGCAGCGGCGGCGTATAGGGCACCCGCGTTTCCAGAAGGATCGCGCTGTCGCCATCGGACATGTTGGGCAGCGCACCGGTCAGGTTTGCGATTGCTGCCGTGGTCAGTGCGGGTTTGCCGGAAATGTTGCTGTTCGACCAGATCACCTCATACCGGTCGTTGATCTCGCTCCAGCGATAGGAGGTGATGCGCATCGTGCCTGCCTGATCGTCGTCGAGCAGGTAGTTCATCGTGGTTCGCATCCCGTTCAGATAGGCGTTGTTGACCGAGCCCTGTTGCCGGGAAATGAGGTCCGACACCGTATAGGCGGCCTTTTGCACCGTGTTGATCGTGCGGTAGGCATCCCAATAGGCAAACAGCGCGGCATGGGCCCAGATCAGCATGGGCAGCGCGATCAGCGTTTCGAGAATGACGTTTCCGCCTTCGTCCTTTGCAAAGCGACGGCATTGCCGGATGAGATGTATCAGCATCGCGTCTCTCCTCAAGGTTCGTTCACGAAGGCCGAGGTCGCGACGAGGCCGTAGGCGCCGCCCGAATCCTTTGCGAGGCCCAGTCCGAGACCGGTTGTCGGGAACATCGTATCCTGCGCGATGCAGACGCGGACCAGCATGATCTGGTGCGCCTGACCGGGGTTGAAGGTTGTCGGGGGCTGGATCGGCTCTTCACGGTTGACACAGCCTGTCCTGCCCGTCGGGAAAGTCCAGCTTGCTGTGCTGACCGGTTGAAGCTCGATCCGGATATTGGCGGTGCAATTGCCCAGAACCACGCTGCGGCTGCAGACTTCCTGTTTTATCAGGTCCGGTGTCGGGTTGGGATATTGCCCGAGGCGCAGGTTGCGCATTGTCATGTCCAGCGACCGTTCCAGCATGATGTAGCGCGTCATCAGCAGCCCCGCCTCGAAGGCGGACATGAAGATGATCAGCACCAGAGGCACCATCAGGACGAATTCGAGCGAGGCCACGCCCTTCTGGTCGCGCCACAGCCTGCGGCGCAGCATTGCCGCCAGCCTGCGCAAGCCCCTTGGCGTGCGTGTTGCGGTCTCGTCGTCAAGCGCCCGGGTCATTGGGTCAACCTCAACTGGCTGATGTTGCTTGCGATCGAGCGGAAGGCCGTGCGGATCTCCAGCCCCTCGACATCAAAGAAATGGCTCTCGGAGGTTGCACAGGCGCGGATCTGGTTGATTCCGTTTGCGGGAGCCTCAAACGCGATGCCGTAAATCAGGATGCCGTTGTTCTTGGCGAGGGTGCAGATCTGCTGAAGCCGGGTATCCATCTGGTTGGTCGGCGTCTGGGACCGGAAATTGCTCAGCCAGGTGTTGTATTGATTTGTGCGCGTGGCATTGGATGTGCCAAGAGCCCGGGCATAGAGTTGCCACGCAACCCAGCGGACGGGATATTGCTGCCAGACCTGCTGCCATGTCAGCCGGTCGGTGCCGGAGCCGCTGTTCCAGACAGTGGTGCGCAATTCGCTGCGATGCGGCACCCAGTAACGGTTCAGACTTGCGTGCCAGATCGACAGGTGCCCATCGCCGCGGCTGCGATAGATGTCGGAGTTTCCGGTGCGGTAGCCGTTGTTCAGCGCCTCGAAGGCAAAATGCTCGCCGTCGGTCATCAGGACGATGACTTTCATCGAATCGTCGGCGGTGAAATCCAGCGGGCGACCGGCGAATTCCTGCGGCACGATGCCCTGATTGCGCAGGTTGGTGACCACGTTGCGGGAGCTCGGCGACAAGAGCGTCAGCCCCCAGTTCAGCCCGAGGTCGATGGATGTTGCGCCGACGGCCACAAGGTTATTGATGTATCCGGTCAGAAGACCGACGTCACTCTGCAAGGGCCGGACGATGTTGGCGGGATTTGGCTGGCACCAGACGTTCAGAAAGTTGCCATTCTGCTGGGTGAAAGCCGGTGCCGCATACCACGAGTTGCCGAGGGTCGTGCCGGTGAAGCTGTCGAAAAAGCCCGACTGCGGATAGGCGGTATTGGTCGGGATGAAATGCGAATTGTAGCTCGAACCTGGCAAGTCGAGGCAATGGCTGTTCGGGTATGGGTGGTTGAAGCTAGAGGAATACTGGTTGAACAGGTTCGGCCCGAGGTTGACCTGGCCATTGTAGGGAACGATCGAGATCGAGATGCGGTCCTCCACATCGTTCTCGAGCACGGTTTGCACGAATTCGACAGCCGAATCCTTGAGATTCTGGAACTTCTGCGGATTTGCGGCGCCATTATCAAACAAGACCATGGACCGCGAAACGTCGAGGACCATCGACACTTCGACATTCGTGATCCGCTGTTCGGCTGCCGAGGCGGCAAGGGCCTCTAGGCTGTCGATACCGATCAGATGCATGAGATAGGTGGGCACATCGGCCGAGGCTTCGGCGGTCACGCGCCGGAAATTCAGGCCTTGGGGCGAACTGACGTCATCAAGATATTGTTCGAGCCCCGCCTTGGCGAAGTAGTCCTCCACCACATCCCTTGGTTCGAGCCGCTGGGACATGCTGGCCGCTGCAAGAACCGACCGGTCCAGCGTCTGCTGCATCTCGGTGCGCTGCTGCTCGAACCGCATCAAGTCGACCGCCACGCCGCCCATCATGCACATGAGCAGGAACAGCATGAGCGAGAACAGGATAAGCGCCCCGTTCTCGTCCCGTGCAAACAGCCTGACCTGACGGCCCACCATTCCGTTGGCGGACATCCCGCCGCGGCCATCAGAAATTGACACCCCGGCGGTCTTGCATCGCACAATCATGCCTGTTCCTCACAAAATCCCGGACCGCCCGATCCGCTGTCGCAATGACATTGGTGAATCGCTGACGGACAAACCCACTTACCCGAGGGTCACTTGTCTCGAATTGTTGGGCGGAATTATGGCATTGCAGCGGGTGTCCGAGGCAGAATCGACATTGCAGGAAACATCGTGCCCTGTGCCGCGGGTATTGTTGGCAAAGCCGGAACCAATCCGCTGTGCCGCACCCTCTCCGATTCAGGTGGATGGTTGTCGTGGTTAACGCAGATCGAATCACGACCGCAGACCGAATCGCGCCAAGGAATCGCAGGCCTTGTGACGCGCACAGGGCAGATTCTGTGCGCGTTGGAGCGGCGAAGGATCACGCCGCAACGAATGCAAGCGCAAGCCCGTTGATGCAATGGCGCTTGCCGGTCGGTTTCGGCCCGTCGTCGAAGACATGGCCCAGATGCCCGCCACAGCGGCGGCAATGAACCTCGGTGCGCCTGGCAAACAGTGTCCGGTCTTCGGCATAGCCGACCGCATCCGGCAGGGCCTCCCAGAAGCTTGGCCAGCCGGTCTTACTGTCATACTTCGCATCCGATCCGTAAACCGGCAGGTTGCAGCCCGCACAGTGATACCGGCCGCGCCGGCTCTCGGCCAGCAGGTCGGAGGATTCGCCCATGAGGCTGTTGGAAAAGGCGCGCTCGGTGGCGTGTTCACGCAGGACGGCATAGCGGGCGGGCGAGAGGCGCTTTTTCCACTCCGCAGCCGTCAATGTGATTTCAAACTCCGCCGCCCGGGCCACCGGGGCAATCAGGGACGCAAGGCCGGCCATCAGGAACAATCTTCTCGGGATCATCGTGTTTCTCCTCTATGATGACTGTCATACGTCCGACGGGGGCCATTTGTTTCATCGCCGCCACAGGATCACGGAGCTTTGTGCGATCACGACAGATCATGTCGCAGGCAGGCAAGGAATTGCGCCCCGGGCATTGAACATTACGTCCCGTGCGGGTTTCATGGCCGCAAGGCAGAAACGGGGGGATGGTGCGCTATTCAGGGTTCAGGGTCATCGCCGAGGGAGTGTTCGGCAATCGCGGCTGGAAACCGGCCTGGCGGGAGCCGTCGCCGAAGGCCGAATATGATGCACTCATCATCGGCGGCGGCGGACATGGCCTTTCGACGGCCTATTACCTCGCGAAAAACCATGGCCTGACCAACATCGCCGTGCTGGAAAAGGGCTATCTCGGGTCGGGCAATATCGGGCGCAACACGACGATCGTGCGGGCCAACTACTTCCTGCCGGGCAATTCGGAGTTCTATTCCCATTCGCTCAGGCTCTGGGAAGGGCTGGAAGCCGATCTGAACTACAATGTGATGCACAGCCAGCGCGGGCTCATCAACCTCTTTCATTCCGACGGGCAGCGCGACGCCTTCGCGCGGCGCGGCAATGCGATGATCAACCAGGGTGACGATGCCGAACTTCTGGACCGCGAAGGCGTGCGCGCGCATCTGCCCTATCTCGATTTCGAGCAGGCGCGCTTTCCGATCTATGGCGGGCTTCTCCACCGTCGCGGTGGCACGGCGCGCCATGATGCCGTGGCCTGGGGCTATGCAAGGGCGGCGGACCGGCGCGGGGTGGATCTGATCCAGAATTGCGAAGTGACCGGGATCGACACCGAGAATGGCCGCGTGACCGGAGTGCAGACCACGCGCGGCGCAATCCGGGCGAAAAAGGTGGGCATCGTGGTCGCGGGCCGCTCCAGCCAGGTCGCCGCCATGGCCGGGCTGCGCCTGCCGATCGAAAGCCATGTCCTGCAAGCCTTCGTCACCGAGGGGTTGAAACCGGTGATCGACCATGTCGTCAGTTTCGGGATGGGGCATTTCTACATCAGCCAGTCCGACAAGGGCGGGCTGGTGTTCGGTGGCGACCTCGATTTCTATGCCTCCTACGCCGCACGCGGCAATCTGCCGATGGTGGAACATGTGATGGAAGCAGGCATGACGCTGATGCCGATGATCGGGCGGGCAAAGGTTCTGCGCTCCTGGGGCGGGATCATGGACATGTCGCCGGATGGATCCCCGATCATCGACAAGACCCCGGTGGAGGGGCTCTATCTCGACTGTGGCTGGAACTACGGGGGGTTCAAGGCCGTGCCCGCCTCGGGCTGGTGCATGGCGCATCTGATGGCGACCGACGCGCCGCATGAGGTCGCGCGCCGCTTCCGTCTCGACCGTTTCCGCACGGGCCATCTTCTCGATGAAGAAGGCACCGGCTCCCAGCACAACCTGCATTGATGCCATGACCCGCGCCACTTTCATCTTGGCAGAAATACCTCGGGGTGAGGCCCGCAAGGGCCGAGGGGCAGCGCCCCTTTTCCCGATCAGTGACAAGGACCGCCCCCGATGCGCCTGACCTGCCCCCTTTGTGGCCCGCGTGACCGGCGGGAGTTCCATTACTACGGTGCCGCCGATTACCTCGCCCGTCCGGCGGAGGATGATCCGGCCGGTTGGGACGCCTTTCTGCATCTGCGCGACAACCCAGCGGGGGAAACGCGCGATCTCTGGTATCACGAAACGGGCTGTGCCCAGTGGCTTCTGGTCACGCGCAACACGGTTACCCATGCGATTTCCGACGTGGTGCTGGTTGCGGGTGCGGATGCCTCCGGCGGAGGTATTTCGGCCAAGATGAAATCGGGGGGCGGAGCATGAGGATCGCGGGCAAGGGTCTGGTTGACCGCAGCCATCCGCTGCGCTTCCGGTTCGACGGGCGGGACTATTCCGGCTTTCAGGGCGATACGCTGGCCTCGGCGCTGCTGGCGAACGGGGTGCGGCTGGTCGGGCGCAGTTTCAAGTATCACCGCCCGCGCGGGGTCTGGTCTGCCGGGTCGGAAGAGCCCAATGCGCTGGTCGAGATCATCGAGGACCGCCAGCAGACGCCCAACACCCGCGCCACCGTGCAGGAACTGTTCGAGGGGCTTGAGGCGAAAAGCCAGAACCGCTGGCCGAGCCTGAGGCACGACCTGATGGCGGTGAACGATCTGGCCGCCCCCTTCCTGAGCGCGGGGTTCTATTACAAGACCTTCATGTGGCCGCGCGCCTTCTGGGAACGGCTCTATGAGCCGGTCATCCGTCGTGCGGCGGGTCTGGGAAGCCTTTCCGGCGCGCATGACGAGGGCCATTATGAAAAGGCACATGCCTTTTGTGACCTCTTGGTGATCGGGGCGGGGCCTTCGGGGTTGATGGCGGCGCTCACCGCAGGGCGTGCGGGCGCGCGGGTGATCCTTGCCGACGAGGGCGCGCGGATGGGCGGGCAGTTGCTTTGCGACGTGCGGTCCATCGACGGTCGGCCCGCGCTGGCCTGGGGCGAGCGTGTTCTGGCCGAACTGGCCGGTCTGCCCAATGTCCGCCTCATGCCGCGCACCGCGGTCACCGGGGTTTATGACCATGGCACCTATGGCGCGCTGGAGCGGGTTGGGCTGCATCTTCCCGACCAGCCCAACCTGCCGCGCGAATGTTTCTGGCGCATTGTTGCCAAGGCATCTGTGCTGGCCACCGGGGCCATCGAGCGGGGCATCGCGTTCCCCGACAATGACCGCCCCGGCATCATGGCGGCCTCGGCGGTGCGGACCTATCTCAACCGCTACGGGGTTGCGGCGGGGGCGCGGGTCGCTGTCTTTGCCGCGAATGACGACGCCCGCCGCACCGCGCGCGATCTGATGGCCGAAGGCGTGGAGGTGGCCGCGATCATCGACCCGCGCGCCGATGCCTCGGTGCTGGAAGAATGCCCGGTCTATCTCGGTGCGACAGTCACCGGGACTCGCGGGCGGCATGCGCTGCGGGAAATCACCATCGCCCATTCGGGCGGCGAGCAGCGGATGGAGGTGGATTGTCTGGCGGTGTCGGGCGGCTGGAGTCCGACGCTGCACCTGACCTGCCACATGAACGGCCGCCCGGTCTGGAACGAGCCGCTGGCCGCCTTCCTGCCCGCACCGGGCGCGGTTGCCGGGCTGCATCCCGCAGGGGCGGCGGCGGGGCGGTTCGATACGCTCGGCTGTCTCGCGGACGGGGCGGCACAGGCCCGGAAGGCACTGGCCGGAATAGGGATCAAGGCCGCCCTGCCGGACCTGCCCGCCGCCGAGGATGCGCCCTATGCCCATAGGCCGGTCTGGTCCGTGCCGGGGCGGGGGCGGGCCTGGCTGGACCTCGCCAATGACGTGACGGTGAAGGATGTCGCCCTGTCCGCACAGGAAGGCTTCCGCTCGGTCGAACATATGAAACGCTACACCACGCAAGGCATGGCCCCCGATCAGGGCAAGACCTCCAGCGTGGCCGCCCTCGCCGTGCTGGCGGATGTGACCGGACGCGGCATCCCCGAAACCGGGACCACGACCTTCCGCCCGCCCTTCAGCCCGGTGTCCATTGCCGCGATGGGGGCCGGAGCGCGGGGCGATGGGTTTGCACCCCAACGCTATCTCACCTCCCATGGGGCCAGTGTCGAGCGCGGCGCGCCGATGATCGAGGCGGGCCTGTGGTATCGCCCCTCCTACTTCCCGAAACCGGGCGAGGCGACCTGGCGCGAATCCTGTGACAGGGAAGTGCAGATGGTGCGCGGAACGGTCGGGGTCTGCGATGTCTCGACGCTTGGCAAGATCGATCTGCAAGGCACTGATGCGGGTCGGTTTCTGGACTTTGTCTATACGAATACCTTTTCCACCCTCCCGTTGGGAAAGGTTCGATATGGGCTGATGCTGCGCGAGGATGGTCATGTGCTGGACGATGGCACGACGGCACGGCTGGGGGAAAACCACTTCCTGATGACCACCACCACGGCAGCGGCGGGCCTGGTGATGCGGCATCTGGATTTCGTGCATCAGGCCTTCTGTGCCGACTGGGATCTGCGCTTCATCTCGGTCACGGAAAACTGGGCGCAATTCGCGGTGGCGGGGCCTCTGGCGCGCCGTCTGCTGGACAGTCTGCTGGACCGGCCCGTTGATCTGTCCTTCATGGGCTGCGGGGCGGTTTCGATCTCGGGCCGCCCCGCGCGCCTCTTCCGCATCTCCTTTTCCGGCGAGGAAGGCTATGAACTCGCCGTGCCCGCCCGCTTTGGCGAGGCGCTGTTCCGCGATCTCGTGGCGCGGGCGGAAACGCTGGGCGGCGGGCCCTACGGGATGGAGGCGCTCAACGTGCTGCGGATCGAAAAGGGCTTCATCACCCATGCCGAGATCCATGGCCGCGTGACCGCCTTCGACATCGGGGCCGGGCGCATGATTAGTGCCGGGAAAGACTGCATCGGCAAGGCGGCGGCCGCGCGCCCCGGCCTTACCGGCCCCGCGCGGGAACAGCTTGTCGGCCTGCGCCCGGTCAATGACGCGCCGATCACGGCAGGCGCCCATCTTTTCACGCCGGGCGACGAGGTGCAGCGCGAGACCGATCAGGGATATGTCACCTCGGTCGGATATTCGCCGACCATGGGGGGCTGGCTGGGCCTCGGGTTTCTGCGCAATGGCCGCGCCCGACAGGGGGAGATGGTGCGTCTTGTCGACCATCTGCGCGGCATCGACCTGCTTTGCGAGGTGACAGACCCGGTGTTCCACGACAGGGAAGGGGTAAAACTGCGTGGCTGACCTCATCGCGAAATCACCCCTCGGCGGGCTTTCGGTCACCATTGGCACGCTGACGCTGGCCGAAGTCGATGCTGGCCCGATCACTTCGGTCGCGCCCTTCCGGGGACAGGCGAAGGCGCTGGACAAGGCGTTGAAGCCGCTGGGACTGGCCTTCCCGGCGCCGAACCGTCTCCGTGCCGGCAAGGGCGCGCGGCTGGTCTGGACCTCGCGCGATCAGGCCTTTCTGATCGGGGCCGATGCGGCGATTCTCGCCCCTCATGCGGCGCTGACGGATCAGACCGATGGCTGGGCCATGCTGCGCCTCTCGGGGCAGGGGGCGGCGGACGCGCTCATGCGACTTGTTCCGCTTGATCTGGACGCCATGCTGTCCGGCGAAGCTGCGCGTGCGCCCCTGGGCCATATGCAATCGATTCTGATGCGGGAGGAGTCCGGGTTCGAAATCCTCGTGTTCCGCTCCATGGCCCGCACAGCCTGGCACGAGATCGAAACCGCGATGAAATCGCTCGCCGCGCGGGCAGTCCGGCCATGCTGAGTCCGGTGGATCTGGCGGACCTCGCCGCATTCCGCCGTGACCTGCACCGCCACCCCGAGGTTTCGGGCGAGGAGGTCGCGACCGCATCAAGGGTTCTCGCGCATCTTGCCCCGACTGCGCCGGATGAGGTTCTGACCGGACTTGGCGGGCATGGGCTGGCGCTGGTCTATGATCTGGGCGCCCCCGGCCCGACCGTGATGATTCGCGCCGAACTAGATGCGCTGCCGATCACCGAGCTTTCCGCCGCTGCCCATGCCTCGGCATTTCCGGGCAAGGGTCATCTTTGCGGTCATGACGGGCATATGGCGATCCTCGCCGCCACCGCCCGGCTGATCCGCCGGACCCCGCCTGCGCGGGGCCGCGTCGTGCTGCTGTTCCAGCCGGCCGAGGAAACCGGCGCCGGGGCGGCGGCGGTGCTGGCCGATCCGGCCTTTGCGCGGATCGCGCCGGACTGGGCCTTTGCGCTCCACAACATGCCCGGTGTCCAGCAGGGCACAGCCCTGCTGGCCGACGGCCCGGCCAATTGCGCCTCGATGGGGTTGCGGCTGCGCTTTTCGGGCAAGACCGCGCATGCCGCCCAGCCGGAAACCGGGCTTTCTCCGGCCCCGGCGCTGGCGGGGCTGATCCCGGCGCTCACCGCCCTCGGCCCCGGGGGCGCCATGGGGCCGGGGTTCCGCCTCGTCACCGTCACCCATGCGCGGCTCGGCGAGCCTGCCTTCGGCATCGCCCCCGGCGAGGCGGAGCTATGGGTCACCCTGCGCACCCGCGATGATGCGCCCATGGCCGCACTTCTGGCGGAGGCGGGTGCCCTGGCCAGGACAACCGCCGAAACCCATGGCCTGGGTCTGGACCTGTCGCATCACGATGTCTTTGCCGCCTGCTCCAATCACCCCGGGGCCACGGCCATCCTCGCCCGCGCCGCCAGTGCCATGGGCCTCACGCTGCGGGCGGAGGGCCTGCCCTTCCGCGCCTCCGAGGATTTCGGGCGTTTCGCGGCCAGCGCCCGTTCCGCGATGCTCTTTCTGGGCGCCGGAGAGCATCATCCTGCCCTGCACAACCCGGATTACGATTTCCCCGATGACTTGATCCCCGCAGGCGCGGCGCTCTTCGATCACGTCCTCCGGCAGATTCTCGCCTGATCCCTTCATCTTGGCCCAAACACCTCGCGGGGGTGCGGGGGCGCGAAGCCCCCCCACCGTGTGCCGGGTTCTGGACGAACCG
>JBKBNP010000002.1:0-4654 GCA_046295215.1 Pseudorhodobacter sp. | reverse complement strand
GATCCCTTCACCTTGGCCCAAATACCTCGTGGGGGGTGCGGGGGCGCGAAGCCCCCGCTCGGTGTCCGTGGTACTGGACGAACCGTCCATCAGGCCCGATATAGGATCCATGAGTCTGCCACCCGGTTTCCTCGACGAACTCCGCACCCGCATCTCGCTGTCGCAGGTGGTCGGGCGCAAGGTCACATGGGACGCGCGCAAGTCCAATCAGGGCAAGGGCGACTGGTGGGCACCCTGCCCGTTCCATCAGGAAAAATCCGCCTCCTTCCATGTCGATGACCGCAAGGGCTTCTATTACTGCTTCGGCTGCCATGCGAAGGGCGATGCGCTGACCTTCCTGCGCGAATCGGAAAACCTGTCCTTCATGGAGGCGGTGGAGACGCTGGCGCGCGAGGCTGGCATGCCGATGCCCGCGCGCGATCCGGTTGCGGCGCAGAAGGCGGACCTTCGCAGCCAGTTGGCCGAAGTGATGGAGGACGGGCTCAACCACTACCGGATGCAGTTGCGCACGGCCTCCGCCAGTGTCGCCCGGGACTATCTTGATCGCCGGGGGCTGGATGCGGGCGCGCAGGATCGCTGGCAGATCGGCTGGGCCCCGGACCAGCGGCAGGCGATCTTCACCCATCTCCGGCAGAAGGGACACGCCCCCGACCTCATTGTCGCCTCGGGCCTCTGTGCCAAGGCCGATGACGGCTCGGTCTATGACCGTTTCCGGGGGCGCATCATCTTTCCCATCCGCGATGGAAGGGGCCGTGCCATCAGTCTCGGCGGCCGCTCGCTCGACCCGAATGCGCGGGCGAAATACCTCAACGGGCCGGAAACCGATCTTTTCGACAAGGGGCGCAACCTCTTCAACCTCGGTCCCGCGCGGGAGGCGGCAGGCAAGGGGCAGCAACTGATCGTCGCCGAAGGCTATATGGATGTGATCGCGCTGTCGGAAGCGGGGTTCGGCGCCACGGTCGCGCCTTTGGGCACTGCCGTCACCGAGGATCAGCTTCGCCTGATGTGGCGCATCCATGATGAACCGGTGATCGCCCTTGATGGCGACACGGCGGGGCTGCGCGCGGCCTTGCGCGTCGTCGATCTGGCGCTGCCGCTTCTGGAGGCGGGCAAGGGGCTGCGTTTTGCCGTGCTGCCCAAGGGGCTTGACCCGGACGATCTGATCCGGGCGCAGGGGGCGAGCGCGATGCAGGCGGTTGTGGCGGCCGCACAGCCCATGGTCAGCCTGCTGTGGCAACGTGAAACCGAAGGCCGCGTTTTCGACAGCCCCGAACGCCGCGCGGCCCTCGACAAGACGCTGCGGGCGGCATTGTCGCGCATTCAGGACGCCTCGATCCGCAGCCATTACGGCGAGGAAATGAAACGCCTGCGCCGGGATCTGTTTGGACAGGGGCAGCGCAGAACTGGTGCGGACAGGCCCTGGCAACCGGGGCGGCCCGGGGCGAAATGGGCGCCTCCGGCCATTCCCGCCCCCGCGACCCGCGCTTCGGCTTTGGGCAGCGGGCTGTCGGAGGAACGGATTCTGGAACAGATCGTGCTGGCGACGCTCCTGACCCATCCGGGCCTGATGCCGGAGTTCGAACCCGCCCTCGATCGTCTGCGCTTTTCCGATTTGGCGGAGGAAGCGCTGAAACGCGCAATGTTGCGCGATGCCCCGGACGGGGTCAGGTTGCGCGAGGATCTGCAAGGCTCGCATGGCGCGGTGCTTGAAAACCTCTTTAACCAGAACCATGTGATGACGGCACCACCGGTCCTGAAGCAAGAGGATAGCCTCTTCGCGCGCATGTGTCTGGCGTCGGATCTTGCGAAACTCTCTGCCGTGGGGGCCGCCCGGCGCGAGATCGCCGAGGCGGAGGAGGATCTGACGGGGCTGGCCGATGAAGGGGTGACCTGGCGGCTTGCCCGCAGCAACGAGGCCCGTTTCGCCGCCGAGCGCGGCCCTCAGGAAGACCGCCGGTCCGGACTTGTCGCGGACAATGGTGTCGAAATGGACCGTGACGAGTTGGAGGAAGCGCGAAACCTGTGGAAGCGGATCGATTTCACGAAGGGCCGATCAAAGCAGTGATCTCGTTCCTTTTGCAGTTTGCGCCCCAGTTTCCGCAACCGGAGGACCATATCGACGGGTCCAGACCGGAATCCCGACCGAAAAACGACCCGGAGTCCTTACACCCGGCGTGATTCGGGGTATTGATTCGACAGAAACCTGACTGATTCGGCCCTCAGCCCGCACCGACCGACCGACCCGAGGAGCATCCATGGCGATCAAAGATACCGACGACAGCAAACCCGACGAGGCAGAAGCCGACACCTCGCTCGACATGAGCCAGGCTGCCGTCAAGAAGATGATCGCCGATGCCCGCGAACGCGGCTACATCACCTACGATCAGCTCAACACGGTGCTTCCGCCCGAACAGGTGTCGTCCGACCAGATCGAGGACGTGATGTCGATGCTCTCCGAAATGGGCATCCAGGTCACCGAAGAAGACGAGATGGAAGACAGCAATTCCGCGGGCGAACTGGTGGAAACCGGCGGCTCGCGCGAGGTTGCGGTGTCCGGCACGACCACCGAGACGCTGGACCGCACCGACGATCCGGTGCGCATGTATCTGCGCGAGATGGGGTCGGTCGAACTGCTGTCGCGCGAAGGCGAGATCGCGATTGCCAAGCGCATCGAGGCCGGCCGCAACACGATGATCGCAGGGCTTTGCGAAAGCCCGCTGACCTTCCAGGCCATCACGATCTGGCGTGAGGAACTTCTGAACGAGGACATCCTGCTGCGCGACGTGATCGACCTCGAGGCGACCTTCGGGCGCAATCTCGATGGCGAGGACGAACTGGTGGGCGAAGGGATCGAAGGGGTGGACGTTACCGCCGCCGGTCCGCGCCGTGCCGCCAACAACGAGCCGGAACTCGATGCCGACGGCAACCCGATTTCGCGCGCCGATGACGAGGACGAGGATGACGAAGCCTCCAACATGTCACTGGCCGCGATGGAGGCCGCACTGAAGCCACGCGTTCTGGAAACGCTCGAAGTGATCGCGCGCGATTACGCGACCCTTTCGGGGATGCAGGATCTGCGCATGTCGGCCACGATGCACCGGTCCGACCGCTTTTCCACCACCGAGGAAGCCGCCTATCAGACACTGCGGTCCGAAATCGTTCTGCTGGTGAATGAACTGCACCTGCACAACAACCGGATCGAGGCGCTGATCGATCAGCTTTACGGCATCAACCGCCGGATCATGGCGATCAATTCCGGCATGGTGAAGCTGGCCGATCAGGCCCGCATCAACCGCCGCGAATTCATCGAGGAATATCAGGGCTACGAGCTGGACCCGACCTGGTGCGACCGCATGGCCGCCAAGGACGGGCGCGGCTGGCAGGCGCTGATGGACAAGAGCCGCGAGAAGGTGGAGGAGCTGCGCGAGGAAATGGCGCAGGTCGGCCATTATGTCGGCGTCGACATCTCGGAATTCCGCCGCATCGTCAATCAGGTCCAGAAGGGCGAGAAAGAGGCGCGGCAGGCCAAGAAGGAAATGGTCGAGGCGAACCTGCGCCTCGTGATCTCGATTGCCAAGAAATACACCAACCGGGGCCTGCAATTCCTTGATCTCATTCAGGAAGGCAATATCGGGTTGATGAAGGCGGTGGACAAGTTCGAATACCGCCGAGGCTATAAATTCTCGACCTATGCGACATGGTGGATCCGCCAGGCGATCACCCGGTCCATCGCGGATCAGGCGCGCACCATCCGTATCCCGGTGCATATGATCGAGACGATCAACAAGCTGGTCCGCACGGGGCGCCAGATGCTGCACGAGATCGGCCGCGAACCGACCCCCGAGGAATTGGCCGAAAAGCTGCAGATGCCGCTGGAGAAGGTCCGCAAGGTGATGAAGATCGCCAAGGAACCGATCAGCCTTGAAACCCCGATCGGCGACGAGGAGGACAGCCAGCTTGGCGATTTCATCGAGGACAAGAACGCCGTCCTGCCGTTGGATTCTGCCATTCAGGAGAACTTGAAGGAAACCACGACCCGCGTGCTGGCCTCGCTCACCCCCCGCGAGGAACGGGTTTTGCGGATGCGCTTCGGGATCGGGATGAACACCGATCACACGCTGGAAGAGGTCGGCCAGCAGTTCAGCGTGACCCGCGAACGCATCCGCCAGATCGAGGCCAAGGCGCTGCGCAAGCTTAAGCATCCGAGCCGGTCGCGGAAGCTGCGGAGTTTTCTGGATCAGTAGGGCAACTTAATGGCAGAAATACCGCCGCTGAATAAGATTGACGCCATTGAGCGCCAACTTGAAGCGGCGGTTTTTCTGATGCTTAAAAATTTTTCGCCTGAGGCAGTCCACACATTGGTGTCCGCGGCTCTTGGACTCTTGAGTGGATTGAGCAAGCATGAGACAAACAGTTTTCTGGAATCTTTGGAGCAAAAACTTTACAGCCGAATTCTTTCGGGAAACGAAAAGCTATGGAGGTTCTACCAAAACCGGGGGGCTAATTTTCTCAAACATGCCGATCGAGATCCAACCGGTGTTTGTCAAAGCAGTTGTCGCCTGGTTTCGTTTTAGGCTGCGCGTTTGGCTGGCCCGGCCATGGGTCCGCCGCCGCCAGCTTCATCGGGGAGCGCGCCGTCGGACCCATGGCCTCC
>JBKBNP010000001.1:94813-256561 GCA_046295215.1 Pseudorhodobacter sp. | reverse complement strand
CTGGCCCACCTCAGGGCTTGGCTTGCCTGGATATTCACCGCCATCCTGAACGCAGTCTACCACCCAGATCGCCAGTATCAGGCCGTCACATCAGCCTGAACAGATTGTTCAAGGCGAACGACATAACGTCGATCCGCCTCTGGCTACGCCATTTGTCAACATGACCTAACGATACAATCCGCACGGGGTCAAATGACGTATCCTCATCTTGATATACCCGTAATGATACATCGTGGACTTTCGGTATATCATGACGGGTTTCGCAAAAACGCCGCGCCACCGCCTGCACCGACCCTGTTGCCCGGGTCGGGTGGCAGGCGGGCCTCGCATGCAGTCCTGTGGTCCCGCTGGATTCAAGGAACGAATCCCTCACGCGATTTGTGCGGCAGAGGCCTTCAGGGGCTTCCGGCGGAAAATCGCCAGCCCGCAGGCAGGTTGCCGCAATGCTTTTTGCATCCCCAGACCGGAAAAACATTGTCCCGGGGCCGGACCCGGACCAAACTCTGTCCTCGATCACGCTGTCAAAAGCGTGACTTTGACCCTTGGAGGAGGAAACCAATGACCAAACTGACCGCATCCCTGCGCGGACTTCTGGCTGGCGCCACCATCGCCGCTGCCCCTGTTGCCGCAACGGCCCAGGAATTCGTCAATGTCCTGACCGGCGGCACATCGGGTGTCTATTATCCCATCGGGGCCGCACTCTCGACGCTTTATGGCGACAAGATCGAAGGCGTGCAGGCGCAGGTGCAATCCACCAAGGCCTCGGTCGAGAACCTGAACCTCTTGCAACAGGGTCGGGGTGAACTGGCACTGGCACTGGGCGATTCCGTGCTGTTTGCCTGGGAAGGCAATGCCGAAGCCGGTTTCAATACCCCCCTGTCCAAGCTGCGCGGGATCTCTGCCGCCTATCCGAACTTCATCCAGATCGCGGCGTCGAAGGACAGCGGCATCACAACGCTGGCCGACCTTGCGGGCAAGAGCCTTTCCGTCGGGGCGCCGAAATCGGGCACCGAACTCAACACCCGCGCCATTCTGGGGGCGGCGGGCATGAGCTATGACAATCTCGGCAAGGTCGAATACCTGCCCTTCGCGGAATCGGTCGAATTGCAGAAAAACCGTCAGTTGGACGCCACGCTGCAATCGGCGGGGATCGGCGTTGCCTCGATCAAGGATCTGGCCACCTCCATGCCGACCACGCTGGTCGCCATTCCGTCGGAAATCGCGGAATCGCTTGGGGCGCCCTATGTCGCGGGCACCATTCCGGCCGGCACCTATGAAGGCCAGACCGAGGATGTGCCGACCGTGGCAGTGATGAACTTCTTTGTCACCCATGAGGATGTGCCCGAGGAAACCGCCTATCAGATGACCAGGCTGATGTTCGAGAACCTCGACACGCTGATCGCCGCCCATGCCGCGGCACGGGCCATCTCGCTCGAAAACGCGCTGAACGGGATGCCGCTGCCGCTGCATCCGGGGGCCGAGCGGTATTACCGCGAGGCGGGCCTGATCCAGTAACCCCGGATCAAGGGAAACCGGACCAGATGGCCCTGCCCGCGCGGCACGGCCATCCTCGCAGACTGCGTTCAGGGGAGGACGCCACCCGTGCAGACCCAGACCACACCCGGCACCGCGCCGGACCATCCGGCACAGCCCGAGGCCATCGACCCGCTGCATGGCGGCTTTCCGCCGGGGCTGGAGGGGCGCATCCTCTTCTGGATCGCCGTTGCCTTTTCCGCCTTCCAGATCGCGACAGCCGCGCATCTGATCGATTTCGCCAGCCAGATCACGCGCGCCTTCCATGTCGGTTTTCTGGCGCTTCTGGGCTTTCCATTGCTGGCCGCGGTTCGCGGACGCACGCCCGCCCTGAGGGCGGCAGGATGGCTGATGGCGGGGTTGGGCGTTGCGGTGGCGCTCTATCAATGGTGGGATTATGTGCCGCTCCTGTTGCGCGCGGGCGATCCCTTGCCGCGCGATATCGTGGTGGGCACCATCGCGCTTTTCACCGTGTTCGCCGCCGCCTGGGCGCTGATGGGTCCGGCGCTTCCGATCATCGCGGGCGGGTTTCTGGGCTATTGCCTCTTCGGCCAGCATCTGCCGCGCCCGTTCAACCATCGCGGCTATGATTTCAGTCAGGTCATCGACCATATGGCCTTCGGGACCGAGGGCATCTATGGCATCCCGACCTATGTTTCCTCGACCTATATCTTCCTCTTCATCCTCTTCGGGGCCTTTCTTGAAAAGGCCGGGATGATCAAGCTCTTCACCGATGTCAGCCTCGGGCTTGTCGGCCACAAGCAGGGCGGACCGGCCAAGGTGTCGGTGCTGTCCTCCGGCCTCATGGGCACGATTTCCGGCTCCGGCGTGGCCAATGTCGTCACCACCGGACAATTCACCATTCCGCTGATGAAGAGCTTTGGTTACCGCCCGGCCTTTGCCGGTGGGGTGGAGGCAACCTCCTCCATGGGCGGGCAGATCATGCCGCCGGTGATGGGGGCCGTCGCCTTCATCATGGCCGAAACCCTCGGCGTTGCCTATTTCGAGGTGGTCAAGGCCGCCCTCATCCCGGCGATCCTCTATTTCGCCGGGGCCTTCTGGATGGTGCATCTGGAGGCGGGCCGCGCAAAGCTGCACGGAATGGACAAGGCCAGCCTGCCCTCGCCGCGCCGTGCGATCCGAGAGGGCTGGCACCTGATCCTGCCGCTGGCGGTTCTGGTTTACCTCCTGTTTTCCGGCTACACGCCACTCTTTGCCGGAACGGTGGGGCTGGCGCTGACGGTTCTTCTGATCCTCGGGGCGGCGGCGGCGCTCAACCTGCCCGAGGGCGTGATCCGGGGGGTGTTCTGGGTCGGGCTGGGGCTGATCGCAGCGGCGTTCTTCCAGTTCGGCATCTGGGTGATCGCGGGCTCGGTCTTGGCGCTGGTTGCCTTCAACGCAATCACCCAGGGCGGGCGCAGAACGCTCGCCACATGCCGCGATGCGCTGGCCGACGGGGCCAAGACCGCCCTGCCGGTGGGCATCGCCTGCGCGCTGGTGGGCATCATCATCGGCACGATGACCCTGACCGGCGCGGCCAACACCTTCGGCAGCTTCATCGTGGGGGTGGGGCGCGAAAGCCTGATCCTGTCGCTGATCCTGACCATGCTCACCTGTATCGTGCTGGGCATGGGCATCCCCACGATCCCGAACTACATCATCACCTCGGCGATTGCGGGGCCTGCCCTGCTGGAGCTTGGCGTGCCGCTGATCGTCAGCCATATGTTCGTGTTCTATTTCGGCATCCTTGCCGATCTGACGCCCCCTGTCGCGCTGGCCTGCTTTGCCGCTGCCCCCATCGCCAAGGACAGCGGGCTCCGGATTTCCTTTCAGGCCATCAAGATCGCAGCGGCGGGCTTCGTCATCCCCTATATGGCGGTCTACACGCCTGCCCTGATGCTGCAACCCGGCGGGCCGCTGGCCGAGGTGATCGGCTTCGTTCCCGCCGTCATCTATATTGTGCTGAAGGCGCTGATTGCGATCGGGCTTTGGGGGGCGGCAGTGATCGGCTGGCTCGGGGTGCCGCTGGCACTCTGGCAGCGGGTGCTGGCCATCGCAGCCGCCGGAACCCTGATTGCCGCCTTGCCGATCACCGACGAAATCGGCTTTGCACTTGTGGCGACCTTCGCGGTCAGTTGGTGGCTGCGGATACGGCGGGCGCAGGTGGCATGACCGCCTGCCTCATGGCGGGCGCGGTGGCCCTGACGCTCGCCGCGCCCGCCTTCACGCTGCACTGGACCCATTCGGTGGAAAAGGTCGAATGGCGCGAGGACTGGCGCATCGGGGCGGAAATGCTCACCCTCACCCGCGTCGCGATCAAGGGATCGGGCGCGGGGATGGAGCCTGCCGGGGACGCGCGGCTGGAAAACGGCTGGTGGGTGTGGGCGCCGATGACCCCCCTTCCCGCCCTCACCCTTGCCGCATCGGGTGCGACCGGCGCAGGCTGGATCTTGTGCAGCGGCGGGAAATGCCATGAACTGGGGGCAGCGCCGGGCGAGCCCATCCGTCTGGCACCCTGCGGAGGATAGATGGAAACGGCGGATTTCACCCTTGTCGGCGGCGGCATCGTCGGGCTGGCAACGGCGCTGCGACTGCAGGATTTGCACCCTGCGGCGCGGATCCTGCTGCTGGAAAAGGAAGCGGCGCTCGGCCTGCACCAGACCGGGCGCAATTCCGGCGTGATCCATGCTGGCGTCTACTATGCCCCCGGCAGCCACAAGGCGCGGTTCTGCGCGGCGGGTGTGGCCGCCACCCGCGCCTTTTGCGCCGAACACGGGCTGCCGATGGAAACCTGCGGCAAGCTGATCGTCGCGACCGATGCAGCCGAACTGCCGCGCATGGACGCGCTGGAAACCCGCGCCCGCCAGAACGGCATAGAGATCGAACGGCTGACCGGCGACGAGGCCCGCGCGCTGGAACCCAATATCGCCTCGGTCGCAGCACTCCTGTCGCCCGCCACCGGGATTGTCGATTACGCTGCTGTTGCGTTGAAGATGGCCGATCTGTTCCGGGCGCGCGGCGGGGAAATCCGGCTCGGCACCCGCATCAGCGGCGGGTCGGAAACCGCAAGCGGCGTGATGCTGACGACGGACAAGGGGGCCATCGCCAGCGCCAAGGCGGTGTTTTGTGCCGGGCTGCAATCGGACCGTCTGGTGCGCGCCTTCGGGGCAGAGGTGGATTTCCGCATCATCCCATTCCGGGGCGATTATTTCCAGATCAGGAACCAGCCCCCCGATCTGGTGTCACGGCTGATCTATCCGGTCCCCGACCCCGAGCGCCCCTTTCTGGGTGTCCATCTGACGCGGAAACTGAACGGCGCCTTCACCGTCGGTCCGTCAGCGGTTCTGGCCTTCGCCCGCGAAGGCTATGGCAAGGCGTCGCTGTCGCCCCGCGATCTGGCGGCGAGCCTCACCTGGCCGGGGTTCTGGCGGGTGCTGGGGCGCAATGCCGGGCCTGCGATGGATGAACTGGCCTCGGCCCTGCTGCGGCGGCGCTATCTGAAAAAGGTGCAACGCTATTGCCCCCGGATCACGCTGGGCGATCTGGCACCCTACAAATCCGGCATCCGTGCCCAGGCCGTGTCGCGCGACGGGCGGCTGATCGACGATTTCCTGTTCGTCTCCACCCGCCACAGCCTGCATGTCTGCAATGCGCCCTCCCCCGCCGCAACCTCGGCCATTCCCATCGCCGCGCATATTGCTGCGGTGCTGACCGGTGAGGCCGCACCATGACCGCCCCGGCCAGCGGTCGGCGCTGGTTTCTGGCCGCAGTCCTGCTGGCCGCGCTTGCTGCGGCGCTGGCCTTCACACTGGCCCGCAACCTCGCACTGTCGGAAAGCCGCACCCGGCTCGACCAGTCACTGATCCTGACCGCCCGCGCGGTGGAGGCCGAGATCGAACGCTTCCGCGCCCTGCCCGGTGTCGCGGCCGAGGATGCCCGCATCCGCTCGGCCATTCTCGCGCCCCTGAGCCCCGCCCGCATCGCCATCGCCAATGGCTATCTTGCCCGGATTGCGCAGACGACCGGGGCGGATCAGCTCTATCTGCTCAATGCCGACGGCATCACCATCGCCTCGTCGAACCACGACCAGCCCGGCAGCTTCATGGGCCATGACTACAGTTTCCGCCCCTATTTCCGAGATGCCATGTCCGATGGAACGGGGCGGTTCTATGCCATCGGCGTCACTACCGGAAAGCCGGGTTACTTTCTGTCCTCCCGCGTCGATACCGGTGATGGGTCCGGCGTGGTCGTGGTCAAGATCGACCTTGCGCCCCTGCAGGCCACGTGGGCCAGCGCGAGCCAGCCGATTGCATTGGCCGATGCCGATGGCGTGGTGTTTCTGGCAGGCGATCCGGGCTGGCTCTACCGCCCGCTTGGCGCCTTGTCGGACGTGGCCGTGACCCGCATCGCCCGCGAACGCACCTATGACGGGGTGGATCCGGCCTCGTCCGCACCCCTCATGCCCGATGGCCGCAGCATTGCCGCCCCGCCCCTGCTCGCCCAATTGAAACCGCTTCCCTCCGAAGGCTGGCAGCTTGTCGCGGCAGCGCCGGTTGCCCCCGTCACGGCCACGGCAACGGCAGCGGCGCTTGCCGCAGCACTCGCCACGCTGTTCGCGACCGGGCTTTTCAAGCTGGTGCAGCAGCGCCGGCAGCTCACGCAGATGCGCCTTGCGCAATCCGCGCAACTGGAGGCCCGCGTGCGCGAGCGCACCGCCGAGCTTGCGCGCGAGGTGCAGGCCCGCCGCCAGACCGAGGCCGATCTGCGGGCCGCGCAGGAAGGGCTGATCCATTCCGAGAAGATGGCGGCCCTCGGGCGCATGTCGGCGGCCATCGTGCATGAAATCAGCCAGCCGCTCGCCGCGATGGAGGCGACACTCGGGGCCGCCGAACTGACCCTGCCGAAAACCGAGGAACGCAGCCGCGCGCGCATCAGCACCGTGCGCGGCCTCGTGCGGCGGATGCAGCGCACGGTCAAGCACCTGAAATCCTTCAGCCGCCGCGAACAGGGGGAACTGGCGCTGATCGACCTGCGCGCCGTGGTGCAGAACGCGCTGGACCTGACCGACCCGCGCGCCCGCGCCGTCGGCGTGATGCCGGAAACCGCCGCCATGCCGGACCCGCTGATCTGCCGCGCGGGGGCGGTGCGGATGGAACAGGTGCTGGTCAACCTGATCCTCAATGCACTGGACGCGGTGGAGGGGCGAGAGGGCGGCCATGTGCGCCTTGTCGCGGATGCCTGCGGCCCCGACCTGCAGATCGTGGTAGCCGACAACGGCTCCGGCATCGCCCCGGAAGATCTGGCCCGCGTCACCGAACCCTTCTTTTCCACCAAGACCGGGGCCGAGGGGCTGGGCCTTGGTCTGGCCATTTCGCAGGCGCTGGTCGCGGAATTCGGCGGGCGGCTCGACATCGCCTCACCCCCCGGCGCAGGCACGACCGTCACCGTCACCCTGCCCGCCGCCCATGTGCCCGCCCGGGAAGCCGCCGAATGACCGCCCGCATCTTTGTGGTCGATGACGATGCCGACCATCTGGCCGCTCTTGCCGATCTGGTGGAGGCGGGGGGGTTTCACGCCACCGCCTTCCAGCGGGCCGATGTCGCGCTGGAACGTGCCGGGGCGGTGCTGCCCGATGCCCTGGTCACCGACCTGCGGATGCCGGGAATGGACGGCTTCGCCCTGCTCGACGCCATCGGGGCAAAGGGCTGGGACATTCCCGTCATTCTGATTACGGGTCATGGCGATATTGCCCATGCGGTGCGAGCCATCCAGTCCGGGGCCGAGGATTTTCTCGAAAAACCTTACGATTCCGATCATCTTCTGGGTGTTCTGGGGCGTGCCACCCGTGCCCGGGCCACCCGTATCGAACTCGCGCGCCTGCAAGCGGCGCAACTCCCCGGCGTCGCGGCGCTTCTGGGCGACAGCCCCGCCATGGCCAGCCTGCGCGACCGGATCGCGGCGCTGGCCCCGCTGGAGGTCGATGTTCTGCTGACCGGGGAAACCGGCACCGGCAAGGAACTGGCCGCCCGCGCGCTGCATGCGGCAGGCCCCCGCGGGCGCGGCCCTTTCGTGGCGCTGAACTGTGCCGCCCTGCCCGAACAGCTTTTCGAGATCGAGATGTTCGGCCATGCGGCAGGTGCCTTTCCCGGCGCGCAGGACCGCGCGGGCAAGCTGGAGGCCGCGACCGGCGGCACGCTGATGCTCGACGAGGTGGAGGCGATGGCTCTACCCTTGCAGGCCAAACTGCTGCGCGCACTTCAGGAACGCTCGATCGAGCGACTGGGCGAAAACCGGCTGCGCCCGCTTGACCTGCGCATCATCGCCACCGCGAAATCCGATCTGCGCCGCCGCATCGACGAGGGCAGCTTTCGCACCGATCTCTATTTTCGTCTTGCCGGGGCCGACATCACCCTGCCGCCGCTGCGCAGCCTCGGAACGGACATTCCACTCCTCTTTGCCCATTATGCGATGCTGGCCGCCCGCCGCTATGGTCGCGATCCCCGCCCGCCGGATTTCACGCTGCGCCGCGACCTGATGCGCCATGACTGGCCCGGCAATGTGCGCGAGTTGCGCCTTGCCGCCGAACGCCACGCGCTTGGGCTGGAGGTGGCGCTCGCCTTGCCGGAGGCGCCGACGCTGGCCGACCGGGTGGCGGAGTATGAGGCGCGCGAGATCCGCGCAGCACTCGACCGCGCGCGCGGACAGACCGAGCGGGCGGCACTGGACCTCGGCCTGCCGCGCCGCACGCTGTCCGACAAGATGACCCGCTACGGGATCAGACCCTAGACCACCATGTCATCGCGATGGATCAGCGCGGCGCGACCCACATAGCCGAGGATCGCCTCGATCTCTCCCGACCGGTGCCCGGCAATGGCGCGCGCCTCGGTGCTGGTATAGCGCATCAGCCCCTTGCCGAGGGCCGCCCCGTCGGGTCCGAGGATCGTGACCGGCTCGCCCCGCCCGAAATTGCCCGAAACGGCCGTAACTCCGGCGGGCAACAGCGATTTTCCCTGACCGAGCGCCGTCATGGCCCCGGCATCCACCCGCACCTCGCCGCGTGGCTTCATCGCGTTGATCCAGCGTTTGCGGGCCAGTTGCGGGTCGGCCTGCGGCACGAACCATGTCCGCGCGGCCCCATTGGCCAGCGCCGACAGCGGACGGCTGACCGAGCCTTCCATCACCGCCATGGCGCAGCCCCCCGCCATGGCCGTGCGCGCGGCCATCACCTTGGTTTTCATGCCGCCCTTGGACAGTCCCGACACCGGATCCCCCGCCATTGCCTCGATGTCCGGGGTGATTGCCGCGATCAAGTCGAACCGCGTGGCCGTGGGATCCTCCTTCGGATTGGCGGAATAGAACCCGTCCACATCCGACAAGAGGATCAACTGGTCCGCCCCCACCGTCACGGCGATCTGCGCCGCAAGCCGGTCATTGTCGCCGAACCGGATCTCGTCGGTCGCCACCGTGTCATTCTCGTTCACGATGGGCACCACGCCAAGACCCAGCAGCGTCTCCATCGTGGCGCGGGAATTGAGGTAGCGGCGCCGGTCGTCGGTATCTTCCAGCGTCACCAGAACCTGCGCGGTGGTGATGCCATGCGGGGCCAGCACCTCCTCATAGGCGCGCGCCAGCCGGATCTGCCCCACCGCCGCCGCCGCCTGACTCTGCTCCAGCGCCAGCGCCCCTGCGGGCAGCCCCAGCACCTTGCGCCCCAGCGCGATGGAGCCCGAGGACACCAGCACCACATCCGCCCCGCGCGCCTTGGCCTCGGCCACATCCAGCGCCAGTGCCGAGAGCCAGCCCGTGCGCAGACCCGTCGCCTGATCCACCAGCAGCGCCGATCCGATCTTCACCACCAGCCGTTTCGCAAGCCGGATGTCAGGCGCGGAAACGGAGGTCAGGGCTGCCATGGACCGTCATCCCCGGTCGCATCCGCCACACGATCCGCCACGATCTCGGCATGAAGGGCGCGCAACACCTCGGCAAGCCCCTGCCGCGAC
Source organism: Pseudorhodobacter sp. (assembly GCA_046295215.1). Lineage (GTDB taxonomy): Bacteria > Pseudomonadota > Alphaproteobacteria > Rhodobacterales > Rhodobacteraceae > Szabonella. The sequence continues at coordinate 247,028 of JBKBNP010000001.1, read as the reverse complement.
ACGCCGGAAATCACATGCACCGGCCCGCCCACGGCCTTTTCCAGCGCCCGCTTGCGCGTGGACAGGGTCTTGGCATCCAGCGCATCCGCCTTGGTCAGGGCCGTGACACGCGCCTTGTCGCCCAGCGTCTCGGCATAGGCTTCCAGCTCGGCCACGATGGTCCGGTAGTCCCTGGTGATGGTCGAGGAGGTGCCATCCACCAGATGCAGCAGCACCGAACAGCGTTCCACATGCGCCAGAAACTGCGTGCCGAGCCCGCGCCCCTCGGACGCGCCTTCGATCAGCCCCGGAATATCGGCCATGACGAATTCCTGCTCGTCAATGCCGACCACACCCAGATTGGGCACCAGCGTCGTGAAAGGATAATCGGCGATCTTGGGCCGCGCATTGGACACCGAGGCCAGAAAGGTCGATTTCCCCGCATTGGGCAATCCCACCAGCCCGGCATCGGCAATCAGCTTCAGCCGCAGCCAGATCGTGCGCTCCACGCCTTCCTGCCCCGGATTGGCCCGCGCCGGGGCACGGTTGGTCGAGGATTTGAACCGCAGGTTGCCCCAGCCGCCATTGCCGCCCTTGGCAAGCTGCACCCGCTGACCCACCGTGACCAGATCGGCGATCACGGTTTCCTCGTCCTCGTCCAGCACTTCCGTGCCGACCGGCACCCGCAGCACGATGTCATCCCCGGTCTTGCCGGTGCGCTGGCTGCCCATTCCGGGCTGGCCGGATTTCGCAAAGAAATGCTGCTGATAGCGGAAATCGATCAGCGTGTTCAGCCCGTCGACCGCCTCCACCCAGACCGATCCGCCATTGCCGCCATCGCCCCCGTCCGGCCCGCCGAATTCGATGAACTTCTCGCGCCGGAAGGACACGCAGCCCGACCCGCCGCCGCCCGACCGGATATAGACTTTCGCAAGGTCGAGGAATTTCATGGCAAAGGCTTCCTTTTCACGGGCGGGAACGCTGCCGCGCCGCCCGTCTCCTGTCGCCCGCCTCTTATCCCAAGGTGCAGGTCGCGCTCAATGCGCAAATCAGGGGAAAGCAGTGCAAACCCCCCGATCCCCCTTTCATCTTGGCAAAAATACCTTCGGGGGGAAGGTCCGGCCCCGGAAGGGGCGGGCCGTGGGGGGGGGGCCCCCCCCCCCCCCGTCCGACACCTCAGCCCTTGCCCAGCTTGCGGATATAGGTCCAGGTCGGCACGCGGGCATTGCGCGCCACGCTGAAGGTTTCCGCATCCCCCAGATAGTCGAAGCCGCAATTCGTCAGCACCCGGGCCGACCCGGGATTGTCCTGGAACACCTCGGCGAAGATCGCACAGTTTTCCAGAGGATTGGCCTGCAACAGCGCCCGCAGCGCCTCGGAGGCATAGCCGGTGTTCCAGAAGGCCGGGGCCACCCAGTAGCCGATTTCCGACTGCCCGCGATCCATCGGCTTGAGCGAGATCACCCCCAGAACTTCCGGAAGGCCATGCCCTGTCCCGTCCATGACCCAGACATCCTCGACCCCGCCCGGTGCCATGGCCCGCGCGACAAACGCCTCGGCCGCGCCGGGGGGCAGGGGATGCGGGATGGACCGGGTGGCCTTTGCCACCCGCGCATCGCCCGCGTAAAGCGCGAAAAGCCCGGCATCGGATTTCCGCACCGGACGGAGCAGCAGCCTGCCCGCCGGGATTGCCGGTTTCTGGTCGATCATGTGAAGCGTCATGGCCCCTCCTCCGAAGCGCATGCCGGGTTTCCCCGGTTGATTTGCCCGAACCGGCCGGGCCATTCCCCGTCCGACATGGGCATTGCCGGGCAGATCGCAATCCGCCCACCGTTCAATTCGTCGTGCCGCGCCCGCGACATCCCCTGTGCCCCCCGCAGCCCCCCCTTGTGCAGCCCGCCCCGCCGCCGCCGATCGCCGGAAACTGGCATCCGAAAATGGCACAGACATGGCGCCAACCCCTTGCGGATGTCACGCCAGGCCCCCGGGGAAACGGGAAAGGGACCGGCCTTTCGGCCGATCCCCCTGCTACAGTCTTTCTGTAACGGTTCGGCTTACTCGGCGGCCTCCACGGCGGGGAGGACCGAAATGAAGGTGCGACCCTTGAGGCCGGTCTTGAAGGTCACGCGGCCCTCGACGGTGGCAAAGATCGTGTGATCCCGGCCCATGCCGACGCCGTCACCCGGAAACATCCGCGTGCCACGCTGGCGAACGATGATATTGCCCGGGATGGCAACCTGCCCGCCATAGAGCTTGACGCCAAGACGGCGACCGGCCGAGTCGCGACCGTTGCGGGATGAACCGCCTGCTTTCTTGTGTGCCATGGGGGATTACTCCTCGGACGCAGCGGCCTTGGCGGCACGCTTGGGTTTCGCGGGGGCTTCGGCAGCTTTCGGTGCCACCCCGGTTTCATGGGCCGCACGGCGCGCATCGGCGGTGCCGGTCGCGACGGCAACGCCGGAGGCATCCGCACCGGTTGCCAGCACATCGGTCACGCGCAGCAGCGTCAGGTGCTGGCGGTGGCCCTTGGTGCGCTGCGAGCTGTGCTTGCGGCGGCGCTTGACGTAGTGGATCACCTTCTCGCCCTTGATCTGGGCGATCACCTCGGCCTGAACGGCGGCCCCGGCCACCAGCGGCGACCCGACGGTCAGCGTATCGCCGCCCACCATCAGAATATCGTTGAACTGGATTTTTTCACCAGCTTCGGCCGCAAGCTTTTCCACGCGCAGCACGTCGCCCGCCTGCACCTTGTATTGCTTGCCGCCTGTCTTGAGGACCGCGAACATGGGTCTTTCCTTTTGCGTTACCCGCGTCCTGTGGCCCCTTGCGGTGTTTCGGGACAAGCCCGCCTCGGACAGCGCGCCCCATTGCGGGACGAGATCAATATAAACCCGGGCCACCCCCGAAAGGGCCGCCAGGATGCGCGCTTATCGGGGAATCGCCGCCGCCTGTCAAGGCCGTCGGACGGCCAGTCCGGTCACATCCGGGCACATGGGCAGGTCAGATGTCCTTGCCCATCATCTGCCGCGCCGCTGCCCGGCCCAGATCGCGCGAAATGGCCGTGAACACCGAATCGAAAGCCGCGAAAAGTGCGACATTCAACCTCTGCCCGGCGGGTGTCTGCGAGAACGCCAGATAATCCTCCAGATCCTCATCCCCCAGCGGACCGTAGGACAGCGCCAGATAGGGATAGAGCCAGTCCTCGGTTTCCTGCCGGATGTCATCCTCCTGCGCCCAGACATCGCGCAGCATCTGGTCCTCGGTCATTTCCTCGCTGAGTCCGCCAACCTCTGCCATGCCCTGAAAGAAGGCGAGATTGGCGTTGAGCGCGCCCAGCACATTGCTTTCGATCAGGTCATTCGCCTCGGCAAAACGGCGCAGGAGGTCAAGCCGCGCGTCGTTCCTGGCCTCCATCTCCTCGACCCGGAGCCGGGCGGCATCCTCCACCGCCGAATCGAGCAGCGACCGGCGCGCCTCCACCTCCAGCCCGAGGATCCGGCGCCCGCGCTCGGAGTCGAAAAAGGCCATCGTCGCGGCCTTCGTCGCCTCGTCCGCGCCCAGTTCCGCCTCAAGCGTGGCGTCGAACCGCCGCCGCATCGTCTGCGCGTCATAGATCAACGCAACGATCCGCCGCCAGTCGGCCCCGCCGACACCCGGAAACAGCTCGCTTTCCATCTGGCGGCCATAATCCAGCCCTTCGAGGCGCATCACTTCGATCACCTCGCCGATATGCAACGCATCCGACAGCGCCGGGACCGTGATCCGGTGCGATTCGCCGGCATGGGTCTGGGGCACGGTCTTGCCGCTCTCGGCCAGCGCGGGGCCGCCCATCGCGACCAGGAGCACAGCACAGACAGGGAAAAGACGGAGACGGAGCATGCGGTCCACTTTCAGAAACATCCCCCTTTAGGTAAGGCCAAGCTTGCGGCTTGCCAAGGCGCGACCCGTCCGGAGCGCCGCAAAGAGCCCGGTCTGCGCGGGAAACAGCCAAGGGCGGCAGGCATCCGCGGCAGACACAAAACCGCCAGCCTGCGGGCGGCCCCGGCAATGGAAAGCCGTCTGCGCCCCGCCCTGCGACGATCGGGCGTCCACCCCCCCGGGGCATGGGCGTCAGAGCGTCCGGGGGTCTGGTGCGGACGGCGGGACTCGAACCCGCACTTCCTTACGGAAAACAGATTTTCATACCACTTCGGCTTTCGCCGCCGCCCCCGGGCCGGGGCGTTCGTGGTCTGGACTATCCCTTCGCCATGGCCCGCCCCTGCTGGGGGGCTTGCGGTAGGCGCCGCCCGTCTAGTCTCTACACCTTCCACACCCTTTCGGGCGGGCTTGGCTCGGGATCGGCACGGGCTTGAGTGCCCAGAGCTTTCCCCGAATTTGAGCGGTTCTGCACCGGGGGTTTCCCCAATCCGGGCACTCCAATCGTCAAAGTCTGCTGCGTCTACCGGTTTCGCCACGCCCGCACGAGGGATTTCTTGCCACATCCAAGGGCAGAGTGCGAGGGTGAAATCCGCAAGGCCCGGCCCTTGAAGGGACGTTCGGGACGGCAGAGAATGGGCCGACCGATCCAGACCGAGAGGCCTCACCATGTTCCGCCCCCCGCTTTTCGCTGCCAGCCTTCTTTGCGCGCTGGTTGGCCCCGCCCTGACAATGGCCGAGGCGCGCATGCTGTCGGGCAGCCTGACCTATCGCGAACGCATCGCCCTGCCCGAGGGGGCCGAATGGCGCATCGAGATCACCGGCGCGGAGGGGGAGATTGCAACCCATGCCGCCCCTACGGAGGGCCGGCAGGTGCCGCTCGATTTCAGCCTCGACGCGCCCGAAGGGCCGCTGGTGCTGCGCGCGGCGATTTTCGCGGAGGGACGGTCGATCTGGCAATCGGAGGCCATCGCGGTTGCGGCGGGAAAGGCGGATACGGCGCTTGGACCAGTGGGCCTGCGCCCCTCGTTCGCGCAGCCGTTCCAAAGCTGGCTGATCTGCGGCGACCGAATCTTCGGGCTTGGGTTCGAGGGTGCGGACGCCATTTTGAGCCTCGGGACAGAGGCCCTGCGCCTGCCGCAACAGATCGCCGCCTCGGGCGCGCGATTCGCCGATGCGGCAGGCGGAACAGAGGTCTGGACCAAGGGCGACGCCGCGACGATCCGCTGGCAGGGGCAGGAGATGCCCGCCTGTCAGGGCCTGTCGCTGCCCCCCGACACGGACCTGACCGCGCGGGGCAACGAACCCGGCTGGGTGCTGCGGCTGGATGCGGATGGTGCAGCCCTGTCCACCGAAAGCGGCCTGACCCTGACCGCCACCCCCCTGCCCGATCCCGATGCCCGCCCGGGCCACCTGCGCTGGACGCTGCCCGGGCTTGCGCTCACCCTGTCTGCAGGCCCCTGCGCTGACAGCATGTCCGGCATGCCCTATCCCTTTGCCGCCGAGGCGGTCATGGGGGCCGACACCGGAGCAGGCAGCCTGACGGGCTGTGCAGGCGATCCGATGCTTCTGTTGCAGGGCGGCTGGCGCGTGTCGGCGCTGGCCGATCACGCGCTTGCGGGGCAGGAGCCCCCCGATTTCACCGTCGAACGGGGCACCATCGCGGGGAACAGCGGCTGCAACCGGTTCAGCGCGGCGCTGGTCCTGGATGGCGAGGGCCTGCGCGCGGGCCCGGCGGCGGTGACGCGCATGGCCTGCCCGCCCGACCGCATGGCGCTGGAAGCCGCCTTTCTGGAGGCGCTGTCGGCGGTGGACCGTTTCGACATCGACCGGGACGGGCAGCTTCTGCTGATCGCCGCCGACCGCGAGGTGATCCGCGCGGAACGCTGACAGGCCCATGCTGCGGCGCGGCGATTGACAGGCCCGAGCCGCTCGGCCAATAGTCGGGCGGTGAAAATGCGGGGAGGATGCGATGAAGAAGGTCTATCCGGATGCGGCGGCGGCACTGGACGGTGTGCTGTTCGACGGGATGACGATTGCGGCCGGGGGCTTCGGGCTTTGCGGCATCCCCGAACTCCTGATCGCGGCGATCCGCGATGCGGGCACCAAAGACCTGACGGTCGCCTCGAACAATGCGGGCGTGGACGGGTTCGGGCTGGGCGTGCTGCTGGAAACCCGGCAGGTCAAGAAGATGATCTCCTCCTATGTCGGCGAGAACGCGGAATTCATGCGCCAGTATCTTGCAGGCGAGCTGGAGCTGGAGTTCAACCCGCAAGGCACGCTGGCCGAACGGATGCGGGCGGGCGGCGCGGGCATTCCCGGCTTCTACACCAAGACCGGGGTCGGCACGGTGATCGCCGAAGGCAAGCCGGTGATGAGTTTCGACGGGCAGGCCTACATCATGGAGCGCGGCATCGTGGCCGACCTCTCCATCGTCAAGGCGTGGAAGGCGGACCCGTCGGGCAACCTCGTGTTCCGCAAGACCGCGCGCAACTTCAACCCGCCCGCCGCCACCTGCGGCAAGGTCTGTGTGGTGGAGGTGGAGGAGATCGTGCCGCTGGGATCGCTCGACCCCGACACGATCCACCTGCCCGGCATCTATGTGCATCGCCTGATCCAGGGCGACCACGAGAAACGCATCGAACAGCGCACCGTGCGCAAGAAGGAGGCCGTGTGATGGCCATGGAAACAAAGGGCTGGGACCGCAACCAGATGGCGGCGCGCGCCGCACAGGAACTGCAGGACGGCTGGTATGTGAACCTCGGCATCGGCATCCCGACGCTGGTGTCGAACCATATCCCCGAAGGCATCACCGTAACGCTGCAATCGGAAAACGGCATGCTGGGCATGGGGCCGTTTCCGTTCGAGGGCGAGGAGGATGCCGACCTCATCAATGCGGGCAAGCAAACGATCACCGAACTGCCGCAGACTGCCTATTTCGATTCCGCGCAAAGTTTCGCAATGATCCGGGGCGGCAAGATCGCCATGGCGATCCTCGGCGCGATGGAAGTGGCCGAAAACGGCGATCTGGCGAACTGGATGATCCCCGGCAAGCTGGTGAAGGGCATGGGGGGCGCGATGGACCTTGTGGCCGGGGTGGGCCGCGTGGTGGTGGTGATGGACCATACATCGAAGCATGGCGAATCCAAGGTTCTGAAAGCCTGCACGCTGCCGCTGACCGGCAAGGCGGTGGTGGACCGCATCATCACCAATCTTGGTGTGCTGGATGTCGCCCCGGGCGGATTGCGCATCGTCGAATGCGCCGAGGGCGTGACCGAAGCCGAGTTGCGCGCGGCCACCGAGGCGACCATCGTCGGCTGACGCGGCGCTGTCCGGGGGCGCTGCTCCTCCGTTGGGCACCTGTGGAGGGCGGGGAAAGGGGGCTGTCTGCCCCCTCTTGGCCCCCTGGGCCAATTCACCCCCGAAGGTATTTCGGCCAAGATGAAGGGGCGAGCGTGCAGGGCTGGCGGTGGCCCTGTGGGTCCGTTCCGTGGCGGCGCAAGGCCGCGTCTTTTGGCCTGAGCATTGCATGTGGCCCGCTTCACACTTTCGGCCTGTCGCATCGGCCCAAGACAGCGGCGCGATCTGCAAGGGCGCGCCCGGTCTGGCAGCGCGTTGCCGGTGATCGCGCGCGATACGGCCTCTGGAGTGGCTGCCTCAGACCGGCTCGCCCGCTTCGAGACGCGCCAGAAACGCCTCAGCCCCCGCCAGCACCGCCGTCCGGTGGTCCTGCGCCATGCGGTCCCAGGTGCGATACATCTGCGCCATGCGCGGATTGCCCTCGAACCGGTCCCGGTGCCGGATCAGGAAATGCCAGTAAAGCAGGTTGAACGGGCAGGCCCCCGCCCCCGCCTTCACCCGCACATCATAGGCACAAGAGCCGCAGTAATCCGACATCCGGTCGATATAGGCACCCGAAGAGACATAGGGTTTCGACCCCAGCAGACCCCCATCCGCAAACTGGCTCATCCCGATCGTGTTGGGCGCCTCCACCCATTCGAAGGCATCGGCATAGACCGACAGATACCATTCATGCACAGCGCCCGGATCAACCCCGGCCAGCAGCGCGAAATTCCCCGTCACCATCAGCCGCTGGATGTGATGGGCATAGGCCATTTCGCGGGTCTGGCCCACCGCCTCGGCGAGGCAGCGCATCCGGGTCGGTGCCCCCCAATAAAGCGGGGGCAGCGCGCGGTCATGGCCCAGCGCATTGCGCTCCATGTAATCCGGCCCCTCCATCGCCCAGATGCCCCGCACATATTCGCGCCAGCCGATGATCTGGCGGATGAAGCCTTCGACGGAATTCAGCGGCGCACGCCCCGCCCGCCATTCCGCCTCTGCCCGGTCGCAGACTTCGCGCGGGTCGAGCAGGCCGACGTTGATGTAGGGCGAGAGGAGCGAGTGATGCAGAACCGGATCCCCCGCCAGCATCGCATCCTGATAGGTGCCGAAATTCGGCAGGGAATGGGCAATGAAATGGTCCAGCGCTGCCAGCGCCCCCGCGCGGTCCACCGCCCAGCCGAAGGGCCGGAGTTGCCCGAAATGGCTGCCGAACCGCGCCTCGACCAGCGCCAGCACCTCCTCCGTCACCGCATCGGGGGCAAAGCGGGGGGCGGGCTTGCGGAAAAGGTCAGCGGCGGCGGGCTTGCGGTTGTCATGGTCAAAGTTCCACTTGCCGCCCGCAGGCTTGTCGCCCTCCATCAGCAGGCCGGTGCGCCGCCGCATCTCGCGGTAGAACCATTCCATCCGCAACTGCTTGCGCCCCTCTGCCCAGGCGGCGAAATCGGCAGGGCTGCACAGGAAGCGGTCATCGGGCAGCATCCGCAGGGTCAGGGGCAGCGCCTCGAGTGCTGCACTCAGCCGCCAGTCACCGGGCTGTGTGGCTATGACCTCGCTTGCCCCCGTCTCTGCCGCGCGGCGCAGCACCTCCCCCGCGATGGACTGGCTGTTCTCCGTGTGGTCGAGCCGCGAATAGGCGACCTGCCAGCCGCCGGCGCGCAACTTCTCGGCGAAATGCCGCATCGCCGCCAGGATCAGCACGATCTTCTGTGGGTGATGCGGGACATGGCTGCCTTCTTCCATTACCTCGGCCATCACCACCACATCGCCCGCGCGGTCTGCCGCCCGCAGCGCGGCCACGGCGTCGCTCAACTGGTCCCCCAGAACGAGGATGAGCCGCGTCACCATGGCACCACCTCACCGGTCCGGTCATGGAAGGAGCCACTGTCTGAGGCGTCAAGCCGCTCCAGCACGCCGATCAGGTCCGCCGCTGCCATCCCGGGCGCAATCGCCGGGTGCCGGCCAAGGTATTTCGCGGTGAAGGAGGTCGCCACCGTGCCGGGATGCAGCAAACCCACCACCGCCTTCGGATGCGTCCGCGCCACCTCCACCGCCGCCGTGCGGATCAACTGGTTCAGCGCCGCCTTGGCCGCCCGATAGGAATACCAGCCCCCCAGCCGGTTGTCCCCGATGGACCCGACCCGCGCCGAGAGGATCCCCACCCGCGCCACCCGGTCGCGTGGCAGATGCGGCAGCAGATGGCGCAGCGCCAGAACCGGACCGATCGCATTGAGCCTGAACTGCGCCAGCATCGCCTCCGGGTCCAGCGCGCGCAGCGTCTTTTCCGGCTCCACACCATCGATCTCCAGCGCCCCGGTCGCGATGAAGGCCAGATCGACCGGCTCCTCGATCCGCCCCAGATGCGCCGCGACGGACACCGGATCGGTGAGGTCCAGCCCGTCCCCCCGTCGCGACAGCCGCAAGACCGCATCCCCCCGCGCCTCCAGCGCCTGCGCCAGTGCCGCGCCGATCCCGCCCGATGCCCCGATCACCACCGCCCGCCCCATAGGCGCCTCCTGTTGCCCTGCCCCACCTGTCCGCAGCGACCTAGGACGCGCGGCCCGGCTGTCCATTTCACCACCCCCTTTCATCTTGGCCAAAATACCTCCGCCGGAGGCATCCCCCGCGCGCGGCTGGCCCCGGGGTGCGCAAGGGGCACCCCGGCCGCCCCGGTTCCCGGCAGGGCGGGCGGCGGAGGCTCGATGCCCCTGCCGCCCGCCACCCGCACCTGCCGACCGTCTTGTGAATTTCCGCTTCCCTTCCGGAAATCCGCGCGTATAAACGATGCCATGACACGGGACCGCCATATCCATTCCTGCGCGCTGCTGCGCGCCCCGGCCCCCCGTGGCCTGCTTCTCCTTAGCCGCCTCTGAGCGTGCCCTCGGGTGCGACCGCTCGGAGGTGACCAGCGCCCGGAAAAACGCCAAGGCTAACGGACCAGGAAAGAGACCCCGGACATGACCGACCAGACAACGCAACCCCGCGTCCTGATTTTCGACACCACCCTGCGCGACGGCGAACAATCGCCCGGCGCCACCATGACCCATGACGAAAAGCTCGAAATCGCCGATCTGCTGGACGAGATGGGCGTGGACATCATCGAGGCGGGCTTTCCCATCGCCTCCGAAGGCGATTTCGCCGCCGTCTCCGAGATTTCCAAACGCGCGAAACAGGCCACGATCTGCGGCCTCAGCCGCGCCAATTACAAGGATATCGACCGCTGCTGGGAGGCGGTGCGCCACGCGAAAAGCCCGCGCATCCACACCTTCATCGGCACCTCGCCGCTGCACCGGGCCATTCCCAACCTGACCATGGACGAGATGGCCGAGCGGATCCATGACACCGTGACCCATGCCCGCAACCTCTGCGACAATGTGCAATGGTCCCCGATGGATGCCACGCGCACCGAGCATGACTATCTGTGCCGTGTGGTGGAAATCGCGATCAAGGCGGGTGCCACGACAATCAACATTCCCGATACCGTGGGCTACACCGCGCCGCGCGAAAGTGCGGATCTGATCCGCATGCTGCTCGACCGCGTGCCGGGCGCTGATACGATCACCTTCGCAACCCATTGCCACAACGATCTGGGCATGGCCACGGCCAACTCCCTCGCTGCCGTCGAGGCAGGCGCACGCCAGATCGAATGCACGATCAATGGCCTGGGCGAACGTGCGGGCAATACCGCGCTGGAGGAGGTCGTGATGGCGCTCAAGGTGCGCAATGACATCATGCCCTACCGCACGCAGATCGACACCCGCAAGATCATGCATATCTCGCGCCGCGTCTCTACCGTCTCGGGCTTTGCGGTGCAGTTCAACAAGGCCATCGTCGGCAAGAACGCCTTTGCCCACGAATCCGGCATCCATCAGGACGGGATGCTGAAAAACGCGGAAACCTTCGAGATCATGCGCCCCGAGGATATCGGGCTCGCCGGAACCTCGCTGCCGCTGGGGAAACATTCGGGCCGTGCCGCGCTGCGCGCCAAGATGAAGGATCTGGGCGTCGATCTGGCCGACAACCAGCTCAATGACCTGTTTGTGCGGTTCAAGGCGCTGGCCGACCGCAAGAAGGAGGTGTTCGACGATGACCTCTTGGCGCTGGTGCAGGACTCGGACACCAGCGAGGCGCATGACACCTTGCAGGTCAGGCGCCTGCGGGTCGTCTGCGGCACCGAAGGCCCGCAGGAGGCGGAACTGACCCTTTCCATCGACGGGCAGGACCATGCCATCGACGCCACGGGCGACGGTCCGGTGGATGCGGCCTTCAACGCGGTCAAGATGCTCTATCCGCATGGCGCGCGGCTGCAGCTCTATCAGGTCCATGCGGTGACCGAAGGCACGGATGCGCAGGCCACCGTCTCGGTCCGGATCGAGGAAGAGGGCCGGATTGCCACCGGCCAATCCGCCGATACCGATACGGTGGTGGCCAGCGTCAAGGCCTATGTCAATGCGCTCAACCGCCTGATCGAGCGCAAGAAGAAGGCCGAAGTCGGCTATGACACCAAGACGGTGAGCTACAAGGATCGGGTCTGACGGAATTTTCACCACCCGTGCAAATTTGTGGATTTCGAACATCGGGCGGCTTCCGGGTCGCCCGTTTTGCCATCCGTGAAGCCTGTGCTTTCACTTGCGCGACTATTCAGCCTTCGCGGCCCCGGTGTTTCGGCTGATTGGCGCGCATTGGCCGGGGCCGGGGCACTTCCCCTTGTGCGCGGCGCGCCGTATAGGGTGCGCCTGCACCGACTCAACGGTGCGCCGCCCTTTGCCCAGCCAAGAGGATCGCCCTCGCATGAGATTTCTTTCCGGTCTTTTTTCGTCGGACATGGCCATCGACCTCGGCACGGCAAACACGCTGGTCTATGTGCGCGGCAAGGGCATCGTGCTGAACGAGCCTTCGGTCGTGGCCTATCACGTCAAGGACGGCAAGAAGCAGGTGCTGGCCGTAGGCGAGGATGCCAAGCTGATGCTGGGCCGCACGCCCGGCAGCATCGAGGCGATCCGGCCCATGCGCGACGGGGTGATCGCCGATTTCGACGTGGCCGAGGAGATGATCAAGCATTTCATCCGCAAGGTCCACAAACGCACGACCTTCTCGAAACCCAAGATCATCGTCTGTGTGCCGCATGGCGCAACCCCGGTGGAAAAACGCGCGATCCGCCAGTCGGTGCTGTCGGCGGGCGCGCGGCGGGCGGGGCTGATCGCGGAACCCATCGCGGCGGCCATCGGGGCGGGCATGCCGATCACCGACCCCACCGGCAACATGGTGGTGGACATCGGCGGCGGCACGACCGAGGTTGCGGTCCTGAGCCTTGGCGACATCGTCTATGCCCGGTCGGTCCGGGTGGGCGGCGACCGCATGGACGAGGCGATAATTTCCTATCTGCGGCGCCACCAGAACCTCTTGATCGGCGAATCCACCGCTGAACGGATCAAGACCACCATCGGCACGGCGCGGATGCCCGATGACGGGCGCGGGGCCGCCTTGCAGATCCGGGGCCGTGACCTCTTGAACGGGGTGCCCAAGGAAACCGAGATCAACCAGGCGCAGGTGGCCGAGGCGCTGGCCGAACCGGTGCAGCAGATCTGCGACGCGGTGATGCAGGCGCTGGAGGCAACGCCGCCCGACCTCGCCGCCGACATCGTGGACCGGGGCGTGATGCTGACGGGGGGGGGCGCGCTCTTGGGCGATCTCGACCTCGCGCTGCGCGAACAGACCGGGCTTTCGATCTCGGTCGCCAATGAGTCACTCAATTGTGTGGCGCTCGGCACCGGAAAAGCGCTGGAATATGAAAAACAGCTTCGGCATGTCATAGATTACGACAGCTGACGCCCGGCCCCCTGCGGCCCGGCCCGATCCGACCCTGAGAGGCCAAGGTGGCGAACAACCGGACATCGCCCGAGGATTATGCCCGACCGCTCCGCCGTATTCTGGTGGGCGGGCTGGTGACCCTCTTGGTGCTTCTGTTCCTCGTCTGGCGGATCGACAGCCCCCGGGTGGAACGGTTCCGCGTCGTGCTGGTCGATACATTCGTGCCCAGTTTCGAATGGGCGCTGGTGCCGGTTACACGCTTCGTGGGCATGGTCGAAAGCTTCCGGTCCTATGCCAACCTCTATGAGCAGAACCAGGAATTGCGGCGCGAATTGCAGCAGATGAAGGCCTGGCGCGAGGCGGCGCTGCAACTGGAACAGAAGAACGCGCGGTTGATGGACCTCAATCAGGTTCGGCTGGATCCCAAGCTGACGCATGTGACCGGCGTGGTGATGGCCGACAGCGGCAGCCCGTTCCGCCAGTCGGTGCTGCTGAACGTGGGCGCGCGCGACGGCATCCGCGATGGCTGGGCCACGATGGACGGGATCGGGCTGGTGGGCCGGATTTCAGGCGTGGGCAACCGCACGGCGCGGGTGATCCTCCTGACCGACAGCAACAGCCGCATCCCGGTCACGGTGCAGCCCTCGGGGCAGAAGGGGCTTTTGTCGGGCGACAACACCCCTGTCCCGCCCATCGAGTTTCTGGAAAAGCCCGATCTGGTGCGCCCGGGCGACCAGGTGGTGACCTCGGGCGATGGCGGGGTGTTTCCGGCCGGTCTGCTGGTGGGATCGGTGGTGCAGGGCAATGACCGCCGCCTGCGGATCCGGCTGGCGGCGGATTACGAGCGGCTGGAGTTCCTGCGCGTGCTGCGCAGCCACGAGATCGAGCCGATCACCGATCCGGGCGGGCTGATCGCCACCCCCATCGCGGGGCCCGAGATCGACAGCGAGAATCCCGAACCCGCCGAGAGCGCCAGCGATGGCTGAGGCGCTGCGCGGCAATATCTGGCTCTATCGCGGCGTGTTCGTCGCCTTCTGGCTGGTGCTGCTGTTCCTGCGGCTCCTGCCGCTGGGGGGAGAGGCAGGGGAATGGCCGGGGCCGGACCTTCTGCTGTGCCTCATGCTGGCCTGGGTGACGCAGCGCCCCGACCATCTGCCGGTGCTGATGATCGCGGGGATCATGCTGATCGAGGATCTGATCCTGATGCGTCCGCCGGGGCTTTGGACGGCAATTGTGGTGCTGGCCACGGAATTCCTGCGCTCGCGTTCCGCTCTGACCCGCGAATTGGGGTTTACCGCCGAATGGCTGCTGATCGCGGGTGTCATGCTGGCGATGCTGCTGGCCTACCGGCTGGTTTTTGCGGTATCTTTCATTGACCAACCCGCGCTCGGCTTTGCGCTGGTGCAGACCATCGCCTCGATCCTGTGCTATCCGGCGGTGGTGGGCGCGCTGCGCATCGCGATCAACCTGCGCAAACCTTCGGCCGGAGAGGTCGATGCCATGGGGAGACGGCTGTGAGACGATCCGCCCGCGACACCGAGGAAAGCGCGCGCCGCATCACGCGGCGGGGCCTGTTCATGGGCGGGTCCATGGCGGCCGTCGTCGCGGTGCTGGGCGCGCGCATGCGGCATATGCAGGTCGAACAGGCCGACGAGTTCCGCCTGCTGGCCGAGGACAACCGCATTTCCATCCGCCTGATCCCGCCCGCGCGCGGGTTGATCCAGGACCGCAACGGCAAGCTGATCGCCGGAAACGAACAGAACTACCGCGTCGTCATCAGCCGCGAGGATGCCGGGAACGTCGAGGCGGTTCTGGACAAGCTGCGGGAATTTCTGCCCATTTCCCCCGAAGATCACGACCGCGCCTTGAAAGAGGCCAAGCGCCGCTCGCCCCTGCCCATCATCGTGGCGGACCGGCTGAGTTGGGAAGATGTGTCGAAGGTCGCCATCAACTCCCCCGCCCTGCCCGGTGTGACGCCGGAATTCGGGCTGAGCCGGAGCTATCCGCGCGACGTGGATTTTGCGCATGTGGTGGGCTATGTCGGACCGGTCAGCGAGAATGACCTCGCCAAGCTGGAAGAGCCCGACCCCCTGCTGCAAACCCCGAAATTCCAGATCGGCAAGATCGGGGTGGAAACCTGGATGGAGGGCGATCTGCGTGGACGCGCCGGGAACCGGCGGGTCGAGGTCAATGTGCTGGGCCGCATCATGCGCGAACTGGGCCGGCAGGAGGGCGATGCAGGCGCGGACATCCGGCTGACCATTGATGCGGATGTGCAGAATTACACGCAGGCCCGGCTGGGGGAGGAAAGTGCGGCAGGCGTCGTGATGGATGTGCAGACGGGCGATCTGGTTGCCATCGCCTCCTCCCCGTCCTTCGACCCCAACCTCTTTGTGCGCGGGATTTCACATCGCGATTACAACGCGCTGATGGAAAACGACCACCGGCCGCTGGCGAACAAGGCGGTGCAGGGCGCCTATCCGCCCGGCTCCACCTTCAAGATGGTCACAGCCCTTGCGGCGCTGGAGGCGGGGGTCATTACCACCTCAACCTCGGTCAATTGCCCCGGATATTACGAGGTTGGCGGGCGGCGCTTCCATTGCTGGAGCAGGCGGGGGCATGGGCGGGTGGCGCTGGACCGCAGCCTCGCGGAAAGCTGTGACGTCTATTACTACGAAATCGCGCTGAAGGTCGGCATCGACAAGATCGCGGAAATGGGCCGCAAGCTGGGGCTTGGCATCCGCCATGAGATTCCGATGTCGGCGATCACCGAGGGGCTGATGCCCAACCGGGCGTGGAAACAGGAACGCTACAAACAGGACTGGCGGATCGGGGACACGGTCAACGCCTCCATCGGGCAGGGCTATGTGCTGACCTCGCCGCTGCAACTGGCGGTGATGACCGCGCGGATCGCGACGGGAAAGGCCGTGAGCCCCCGGCTGATCCATATGGTCGATGGCAAGGCGATGCCGGTGCCGGAAGCCGAAAGTCTGGGCCTCACCCCCTCGATCCTGCGCGCGGTGCAGGATGGCATGTTCGCAGTGAACAACAGCCAGCGCGGCACGGCCTATTCCTCGCGCATCGAGGAAAAGACCATGCGGCTGGCGGGCAAGACCGGCACCAGTCAGGTGCGCAACATTTCCGCCGCCGAACGGGCGCGCGGCGTGATCCGCAACGATCAGTTGCCGTGGAACCGGCGCGACCATGCGCTGTTCGTGGGCTATGCGCCGCATGATGCGCCCCGCTATGCCGTTTCGGTGGTGGTGGAGCATGGCGGCGGCGGGTCCACGGCGGCGGCCCCGATCGGGCGTGATCTGCTGTTGCGCGCGCTGCATGACGGGGTTCCGCCCGCCAGCGCCTATCCGGCCTCGCAACGCAACCGCATCGACGCGATGCACCGCAATCTGCCGCTGCGCGACCCGGACACCGGCACGCCCGGCACCTCGCGGGCCTGAGGGGTCGCGGCGATGAGCTTTCTCGAATACAGCGTCAAGACCGTTCCCAGCGGGGCGCGCAAGATCCTGCATCTGAACTGGGCGCTGGTGATCCTGCTGGCGGCCATCGCCTCGGTCGGGTTCCTGATGCTCTATTCCGTCGCGGGCGGGCGGATGGGCGTCTGGGCCGAGCCGCAGATGAAACGCTTTGTCGCGGGCATGATCGTGATGTTCGCCGTGGCGCTGGTGCCGATCTGGTTCTGGCGCAACATGGCGGGGCTGGCCTATGCACTATCGATCCTGCTGCTGATCGGGGTCGAGTTTTTCGGCTCGGTCGGCATGGGCGCGCAACGCTGGATCGAGATCGGCCCCCTGCGGCTGCAACCCTCGGAACTGACCAAGATCACGCTGATGATGATGCTGGCGGCCTATTACGACTGGCTGGACATCAAGAAAACCTCGCGGCCGCTCTGGGTGATGATCCCGGTGCTGCTGATCCTGTTACCGGTCATTCTGGTGATGGGCCAGCCCGACCTCGGCACCGCGATCCTGCTGCTGGCGGGGGGGGCTGCGTTGATGTTCTGCGCGGGCGTTCACTGGCTCTATTTCGCGGTGGTGGGTGCGCTGGCGGGCGGCGGGGTGGCGACCGTTCTGATGTCGCGCGGCACCGACTGGCAGATCCTGAAGGATTACCAGTATCGCCGCATCGACACCTTCCTTGACCCGAGCCAGGATCCGCTGGGGGCCGGCTATCACATCAGCCAGGCCAAGATCGCGCTGGGGTCGGGCGGCTGGACGGGCCGGGGCTTCATGCAGGGCACGCAGTCGCGGCTGAACTTCCTGCCGGAAAAACACACCGATTTCATCTTCACCACGCTGGCCGAGGAATTCGGCTTTGTCGGCGGGTTTTCCCTGCTGGTGCTTTATGTGCTGGTGCTGGCCTTCTGCATCGCCTCCGCGCTCCAGCAGAAGGACCGCTTTGCCAGCCTTGTGACGCTGGGGATCGCCGCGACCTTCTTTTTCTACTTCGCGGTCAACATGTTGATGGTGATGGGGTTGGCGCCGGTCGTGGGGGTGCCCTTGCCGCTGGTCAGCTATGGCGGGTCGTCCATGATGGTGCTGCTGGTCGCCTTCGGCATCGTGCAGAGCGCGCATGTCCACCGGCCGCGCTAACGCCCATCGGCCCTGACGCGCCTTCTCGCCGCCCATGGCGACGAAAGCCGGAAGGCTTGATGCGCGGGTCCGCGGATGCGAGACAGTCCCGACGAAGATCGAAAGGACTGCCATGACACGGATCTATTTCGCTGCCGGGGCCGCGCGCTGGCCGGGCTATGAGGCACCGCTGCGGGCCGCCCTCGCCGAGACCGGAATTGCGGCCAGCGTGACGCCAGACCGCCCCGCCGACCCGGCTTCGGTCGATTACATCGTCTTTGCCCCGGGCGGCGAGATCACCGATTTCACGCCCTTCACGCGGGCAAAGGCCGTGCTGAACCTCTGGGCGGGGGTGGAGAATATCGTCGGCAACGCCACCCTGACCCAACCCCTGTGCCGGATGGTCGATCCGGCGCTGACCGCCGGAATGATGGAATGGGTGACCGGCCATGTGCTGCGCCACCACCTCGGGATGGACCGCCATATCGTCAACCCGTCCCGCATCTGGGATCCGACCTGCCCGCCGATCGCCGCCGAACGCCCGGTTGCCATGTTGGGGCTGGGGGAATTGGGGCAGGCCTGCGCGCGGGCGCTGACCGGGCTTGGCTTTCCGGTGACGGGGTGGAGCCGCAGCCCGAAAACCATTCCCGGCATCGCCACCGATCATGGCGACGAGGGTCTTGTCCGTGTGCTGGCGGCGGCGCAGATCGTCGTCCTGCTGCTGCCCAAGACGCCCGAGACGGAAAACATCCTCGACGCGCGCCGCCTTGCCCTGCTGCCCGAAGGAGCCTCGATCCTGAACCCCGGGCGCGGGGCCCTGATCGACGATGCTGCCTTGCTGGCGGCGCTGGAGGCGGGCCGCATCGGCCATGCCACCCTCGACACCTTCCGGGTGGAGCCCCTGCCGCAGGATCACCCGTTCTGGGCGCATCCCCGCGTCACCGTCACCCCCCATATCGCCGCCGAAACCCGGCCCAACTCCGCCGCCCGCGTGATTGCCGAAAACATCCGGCGCGGCGAGGCGGGGGAGCCCTTCCTGCATCTGGTGGACTGCAAGCGCGGCTATTGACGGCATAAACCGCCCTTTGCGCGTCGGGAACGGAACAGACGCCGCCCCCCGCCCCCCGCCAGTCTGACCCCCGACCGGAGGGGTGGCGATGGCATATGGCTTGGGTGTGGTGCTGGTGGTGACGGCGGCGGTGCTGTGGTCGACCATGGGCCTCGTGATCCGCCAGATCGGGGAGGCGGGGACATGGGCGATCCTGTTCTGGCGGTCCGCCGGGATGGTGCCGGTGCTGCTGGCTTTTGTCGCCTGGCGCAACAGTGGCGATCTGATTTCCCCCTTGCGCCGGGTCGGCTGGCCGGGCGTCGTGGGTGGCTTCGGCCTTGTCGCGGCCTTTGCGGGCGCGATCTATGCCTTTCAGGTGACCACCATCGCCAATGCGGTGTTCCTGTTTGCCGTTTCCCCCTTCATCGCGGCGGCGCTCGGGTTTTTGCTGTTGGGGGAAAGCGTGCGCCGCGCGACATGGGTCGCCATCGCGCTGGCCGGCGTGGGGATTTTCGTGATGGTGCGCGAGGGGCTGTCGATGGGGGCGCTGGCGGGCAATGTGGCAGCACTTCTGTCGGCCTTCGGCTTTGCCGCCTTCACCCTGTCGCTGCGCTGGGGCAAGCTCAATGACATGCTGCCCGCGATAGCCCTTGGCGGCGTCATGTCGATGGTCGCAGCCGCCCTGGTGCTGACGGTGCAGCCCGGCACGCTGGCCGTGCCCCCCCGCGACATTGCGATTTCCATGGGCATGGGGGCGGGGCTGCTGGCGGTGGGGATGATGCTTTACACGCTGGGCAGCAAGGTGATCCCGGCGGCGGAACTGACGCTTTTGACCATGGTGGAGGTGATGCTGGCCCCGGTCTGGGTCTGGGCGCTGATGGGCGAAACCGCCAGCCCCGGCACGCTGACAGGGGGCGCGATCCTGATGGCGGCGGTGGCCTTCAACGCGCTGTCGGGAATGCGCCGCCGCCCGCTGGCCCCGCCGATCCGCTGACCATCGAAGGGGCTGGCGTCGGGCTTTGGCCCGCGCTAGCCTTGCGCGTCGCAACGGGGGCGTGCCCCGCGACCGCCAGACCACAAGCGGCATCAAAGCCGTGACAAGACCGACAGGGACAGACAAGGGAGACGCCGGACATGCCCGGAAACATGACGCTCAAGGAATTGAACGCCGCCGCGAAATCGGGCGAGATCGACACCGTGATCGCCGCCGCCGTCGACATGCAGGGGCGACTGACCGGCAAGCGGTTCCATGTGCAGAATTTCCTCGACACGGCGTGGGAGGAAACCCATTGCTGCAACTACCTCATCGCCACGGATATGGAGATGAACACGGTGCAGGGCTATCGCTCCACCTCCTGGGAGGCGGGATATGGCGATTATGTGATGAAGCCGGACCTGTCCACGCTACGCCGCATCCCCTGGCTGCCTGCAACCGCACTGGTGATCTGCGACCATCTGGACCACCACACGCATAAACCTGTGCCCCATTCCCCCCGCGCGATCCTGCGCCGGCAGGTCAACCGCGCCCGGGACTTGGGGTTTGACCCGATGATGGCCACGGAACTGGAATTCTACCTCTTCCAGAACAGCTATGAGGAGTTGCGCGACAGCCAGCAGCGCCATGGCGGCATCCGCGACCTGCGCACCATGGCCGCACACAATGCCGATTACCAGATCTTCCAGACCACGATGGAGGATGACGTGATGCGCGCCATCCGCAACGGGCTTTATGGTGCGAATATCCCCGTCGAATGTTCCAAGGGCGAGGCAGATGCCGGGCAGGAGGAAATCAACATCCGCTATTCGGATGCGCTGGACACCGCCGACAACCACGTCATCACCAAGACGGGCGTGAAGGAAATCGCATGGTCCAAGGGCCGGTCCGTGACCTTCATGGCGAAATACGACCACCGCCGCGCGGGGTCGTCCAGCCATGTGCATCAATCGCTGTGGTCCGATGGCAAGCCCGCCTTCCGCGATGAGAAGGGCGAGCATGGCATGTCTGACACCATGCGGCATTTCCTTGCGGGGCAGTTGGAGCATATCGGGGACATCACAGCCTTTCTGGCCCCCTATGTGAACAGCTACAAACGCTTCACCGTCGGCATGTTCGCCCCCACCAAGGCGGTCTGGTCCTGCGACAACCGCACGGCGGGGTTCCGCGTCTGCGGCGAAGGGACCAAGGGCATCCGGGTGGAATGCCGGATCGGGGGGGCGGATCTGAACCCCTATCTCGCCATGGCGGCCCTGCTTGCAGCGGGGCTTGACGGCATTGTGCGGAGGCGCGAACTGGAGCCGGAACTGAAGGGCGACATGTATCAGGCCGAAGGCATCCGCGCGATCCCCGCCACGCTGGAGGAGGCCGCGAAACGGATGAACGCATCGGCCATGCTGCGCGCGGCCTTTGGCGATGAGGTGATCGACCACTATGCCCATGCGGCCAAGTGGGAGGTCGCCGAACACAACCGCGTCGTGACCGATTTCGAGGTCAACCGCCTGATGGAACGGGCCTGAGCGCCAGTCGAGGACGAAAGATGAAGCCGATCCAGTTGATTTCCCCCGTCGATGGCTCTGTCCGGGCTGAACGGATGCCGCTGACGCGCGAGGCCGCCGAAGCGGCCGTTGCAAAGGCGCGCGCCGCCCAATCCGCCTGGGCCGCCCGCCCGCTGGAAGAGCGCATCGCGCTTGTGAAGGGCGGGGGGGCGAAGCTCAATGAGATGAAGGATGTGCTGGTCGAGGAACTCGCCTGGCAGATGGGCCGCCCGACCCGCTATGGCGGCGAGTTCGGCGGGGTGAATGACCGCACCGATTACATGGCCTCCATCGCCGCCGAAACGCTGGCCCCGCAACTGGTGGAGGACAGCGACCGGTTCCGCCGCATTCTGACCCGCGCGCCGGTCGGCGTGGTGTTCATCGTAGCACCCTGGAACTACCCTTACCTCACCACGATCAACACGTTGGCCCCGGCCCTGATCGCGGGCAATACCGTGGTGCTGAAACATGCCAGCCAGACCCTGCTGGTCGGCGAACGGATGGCCGAAGCCTTCCATGCCGCAGGCGTGCCCGCGGATGTGTTCCAGAATGTCGTTCTGGACCATGCGACGACCGAGCATCTGATCGGCGCGCGGGCCTTTGATTTCGTGAACTTCACCGGATCGGTCGGCGGCGGGCAGGCGATGGAACGGGCGGCGGCGGGCACCTTCACCGGGCTGGGACTGGAACTCGGCGGCAAGGATCCCGGCTATGTCCGCGCCGATGCAGACCTCGATGCGGCGGTGGACGGGCTGATGGATGGCGCGATGTTCAACGCGGGCCAATGCTGCTGCGGCATCGAGCGGATCTATGTGCATGAAAGCCTTTACGAAGCTTTCGTGGAAAAGGCTGTGGCCTGGGTGAAGGGCCTGCGCCTTGGCAATCCGTTCGACCCCGAAACCACGCTGGGGCCGATGGCGAATGTCCGCTTTGCCAATGTCGTGCGCGAACAGGTGGCCGAGGCGATTGTGGCAGGCGCGCGCCCGCTGATCGACCCCGCGCTGTTTCCCGCCGATGACGGCGGTGCCTATCTCGCGCCGCAGATCCTCGTTGATGTGGACCATTCCATGCGCGTGATGATGGAGGAAAGTTTTGGTCCCGTTGTCGGAATCATGAAAGTTTCCGGCGATGACGAGGCAATTTCCCTGATGAATGACAGCCCCTATGGCCTGACATGTTCGATCTGGACAAGTGACGCCGAGGAGGCCGCCGCCATTGGCGCGCAGGTCGAAACCGGAACCGTGTTCCTGAACCGCTGCGATTACCTTGACCCCGCGCTGTGCTGGACAGGCTGCAAGGATACCGGGCGCGGCGGATCGCTGTCCTACCTTGGTTTCCATTCGGTCACACGGCCGAAATCCTACCATCTGAAAAAGGTGACGAAATGACCCAAGCTGTTCCCAGCCGGAATTGGTCCTATCCGACAGCCATCAAATTCGGCCTTGGCCGCATAAACGAATTGGCCGACCATTGCCGCAGCATCGGCATGGCGTGCCCCCTGCTGGTGACCGACAAGGCGCTGGCAACGCTGCCGATCACGGGGGCCGCGCTCGATGTGCTGGAGGCCGCGGGGCTGGGCCGCGCGGTGTTTTCCGAGGTGGACCCGAACCCGAACGAAGGCAACATGGCCGCCGGGATCGCTGTCTACAAGGCGGGCAACCATGACGGTGTGATCTGTTTCGGCGGCGGCTCGGCGCTGGATCTGGGCAAGATGATCGCGCTGATGGCCGGGCAGCGCGCCGATCTGTCGGTCTGGGATCTGGAGGATATCGACGACTGGTATACACGTGCGGATGAGGCAAAGATTGCCCCGATCCTCGCCGTCCCGACCACCGCCGGAACGGGTTCCGAGGTCGGCCGCGCGGGCGTGCTGACCAATTCCGAAACCCACAAGAAAAAGATCATCTTTCACCCGAAACTGATGCCCGCCATCACGATCTGCGATCCCGAACTGACCGTGGGCATGCCCGCCTTCATCACCGCAGGCACCGGGATGGACGCATTGGCGCATTGTCTGGAGGCCTATTGCTCCCCCTTTTACCACCCGATGAGCCAGGGCATCGCGCTGGAAGGCATGCGGCTGGTGCTTGAAAACCTGCCCCGCGCCTATGCCAACCCGACCGACCTCGTGGCCCGGGCGCATATGATGTCGGCCGCCGCCATGGGGGCCGTCGCCTTCCAGAAGGGCCTCGGCGCGATCCATTCGCTGTCGCACCCTGTCGGCGCGGTCTATGGCACCCATCACGGCACCACCAATGCCGTGGTCATGCCCATGGTGCTGGATTTCAACCGCGCGGAGATCGAGGAACGCATGACCGCCGCCGCCGCCTATCTGGGCATCGCGGGCGGGTTTGACGGGTTCCGCGCCCGGGTGATGAGCCTGCGGACCGAACTTTCCATCCCCGAAAACCTGACCGCGATGGGGGTGAAGGCCGGGGATCTGGACCGCCTGACCGATATGGCGCTGGAAGATCCGTCCTGCGGCGGAAACCCGGTGGAAATGACGCGCGAGAACACCCGCGCGCTGTTCGAAACCTGCCTTTGACGGGGCGCGGGGCGCGACAGCGCCTGAGCCGGGGAGCGGCGCGTGGAACAGGTCGAGATCGCGGTGATCGGGGCGGGCGTGGTGGGGCTTTCCATCGCGCTTCGGCTGGCCTCGGAGGGGCGCGAGGTCGTCGTGATCGATCCGGCAGAGCCGGGGTCCGGCGCATCCTGGGGCAATGCGGGAACCATCGCGGATTACGCGGTGCATCCGGTGGGCTCGCCCGATGTGTTGCGCGCCCTCCCCTCGCTGCTCTTCGACCGGGATTCGCCCCTCGCCATCCGCCGCGCGGCGCTGCCTGCGCTGGCACCCTGGCTCCTGCGGTTTGCGCGCCAGTCGCTGCCCGCCGCCACGCGGCGCAACACCCTTGCCATCGCCGCGCTGATGTCCACCGCCCTCTCCGACTGGGAGGCGCTGTCAGCCGAGGTGGGCGGCGAAAGCCTGATGCAGCGGCGGGGCTGTCTCTACCTTTATGAGACCGCCGAGGGGGCCGCGAAGGCCCGCAAGGATCTCGCCTTCCGCCGCGACCTCGGAATTTCGGTGGAATTGCTGACCCCGGCGGAGATTGCGGCGATGGAGCCCGGCCTTCCGCCGCTGGCGGGGGGGGCCGCGTTCTTTCCCGATGCGGTCTTCCTGTCCGATCCCGGCCAGATGGTGAGCCGCATCGCGGCGCGGGCCATGGCGCTCGGGGTGCGGCATCTGCGGCTGCGGGTGGACCGGTTGCGGCGCCAGCCCGGCGCGGTGCAGGTCGAAGGCCCCGGCCTGTCGCTGCGCGCTGCAAGGGTGGTGATCGCCGCAGGGGCCCATTCGCGCGCGCTCGCCCGGCAGGCGGGCGACCGGGTGCCGCTGGATACCGAACGCGGCTATCATGTCGAATGGGATATGGAGACCCCGCGCCTGACGCGCCCCGCCTGCCCCACGGCGCGCGGCTTCTACCTCTGCCCGATGGCGGGCCGGTTGCGGGTGGCGGGAACGGTGGAACTGGGCGGGCTGACCGCCCCTCCCTCGCCGCACCGCATCGCAAGGCTGGTCGAGGGGGCCCGGGCGATCTTCCCCGATCTGCCCGAACCGGACCGCGACTGGATGGGGTTCCGCCCCTCGATGCCGGACAGCCTGCCGGTGATCGGCCCCTCCCGCGCGGGGGACGAAATCCTGCATGCCTACGGCCATGGCCATGTCGGGCTGACGCTCGCCCCCGTCACTGCAAGGCTGATCGCCGACATCATTGCAGGCCGGGAAGTATCCGCAATGATGGCGCCCTGTCTGCCGGATCGGTTCTGAACAGGCGAAGGGGGCTGTCTGCCCCCTCCTGGCCCTGACGGGCCAATTCACCCCCGAAACCATTTCGACCAAGGCGAACCCAGCGGGCTTCTTGCCTCTTCACCTTGCCCAAATACCTTCGGGGGGTGAGGCGCAATCTGCGCCGAGGGGGGCAGACAGCCCCCCTTCCCCGGTATCCGCCCGGCACCCTTTCCGGGTCAGAGCATCCCCGGCAACACCTGATCGGGCGGCCGGTGACCATCGGCGAAGGTCTTGATATTGATGATGACCTTCTCGCCCATCTCGATCCGTCCTTCGACCGTGGCCGACCCCATATGCGGCAACAGGACCACATTGGGCAGTTCGCGCAGGCGCGGGTTCACCTCATGCCCATGTTCGAACACATCGAGCCCGGCTCCCGCAATCTCTCCCGCGCGCAGGCCGCGTGTCAGGGCATTCTCGTCGATCACCTCGCCGCGCGAGGTGTTCACGACCACCGCCGTCGGTTTCAGGAGCTTCAGCCGCCGCGCATTGAGCAGATGGAAGGTGGAGGGTGTATGCGGGCAATTGACCGAGATCACATCCATCCGCGCGATCATCTGGTCGAGGCTTTCCCACCATGTCGCATCCAGTTCCGCCTCGACCTCGGGGCGCAGGCGGCGGCGGTTGTTGTAATGGATCTGCATGCCGAAGGCCCGCGCCCGCCGGGCCACAGCTTGCCCGATCCGTCCCATTCCGAGGATGCCCAGCCGCCGCCCGCCGATCCGCCCCCCCAGATGCGCCATCGGCGACCAGCCGCCCCAGTTCCCGGCCTGCATTTCCGCCAGCCCTTCGGGGATGCGCCGGGTCACGGCCAGCATCAGCGCGATCGTCATGTCGGCGGTGTCGTCGGTCACCACGCCGGGCGTGTTCGACACGAGAATCCCCCGCCGCCGCGCGGTTTCCACATCGATATGGTCCACCCCCGCCCCGTAATTCGCGATCAGCTTCAACCGATCACCCGCCTGCGCCAGAAGGGCCGCGTCGATCTGGTCGGTCACGCAGGGCACCAGAACATCCGCCCGCGCGACCGCGGCGGCCAGTTCCTCGCGCGACATTTTTGCATCCGGGTCGCGCAGCTCGACGTCAAAGAGTTCCTTCAGGCGCGTTTCCACCACTTCGGGCAGGCGTCGCGTCACGACAACACTCAGGCGCGTTGAGGGCATGTCTTTTCCGTTCCTCTTCCAAATCGGTTCTTCAACTGGCAAGGTGACGTCAAGCGGAGGTCTGCACAAGCCCCGCCGCGCCGACGACGGTCGGGAACAAGGACCGACAGCAGAACCGGGACACCGGAAACAATGACGCAGCCTCCGGCACGGCCCCAAAGGTCGCCCTCCGGCAAGGCTGCGCGCAACGAGGCCGGCAGGATGCCGGAACGGGCAGGACAGGATGAAGATTTTCCGGATCGCACTGATCCTTGCGGCTTTCGGGCTGGCGGCGGCCTTGCCGGGCGCGGGCAGCGGCCTCAGGGCCGAAACGGATGGCGAAACAAGGGGGGCGGTGACAAACCTGCCGCTGCCGCGCTATGTCTCGCTGAAGGCACGCGAGGGCAATGCGCGGCGCGGCCCCGGCCTGACGCACCGGATCGACTGGGTGTTCACTACGGCCGGCATGCCGCTGCGCATCACCGCCGAACATGACAACTGGCGCCGGGTCGAGGATTCCGACGGTCTGGGCGGCTGGGTGCATTATTCGCTGCTCTCGGGCGTGCGGTCGGCGCTGGTGCGTCCGGACCTTGCCGATCTGCGCAACCGCCCGCACCCCGATGCATCGGTCGTGCTGCGCGCCGAGGCCGGGGTGATCGCGCGGCTGCTGGCCTGCCGGGAGGGCTGGTGCCGCATCGGCCTCGGCTCGGAACGGGGCTGGATCGAACAGCAGGCCCTCTGGGGTGTGGAAGCCGGCGAAACCTTCGAATAGACTGGCCTTCCGGCAGCGGTCAGGGAAGTCGGAGAGGACGGCAGGACCATGGCGCTGAACGACACCACGCGGATGAACCTCTCTGCCGCCGCCGCCTCGGTCTCCGTGGCAACGCTGCTTGTGGCGCTCAAGCTCTGGGCATTGGCGGAAACCGGTGCGCTCTCGGTTGCGGCCTCGCTGGCCGACAGCGCGCTTGACCTCATCATGTCACTGGGCGCGATGGCCGCGATCCTCTATGCCGCGCGCCCACCGGACGAGGATCACGGTTTCGGCCATACCTCCGCCGAGGATCTCGCGGCCCTCGGGCAGTCGGTGTTCATCCTCGTCTCGGCATCGGTGATCGCGGTTGCCGCCGTGGGGCGGCTTCTTGCGCCCGAACCTGTGCCGCTCGCCTCGGAAACCCGCGGCATGCTGGTGATGGGCCTGTCGGTGGTCCTCACACTGGCGCTGGTGATCTGGCAGGGGCATATTGCAAAACGCACGAAAAACCGCGTCGTCGCCGCCGACCGGCTGCACTATCTGGGCGACCTCATTCCCAATCTCGGCGCGATCGGGGCGCTTTGGGCCTCGCATGCCTTTGGTCTCACGCAGATCGACTCGGTCGTTGCGCTTGCGGCGGCGGCCTTCCTTGCCCTCGGCGCGCTCAAGATCGGCAAGGGGGCCTGGGACGCGCTGATGGACCGCGCCGCCGACCCCGAAATCGTCGAAGGCATCGCGACCCTGACCCGCAACTGGCCGGAGGTCCGTGGTTTCCACGATCTCAAGACCCGCACCGCCGGCAGCCGGGTTTTCGTGCATCTGCATATTGAACTCGACGGCGACCTGTCGCTGCGCGAGGCGCATGACATCGGTGCGGGCCTGCGCCGGACCATCATGCTGGCCTATCCGCAGGCCGATGTCATCATCCACAAGGACGTCGCCCGCACCCCCTGATGTCCCTTTCATCCTGGCCCAAATACCTCGGGGGTCCGGGGGCAGCGCCCCCGGCCTGTCCGTCAGGCGGCGCGTGTCGGTACCTGCGCCTCCAGCGCGCGGAAGGCCAGCACGATGACCCCGGTAATCGCCATATAGACCAGCGCGAGCAGCAAAAGCGGCTCATAGACGATGAACGTGTCCTGCCGCACGCGCGAGGCGACCGCATAGATGTCGATCACCGTGATCGTGGCCACCAGCGGTGTGGCCTTGAGTTGCAGCACCGTCTCCCCGCCCAGTGTCGGCAGCGCGCGGCGGATCGCCTGCGGCAGCCAGATCCGCCGCAGGATGGTGAAACGCGGCATGCCCATCGCCCGCGCCGCCTCCAGCTGCCCCGAGGGCACACCCTTGAAGGCGCCGCGCATCACCTCGCCCTCATATCCCGCAAAGGAAATCGTCAGCGCCACCACCGCATAGGGCCAGGCCTGCCGCAGATAGGGCCAGAGATCGCTTTCCCGGATCCAGGGGAATTGCGGAAAGAGCGAGCCCAGCCCGTAATACAAAAGCCACAGTTGCAGCAAGAGCGGCGTGCCCCGGACCACCGTGCAGAAGGCACGCGCGGGGGCGGCCAGATACCAGGGCCCCGCCGCCTGCGCCAATCCGAGCGGGATCGCCAGCAGAAACCCCAGCGTGACCGTCACCGCCAGCAGCCAGAGCGTACGCCAGATACCTTCGCCGATCAGCGGCAGATAGCGCGGCAGCCAGTCCCAGCGCAGCGCCACCCCGCACCAGACCGCCAGCAGGATCGCCAGCCCGATCAGCACGATCCGGTGCGGTTGCCAGAAGGCGCGGCTCATGCCTGCCCCCCGCGCTGGCCGCGCCGCGCCCATTTCTCAGCCCAGCCGAACAGAACGCCCGAAAGCAACGTGACCAGCAGGTAAAGCACCCCCGCCGCAAGGAAGAAAGTCATGAACGCCTTGGTCGAGGCCGCCGCCTGACGGGTCTGCAAGGTGAGTTCGGCAAAGCCCACGATGGCCAGCAGGGCGGTGTCCTTGGTCGCGATCAGCCAGAGATTCGCCAGCCCCGGGATCGCATTGGCCAGCATCAGCGGCAACGTGACGCGCCGCGCCAGCGTCAGGGGCGGCATGCCCATGGCCCGTGCAGCCTCGATCTGGCCCGACGGCACCGCCAGTATCGCGCCGCGCAACACTTCGGTCGAATAGGCGCCCTGCACCACGCCCAGCACCGCAATCCCCGCCACCACGCCGGAAATCTGCACCCGCGCATAGCCGAAGCTGACCAGCGCCTGATTGACCAGATCTGTCACCGCGAAATACAGGATCAGGATCAGCACCAGTTCCGGCACCGCCCGCACCACGGTCGTGTAGACCGCCAGCAGGTCGCGCGTCACCGGCCCGCCATAGAGCTTGCCGTAAGCGCCGCCGAGGCCGATCACGAGGCCCAGCGCATAAGCCCCGAGCGCGATCTGGATCGAATTGCCCAGACCGCGCACGAGATTGGCCCCCCAGCCGGGAGGCTCCCACGCCAGCAGGGCCAGCGTGGGGAAGGCGTCGAGAAGCGCCTCCAGCAAGCGTCAGCCGCCGTAGATCGAGCTGTCGAAATAGGGGGCGGAGACCTTTTCATAGGTGCCGTCGGCAAGGATTTTCGCGATACCGGCGTTGAACTTCGCCTTCAGATCGTCCTCGCCCTTGCGCAGGCCCACGCCGACACCAAGTCCGAGAATCGCCGGATCATCCGCGACAGCCCCCACGCTTTCACAGCAGGCGGTGCCTTCGGCAGAGGCGAGGAATTCGTCCAGCGCGATGCTGTCGGCCTGGGTCGCGTCGATGCGGCCCGCCACAAGATCCTGATTGGCCTCGTCCTGGGTCTGGTAGAGCTTGATTTCGGCCCCGCCGAAATGCGTCTGCGCATAGTCCTGATGGACGGTGGAGACCTGCACACCGAGGATCTTGCCCGCCAGCCCTTCGGGCGTCGGCGTCACGCCGGATCCCTTGGCGGCCACGATCACGGTCGGCGTGTTGTAATATTTTTCCGAGAAATCAATGGTTTTCATCCGCTCCTCGGTGATCGACATCGAAGCCATGATCGCATCGATCTGCCCCGAGGTCAGCGAGGGGATGATACCGTCCCAGGCGACGGGGGTGATGACGCAGTCCAGTTCGGCCGCGGCGCAGACCGCGCCGATCATGTCCACTTCCCAGCCGACCCAATTGCCGCCCGCATCGGGGGAGGCGAAGGGTGGGTAGGGTTCCGCCGCGATGCCGACCTTGACCGGGTCGGCCATGGCCACCGTGCCAAGGGCCAGTGTCGCCAGCGTGGTGAGAAGGATCTTTTTCATTTTTCAACCTTTCTGTTGGAGTTTCGCCAGGTTTTTCCCGGCATTCTTGTGAAAATCATGCAACGGATTTCAGGAACTGCTGCAGGCGTTCGGATTGGGGGTCGCCGAACAGCCTGTCGGGCGGGCCTTCTTCCTCGATCCGTCCATTGTGGAGATAGATCACATGGCTGGCCACTTCGCGGGCGAATTTCATCTCATGGGTCACGAGGATCATGGTGCGCCCCTCGGCGGCCAGATCGCGGATGACGCCCAGCACCTCGCCCACCAGTTCGGGGTCGAGCGCCGAGGTCGGCTCGTCGAACAGCATCGCGCGCGGTTCCATCGCCAGCGCCCGCGCGATGGCCGCGCGCTGCTGCTGGCCCCCCGACATGAAGGCGGGATAGACCCCGGATTTTTCGGCAAGACCCACGCGCGCCAGCAGTTTTTCGGCCCGCACCACGGCCTCGGCCTTGGGCACGCCCAGAACATGCACCGGCACTTCGATCAGGTTTTCCAGCACCGTCTTGTGGGTCCAGAGGTTGAAGCTCTGGAACACCATGCCCAGCTTGCGGCGCAGAGCTTCGATCTGGCGGCGGCTAGCGGGGGTGCCGTCGGCGCGCATGGCCACATCCTCGCCGCCGATCACGATGCGGCCCGAGGTCGGCGTTTCCAGAAAATTGATGCAGCGCAGCATCGTGGACTTGCCCGAACCGGAGCCGCCGATGATGGCGACGACATCGCCTTCGCGCGCCACCAGCGAGACGCCTTTCAGCACGGAAAGCGTGCCGAAGGACTTGTGCAGATCCTCGATCCTGATGGCTTCCGGTCTTGTCTCTGTCGGAATTTGCGACATTTCTCTCCGCAAGGCTTTGACATTTCCAGTAAGCCCGCGGAATAGTATTTATGCAAGCGTATAATAATGGGTCGGCAAGGCCATGGCCGCAGATCGTCGCAAGTTCATCCGGCAGGGAGAGGAAGCCCGGCGCGAGGCGCTGATAGGGGCGGCCCTTGCGCTGATGTCCGAAAAAGGGCCCGAGGCCGCGACCGTGCGCGCGATTGCCGACCGGGCAGGTGTTACGCCGGGCCTGATCCGGCATTATTTCGACAGCAAGGAAGACCTGATGCTGGCCGCCTATGCCCGCGTCATGGGGCAGATGACCGAGGCCAACCACGCGGCGATTGCGGCCGTTGTGGGAGGGCCGGAGGCGCGGCTGGCCTGCTTTGTCGCGGCCTCGCTGCGCCCGCCTGTGGTCGACCCCGAGGCGATGGGGCTCTGGGCCGGGTTCCTGCAACTGGTGCGGCAGGATGCGCGGATCAAGGCGGTCCACCGCGCGACCTATCTTGAATACCGCGACCTGCTCGAAGGGTTGATCGCCGCCCTGCCCCGGTCGGTGGACGCAGCCCGGCTGCGCGCCGATGCGATTGCCTGCAACGCGGTGATCGACGGGCTGTGGCTGGAAGGGTCGGCCCTGCCCGAGGCTTTTGCCGAAGGCGAACTCGAAACCATCGGGGTGGCGGCGGTCGGGGCGATCCTCGGGCTGGATCTGGCGGCGGAATTGCGCGGCGAAGCGATTTGCGTTCCCGGCGCGGGAAAGGACAGTGGATGAGACATGCGGCAATACTGGACCGTCTGGCCGGGCTGGGGGGCGCGAAATGGAAGGTCCATTTCCGCGCCCGGCAATTGCGCGCCGAGGGCCGGGCGGTGATCGAACTGACCATCGGGGAGCCGGATATGCCCACCCCGCCCGAGCTTGTGGAAACCGCGATCCGCGCCCTCAGGGACGGGCGGACCGGCTACAGCAACGGGCGGGGGGAGGCGGGCCTCCTGCGTGCGCTGGCCGCCCGCTACAGCGCGCGCCGCGGGCGGCAGATCGGGGCCGATCAGATCCTGTGCTTTCCCGGCACGCAGACCACGCTCTATGCCGTGCTGGCCGGGCTGACCGGGCCGGGGGACGAGGTTCTGGTGGGTGATCCGATGTATGCGACCTATGAAGGGGTCATCGCTGCCTCGGGCGCGCGCATGGTTCCGGTGCCGCTGCGCCCTGAAAACGGGTTCCGCATGGCCGCTGAGGATGTCGCGGCCCGGATCACGCCCGCCTCGCGGGTGATTTTCCTCAACAGCCCGCACAACCCCACCGGGGCGGTGCTGACCCGCGGCGATATTGCCGCCATCGGGGATCTGGCGCGGGCGCATGACCTCTGGATTCTCTGCGACGAGGTTTACGAGGATCTGGTCTTTGACGACGTGGCCTTCATCTCGCCGCTGGACCTGCCGGAGCTTGCGGACCGGGTGGTCGTTGCCTCCTCCATCTCCAAATCCCATGCGGCGCCCGGGTTCCGGTCGGGGTGGTGCGTGGCCCCGGCGGAGCTGACGGCGGCGCTGCTGCCGCTGTCGGAAACGATGCTGTTCGGCAACCAGCCCTTCATCGCGGACATGACGGCACAGGCAGTGATGCAGCCCTCGGCCGTGGCGGCGGGGATGCGGGCGCGCTTTGCCGCAAGGGCCGGGATGATCGCGGCGCGGTTGGACGGGGTGGCGGGGTTGCGGGTGCATCGGCCGCAGGCGGGAATGTTCGCGCTGGTCGATGTGGGCGCGGTCACATCTGATGGCGAAGCCTTCGCCATGGCGCTGCTGGAGGCGACGGGGGTTGCGGTGATGCCCGGCGCCTCGTTTGGCGAGACGCTGATAAGCTGGCTGCGGATCAGCCTCACCCAGCCCGACGAGGTGATCGCCACCGCCTGCGACCGGATCGCGGGCTTTGCGGCGGGCTGGCAGGGCTGACAACGCTCAGGTCAGCCCGCCGTTGCGGGCGATCATCGCGGCATGGGTGCGGTTCCGTGCCCCCAGCTTGCGGCTCAGCGTCTTGACATGCAGCTTCACCGTGACCTCCTGCAAGGTCAGGTCGCGGGCAATCTCCTTGTTCGACTTGCCTTCGCAGATCCCGCGCAGCACCGACATCTCGCGCCGCGTCAACATCGCCAGCGGCGCCCCCGGCACAATGTCGGACCGCAGGAGCCCGATGGGCGCGAAACTCTCGCCCTTCGCCATCAGCCGCACCGCAGCCACCATGGCGCGCGAGGCCATCTTCTTGGGCACGAAGCCCACCGCCCCCGCCTCCAGTGCCGCCTCGGCGAGTTCGCGCGAGGTGCTGGCGGACATCAAGGCGACATGCGCGCCCCGCGCGCCCGCAATCGCCTTGGCCAGCCCGGAAAATCCCTGCATCGACGGCATGTCGAGATCGAGAAGCGCCAGATCGAAGCGCGCGGACTCCATCTGATCGATTGCCTCGGGCAATGTGGCGGCGGTTTCCACTGCCTCGATGCCTTCGGCAAGCAGGAAAGCCGCGATGGTTTCGCGCACGAGGTCATGATCATCCGCGACCAGGATTTTCAAGCCCATCCGCCTTTCGCAATCCATCCATGCAATGAGATGAAGCTAGCAGGTCTGCGCCAACTTTGAAATCGGCGATCCGGTGCAGGGATTGTGCGGGGCGGCATGATGCGTAAAACGCGCGCCGTTGCGGGCGCGCGTTCCGCTGGGCTTTCAAAGGCCCTGTCAGGCCTCGACGGTTTCCGCCTCGGCGGTGGGCCGGGTCAGCGCGGGGTTGCGGCCCGGGGCCTGCTCGCGCGCAATCTCGATCCGGCGGGGTTTCAGCGCCTCGGGCGTCTCGCGCATGAGGTCGATATGGAGCATGCCGTTCTCATGGCTCGCCCCGGTCACGCGGACATGGTCGGCCAGCGCGAAGCGGCGCTCGAAGGCGCGGGTGGCAATGCCGCGATGCAGGTAGTGCCGCGTCTCGGCCTCCTCGGCCTTGCGGGCGGCGACGAAGAGCGTGGCCTCCTTGACCTCGACGGTCAGTTCATCCGGCGCAAATCCCGCCACGGCGACCGAGATGCGATAGGAATGATCGTCGGTCTTTTCGATATTGTAGGGCGGGTAGGTGGGCTGGGCCACATCGGTGGTCAGCACCCGGTCCATCAGATCGGCGATCCGGTCAAAACCGACGGTGGCCCGGTAGAGCGGTGCGAAGTCGAAATTGCGCATGTCATCCTCCGTAAAGCGATGCGTCTGGTGGCCCTCCGACGGGCGGACAGGCCGGGAAGGCAGGGCCCTCGTCCGGCGCCCTGCATCGGGAATCTGGGGAAGGATTCGCGCCGTTTCAAGAGGGCGGAAACGATCTGGCGCATCAGAGGCACGCGCCCCCGGAAAGGACAAATCAGGGGCGCAGGAATTTCGCGCCGCTGCTTTGCCCCGCCGTGGTCTTGCCCGGCGTTCCCACCCCGATGCGCCGGATCGTGGCCGGGGGTGCGCCCCGGGGCGCGTCCGAGATCACATCGCGCCCGCTGCGCAACTGGGCCTTCATCGCCGTGACCAGGTCCGGCAGTTCCATCCCGTAGGAGACCGACCGCCCGCCCTCGCGATTGCCCGCCGAGATCACCGACACGATCCGTGCCCGTGCGCCCGACCGGTCAAAGACCGGCGCGCCGGACGACCCGAAATGCACATCGCAATCGAATTGCATCAGCCCCTGTCCCTGCCCTGTGACGCTGCATTCCCGCTGCCAGGACAGGGCCGCGGACCTGTCCTGCGCATAGGACACCACCGAAACCGTCCGCAGCCGACCCGGCGCCTGCACCGGAAAGGGCGCTGCCACCGCCGCCGGGATCGGTGTTGCCAGTTCCACAAGCGCCAGATCATGCCGCACATTCTGCGCCGACATCTGCCCGCGCGGGTCATAGCCCGGATGGGCGGCAATGCGCGCGGCCCGGCCCGTTGCAATCGCGTGATCGCCGCTCTGCCCGGCGCGGAATGTCACCCGAGAGGGCGCGACTGCCTGCCCGTCAGCCTCGAAAACGCAATGCGCCGCCGTCAGCACGAGGGTCGTCTCGATAAGAGTTGCGGTGCAGAACCCGCCGCCCTCGATGTCCAGCTTGCCGACCGCCTCCCAGCCGAGGATCTTTTCGCGCCGCTCCAGAAGGTCGAGCCCGGTGCTGCGCGCGCCCTGCGCCAGAACCGGCCCCGCCGCGAGGCCCCAGACGGCAAAGATCCAGACAGCGAAGGTCCAGACGGCGAGGGTCCAGACGGCTGGAGCCGCCATCGTCGCGCCACGCCACAGACCTGTCCGCATCCGTCACCTCAGGGTTTGATGAATTTCGCCGTGCTGCCTGCGCCGCTTTCCGGTTCACGCTTGCCGGGGCGGGCCGACTGGAATGGCCTGCCCTGCGCCTCCAACGTGGCGCGCAACTCTTCCAGCGGGCCTTGCAGCGAGGTGCCAAGCGCCACGCTGCGTCCTTCGTATTCGGCCTTGGAGGACACCACCGACACCACCCGCACCACCCCGTCGCGCATCGCGAAGATCGGCGCGCCGGAGGATCCGAAATCGACATTGCACGACAGCATCAGCACATCCGGCTGGCGTTCCAGCACTTCGCAGACCTCCTGCACCGAAGGCGCCTCGGCGCGGTCATGGGCATAGGAGACGACACCCACGCTCTCGCCCTTTTCGGGGTGGAGCCCGGTGCCGAAGGGCAGGATCGAGGCCATGCGGATCGGCTGGTCGAGTTCGATCAGCGCGAGATCATGCGCGACACGCGCCATGCGTTCGCCGCCATAGACATAGTCTGGATGCGCCACCGCCAGCTTCGCCCCGCGATAGGCTGCCGCCCGGCCATTGCGCCAACCGGCCAGAAACTCGATCTCGGCGGTGGGAATACGGTTGCCGGTGGTCTTGTCGAACAGGCAATGCGCCGCCGTCAGCACCAGTTTCGGGCCAATCAGCGCGCCGGTGCAGAAACTCCGCTGCCCGAGGTTCAGCCGCCCGACCGCGTTCCAGCCCCGGCTGTCATCCCCGGTTTCCAGCCGCCGCAAGGTGGTTTCCTGCGCAAGCGCCACCGGGGCAATCCCCGTTGCAACGAGTGCCATGACAAGAGAAAAGGCAAGCAATCTGGCAGACATGGACCCTCCGGACGTGGCGCTGGACTAGCCCCGCTTTGCGGCGGTTTTAAGGCCCGCTCCCCCCTGCTGCAAGGCGCGCGGCTCCGGCCCGCCGGTCGCCCAATCCAGCAACTCGACCGTATGGACCACCGGGATGCCGGTGCCCGACCCGATCTGCATCATGCAGCCGATATTCCCGGCAGAAATCACATCCGGGGCCTTCGCCTCCAGCGTCGCCACCTTGCGCCGCTTCAACTCGCCTGAAATCGCGGGCTGCATCAGGTTGTAGGTGCCCGCAGACCCACAGCACAGATGGCTGTCGGCGGGTTCCACGACATCGAACCCCACCCGTCGCAACAGATCCTTCGGCGCAGTCTTGACCTGCTGGCCGTGCTGCAGCGAACAGGCCGCGTGATAGGCCACCCGCAGGCCCTTCGACGCGCCCTCCGGCAGACCCAGCTTCACCAGCAGTTCCGACACATCCAGCGCCATGCCCGACACCTCTGCCGCCTCTGCCGCCAGCGGATCGTTGCGGAACATATGCCCGTAATCCTTGACCGTCGTGCCACAGCCCGAGGTGTTGATGACAATGGCATCCAGACCGCCCGCCGCCTTTTCCCCCATCCAGGCCCGGATATTGGCCGCCGCACTGGCATGGCTGTCCGCCGTGCGCCCCATGTGATGCGTCAGCGCCCCGCAGCAGCCCATTCCCTTCGCCACCACCACCTCGCATCCCAGCCGCCGCAACAGCCGGATCGTGGCATCATTGATATCGGTGTTCAGCGCCTTTTGCGCGCAACCCGTCAGCAGCGCCACCCGCATCCGCCGCGTGCCCTGTGCCGGAAAAGTCTGCGGGTCGTCATTGCGGCTGACGGGCGGGATCACCTTCGGTGCCATTTCCAGCATCGCGCGCAGCCGCGCATCCGGCAACAGCCGCGCGAAAGGCCGCCCGATCTTGGCCCCCAACAACGCGAGCCGGAACCGCATGGGGTGCGGGATCACCGCCGCAAGAACCCGGCGCAGGATCCGGTCCATCAGCGGGCGGCGATAGGTCCGCTCGATATGCTCGCGCGCATGGTCAACCAGATGCATGTAATGCACGCCGCTCGGGCAGGTGGTCATGCAGGCCAGGCAGGACAGGCAGCGGTCGATATGCCTGACCGTCTGGGCATCGGCGGGCCGCCCCTTTTCCAACATGTCCTTGATGAGGTAGATCCGCCCGCGCGGGCTGTCCAGCTCATCCCCCAGCACCTGATAGGTCGGGCAGGTCGCAGTGCAGAACCCGCAATGCACGCAAGACCGCAGGATCTGGTTGGCGCGCGCAATCGCCGGATCGGCAAGCTGTTCGGCGGAAAAATTCGTCTGCATTGCTTACCCCATCAACCCGGCATTGAAGATCCCGCGCGGGTCGAACCGGGCGCGCAGCCCCGCCTCGATCCGCGCCAGCGTGTCCGGCTGCGGCGGAAAGGCCGCAACACCCGCTGGCCCGCGCATCAGCGTGGCGTGTCCGCCCGCCACCGCAACCTCTGCCCGAACCACCGCCGCCCCGCCATCCACCGCCTCCTGCACCGACAGCCAGACCAGCCCGCCACCCCAGTCATGGATCGCCGCCACCGCCAGCCCCGCTGCGGCAATCGCCGCCACAA
This sequence comes from Pseudorhodobacter sp., assembly GCA_046295215.1. GTDB lineage: Bacteria > Pseudomonadota > Alphaproteobacteria > Rhodobacterales > Rhodobacteraceae > Szabonella. The sequence continues at coordinate 209,229 of JBKBNP010000001.1, read as the reverse complement.
CGCCCGCCGCCGCCGTCGGCTTCACCGACAACCGCCAGACCGCGCCCACCCGCCCGGCAAAGAGCGTGACATCGCGCACCTCGCGCCAAAGTGCTGCACTGGCCTCGCCCTCCACAATCCCGAACCCGCGCAAGACCCCGTCGCGCAACCGCCCCGCCCGATAGCTGACCGAGGCCGCCAACCCCTCCACCCGGACCTGCGTGCGCGCCTGCGCCCCGGTTGCCGCCGCATCCAGATAGGCCGCCCCGCTCACATCGAACGGCGTGCCCAATGCTGCACAGAGGGCCGCAATCCCCGTCTCGCGCCCCTGTCCCTCACACACCAGCGTCGCCTCCGCCTCCGGCTGCGCCTGCACCTTGAAGGCCACTTCGGTCAGCACCCCCAAAGTGCCGTGGCTCCCCGCCATCAGCTTCACAAGGTCATAGCCGGTGACATTCTTCATCACCCGCCCGCCATTGCGGACCACCGTTCCGCCCCCGTCGACAAAGCGCACCCCGATCAGGCTGTCCCGACAGGCCCCCGCCTGCACCCGCCGCGGACCCGAGGCATTGGCCGCCACAACGCCGCCCAGCGTTGACGCCCCCTGCCGCCCCAACAGCCCGCGCAGATCCGGCACCTCGAAGGCCAGCCGCTGCCGTTCCGCCGCCAGCGCCGCCTCCACCTCGGCCAGCGGTGTGCCCGCGCCCGCCACAATCGTCAGCGCCCCGGGTTCATAAAGGGTGATCCCCGACAGCCCCGCCACCTCCAGCGCGTCACCCGAGGCCACACCGATCCCCCGCGTCCCCCCCCCGACAATCCGCAAGGGCCCGTTGGCCGCCCGCACCGCCTCCGCCAGTTCCGCCTCATTCGCAGGACGCATCCGCTGCCCCTTCATCTGTTCTTAAATATCCTCGGGGGGTCCGGGGGGTGGAAAACCCCCCGGCGCTCTCAGGCCGCGCGCCGGCTCGCCGTCACATGCAGCGGAAACACCTTGGCGGGGTTCAACAGCCATTCCGGGTCGAACACATCCTTGACGCGCAACTGCGCCTCCATGTCCTCGGGGCGGAACTGCACATCCATCAGGTCGCGCTTTTCGATGCCCACGCCATGCTCGCCGGTCAGGCACCCGCCCACCTCGACGCAGAGCTTCAGGATCTCCGCGCCGAAGGCCTCGCAGCGTTCCAGATCACCAGGCTTGTTGGCATCGAACAGGATCAGCGGGTGCATGTTGCCATCGCCGGCATGGAACACATTGGCCACATCCAGCCCGATCTCTGCCGACATCTCGGCGATCCGGCGCAGCACGTATGGCAGGGACGACACCGGGATCGTGCCATCCAGACACATGTAGTCATTGATCTGCCCCATCGCGCCAAAGGCCGATTTGCGGCCCAGCCAGATGCGCTTGGCCTGATCCTCATCCGCCGCCTCGCGGAACTCCACCGGGTTGTGGCGCATGGCAATTTCGCGGATGCGGGCGATCTGCTCGTCGATCTCGGCGCGGCTGCCCTCCACCTCGACGATCAGCAGCGCCTCGCACATCGGATAGCCCGCCTTGGCAAAGGCCTCCGTCGCCTCGATGCAGGGCCGGTCCATGAACTCGATGGCGACTGGCAGGATGCCCGCCTTGATGATGTCGGACACGCAGGCCCCCGCCACCTCGTTCTCGTCAAAGCCCATCAGCACCGGCAGCGCCCCCTCGGGTTTCGGCAGGATGCGCAGCGTCGCCTCCGTCACAACGCCCAACTGCCCCTCGGACCCGCAGATGACGCCCAGGAGGTCAAGCCCGCCCGCATCCATCCAGGGGCCGCCGATCACCAGCACCTCGCCCGCCATCGTGACCATGGTGACACCCAGAAGGTTGTTCGTCGTGACCCCGTATTTCAGGCAATGCGCCCCGCCCGAGTTCATCGCGATATTGCCCGCAATGGCACAGGCCAGTTGGCTGGACGGGTCGGGAGCATAGAAAAACCCGTCCGCCTCCACTGCGCCGGTCACGCTCAGATTGGTGCGGCCCGACTGCACCCGGATGAACCGGTTGTCATAGTCGGTTTCCAGCACGCCGTTCATCCGCGCCACCCCGAGGATCACGCAATCGGCGGTCGGCAATGCCCCGCCCGCAAGGCTGGTGCCCGATCCGCGCGGCACCACCGGCACGCCCATGTCGTGACAGATCCGCAGAACCGCCGCCACCTCGTCGGTCGTGCGCGGCAGCACGGCGACCAGCGGCGGACAGCGATAGGCGGTCAGCGCATCACATTCATAGGCCCGCAACTCCTCTTCCCGCCAGATCAGCGCATCGGCGGGCAGCACCCGGCCAAGGGCGGCGACAAGTTCGGGCTTGCGCGCCAGAACCGACGGATTGGCGGGGGGCATGTCCATTCGCGGTCCTTCCCTTGAGAAACTGGTAAACTAATATAACCAATTACCACCCAAAGGCAAGCACCGACTCTCCCCCCGCCCGCCCTCCGCCGTCAGGAGCCGAGATAGGCCGCGATGGCCGCCGCCACCCCGGCATCGCCGATCCGGCGCATCCAGCCGTCGAAAGCCTCGGCGAACCGGGCGTCCTGCGCCAGATCGCCGTAATATTCGCGCTGTTCCAGCCAGGCGCGCGGCCGGTCGGCCGCCAGAAGCGCCACGGCATGCAGCCGGTCCCATTGCGGGTCATTGGCGGCAATCGCGCTGCCATCCTCCCGCCGCCCCGCGCAATAGCGCGCCCAGAGCGCGGAGACGAGCGCCAGCCCCGCCACCGCCCCCCCCGTCCGCAGCGCGTCGCGGGCCGAGGGCAGAATGAACCCGGGCTGCCGGCTGGACCCGTCAAAGGCCACGCGGCGCGTGGTATCGGCAATCTCGGGGTTGGAAAACCGCCGGTCGATGAGGTCGAGATAATCCAGCGGGGTGATCCCCGGCACAGCGGAGACATGGGGTGCTATTTCCTGCGTCACCACGCCGCGAAGCAAGGCGCGGAGGCCCGGATCGGCCATGGCCTCGGCAATGGTTGCAAGGCCCAGAAGCTCACCCGCGCCTGCGATCACCTGATGGCCTCCATTCAGGATGCGGATCTTCATCGTCTCATAGCTGTGGACATCCGCCGAGAAGGTCACGCCCACACGGTCCCAGTCCGGGCGCCCGGCGCAGAACTCATCCTCGATCACCCATTGGCGGAAATTCTCATGCGTCACCGGGGCGGCATCCGCGATGCCCAGGTCCCGCGCCAGCGCGATCTCGCGCGGGCCGGTGGCGGGCACGATGCAATCGACCATGGAATTGGGAAAGGCACAGGTGCGGTCGATCCAGTCGGCGAGCCCCGGATCCGACACCCGCGCCAGCGACACGACCGTCCGGCGCAGCACCGCGCCATTGCCTTGCAGGTTGTCGCAGCAGAGCCCGGTGAAAGGGCCGGTGCCCCGGTCCCGCCGCAGCCGCAGCGCCGCGACCATCGCACCAAAGGCCGTGCGCGGGCGGTCCGGGTTGGCCGCGTCATGGACGATGTCGGGATGGGCGACATCAAGGCCGCCGCCTGCCGCATCGATGAAATAGCCGCCTTCGGTCACGGTCAGCGCGACGATGCGGATCTCCGGGGCCGCCATCCGCGCGATCAGGCCCGCATTGTCCGGCTCCACCGGCAGAAAGCCGGTCATGGCGCCCGTCACCTCGGCCGACTTGCCAGCAGGGTCCAGTTCGATCAGCGTGGTCAGGCAGTCCTGCGCCAGCAGCCGGTCGCGCATCGTCGCATCATTGGGACGCACCCCTGCGCCGAGGATGGCCCAGTCATGGTTCAGCCCCAGATCGAACAGCCGGTGCAGATACCAGGCCTGATGCGCGCGGTGGAAATTGCCCAGCCCGATATGCACGATGCCCGGCGACAGCGCCGCACGAGAATAACGCGGCACCCGCACCGACGCGGGCAGGTGGCCCAGACCGGCCAGCGAAAGCGGGATCAGCTCATCCATTGGCCGCCATCCACATTGTAGGTCTGCGCCACGATATAGTCGGCGTCCGCCGAGGCCAGAAACACCGCCATCCCGGTCAGGTCCTCCGCCCGGCCCATGCGTCCGTAGGGGACGGATTCGCCCACCTCGCGCTTTTTCTGGCCCGGCGCCTTGCCTTCGTATCTGGCGAAAAACGCATCCACCCCGTCCCAATGTTCGCCGTCCACCACGCCGGGCGCGATGGCATTGACGTTGATGCCATGCGCGATCAGGTTCAGTCCCGCCGATTGCGTGAGGCTGATGACGGCGGCCTTGGTCGCGCAATAGACCGCGACGAGCGATTCCCCCCGCCGCCCGGCCTGGCTGGCCATGTTGATGATCCGGCCCCTGATGCCCCGCTCGATCATGTGCCGCGCCACGGCCTGCATGGTGAAAAGCGTCCCCGAGACGTTGATCTCGAACAGGCGGCTGTAATCGGCGCGGGTGATTTCCACCAGCGGCGCGGCAGAGAAGATCGCGGCATTGTTCACCAGAATGTCGATCTGGCCGAATTGTGCAACGACCCCGGCCACGGCGGCGTCGATGCTGTCCTGTTTCGTCACGTCCATTTCCACGGCCATGGCCGAAGGGCCAAGCGCCTCTGCCGAGGCCCGCGCGCGGGCGATGTCGATATCGCCGATGGCAACCCGCGCACCTTCGCGGATATAGGCCTCGGCAAAGGCCAGCCCGATGCCGCGCGCGGCCCCTGTAATCAGCGCGGTTTTTCCGGTCAGTCGTGTCATGCGATCCTCAGTCCCTTGTCGTCAAAGCGGTGGATGACATCGGTGCGGGGCGTCATGTGGATGCGGTCGCCATGGCGGAACCCCACCTCGCCGCCCGCGCGCACGGTGATCGTCTCGGCCAGCCCGGTGCCGTGAATGTGGAAAAATGTGTCGGACCCCAGATGTTCGGAGACCGCGACCACGCCCGACCATGGCCCTTCGGTCGCCGACACGGCGATATGTTCGGGGCGGATGCCGATGGTGGTGGCATTGTGCTTCGCCGCCTCCGGCCCCGAGATCAGGTTCATCGTGGGTGATCCGATGAAACCCGCGACAAAGAGGTTGCGGGGCGTGTGGTAAAGGTCCAGCGGGCTGCCGACCTGTTCGATGTAACCCGCGCGCAGGACAACGATCTTGTCGGCCATGGTCATCGCCTCGACCTGATCATGGGTGACATAGATCATCGTCGTGGCCAGCCGCTTGTGCAGTTCCGAGATTTCCAGCCGCATCCCCACCCGCAATGCGGCATCGAGATTCGACAGCGGTTCGTCGAAAAGGAACGCCGAAGGCTCGCGCACGATGGCCCGGCCGATGGCAACCCGCTGGCGCTGCCCGCCCGACAACTGCCCCGGCCTGCGGTCCAGATAATCGGTGAGGTTCAGCACCGAGGCCGCCTGTGCCACGCGCCGGTCCTGCTCGGACTTGTCCAGCCCTGCCATCCGCAAGGGAAAGGCGATGTTCTTGCGCACCGTCATATGCGGGTAGAGCGCATAGGACTGGAACACCATCGCCAGCCGCCGCTTCGAGGGCGACAGCGCGGTTGCCTCCGTGCCGTCGATCACGATCCTGCCGGACGAGACATCCTCCAGCCCCGCGATCAGCCGCAGCAGCGTGGATTTCCCGCAGCCGGAGGGACCGACAAAGACGGTGAACTCGCCGTCCTCGATGGTCAGGTCCAGCGGCGGTATGACGGTGACCTCGCCGAAGCTCTTGGTCACCTGTTCGAGAACGATACGTCCCATCAGTGTTCCCCTTATTTCACCGCGCCGAAGGTCAGGCCGCGCACGAGTTGTTTCTGGCTAAACCAGCCAAGGATGAGGATCGGCGCGATGGCCATGGTCGAGGCCGCGCTGAGTTTGGCGTAGAAAAGGCCCTCGGGGCTGGAATAGCTCGCGATGAAGGCGGTCAGGGGGGCGGCCTTGGCGGCCGTCAGGTTGAGCGTCCAGAACGCCTCGTTCCAGGCAAGGATCACGTTGAGCAGAACCGTGGAGGCGATGCCGGGAATGGCCATGGGCGTGAGGACATAGAGGATTTCCTCGCGCAGGCTCGCCCCGTCCATCCGGGCGGCCTCAAGGATCTCGCCGGGGATCTCCCTGAAATAGGTGTAGAGCATCCAGATGATGATCGGCAGGTTGAGGAACATGATGACGATGGTCAGCCCGATCCGCGTGTCCAGAAGCCCGAACTGGATGAAGATCAGGTAGATCGGGTAAAGCACCCCCACAGCCGGCAGCATCTTGGTCGAGAGCATCCAGAGAAGGATGTCCTTGGTGCGGGTCGAGGGCACGAAGGCCATGGACCAGGCGGCCGGAATGGCGATCACGAGACCCAGCAGGGTGGAGCCGCCCGCGATGATGATGGAATTCCACAGGAAGCGCGAATAGTCCGACCGTTCCTGCACCACGGCGTAGTTTTCCAGCGTCCAGTCGAAGAACAGCCAGACCGGAGGGTCGGCGATGGCCGTGGCCTCGGTCTTGAAGCTGGTGAGGATCGTCCAGAGGATCGGAAAGAAGATCAGGAGGCCGATGGCCCAGGCAAGGGCGGTGTTGGCGGCTTTGCGGCGGGATGTGACGGCACGGGCCATGGGCGTTTCCTCACCTGTCCAGATTCTTGCCGACGATGCGCATGAGGAACAGCGCAAGGATATTGGCAAGGATGATTGCATAGACCCCACCGGCGGAGCCGAGGCCCACATTCTGGCTTTCCAGCACGCGCTGGAAGATGAGGTAGGTCAGCGTGCGGGTGCCGAAGGCGCCCTGCGTGGTCACGAAGATCTCGGCAAAGACCGCCAGCAGGAAGATGGTCTGGATCAGCACGACGATGGTGATGGCGCGTGCCATATGCGGCAGGATGATATGGCCAAAGCGCGACAGTGGCGGGGCGCCGTCCATCTCGGCGGCCTCAAGCTGTTCGCTGTCAAGCGACTGGATCGCCGTCAGGAGGATCAGCGTGGCGAAGGGCAGCCATTGCCAACTGACAATCAGGATGATCGAGGTCATCGGGGCCTCCGACAGCCACGAGACCGGCGTTGCACCGAAGAATTTCCACAGATGCGCGAAAAGCCCGTTCACCGGGTCCATGAACATGTTTTTCCAGACCAGCGCCGACACCGTGGGCATGACGAAGAAGGGCGCGATGACAAGGATGCGCACGATCCCCTGCCCCCACATCGGCTGATCCAGCAACAGCGCCAGCAACACGCCCAGAACGATGGTGATGACCAGAACGCTGCCCACGATCACCAATGTCGTCACGACCGAGGGCCAGAAGGCGGAGGAGCTGACGAAGCGGATGTAATTGTCGAACCCCACCCAGCCCAGATCGCCACCGCGCATTGGCAGGTATTGCTTGAACGAGAACAGAAGCGTCATCGTCAGCGGCACCAGCATCCATCCCAGAAGCAGGATGACGGCGGGCGCGAGCATCAGACGGGCGGCAGTTCGGGAATGCTGCGTTGCCATGGTCATGCCTCCACGGAGGGGATGGGGGGACGACCCCGGGGAAACCCTCGGCAGCCGTCTTGCGGGAATGGTCTTGCGGAAGAAAAGGACCGGAGAGCGAAGCTGTCGCCCGCCCTCCGGCCAGGGAGGAGCCTGTCAGTAGCCGGCGGCTTCCATGGCGTCATTGGTCAGGGCCTGCGCCCGTTGCAGGGCCTGTTCCACACTCTGCTGACCCGCCAGCGCATTGGCGAATTCCTGACCCACCTCGGTCGCGAAGCCCGCAAATTCCGGGATCGCCACGAATTGCACGCCCGTATAGGGAACCGGCTGCACGGTCGGCTCGGTCGGATCGGCGGAATTGATCGAGCGCAGTGTCATTTCGGCAAAGCTTGCGGCCTCGGTATAGGCCGGGTTGGCATAGAGCGATTTGCGCGTGCCCGGGGGCACGTTGGCCCAGCCCTCTTTCTCGGCGACAAGGGCGGTGTAGTCCTTGCTGGTCGCCCAGGCGATGAAGGCCTTGGCCGCATCGGTCTGCTGCGAGCCCGCCGGAACCGCCAGCGACCAGGCCCAGAGCCAGTTGCCCCGCTTGCCCAGCCCGTTGTCGGGGGCCAGCGCGAAGCCCACTTTGTCGGCCACGGTGGACTCATTGGGATTGGTCACGAAGGACGCCGCCACCGTCGCGTCGATCCACATGCCGCATTTGCCCTGCTGGAACAGCGAGAGATTCTCGTTGAACCCGTTATTGGCCGATCCGGGGGGGCCATAGCTTTTCATCAGGTCCATGTAGAAATTCAGCGTGTTGGCCCATTCGGCGCTGTCGAACTGGGCCTTCCAGTCCGCGTCGAACCAGCGCGCGCCGAAGCTGTTGCCCATGGCCGAGAGGAAGGCCATGTTCTCGCCCCAGCCCGCCTTGCCGCGCAGGCAGACGCCGTAAACGTCGCCTTTGGTCATGGCCGCCGCCGCCTCGCGGATGAACTCCCATGTGGGTGCTTCGGGCATGGTCAGCCCTGCCGCTTCCATCAGGTCGGTGCGATACATCACCATCGAGCTTTCGCCGTAGAAGGGCGCTGCGTAAAGCTCGCCCTCCACCGTCAGCCCGTCGCGGATCGCCGGCAACAGGTCGTCGGCATCCCATTCGGCGGGCAGGTCGTTGAGCGACACGAGCCAGCCATTCGCCCCCCAGATCGGAACCTCATAGGTGCCGATGGTCATGACGTCGAACTGGCCGCCCTTGGCCGAAATGTCCTGGGTGACGCGGGACCGCAGGACGTTTTCCTCCAGCGTGACCCATTCGACCTTGATGTCGGGATATTGCGCGTTGAATTCCGCAGTCAGCCCCTGCATGCGGATCATGTCGCCGTTATTCACGGTGGCGATGGTGATGGTTCCGCTGGGCGTCTGTGCATGGGCCGCCATGGACGCAGCCACGGCCAGCGCACTCGCGAGACCGAGTGACGTTCTGAAAGACATCCGAACTCCTCCCTTGTTCATCTGGATGATGTCACACAGGCTAAGTCCAAAGGCTTCGCGCAGTCAATAAAAACTTTCCGCGCGTAAATTTATGCTGAAGCACGCATCACCAGACGACCCTCGAAAAGCGTCTCGACCCGGGTTTTCGGAGGCTCGTCGCTCTCGATCAGATGGAACAGCGTTTCCGTGCTGCGGTTTGAAACCGCTTCATAATCCTGTGCCACGGTGGTCAGCGGCGGGCAGGTGAAGCGCGAGAACGGGTGGTCGTCGATCCCCGCCACGCGCAATGCGCAGCCTTCGGCAAAACCGACCCGAAGCCCCCGCTCATAGCAGGCGGACAGGAAGCCGATGGCCAGCCGGTCGTTGCTGCACAGCACCGTGTTCGAGGTGAGCCGATTCGCATCGAGCATCTGAAGCGCGCCTTCATAGCCGACCTTCTCGAACTCCCAGCCCGAACTGTCGACCCGCAGCACGGTCGGGACATGGCCCAGCCGCTCCATCACGGCGATATAGGCGTTGCGGCGCTTGTTGGCGTTGGGGTTGACGGGCTGCATCTCGAAAAAACAGGGCGGCTCGCCGGTGCGGCAGAGGTATTCGACGATCTGGCCCACGAAATGCGCATTGTCGGACCCGATAAAGGCGGTTCCGACCCCTTCGATATTGCTGTCGAACAGCACCGTCGGCACATCGCGGCAGAACTGTTCGATCGCCGCGCGGTCCGAGCGCCGCCCCAGAGGCGCCAGCAGCGCGCCCGCCGGTTTCAGCGAGCGCAGGCTGTCGAGAATGTCATTTTCCAGCTTCTGCTCGCCATGGGCGCTGAACAGGATCGGCCAGAACCCCGCGTCGATGCAGCGCCGCTCGATCTTGCGCGCGATCTCGGCAAAGAAGGGATCTGCAAGATAGGGCACCACGATGCCGATGGTCTTGGTCAGCTTGCGGTTCTGGTTTACGGCGAAAATATTGGGCCGGTAGTCGTATTGTTCCAGCGCCTTTTCGATCCGTTTGCGGGTGGTGGCACGCACACTGTTGGGATCATTGAAGAACTTTGACACAGTGGGCCGGGAAATGCCGCTCAGCCGGGCGAATTCCTCCATGTTCCTGATCTTGGTCATGCCGGGGCAATGGCCTTTGCTTGCGGTTTCGACTGCTGATCTTTACAGGATCATGCTCGCTGGCAAGCTTTGCAAGGCGTAATCTTGACGCGCGGCAAAGTTCTGGCCCCGCCTGTGCCCGATGTGCCCTTGCTGGGGCCATAAGGCAACGCGATCCCTCCCCGCCGGATCAGCCCTTGCGGCCGATCCTCGGTTCGGTGCCCGCCTTGATCCGGGCCATGTTCTCGCGGTGGCGCCAGTAGATCAGAAGGGTGAGGATGATGCCGAGAAACATCATCTCGGACCGGCCGAAAAGCAGCATCCAGCCGATCGAGCTGCCCGCCGCCGCCAGCCCGGCAACCGAGGACATGCGCAACAGCGCTGCCACCACAAGCCATGTCGCCGCCGCCGCCAGCCCGACCGGCCATGCCAGCGCAAACAGCGTGCCGAAGAAGGTCGCAACCCCCTTGCCGCCCCGGAACCGCAGCCAGACCGGATAGAGATGCCCGAGGAACGAGGCCAGCGCCGCCACCTGCGCCGCATCCTCGCCCACCGCCGCCCGCGCGATCAGCACCGCGACCCCGCCCTTGGCCGCATCGAGCAACAACGTCGCCGCCGCCGCCCCCTTGTTGCCGGTGCGCAGCACATTGGTCGCCCCGATATTTCCCGACCCGATCTGGCGCAGATCACCCAGCCCCATGGCCCGCGTCACCACCACGCCAAAGGGAACCGAGCCCAAAAGGTAGGCCGCCACAGCAACCAGCACCAGCACCATCGGATCCGTCCCGAACACCGGCATCGCCTCAGCCCTCCTGTCCGAACACCTGTCGCCCGGCGACGAAGGTTGCCAGCACCCTACCCTCCATCCGCTGCCCGTCAAAGGGCGTGTTGCGCGACTTTGACCGCAGGGTGAACCGGTCCAGCAGGAAGGGCGCATCCGGGTCGAACAGCACCAGATCGGCGGGCGCGCCCTCGGCCATGCGACCCTGCGGCAGGCCCAGAAGGCGCGCGGGGTTCAAGGCGGCAGCGCGGAACAGTTGCGGCAGGTCCAGCGCCCCCGCATGATAAAGCCGCATCATCGCGGGCAGGAAGGTTTCCAGCGCCACAGCCCCCGCCTGCGCCTCTTCAAACGGCAGGCGCTTGCTTTCCTCATCGGCGGGCGTGTGCATCGAACAGATCACGTCGATCACCCCATCCGCCACCGCGGCCACCACCGCCAGACGGTCCTCCTCTGACCGCAGCGGCGGGGAGAGTTTGAAGAAACTGCGATAGTCGCCGACGTCGAGTTCATTCAGCATCAGATGGTGGATCGACACCCCCGCCGTCACCGGAAACCCGTTGGCCTTGGCGCGCTGCAGGGCGGGCAGGCTGCGCGCGGTCGTGATCTGGTCGGCGTGATAGCGCGCGCCGGTCATCTCGATCAGGCCGAGGTCGCGGTCGAGCCCGATGCGTTCGGCCATCGGATGCACGCCCGGCAGCCCCATGAGCGAGGCGAATTTTCCGCTCGTCACCGCCGCCCCCGCCGACAGACCCGGATCCTGCGGATGGCCGATCACCAGCGCGCCGAGGCTGCGCGCATAGGTCAGCGCGCGGGACAGCACCTTGGTATCGGTCACGACATGGTCGCCATCGGTGAAGGCCACAGCCCCCGCATCCAGTAGAAACCCGATCTCGGTCATCTCGCGCCCCGCCCGGCCCTTGGTCAGCGCGGCCATATGCCGGATGCGGACGGGGGAGGCCTCGGCGGCGCGGCGGGTCACGAATTCCAGCACCTCGGGCGTGTCGATTGCAGGCGAGGTGTCGGGCCGCGCAATGATCGTGGTCACGCCCCCCGCCGCCGCCGCAAGCCCCGCCGAGCGGAAGGATTCGCGGTGCCGCTCCCCCGGCTCGCCGATCTTGACACCTATATCGACCAGCCCGGGGGCAAGGCATTTGCCGCCACAGTCGATGATCTGCGCGCCTTTCGGGGCAGAGGCATCCCCGATGGCCGCGATCAGCCCGTTGTCAAGGATCACATTGGCCTCGCGGATCTCGCCCACCTCCGGGTCGATCACCCGCGCGTTTTCCAGAAAGACCGTCATCGCCATGTCCATTCCCCCGCTGCCCGGCCCGTCATGCCGCAGCCCTCGCCTTGTCGATTTCCGCGACCACCGCCGCAGGATCGGCCGGATAGCGGATCAGATGCTTGTCACCGCCCCGCGTCACCACCTGCACATCGCCCAGAAAGGGCCGTGCTGCAGTGATCTCGCCCAGCCGCACCGCGCGCCCGCCGGGCAGGATCAGCCGCCGGTCAGTCAACTGCCAGCGCAGCGCCAGAACCTCGGAGGCGAGGTAGGCCCCCCGCGCCAGCAACGCCAGAACCGCCCCGACGGGGCCGACCCAAGGCGCCGAATTGCCCATGCCGACCAGCAAGAGCCCCGCCAGCACGCCCCCCACCAGCGCCATGATGCCGTGACTGCGCCAATAAGTAGCGCGGTCAGGCGCGAAACTTGCCAGCACCGGCTCGCCCGGTTCAGGCTCCAGCCCGCCACCCAGCAGCGGATCGGGGGTGATGCGTTCACGCATAGGTTTCGCCGGCGGCCCTGGCCCCCCGTTCGGCCCGCAGGTTGCGCGCCAGCAGGTCCATACAGGCCATCCGCACCGCGACACCCATTTCCACCTGATCCTGAATGACGCTGCGGTTGATGTCATCGGCCAGCGTGCCGTCAATCTCCACCCCCCGGTTCATCGGGCCGGGATGCATGACGATGGCATCGGGCTTGGCATGGGCCAGCTTTTCGGCATCGAGCCCGTAGCGGTGGAAATATTCGCGTTCCGACGGGATGAAGCCGCCATCCATCCGCTCGCGCTGAAGCCGGAGCATCATCACCACATCCGCACCTTCGAGCCCCGCCTTCATGTCGTCGAACACCTCCGCCCCGAACTCCTCCACCCCTGCGGGCATCAGGGTGGGCGGTGCGATCAGGCGGATGCGGTTTTCCATCTTGCCCAGCAGGATCAGGTTGGACCGCGCCACCCGGCTGTGCGCGACATCGCCGCAGATCGCCACGGTCAGCCGCTGGATGCGGCCCTTGGCGCGGCGGATCGTCAGTGCATCCAGCAGCGCCTGCGTGGGATGTTCATGCCGCCCGTCGCCCGCGTTCAGCACCGCGCAATTCACCTTTTCCGCCAGCAGGTTGACCGCCCCGGATGACCCATGCCGCACCACCAGAAGATCGGGGTGCATCGCGTTCAAGGTCAGCGCGGTGTCGATCAGCGTCTCGCCCTTCTTCACGCTCGACTGCGCCACAGCCATGTTCATCACATCGGCACCGAGCCGCTTTCCGGCCAGCTCGAAACTCGCCTGCGTGCGGGTGGAGTTTTCAAAGAACATGTTGATCTGCGTCATGCCGGCCAGCGCGTCGGACTGTTTCACCGTGCGGCGGTTGAGGTCCACATAGCGTTCCGACAGATCGAGGATGCTGCGGATTTCATCCGGGGCAAGATGCTGGATACCGAGGATATGTCGCGCGCGAAAACTCATGGCTGCTCCGATCCGGTTGGCAGGCGCGTTATCGCAAAGCGATCCGCGCGGGGCAATCGCCAAATCGCGCCGGAAATGGCTCCGCCCCGGAACAAGCCGGAACAATCGGCATTGCCCGCGCGGGGGGCAGGGCCTAGCTTGGCGGCATGGAAAAACGGGCGGGAATCGAAAGCTGGGACTGGCATGCGGCACTGGCGGCCCTGGCCTGGCAGGTCGATCTGGGCGTGACCGAGGTGATCGGCGAGACGACCTGTGACGCCTATGCCCTGCCCGACCGGATGGAGAGCCCCCCCGCCGGGGCCGCAACCGGACCGGCAGGCCGCGCGCCGCGCGCAACAGCCCCGCCCGCCGCCCAAGCGATCAGCGCCTTGAAGCCCGGGGAAGTGGCAACCCGCGCCGCTGCGGCCGCCCCCGATCTGGCCGCCCTGCACGCCGCGATGGAGGCCTTCGACCATTGCGAATTGAAGAAGGGCGCGCGCAGCACGGTCTTTTCGGATGGCCTGCCGGGGGCGCAGGTGATGATCGTGGGCGAGGCTCCGGGCCGCGAGGAGGACCGCACCGGGCGCCCCTTCGTGGGGCAGGCCGGGCAGATGCTGGACCGGATGTTCGCCGCCATCGGCCTGTCGCGCATGGCGACCGACCCGGCCTGCGCGCTCTACATCACCAACACGATGCCCTGGCGCCCGCCCCAGAACCGCGACCCGAGCCCCGAGGAAATCGCCATGATGCGGCCTTTCCTTCTGCGCCATATCGAGCTTGCCCGGCCGCGCATCCTCGTCGCCACGGGCAACACCGCCTGTTCGGCACTGTTCGGCCAGCGCGGCATCCTGCGGTTGCGCGGACAATGGCAGGAGTGCAACGGAATTCCGGTGCTGCCGATCACGCATCCGTCCTATCTGCTGCGCGAACCTTCCGCCAAACGCGAGGCCTGGGCGGATCTGCTCGACCTTCGCGCCCGGCTGGCCGCGCCGGACGCCACGGGCTGAGGGGAAGCAGGCGATGCCGGTTCCGATAGATCTGATGACCCTTCTGGCCTTCGTGCCCGCCGCCCTTGCGCTGAACCTGACGCCGGGGGCGGATATGATGTTCACGCTGGGTCAGGGCCTGCGCGGCGGGGCGGGGGCGGCGCTCGGCGCGGCGGCGGGGATCACCGCGGGTTGTTTCGTCCATGTGGCGATTGCAGCCATCGGCCTTGGCGCGGTGCTGGCGACATATCCGCTGCTGTTCGACGTGATCCGCTGGCTGGGGGTCGGCTATCTCTTGTGGCTGGCCTATGGCGCGCTGCGGGCCGGGGGCGGAGCCGACCCGCGCGCAGGGTCCGGACGCGGCCGCGCCCTGTCGCCGCTCCGCGCCTTCCGGCAGGGCCTTGTCGTCAACCTGACCAATCCCAAGGTGATCCTCTTCGTGCTGGCCTTCATCCCGCAATTCGTGGACCCCGCGCGGGGGCAGCCCATGATGCAGTTCCTGCTGTTCGGGGCGATCCTTTCGGCGGGCGGGATGATCGTCAATTCGACCGTCGGGCTGATGGCGGGGCGGCTCGGCGGCGTTGTGGCCTCGCCGCGCGCCACGCGCCTTCTGGGCCTTGTCTCGGCGGCTGTGTTCACCTTCCTCGCGCTGCGCCTCGCAATCCTCAGCCGCGCCTGACAACCGGAGCCTGCCCCATGTCCCGCATTGACGAAAGCCTGGACTTCATCCCCGTCCGCATCGCCGTTCTGACGGTGTCGGACACGCGAAAGCCCGGGGACGACCGGTCCGGCGATACGCTGGTGGAGCGGCTGACGGTGGCGGGGCACCGGCTGGCCGCGCGCGCTATCGTGACCGATGACCGCGACCTGATCGCCGCCCGCCTGCGCGACTGGTGCGCCGACCCGGAGGTGGATGTGATCCTGTCCACCGGCGGCACCGGGCTGACCGGGCGCGATGTCACGGTCGAGGCCCATCGCGATGTCTATGAAAAGGAGATCGAGGCCTTTGCCACGGTGTTCACCATCGTCTCGATGCAGAAGATCGGCACATCGGCGGTGCAGAGCCGTGCCACGGGGGGCGTCGCGCAGGGCACTTACCTTTTCGCGCTGCCCGGCAGCCCCGGCGCGTGCCGCGATGCCTGGGACGAGATCCTGAAATGGCAGCTCGACTACCGCCACCGGCCCTGCAATTTCGTGGAAATCCTGCCCCGCCTGGACGAACACCAGCGCCGGAAGTAACCGCGCGCGACGGCAAACGCGCCCCCTTTCCCGACGAAAATCCGCGCCGACGCGACGGAAGCACACGACCGGCGCGTTGAACAACATGTCCGGATGCGCCCTGCCCGGATTTCGGTCTATATCAGGGGTTCGGTGTGGTGTGATGCGAGGCGGACGATGCGGTTTCTGACCCGGTCCCTGACGGGGCTTCTTCTTCTGGCGCTGACGCTGGGCCTGCTGGCGCTGGCGGGCCGGACGCTGACGGATGCGGTGCAGGCACGGCTTGACGGCGGCGGCCCTGCGATGCCCGCGCGCGAACGGGTCTTTACCGCAAACCTCACCACCGCCACTCCGGTCGATTTCGCGCCGGTGACGCTCGCCTTCGGGGAAGTCCGGTCCTCGCGCACGCTGGAATTGCGCGCGCCCCGGGGGGGCGAGGTGATCCACCTGTCACCCGCATTCCGCGACGGGGCCGCCGTGCGGGCGGGGGAGGTTCTGTTGCGGCTCGATCCGTCGGACGCGCAGGCGGCGCGCGATCTGGCCGCCGCCGATCTGGCCAATGCCGAGGCCGAAACCCGCGATGCGGCCCGCGCGCTGGCACTGGCGCGCGACGATCTGGCGGCAGCGCAGGATCAGGAAGCCCTGCGCGCGCAGGCGCTGGCGCGGCAGACAGAGATTCTCGCGCGCGGCGTGGGGTCGGAGGCGGCTGTGGAAACGGCGGCGCTGGCGCTGTCCTCCGCGCGGCAGGCAACTTTGTCGCGATCCTCGGCGCTGAATGGGGCAGAGGCGCGGGTGGACCAGTCCGCGACCGCCCTGACCCGCGCCCGCATCGCGCTGTCCGAGGCCGACCGCGCGCTGCGCGACACTGAACTTTTCGCGGCCTTTGACGGGGTGTTGAGCGGCGTTTCGGTGGTGCCGGGCCGGATAGTTGGGGCGAATGAGGCGCTTGGCCAGTTGATCGACCCGACCGCGATGGAAGTGACCTTCCGTCTGTCCACCGCGCAGTTTGGCAGGCTGATCGATGGAACAGGTGCCTTGATCGACGCCGATCTGACCGTGGGGCTGGATGTGTCGGGCACCGAGATCCTCGCACGCGGGCGGCTGGACCGTGTGGGTGCCGCCGTGGGCGAGGGCCAGTCCGGGCGGCTGGTCTATGCCAGTCTCGACGCGGCAGGCGGGTTCCGCCCCGGCGATTTCGTGACCGTGCGCGTGGCCGAACCCCTGCTGAACCAGGTGGTGATCCTGCCCGCAACCGCCCTTGGCCAGCGCGGAACGGTGCTGGCGCTGACCGGGGAGGACCGGCTGGAGGAATTGCCCGCGACCCTGATCCGGCGGCAGGATGACCGTGTGATCCTTGCTGCCGAAGGCATAGTGGGGCGCGAGATCGTGACCGAACGCTCGCCCCTGCTGGGCGCCGGGATCAAGGTGCGCCCGGTGCGCCCCGAGGCTGCGCCGCCCGATGGCCTGTCCGGGGCCGAACCCGCCGCAGCCGGACCCGCCCGCACCGTTGCCGCGGTGGCCACCCCCGCCATGGTCGCGCTGACCCCCGAACGGCGGGCGCGGCTGGTGGCCTATGTCGAAGGCAACGCCCGCCTGCCCGCCGAGGCGCGCGCGCGCATCCTCGCCCAGCTTGCCGAACCGGAAGTGCCCGCCCAGATGATCGAGCGGCTGGAAAGCCGGATGGGGGGCTGAGCCATGGCCCGCGACACAATCGGGGACCGCCCCATCGAGGACCGGCCCGAAGGCGGCATCCTGTCCTATTTCACCCGGCACCGGACGCTGGCCAACCTCCTGCTGGTGTTGATGATCGTGGCGGGGCTTGCCGCCTCCTCCCGCATCCGGGCGCAGTTCTTTCCCGATGTTGTGGTGTCCGAAGTCACGGTTTCGGTTGCGTGGTCCGGTGCGGGGGCGGAGGATGTGGACCGCGGCATCGTGCAGGTGCTGGAACCGGCACTGCTGGCGGTGGACGGGGTATCGGACGCCACCGCCCGCGCCTCCGAAGGGTCGGCGCGGATCACGCTGCAATTCGAGCCGGGCCATGACCTGATGCAGGCGGCCGAGGATGTGCAGGCAGCGGTCGACACCGTGCGCAACCTGCCCGCCGAGGCGGATGACCCGGTGGTGCGGCGCGGGGCCTGGCGCGATCAGGTGACCGATGTGGTGATCTCGGGGCCGGTGTCGATTGACCAGCTTGGTCGCTTCGCCGATGAATTCGTCGCCCGCCTCTTTGCCGAAGGCATCAGCCGCACCACAATCCGGGGGCTGGCCGATCCACAGATCATCGTGGAAATTCCGTCTGTTGCGCTGATCCGCCATGACATCGCGCTCTCCGAGGTCGCACAGGCCATCGCCGCCGGTGTGCAGACATCCCCGGCGGGCGAGGTGGGCGCCGGCACCGCCCGCGTGCGCACCGGAACCGAGGCGCGCACCCCCGAGACGATTGCCGCCCTCGTGCTGCGGCAAGGGGCCGAGGGCGCGCGGCTGACGGTGGGCGATCTGGCCGTGGTGCGCGCCGAGCCCGCCGACCGGGGCCGCGCCACCTTTGTCGGCCCGCATCCTGCGATGACCGTGCGGGTGGACCGCAACGACACCGGAGACGCGATCCGCATGCAGGCGGAGGTGGAGCGGGTGGTGGCGGAGATGCTGACAGTCCTGCCCCCCGAGATGAAGATCGAGCTGGTGCGCGCACGCGCCGAACAGATCTCGGGGCGGCTGTCGCTGCTTCTGGACAACGCGCTGATGGGGCTGGGGCTGGTCGTGGTGCTGCTGTTCCTGTTCCTGAACGCGCGCACGGCGATCTGGGTCGCGGCGGGGATTCCGGTCGCCTTGTTCGCCGCCGTGGGGGTGATGTATGCCTTCGGGCTCACGCTCAACATGATCTCGCTTTTCGCGCTCATCATCACGCTGGGGATCGTGGTCGATGATGCCATCGTGGTGGGGGAACATGCCGATTTCCGCGCGCGTCACCTGAAGGAACCACCCATGGTGGCGGCGGAACGTGCGGCCAAACGCATGTCGATGCCGGTTGTCGCCTCCACCATCACCACGGTCATCGCCTTTGCCGGGCTGACGGTGATCGGCGGGCGGTTCGGGTCGATGATCGCGGATATTCCCTTCACCGTCATTGCCGTATTGCTGGCGAGCCTTGTGGAATGTTTCCTGATCCTTCCCAACCACATGGGCCATGCGCTTGCGGCCTCGGCCAAGGAGGCGTGGTATGACTGGCCCTCCCGGCAGGTCAATCGCGGGCTGGGATGGTTCACACGGCGGGTGATGGTGCCCTTCACGCGGATGGTGCTGTCCGCGCGCTATGCGGTGCTGGCGCTGGCGGTCCTGCTGCTGGCCACGCAGGCCGCGACCTTCATCCGGGGCGATATCCAGTTCCGGTTCTTCAGCGGGCCGGAACAGGCCTCGGTCAACGGCAATTTCGCCATGCTGCCCGGCGCGACCCGCGCCGACACGATGGCGATGATGCGCGAGATGCAGCGCGCCACCGATACGGTGGCGGCGGCGCTGGAGGCCGAACATGGCACCAACCCCGTCACCTTCGCGCTGGCGGAAATCGGCGGCGGGTCCGGGCGCGGACTGGCGAGCGCGGAAAACAAGGACGCCGATCTGCTGGGCGGGATTTCCATTGATCTGGTCGATCCTGATTTCCGGCCCTATTCCTCGGCGGTCTTTGTCGCGGCCTTGCAGGACGAGGTGCGCCCGCATCCGCTGCTGGAGGAATTGAGCTTTCGCGGCGGGCGCTTCGGCCCCGGGGGCGATGCGCTGTCGGTCGATCTGGCCGGGGCGGATGCGGAAACCCTGAAAGCCGCCGCCGAGGCGCTGAAAACCGCGCTGGCGGTTTATCCCGAGGTTTCGGCGCTGGAGGACAGT
This sequence comes from Pseudorhodobacter sp., assembly GCA_046295215.1. GTDB lineage: Bacteria > Pseudomonadota > Alphaproteobacteria > Rhodobacterales > Rhodobacteraceae > Szabonella. Next base: position 189,691 of record JBKBNP010000001.1, on the reverse strand, counting down.
CTGTCCTATGACAAGGAGGAACTTATCCTCAACCTGACGCCGCAGGGGCAGGCGCTGGGTTTTTCCATCGACACGCTGGGGCGCACCCTGCGCGACCGGCTGAACGGGATCGAGGCCGCGACCTTTGCCGATGGCCCGCGATCCGCCGCGATCCGGGTGGAACTGCCGCAGGCTGAACTGACGGCGGATTTTCTGGATGCCACCCTGCTGCGCGCCGGGCCGCGGACCTATGTGCCGCTGGCCGACATCGTGACGGTGCAAAGCCGGTCGGGATTTTCCACCATCCGGCGCGAGAACGGGCTGCGCATCGTTTCCGTCACCGGCGATGTGTCCGAGGATGACCCCGCCCGCGCGGCAGAGGTGCAGCGCGCCATGGTGGCCGAGATCCTGCCCCGGATCGAGGCGGATTTCGGCGTCACCTCGCGCCAGCGCGGCCTTGCCGAACAGCAGCGCGATTTTCTCGGCGATGCGCAGCTTGGGCTGATGCTCTGCCTGCTGGGGATCTACCTTGTGCTGTCCTGGGTCTTTGCAAGCTGGACGCGGCCCCTTGTCGTGATGGCGGTCATTCCCTTCGGCCTGACGGGGGCGATCTGGGGGCATGTCTGGTGGGGGGTGCCCTTGTCGATGTTCTCGGTGGTGGGGCTGATCGGGATGATCGGTATCATCATCAACGATTCCATCGTTCTGGTGACAACTATCGACGACTACGCCAGGCGGCGCGGCCTGTTCCCGGCCATCGTGGAGGCGGTCAGCGACCGTCTGCGGCCGGTGCTGCTGACCACGCTGACCACGGTTCTGGGCCTGTCACCGCTGCTATACGAACGTTCAAGCCAGGCCGAATTCCTGAAACCCACGGTCATCACGCTGGTCTACGGTCTGGGCTTCGGCATGCTGCTGGTGCTGGTTCTGGTGCCTGCGGTGCTGGCGATCCAGTCGGATCTGGGCAAGCGGGTGCAGGCCTTGCGGCGGCTGGTCCGGGTCCGGTCCGGGGCGGCGGCGCCCGCGCAGGCGGTGCTGGGGACGGTCGCCCTCGGCATGTTGGCGCTCTTTGCCGCAACGCTGGGCGCGGCGGTCTGGTCGGGGGCGCTGCCGGGGTTCTGGGGGGCGGTCCTGCCGGGGCTGGCGGCGATGCCCGCGCTTTCGGCGGGCTTTGCGCTCTTTGCGCTCGGGGCGCTGGTGCTGGCCGCCCTTGGCTGGATCGTCGCAGGCGTTTCAGCGCGGCGGAAGGCGGGCTGAGCCCCCGCCCTGCCCCCCTGCCCTACCCGCGCAGATAGGCCAGATCCGGCGTGATTTCCGCCAAAGTGAGGCGCACGGCAGCAAGGGTTTCCTCGACAATCGCCGCGTCATGTTCGGTGGACAGGAACCACGCGCCCCGTTCCAGCGCGCGCACGCCGTTGCCCATCAAAGCGCCTGCGAAATGGCGATAGGCGGCGCGGTCCATCCCCGCAAGGCCCCGATAGTTCGTGGCAGGCTCCCGCAAGCCCAGCGCCACGGTGAAGATCTGCGGATAGCCGGTGACGGTGGCGGGCAGGCCCGCCTCGGCAAAGGCCGCGCGCAGCCCCTCCATCAGACGGGTGCCGTTGCGCTCCATCGCCTCATAGGTGCCCTGCTGCGACAGCCGGTCCAGCGTGGCGACGGCGGCAGCCATGGCGACGACCTGCGCATTGTAGGTGCCGCCATGCATGATGCCCCCTGCGGCCAGATGGTCCATCACCTCTGCCCGGCCCGCGACCGCCGCCACCGGGAATCCCGCCGCCATCGCCTTGGCGAAAATGGCAAGATCCGGCGTGACGCCAAGCCGTTTCTGCGCGCCCCCCGGCCCGACGCGAAAGCCCGTTATCACCTCGTCGAAGATCAGCAGCGTGCCATGGATGGTGCAAGCCTCGCGCACCGCCTCCAGATAGCCCGGCGCGGCGAAGATGCCGCCATTGTTGCACATCGTGGGCTCCATGATGACGGCCGCCACATCCCCCTTCGCGATCCGCGACAGGATCGGTTCAGGGCGGTTCCACGACAGCACCTCGACATTCCGGCTTGCCTCCGGATCCTGACCAAGACTGGGCAGAACCTTCACCGGGGCCTCCTCCGGCCCGCCCTCGCCATTGGCGGGGCCATTGCTGACCAGCACGGAATCGAGCCAGCCGTGGTAATGGCCCTCGAACTTCACCACCGCCATCCGCCCCGTCACCCCGCGCGCGATCCGCAGCGCCAGTTGCACCGCCTCGGTCCCGCTGCCGGCAAAGCGCACCCGTTCGGCGCAGGGCACCATGCGGGAGATGCGCCGCGCGGCGTCATATTCCATCTCGCTCTGCCCGCCATAGAGCAAGCCCCGATCAAGCTGCCGGTGCGCGGCCGCGATCACATCCTTCGGGGTGTGCCCGAGGATCATCGGGCCGAGTGCGAGATAATAATCAATCAGCCGGTTGCCATCGATGTCGAAAAGGCAGGCGCCGTCGCCCCGTTCGAAAACCAGCGGCGTCGGCAAGACGCCCATCCGGAAATTGCTGCTGACCCCACCAGGCATGACGGCAGAGGCGTCGCGCACCCGCTCTTCGGATCGGGAAAAGGTCATTGGGGACATGGGCATGGCTCCGTGGGGCAGGTTTGGCATCGACCGTCGCGCAGATGAGAACCGGAAATCTGGCGCCACGGCGGGCGGACCAACAGCCCCATTGCACCGGATGGTGCAAAAATCAGACTACAGGGCATGGCGGCACTTGTGCAAATGGCGTCCCGCTATAGTGTCTTGTGACCGCGAAGACCGGAACAACCGGGCATATCTGGGAGGATAGCATGAAGATCTCGACCAAACATCTGCTGACATCGGCCGCTGCCGTGGCGCTGCTTGGCCTCTTGCCGGGTGCCGCCAGCGCAGAAACGAAACTGAAATGGGCGCATGTCTACGAATCGAGCGAGCCCTATCACACCTGCGCCGTTGCGGCGAATGACCTGCTGATGGCCGCAACCGACGGTCGCTACGGGATCGAGGTTTTCCCGGCCTCCTCGCTGGGCAAGGAAGTGGACATCAACGAGGGTCTGGGCTTCGGGACCGTGGACATCATCTATACCGGGCAGCTTTTTGCGGGCCGCGCCTATGGTCCCATCGCCATCGGTGGCGCGCCCTTCATGTTCCGGGACTACGACCATTGGGACAAATACCGCAATTCCGATCTCTTCAAGGAATTGGCCGCAGGTTACAACAAGGCCTCGGGCAACCATATCACCGCGATGACCTATTACGGCGCGCGCCATGTAACCGCGAACAAGCCGATCCTGTCGCCAGACGACATGAAGGGACTGAAGATCCGCGTGCCGGATGCGCCGCTCTACATGATGTTCCCCAACGCGACTGGTGGAAACTCCGCCCCCATCGCCTTTGCCGAGGTTTACCTCGCGCTGCAACAAGGCACCGTGGACGCGCAGGAAAACCCGCTGCCGACCATTCAGGCCAAGAAGTTCCACGAGGTGCAATCCAATATCAGCCTGACCGGCCATATCACCGATGCGCTGCTGACGATCATCGGCGGCCCGGCCTGGAATGCGATGCCCGAGGCCGACCGCGATGCGCTGGTCAAGGTGACGAAGGAAACTTCGATCTGTGCAACCGATGCGATCATCAAGCTGGAAGGCGAGTTGGTCGAATGGTTCCGGGGTGAGGGCACGACCGTCAACGAGGTTGACCGTGGCCCCTTCATCGAGGCCGTAAAGGCCGTGCATAACGGCCCGATGGCGACCTGGGATCAGGCCACTTACGACCGGCTCCAAGCCATCGAGTGATGGCCCGCCAGTGACTGGCGACTGACGTGCGACGGGGGCCGCCTTTGGGCGGTCCTCATTCCCTGCCCCTCTTGCCGGTGGACATGCCATGGCCGACCCCTCGGACGACGCTCCCGATACCCCCCTGATCGCCATTGAGGAGGAAAAGATCGACCTGTCGGACCTGTCCTGGACCGATACGCCGATCTTCCTGCTGTTCTGGGGGCTTGCGGTGGTCGTGTTTCTCCAGTTCTTCACGCGCTATGTGCTGAACAATTCCTTTGCCTGGACCGAGGAGGTCGCGCGCTTCCTGCTGATCGGCGTGACCTTCATCGGGGCGATCATGGCCACGCGCAAGCAGAGCCATATCGCGGTGGAGTTCATCTATCGCTGGGTGCCGCGCGGCGGGCGACGGGTCGCGCAGACGGTGATCGACGTGACCTCCACGCTGTTCTATCTCGTTCTGGCCTATCTGAGCGCGCAGATCGCAGGCCGGACGCAGCAGATGATGGCCTCGATGGATTTCCCGAAATCGACGGTCTACTGGATCGTTTGCGTCGCCTTCGTCCTGATGGCGGCCTATTCCGCCTGGAACACCTGGCAGCATCTGCGGACCGGCACTTCCCGCCTCATCGACCCCGAAGACTTTGCGGACGACATCCGCGCAATCGACTAGGAGCAGCCCCTTGGACATTCTGTGGCTTTTCGTGATGCTGTTCGGCATGCTGATCTTTGGCGTGCCGGTCGCTGTGGCGCTGGCGGGGTCGGCGGCGGTGTTTATCTTCTTCAGCGGGGCAACCCCGCCGATGGTGGTGGCGCACCGGATGATCAACGGGGTCGACAGCTTTCCGCTGCTGGCGGTGCCCTTCTTCATCCTCGCCGGAAACCTGATGAACACAGCCGGAATAACGGAACGCATCTTCAACTTCGCGCTCGCCCTTGTGGGCTGGATGCGCGGCGGGCTCGGACATGTGAATGTCGGCGCAAGCGTGATCTTTGCGGGCATGTCGGGGGCGGCGGTGGCCGATGCCGGGGGCCTTGGGGCCATCGAGATCAAGGCCATGCGCGACGCCAATTATGATGCAAAATTCGCGGTCGGCATCACGGCGGCCTCCTCGACCATCGGGCCGATCATCCCGCCCTCGCTGCCCATGGTGATCTATGGCGTGGTGGCCGGGGCGAGCATCGGGCAGTTGTTCGTCGCGGGCTTCATTCCGGGGCTTCTGATGGCGGCCTCCCTGATGATCATGATCGCGATCATGGCGCGCAGGCGCGGGTTCAAGCAGGATCAGCCCTTCTACTGGTCGGTGCTGTTCATCACCTTCCGCCGGGCCTTCCTGTCGCTGATGACGCCGGTCATCATCGTGGGCGGCATCCTGACCGGGGCTTTCACGCCCACCGAGGCCGCTGTTGCCGCCTGTGCCTGGGCGCTGTTCCTGGGGCTGGTGGTTTACCGCACGCTGACGCTGCCGCGTTTCCTGCGGGTCAGTTTCGACACGATCGAGACGACGGCGGTGGTGCTGCTGGTGGTGGGGGCGGCCTCGATCTTCGCCTGGATCCTGACCTCCAACCGGGTGCCGGAACAGTTCGCCGCAGGCTTGCTGTCGATCTCGGACCGGCCCTGGCTCCTGCTGCTGCTGGTCAACCTGATCCTGCTGATTGTCGGCTGTTTCATGGAGACGGTCGCGGCGATCACGATCATGGTGCCGGTGCTGTTGCCCATTGCGCTGGAAATCGGCATCGACCCGGTGCATTTCGGCGTCATCATGGTGCTGAACCTGATGCTGGGCCTGCTGACACCGCCCATCGGCATGGTGCTGTATGTGCTGGCGCGGGTGGCGAAAATCCCGTTCGAGCAGTGCGTTGTCGGCACCGCCCCCTTCCTGATCCCGCTGGTGATCGTCTTGATGCTGGTGACCTTCGTGCCCGCCCTGACGATGTGGCTGCCGACGATGATCTATCGCTGAGGCTTCGGGGGGCGGATCACAGCCCCCCGAGCGTTTCCTCCATCAGATCGCTGTCCGCATCCTCCAGCGCGTCGATCACGTCGAAATGGTGCAGGCCAGGAGCCACCGACCAGCCGCAATCCCAGGCCTCGGACAACAGGCGCGCATGCCAAAGGAAAGACGGGCGTTCCTGCCCGCCCACCCGCACATGCGCCTCGATCCCGGCGTGCAGGGGCTGGCGGGCGGGGCTTTCGGTTTCGATCTCTCCCGCATCGAGGCGCAGCTTTTCCTGCATCGCGGTCTGCGACAGGGGCTCCAGATCCGACAACGGGGAAATCGGGACGACCCGCCGCAGGTCCGCAATCTCCATGTCGGCGCAACCCATCCGAGCGGCCAGATGCCCGCCCGCGGAATGGCCCGTTACCACCAGCGGCCCCGGCACGGAGGCCCCCGCATGGGCCAGCATCGCGGCAATCTCCTGCCCCATGGCCGCAATCCGCGCCTCGGGGGCTAAAGTGTAGGAGGGCATCGCGCAGGCCCATCCCCGCGCCAATGCCCCGGCGGCCAGATGCGACCACATGGCCCGGTCGAACTGGATCCAGTAGCCGCCATGGATGAACACCATCAGCCCCTTTGCCACACCTTCGGGGCGAAAGAGGTCATAGGCCTGCCGCACCCCGGGCCCATAAGCGATGCCGGTTTCGGCACGGAGGCCGAGTTGCGCGCGGAACGCCGCCGCTTTCGCCATCCAGCGCGGCGGATAGTCCGCCGCCCCCGGTATGAAAGCCCCGTTCAGATAGGCCCGGTCCATGTCCATTCCGCATCCCCTTCCGGCTGGTGCCGCCTGCTGGACTTCGCCCCCGGCGCATGATTGCATTGCGCCAACCTGACCGGAGGATTTTTTCATGCCCGACACTCTGAACGACACCGTGACCGATCTGCGCAACATGCTCAAGGATCCCTCGCTGCTGGCGACCAAGGCCTATGTCGCGGGCGAATGGATCGACGCTGATGACGGGGCGACCTTTGCCGTGACCAACCCCGCGCGCGGCGATGTGGTGGCCCATGTGCCCGATCTGGGCCGCGCCGAGACCGCCCGCGCCATCGCCGCCGCCGAGGCCGCAATGAAGGACTGGGCGAAACGCACCGGCAAGGAGCGCGCCAATATCATGCGCAAATGGTTCAACCTGATGATGGACCATCAGGACGATCTGGGCGCGATCCTGACGGCCGAAATGGGCAAGCCGCTGGCCGAGGCCAAGGGCGAGATCGCCTATGGCGCGAGTTTCGTCGAATGGTTCGCGGAAGAAGCCAAGCGCATCTATGGCGAAACCGTGCCGGGCCATCAGCCCGACAAGCGTATCACGGTCATCAAGCAGCCCATCGGGGTGGTGGGGTCGATCACGCCCTGGAACTTTCCCAATGCGATGATCGCGCGCAAATGCGCCCCGGCACTTGCGGCAGGCTGCGGCTTCGTGGCGCGGCCCGCCGCCGAAACCCCGCTCTCGGCGCTGGCCATGGCGGTGCTGGCGGAACGGGCGGGTCTGCCTGCGGGGATCTTTTCGGTCGTGACCTCGACCAAATCCTCGGCCATCGGCAAGGAATTCTGTGAAAACCCGGTGGTGCGCAAACTGACCTTCACCGGGTCGACCGAGGTGGGGCGCATCCTGCTGCGCCAGGCCGCCGATCAGGTGATGAAATGCTCGATGGAACTGGGGGGCAATGCGCCCTTCATCGTGTTCGACGATGCCGATCTGGATGCGGCGGTCGTGGGGGCGATGGCGTCGAAATTCCGCAACAACGGCCAGACCTGCGTTTGCGCGAACCGCCTTTATGTGCAGGCCGGGGTTTATGACGCCTTTGCCGAAAAGCTGGCGGCGGCGCTGGCCAGGACCCGTGTGGGCGACGGGCTGACCGAATCGGTGGAGTTCGGCCCGCTGGTCAACATGGCGGCGGTCGAGAAGGTGGAGGAGCATATTGCGGACGCGAAAGCCAAGGGAGCAAGCGTGCTGACCGGGGGGGCGCGGCATGAAAGGGGCGGGTCATTCTTTCAGCCGACGATCCTGACCGGCGTGACGCAAGCAATGGCGGTTGCGACCGAGGAAACCTTTGGCCCGATGGCACCGCTGTTCCGCTTCGAGACGGAGGAAGAGGTGGTCGGCTATGCCAATGACACCATCTTCGGCCTCGCGGCCTATTTCTATGCCCGCGACATCGGGCGGGTGACGCGGGTGCAGGAGGGGCTGGAATACGGGATCGTCGGCGTCAATACCGGGATCATTTCGACCGAGGTGGCCCCCTTCGGCGGGGTCAAGCAATCAGGCCTCGGCCGCGAGGGATCGCGGCACGGAATGGAGGATTATCTGGAGATGAAATACATCTGCCTGAGCGTCTGATCTGAAGGGTTTGAGCCCGGTTGACCCCGCCGGGGGGCTTCACGCCCCCCGGACCCCCTGTGAGGTATTTTTGCCAAGATGAAAGGGGGAGACGCAAGTCTTTGAAAAGGCCTGTGCTATCGCATATCAGGCGGCGGCTTTTGCCTATCTTCGGTCAATGCGCCATGTCTGGTCCATCGCGCCCCGAGGCCGGGGCCAGAGGAAAGGACAAAGACATGCTGCCCATGTTCCGCAAGACCGTTACCGCCGCCGTCGCAGGGATCGCCCTGCTGGCCATGCCCGTCGCCCCCGCCCATGCGCTCGGCAAGAACGAGCGCAATTTCCTGAAAGGCGTGGCCGCCGCAGCCATCGTCGGGGCAATCATCGCCGATCAGCGCAAGCGTCAGGTGCAGACCGCGACGCCCTACTACGTGCCCCCCGCGCATGTGGCCCCGCAACCGCGCTACAGCCAGCCAGAGCCGCGCTACACCCAGCCCCAGCACCGCACGGGGCGGGTGATCGGTGCCGCACCGCATCAGGGATCGGGGCTTTCCCAGACGCCGAGCGCACATGCCTTCAACAGCTATTCGCCGGCAGACCGCCGCGCGATCCAGCGTCGGCTGGCGGCCTTCGGATATTACAGCGGCGGCATTGACGGCGCTTTCGGTCCGCGCACGCATCAGGCGATCTATGCCTTTGCCCGGCAGGCCGGGCGGACGGATGCGCTGGAAAGCGCGCAGGGGGCGTTCTCGGTTCTGGACGCATTGCTTGCCTGAGCCCAGCAAATGAAAAGGGGGCGGCAAAAGCCGCCCCCGATCCGAATGTCTACCTGACGGAAATCAGGCGAGCGCGAGGTTCGTCGCCGATTCGCGGCCGTCACGGCCGGTTTCGATGTCGAAAGTCACGGCCTGGCCGTCGTCGAGTTGACGGATGCCCGCACGCTCCAGCGCCGAAACGTGAACGAACACGTCACGGTTGCCGCCTTGCGGTGCGATGAAGCCGAAGCCTTTGGTGGCGTTGAACCATTTCACGGTGCCGTTGGCCATCGTGATATTCCTTCTGTCTTACGCTGCCCACGACATGCGGCAGCCCGGCTAGTCAGATCCCGATCGAAACTGAAGCCGCAAGGGAACAGAAGGTCGAAGAAGATAGAATTGCCCGTCTTGTCTACAGGTCCGGTTGGAGAATTGCAAGCGATGATTGTCGCCCTGTCGGCGCGACCGGGCCAAACCGCGCGGGCTGCCGGAACCACGCCGATTGCGCCATTACGCATCGGCGGAACGCGGCCTGCGTGCTGTGCGGGTGGCGCCGTCGCCTTGAACTCCGGCCCGATGCCGCCACGATAGTGGCCATCAATAAGCCGGAAAGGCAGCACCATGCAGGACATTCTTCAACCGATCCTTCACAAGACGCCCCTCATCGGCCTGTGCCGGGGGATCAACCGCAGCGGCCTGTCGATCGGGGATACGGCAAAGCTCCTGCCGACGGCCGAAGGGGGAATCGAGGTCGCGGCGCAGATGCGCAGGCGGTTCCTGCTGGTCAGCCGCAGGCAGCTTTGCGTGATCGGGCAGCTTGGGCCGGCGGCGACGCGGCTGGTCGCCCCCTTGCTGGCGCGTTCCGAAACGCTTCGCGTGCGCATTGTCGGGATCACGCCGGAACACCTTGCCCCGGACGGGCGGGCAGAGGTGCATGTCTCGGTCTGGGGTCATATCCGGGTTCCACCCCCCTTGCGGCGGGGCGCGGCAGGTTTCGGCAGCGGCGAACGCACAAAGTGATGGCGGGCCCCCGGGGGAGGCCCGCCATCTTGCAGCAATATCCGGCGCGGCTGGCCTGATCGGGAGGCCCGGGCAGGCGCGGGTCCGGTCCGTGCGACGCTCAGCCCTGATTCAGGATGTTGCGGATCGCGCTGCGCTTGTCGATGTCGTTGGAGAAGTCCGCACCCGAGTCCACGATGACATAGGACAGGCGCGCTGCCTGAACGGCGGTGATGCCGGAGAGGTCGGCTCCGGGCGCAAGGCGCATGACTTCGGCTTTGGCCCCTTCCGAGATCGGCAGCGGCGAGGTCATGGCCGGGGCGGCGCCGACGGTGGCAAGGGCGAGAGCGGCAGCAACAAGAAGCGTTTTCATGGGATCATTCTCCATCTGGGTTTCAGGTTCGGTGCGGAAGCTTTCTGGCTCCGGTGATCCCTAGATGCGCCTGCAATCCGGTTCTGTGAAATCACAAGCCGCGCGCGCCGTGTCACGCCGATTTGCTGAGCTGTGCCTGAAACTTTTTGTCATTTATCAAGTCGCTGGCTCTGTGATCCCCGGGAAAGCGGTAAATGTGCGCCATGGAGGCAGGCGCGATCACGTTCCGCTCCCCGAAGCATCACGGGGTTGTGCTGCAACCGCGAGGTCACGGCGCGGTGAGCTTGGCGAAGGCATCTGTGCAAATCCGCACAATGCCCCCGGAAGCGAGTAATCCGGATTTTCCGGCCCCAACGCCAAGGATTGCGCCGTCCCCTGCGTCTCAAATACCGTGATGCTGATGGAAACCCCGGACGAGACCCTTGCCGAAGCCGCCGCGCGCGGCGACCGCGATGCCTTCGCGGTGCTGCTGGCGCGGCATTACGACCGGCTGTTCCGGCTTTGCTGGCGGCTGACGGGTGAGCGGGCGGAGGCGGAGGATCTGGCGCAGGACATCTGCGCAGCACTACCCGCCAAACTGCGGAACTGGCGGGCCGAGGCGCGGTTCACCACATGGCTCTACCGAGTCGCGGTGAACGCGGCCCATGACCGCCGCCGCCGCGCCGGGGCAGCCCATCGCGCCGCCAATGGCTGGGGCGACTGGGAGGTGAACCGGCAGGCGGGCCTGTCGGAAGAAGCGGCGGCCCAGGACTGGCTCCGCTCTGCCATGGCGCGACTGCCCGAGGAATTGCGCGACACGCTGGCCCTGACGGTGGAGGCGGAGATGACGCAGGCCGAGGCCGCCGCCGTCCTGGGCCTGTCCGAAGGCACGATCGCCTGGCGCATGTCCGAAGTGAAAAAACGGCTCCGCGCGCTGGCGCGGCAGGAGGCCACACCATGACCCGCGACCCGAAGCAGAATGATCTGGACCGTCTGGCGGGCGCGCTGCGCGACGCGGCCCCTGCCCCCGATGCGCAGGCCCGCGACCGGGCCATCGCGGCGGCGATGAAGGCTTTTGACGACCTGCCCCAAGGAACCGGCAGGGAGATGCGTTCCAGTCAGGACCGCCCGCAATCCGGGGCGGGGTTTCTGACAGGAGTTCGCACCATGTTGTCCAGCCTCACATCCCGCCCGATCCTGACCGCCACGACCTCTGCCGCAGCACTCGGGATCGGCCTGTTCGTCGTCCTGCCCATCGCCCGCACGACGCAGGGGCCGGTTCTGCCCCTGACGGTTTCGGTGGAGGAAACAGCCCCTGAAGCGGCAAGTGCCCGTCCCGGCACCGAGGCCTATGCCACCGCCACGGCGGGGAATGGCGATGCGGCCGCCAGGACCGGGGAGGCCTCTTCAGCGCCCGCGACCGCTCTGCCGGGCCCGGAACAGGAAAGCTTCCCACCGCAAGCGACGGCAGGCGCGGCGGCCGACATGCTGGCCGAGCCGGTTCTGGAAATCGCCCCGGCCATGACCGGAGCGCGGACGCGCACGGAAACCCGCAGGATGATGCCCGCGCCAATGGCTCCTCCCTCGCTGGGCTATTCCCCCGCCCCGACCGATGCGCTGGCACCCTTGCCCGACCAATCGGCCGAAGCCTTTGCCAATGCCGAACCCAACCGCATCAAGGTCACACTGGATGACCCGGTGTCCACCTTTTCTGTGGATGTCGACACCGCCTCCTACGCCATTGTGCGCCGCTCGCTGATGGCAGGTGCGCTGCCCCCGGCGGAGGCCGTGCGAATCGAGGAGATGGTGAACTATTTCCCCTATGAATACCCAGGTCCCGCTGATGGGGAAGCGCCGTTCCGCGCCTCGGTTGCGGTGATGGACACGCCATGGAACGCCGACACGCGGCTGGTGCGCATCGGGCTGCAGGGCCGCCTGCCCGCGATTGCCGACCGCCCGGCCCTGAACCTCGTGCTGCTGGTGGATACGTCCGGGTCGATGCACGGACCCGACCGGCTGGACCTGCTGAAACAGTCGCTGCGGCTCTTGCTGCCGCAACTGCGCCCCGAGGATGAGGTGGCCATCGTCGCCTATGCCGGGTCGGCGGGCGAGGTGCTGCCCCCCACCCGTGCCGCCGAGCGCGAGACGATCCTTGCCGCCATCGACCGGCTGGAGGCGGGCGGCTCCACGGCAGGCGCGGCGGGGCTGGAGCTTGCCTATCGCACCGCGCGGCGCATGACCGGCGCGGGGGAAGTTTCGCGCGTGCTGCTGGCCACCGATGGCGATTTCAATGTCGGCATTTCGGACCCTGACGCCCTGCGCAGCTATATCGCGCGGGAAAGGGAGGGCGGCATCTATCTGTCGGTTCTGGGCTTCGGGCGCGGCAATATCAATGATGCGGTGATGCAGTCTCTGGCGCAGAACGGCAACGGGCAGGCCGCCTATATCGACACCTTGCAGGAGGCACGCAAGGTGCTGGTCGACCAGCTTTCGGGTGCGCTGTTCCCGATTGCCGATGATGTGAAGATCCAGGTCGAATGGAACCCGGCGCAAGTCGCGGAATACCTGCTGATCGGCTATGAAACCCGGATGCTGGCACGCGAGGATTTCAACAATGACCGCGTGGATGCGGGCGAGATCGGCGCGGGCCATTCGGTAACGGCACTTTACGAGGTGACCGCCCCCGACAGCCCCGCCCTGCGCCTGCCCCCGCTGCGCTATCAGGCCACCGAGCCCGCAGCGCAAACCTCGGACGAGCTGGGGTTCCTCCGCCTGCGCTACAAGGCACCGGGGGAGACGACATCGGCGCTGATCGAGGCACCGATCCTGCCGGGGGGGGAGGCCGACGGCGAGGCACGCTTTGCCGCCGCCATCGCGGGTTTCGGACAATTGCTGACCGGGGCGACCTATCTGGGCGAATGGGGCTGGCCAGAGGCCATCGCACTGGCGCTGGAGGGACGGGGGCCGGACGAGTTCGGCTACCGCGCCGAGGCGATCAGCCTGATGCGGTTGGCACAGGGGCTGTCGGCGCGCTGACAGGGGGTACAATCGGGGGGCGCTGACCCTCGCCGCTTGTCCCTCCCTGCCGGTCCGCACTGGTGTCAGCGATGACCGACCGTCAGGGAGGGAAGGCCGGCCCGTCAGTCCACCCGGATCGTATCAAGGTCGAATTGCAGGATCATCGGGGCAGGTCCGCCCGCCTCCTCCTCGTCATCCATCAGGCTGGCCGCCGCGCGTGTGGTTTGCCCGAAACCGGCCTCGAACAATGCCCCCGCCAGCCCCCGGCGCGGCGGGGGCGCGCCTGCGGTCGGGCCCGCCCGGGTCAGTTCCACCGCGTCCTGCGACAGGAAGGACAGGTTTTCCACCGCCGAGTGCATCGCCGCCGGGGTCATCACCATCACCAGCCGGTCGCGACCAAAGGCCTCGTCGGTGATGCGCAACAGGCCCTTTTTCAACCGGTCCCCCGGCCCCATCCGTCCCGCGAACATATGCGTGACGGAGTAATCCGAGCCGACATAAAGCACATTCAGATCCACGGGGAAGGCATTGTCATTCACCGCTTCCACATGGATCTCGTCATCGGGGATGAGGCGCGGAACCGGCGTCGTGGGCAGCGCGCGCAGGATGCGGTTGTCGGGGGATCGCGTCATCAGATCGACCGATACGGCCAGATCGCCCCCCGGGAAGCCCCCCGACACCGCCGCGCCCAGCTTCATCAGATTGAGAGCCTTGGCCATGTGGATCATCGTATCGGCCAGCGTCACGGCCAGTTCCTCGCCCGTCTTGTCCTCCGTCGCGACCGAGGGCGTCTGGTCCAGCCGTTCGGCAAGCCCGGTGGAGGGCAGGATCCAGATCGCATCCGGGCGCGGACTGTCGGGGATCACGGCAAGGCGCAGATCGGCCTCGGCACCCGCATCCACAAAGGCAAGACGCGGGCCTGCCTCCTCCTGCAAGCTGTCCAGCGCCTCTGCCAGACGGTCGGCGGGGGCAGTGCCCGGTTCCGGCAGGGCCACGGTCAGGGTGAAATCGACATCCGCCCCCAGCTTGCGCAGATAGATCCCGCGCGGCAGGCTGTCGGGCTGGGTCACGCCCTCCTGCTCCACCGCCTCGGCCAGCGCCGAAAACGTCTCGGTGGACCGGACCACGGCATAGCCCAAAGCCGCGTCCAGCGGGGCGGCGGCATTGGGCATCACGGCCATCATCGCCCCCTCGGCCAGCCCGTGCAGGCTGCCTGCGGGCAGGGCGAAGCCCGCCTCCTGCACCGTGGCGGGCCATTGCGCGACGCGCGGCGCGGGGTCGGCGGAAAACACCACCGCGTCCAGATCGCCCTCGAACAAAGGCGTGGAGCGGGCCATGTTCTTCACCGAATACTTGCGCAGCACCTCCTGCCCGATCTGGGCATAGGTGGCACCGGGAAATTCGGCCAAAGTCTCGAACAGCGCATAGGTGAACACGCCCTGTGACACCCGCCCCGGCTTGCCCGCGGGCAGGCGCTTTTCGGGCGTCACCTCATCGGTCTGGGCGGCGAAGAAGGCCACGAGCTTGCCCGCCTGCACATTCCCGCCGCCGCCCGCACTGGCGGGAGTCACAACAGGGGCGGGATTCGCGCGGCGCGGATCATCGGCGCGCGGCAGGGCGCGGGTCGCCACCTCGTCCAGCAGATCGTCGGGGATGCCCAGTGCCTGCGGCGAAAGCTGGCGCATCCGCACCTCCTCATCCCCCGAAGGGGCGGCGCGGGTTGCCGTGCCGCTGTGGCAGGCATCGAACACCGCCCAGACATCCGCCCCCTTGGCGCGCAGCGCATCCAGCATCTGCCCGATCTCGTCATCGATCAGCGCGTTTTCCACCATGCCCACCGTGTCATCCCAGGGGCCTATGTCCATCGGCAGGAACAGCTCGTCCAGCCCGTTCAATTCGGTTTCCGGCTCCTGTGCCGGGGCCTGGCTGCCATGGCCAGAAAAATGCAGATAGACGAAATCGCCGGGCTGAACCCTCTCGGTCAGGTCGGCAAAGGCCGCCCGGATCGCGGCCAGTGTCGGATCGGCGGCGGCCCCTTCCACCCCGTCGGCCAGCACTGTCACATTGCCCGGATCGAAGCGCACCGGGGCCTGCGTGGTCAGGTAGGTCGCCACCAGCACCATGTCATTGGCAGGCCCCCGCAGCCAGAACCGCTCCTCCAGATTGGGATAGGTCGAGGCCCCGATCAGCAGGGCATGGTTTTCCCGTGCGTCGGCAAGGCCGGTCAATCCAAGCGTCAGGGCGGTTCCAAGAAGCAGGCTGCGAATGGTCATGCTGTCCTCCGTTCAGGTCAGTTCGTCATCAGGGCATAGCTGGTGCCCTGACCCCGGTTTTCCACGGTGATGGTGAAGCGCCCGGGCTGGTCGGGCCGCCAGCCGCAATAGGCGATGTGGGAGCGGTCGCTGTCGGAACAGACGAGCCGCCCCTGCGCATCCGTGACCGTCAGCCGCAGATCGGCGCGCGACCGCGCCTCGACATAGATCTCGGCATATTCCCCGCCCCGGAAGGGCAGCGCGTCATAGCGGTCCCGCCCCCCCCGCGCCAGCGTGCCGATGTTGTAAAGCGGGCCGGAGGCAACGCCCTTTGTCCGCTCCGCCTCGGCATCCTCGATCAGCCCGAGCAGCGCCGCGTCCCCGGCGGCGAGCGCGCGCGCCGTGTCCAGCATCTCCACGGCGCGCAGGGGTTCCTCGGCGCCCAGTGCCATCGCCTCGCCTTCACGCAGGACCGGCCATGCGGCATCCTCGGTCGGGTTGATCGACTGGCGCAACCGCGCCGCCGCCAGCACCATGATCGCATCGCCGATCTCCTGCCCCGCCAGATAGAGCCGCGCCGAAAGTTCCGCGCGCTGGACGGCCGAGGTTGCGGGAGGGTCCGCACGCAGCGGAAAGGGCGCAGCCAGCGCGGCGCAGGTCACGAAGGACAGGACCAGCCCGGGCAACAGGTTGTGCGACATGTCAGTGCCTCCGTGCCCCGGGAAGGGGCGGTGTGACGCTACCATAGAAAGCCCCGCGCCCGCCTGTAAACCGCTGCCGGAAAGATGACAGGTTTTGTCATGTGACCCTGCCGGGCCGGGCCGCTAACCTCTGCCCATATCCCCTCTGGAGGACATGCAATGACCCCGAAACCCCACCTGCCCCGCCTGCTGCGCCCCGCATTGTCGGTTCTGGCGGCCTTCGCCTTTCTGACGCTTCTGGCCGCCACCGGCGTCGCCGAGGCCGCCGAACGTGGCCCGGCCAGCGCAATCGACCGGGTCTATGTGTTGCGCACGGCGGACAATCACGACCGGTTCCTCGGCTCGGCCTTTCTGTGGCAGGACGGATCGGTGGCGGTGACTGCCGACCATGTGCTGCGCGGCGCGAACCGGGTGCGGCTGGTGGACAGCGAAGGCCGGGAACAGATCGGCGAGGTGATCGGGCGCGATCCCGTCCGCGACATTGCCGTGATTGCAGTGCAGGACGGGCGGAGCGGTCTGGCCCTTGGCACAGCCACCGGGACAGGCATCGCGATCGGGGCAGATGTCTGGGCCATCGGCGCGCCGCTGGGGGCGGAGTTTACCCTGACGCGGGGCATGGTGTCGGCCCGCCCCCGGCAGGTGGACCCTTCCGTGCCGCTGCATCTGATCCAGCATGATGCAGCCCTCAACCCCGGTTCCTCGGGCGGGCCGCTGGTGGATGGCGAGGGGCGGCTGATTGGCATGAATGTGCGGATCGCGGATGGCTCGCGGCTGAATGTCGGCATCGGCTATGCCATTGCCGCCACGGATCTCGCGCGCATCGTGCCAGCCCTGATTGACGAAACCCATGCCGCCCTGCCCCGGCTGGGCCTGCATCTGCGCGCCATCGACCGCCGCATTGCCGCGGCCCTTGCGCTGGACCCGGGCGGGCTGTTGGTGGACCGCGTGCTGGTCGAGGGGCTGGGGGCGGCGGCGGGGCTGGAGCCGGGCGACATCCTGGTGGCCGCCGATGGCCGCGCGCTGCACCTGCCCGGCGATCTCGCCTATGCGCTGGAGGCAGCGGTGTCGCGCGGCGGCATCGGCCTGACACTGATCCGCAAGGGGGCGGAAATGGCCGTCCTTCTGCCGCTGATCCCCGAACCGGAGGCGCATCTTGCCACACGCGGGATGAACGGCAGCGGCCTGTCGCGCGTGCCGTCCTACCGGCTGGAGGATCTGGGCATCCGCATTGATGACGAAGGGCGCGTGCAGCAGGTCAGCGAAAACAGCCCCGGCCTGATCGCGGGACTGGCGCGCGGGGACCGTATCCTTGCGCTGAATGGCCATGCCTTCGATGCCGAACGGCTGCGCCGCCTCACGCTCACGGCACCCGCGCTGGTGCTGGTCGAACGTGCGGGCGGGACGACGCGGCATGTGATGCTCGACCCCTGGGACCGGGGGGCAGAGGATGCACCCCGCATCTCGGGGGCTGCGAATGTGCTTGACCCGGCCATCGTGCTGTTCTGACATCAGGACCGGAAAGGCCCCGACATGACTGACACCCGCATGACCGACCCCCAGACAACCGCCCCCCGCACCATCCTTGTCGTCGAGGATGACCCCGCCACCGCCGCCGCCATTGCGGCGGAGGTGACGGCGCTTGGCTGCGCGGCGGTCTTGCGCGACACGTTCGAGGCGGGCGTGGCAGAGGCCACGACGGGCCGCCATGCCGCCATCGTGCTGGACCGCATGCTGCCCGGCGGTGACGGGGTGGACGCGATTGCGCGCATCCGGGCGGGCGCGGGCGGCGGGGCGGCGATCCTCGTGCTGTCGGCCCTCGGGCGGGCCGCGAACCGGGTGGAGGGGTTGGAAAAGGGCGCCGACGATTACCTCGCCAAGCCCTATGAACCCGGCGAATTGCGCGCCCGCCTGCGCGCACTTTTGCGCCGCACGGACACGCAGGGCGAAAGCCATGACCTGATCGCCTTTGGCGATATGGAGATCCGTCTCAAGGCGCGCACCGTGCATTTCGGGCGCACCCATGTCGCCCTGTCCCCGCGCGAGTTCGATCTGGTGCTGTTCCTCGCGCGCCACGAAGGCCAGATCGTTACCCGCAGGCAATTGCTGGAACAGGTCTGGAACCTGCATTTCGACCCCGGCACCAATGTCGTGGATGTCCATGTCGGCCGGTTGCGCCGCAAGCTGGAGGAGGCCGCAGGCCGTGCCGTGATCCAGACCGCGCGGGGCGAGGGCTATGTCTTTGCCCCGCTGCCACAGGCCGCGCCGTGACCCCTGCGCTGCAGCGCCGCCCCCGCGCGACGATCCGGCTGGCGGCTCTGGTGGCAGGGTCGGTGATCGTGCTGTCGCTGGCGGGAATGGCGCTGCATTATCGGCTGGTGGCAGAGCGGCTGATGGAGAGCCAGCACATCCTGCTGGCCGCCGAGCTGGAAGGCTTCGGCGCGCTTTACGACCAGCGCCGCATCATCGCGCTGCGCGAAGCGATCGACTATCGCACCGCCAGCGCCACCGGGCATGAGATGCTCTTGTTGCAGGACCGCAGCGGTGGTCGGCTGGCAGGGACGCGGGCGGACTGGCCCGCCGCGCTGCCGCCCCTGGGCAAGGGGTTCGGCCTGTCGGCGGCCCGGGTTTTCAACGAGGACGGGCAGCGCTGGCTGGGGGTCGGGCGGATCCTGCCGGGCGGCTTTCCGCTGCTGGTCGCGCGCTCGCTGGCGCCGATGGACGACACGCTGGCAAGCCTGCGGCGCGGGATGGCGGGGATCGCGGCTGCGATGGTGCTGGCGGCAGGGCTGACCGGCTGGTGGGCCGCGCGCCGCGTGATGGGGCGGCTGGCCCGCGTCAACAGTCTGGCCGACCGGGTGGCGGCGGGCGACATGCAGGCCCGCCTGCCCGGCCCCCGCAGCGCCGATGAATTCGGCCAGTTGGAGGTGCATGTCCACGCCATGCTGGACCGCATTGCCGCCCTCAACCGTGCCACGCACCGGCTGTCAGACCATATCGCGCATGAATTGCGCACCCCGCTCAACCGCATTGCGCAGCGCATCGAGGCGGTGGAGGGGCCGGAGGGGCTGGCCGAGGATCTGCACGCCGAGATCCGCGCCACGATCCGGGTGTTCGACGCGCTGCTGGATATTTCCCGTGCCGAGGCCGATCAGGGCGACGGCGACGGGCTGGTGCCGGTGGACCTCTCTGCGCTTTGTGCGGAACTGGCCGGGCTCTATGCGCCGCTGGCCGAGGATCACGGCCTGACACTGACCGACGGCATCGCCCCCGGCCAGACGGTTCTGGGCGACCGCACACTGATCGGGCAGATGATCGCCAATCTTCTTGACAATGCGGTGAAATACTGCCGCTCCGGCGATGCGGTCCATCTGGCGCTGGCCGCCGACGAGGGGCGCGTGCTGCTGACGGTGCGCGACAGTGGCCCCGGCCTGCCCGCCGACCTGCGCGCGGGCGGGTTCGAGCGGTTCCGCCGCGGCGCACAGGATCGGGAGACGCCGGGTCACGGGCTGGGCCTTGCGCTGGTGCAGGCCATCGCCGCGCGGCATGGGGCAAAGCTGCGCCTGCCGGAGGTGGAAAAAGGGTTTGAGCTGGAAATCGGCTGGCCTAGACTCGGGGCGTGATCCGCCCCGCCCCGATTCCCCTGTCCCCCTGCGCCCCGGTTCTGCCTTGCGTCTTGTCACCGCCCTTTTCTGCCTCGCGCTCCTGGGCGCCTGTGCGGCGGTCAACCCGCCCCGGAACGCCGCCCTTGATGCAGCACCCAATCCCGACCTGATCGACAGCGCGGGCATCACGGCGGGCGAGGTCTATATCGGTCTGGCCTTTTCGGGGGGCGGCATGCGCGCCTCGGCCTTTGCCTATGGCATGACCGAGGAACTGCGCGCGGCGGGCGTGCTGGACTCGGTGCGGCTGGTGTCGGGCGTGTCCGGCGGGGCGGTGACGGCGGCGCAACTGGGCCTGAAGGGCCCGGCCGGGCTGGTCGGGTTCCGCGACCGCTATCTGATCCGCGACGCCGAGCGGCATATGGCGACTTCGCCGCTGAACCCGGTGACGCTGGTCCGGGGGCTGGCGGGCGGGGCGAACAGCCGAGAGACCTTCGGCCGCCATCTGGAAGAAACCCTGTTCCGGGGCGCGACCTTCGGCGACCTGCGGGCGCGGTCCACCATCCGCACCTGGATCTATGCGACCGACATGGCCAATGCCACGCCGTTCCTGTTCACACCGGAAACCTTCGACGCGCTTTGTTCCGACCTGATGCGGCTGCCGCTGTCCGAGGCGGTGGCGGCCTCGGCAGCCTTTCCGCTCGTCTTTGCGCCGGTGGTGCTGGAAGCGCATCAGGGGCGTTGCGATTACCGCGAACCAGACTGGCTGACCTCCGCACGCTTCAACCCCGAGGCGACCGAGGCGATGCGTGCCTATGCCCGCAGTCTGGAAAGCTATGCCCGCCCGGATGGGCCGCGCTATGTCAAGCTGCTCGACGGCGGGGTGACGGACAATTTCGGCACCACCGGGCTTGCGCTGGAGCGCGCCCGCGCCCGTTCTGCCGCGGCTCCGATGACCGAGGCCGAGGCGGTGCGGCTGAAGCGCATGCTGTTTCTGGTGGCCGATGCGGGCGTGCAGCCCGATTTCCGCTGGTCCATGTCGCCAAAGGGGCCGGGCGTGGTGGGGTTGACGAAATCGCTGGCGCTGTCCTCGGTCGGGGCGGCGACGCGGGCGGGCTATGACGCGATGCGCTCCGAGATGCGCCGCTGGCAGGAGGATCTGGTGGAGTGGCGCTGCGCGCTCCCCCCCGCCGAGGTGCGGCGTCTGCGTGGAGGCGACCGGGGGTCATGGGACTGCGCCGATGTGAAGCTCTTTGTCGGGCTTGCCAGTTTCGACAATCTGCCGGAGGCCGAGCGCGCCGATCTCGACAGGGTGCCGACCCGCCTGCGCCTGCCGGAGGCGCACGTCGATCAGGTGATCGCGGCGGGGCGCGCAGCGACGCGGGCGACCCCGGCCTTCAACGGTTTCCTGCAATCGCTGGAGACGGGTCCGCTGGAGGCGCGGGTCGCGGCAGCCCTCGGCGCCGGGGGGCGACGCATTGCCCCTTCCCCCGACTGAGACGGCCTGAGACGGCCTGAGCCAATGGAAAGGCACCGGATGACAAATGCGGTCACCTCTGTTCCGGGGGGTTGCGGGAATGATGCGGGCCGGTATCGTAGCGTCATGATGCGCAAGGTTCTTGCTCTTTTCCTGACGGTTCTGGTGCCGCTGCCCGCGGCGGCAGAGGTGCGCGCCCTGCTGATCGGGGTCGGGGAATACCTGTATCTGGATGCCGATCTGCTGGGGCCGCCCAATGATGTGGCGCTGATGGCGCAGGTGCTGACCGAACGCGGAGTGGCGGCGGACCAGATCACCGCCCTGACCACCGCACCCGACCACCCCGACCTGCCCCCCGGCCTGCGGCTGGGCCTGCCCGACCGCGCGGCGATCATGGATGAGCTTGCCCGGCTGACCCGCGAGGCCGACCCCGGCGACACCGTGCTGTTCTACTTCTCCGGCCATGGCAGTCAAGCCCCCGATCTGGACGGCGACGAGGGCGGCGGCGCGGATGAGATCCTTCTGCCCCGCGATGCGGCGGGCTGGAACGGAGCCGTCTCGATGGTGGAAAACGCCATCGTGGACGACGAGTTGCACGACTGGGCGAAAGCGCTGACCGCGCGCGGCGTGCGGCTGGTGGGGATTCTTGACGCCTGCCATTCCGGCACCGGGTTTCGCGCGGCGGGGGGGCAGGGCGTGGCCCGCGAACTGCCGCCCGGTCTCTTGGGTATCCCCGATGATCTGCCCGACCCGCCAATGCAGCGCCCGCCATCCGACACTCTTGCCGGCGATTTTGCCTTTCTCTATTCCTCGCAGCCCGACCAGCGGTCTTTCGAGTTTCCACTGGCCGAGGGCCAGCCCTGGCACGGGGCCTTCACCCTCGCCCTCGCCCGCGCGCTGCGCGCCAGCCCCGAGGCAAGCTGGGGGCAGGTGCTGGCGGCCGCGCGACAGGGCATGACGCAGGGATCCGCCCGGCAGGATCCGGATGGCGAAGGCCCGCTGCTGGCCGCCCCGGTGTTCGGCACCGGCAGCGTCCCCCCCCGCCACCCCACCACCGGCACCACGATCGCCGCAGGGCTGGTGCAGGGGCTGACCGAGGGCAGCGAGGTCGCGCTGTTCGACGCCCCCGGCGGCGGAGTGCCGCTGGCCCATGCGCGGCTGACCGGGCTTGCCGCACAGACCGCCACGCTGGACCCGCAAGGCCGGGGGCCCCTGCCGCAAACCGCCTGGGCCGAACTCACCACCCCTGCCCCGCCCCCGCCCCTGCGCCTTGCCCCCTTGCCGCACAACGCCAGCCCCGAGGCCGTGGGGGCCTTGCGGCAGGCCATTGCGGCGGGCTTGGCGGTCATTGAGGCGGCCCAGCCCGATCTGGTGCCCGTCGAGACGGAGGACGGGCTCGCCTTCACCCTCTCCGACGGGGTTCTCGATCCGCGCGGTCCCGGCTCTTCCCCCCGCGCCCGGCCACGCGCGGATGAAGCGCTGGCCGATGCGGTCGCCCGGATGCTGGAAAACGCGGCCCGAGCGCTGCGCACCCGCTCGGTCCTGTCGGGCATGTCGGGGCGCGGCTTCGCGATCGGAGGGCCGCCCATCACGCTGGACATCGAGCGCCGCGCGGGACAGCGGGCCGAGGGCGCCTGCAAATCCGGCGGTCCGGGCGCACCGCATGACCCGGCCCGGGGTGTGGCGGATTGTGACGAATTGTGGCTGACCATCGCGAACCGGTCCGGCAGCGCGCAGGATGTCACCGTGCTTTACCTTGCTCAGGATTTCACCTTCACCCCGATCTGGCCGCTGCGCAACCTGTCCAACCGGCTGGGCCTTGGCGAAAGCGCCCGCGTCGGGCTCAGGATCGAGGCCACCACGCCGGGGGCGGCGGCGTCGGAGGAAATCCTCGTGCTGGCGCTGCCCGCAGGTCCCGGCGGGCAACGGGCGGACCTGACATCGCTGGCGACCTCCGACCGGCTGCGCAATCTCCAATTTCCGGCCCGCTGCTGCACCGATGCGGAAACCGTGCTGTCCACTGTCGGCGCCCTGCTGGATGAGGACGGCGACGGCACGACAATGCGGAATTTCAGCCAGCGCCGCCCCGCCCTGACCCTGCTGACCCAGCCCGTTTCCCTGTTGGCCCGGATTTCCGAACCCTGAGCATTTCCCCGTCCGCCGCAGGCGGACGTCCATGAAAGGACCGACCCATGACGAAACCCTCGCTTCTGCCCCTCCTGCTTGCCTCAAGCCTTGTCGCCCTGCCCGGCCTTGCGCAGGACCGGCCCGATTTCGGCGCGGCAGCACCCCTGGCGGAAAACCCGGCCCTCGCCTCGCCCTTCGCCTTTGCCGAGGCCGGGCTGAAGGCGGCCCGCGTCAAGGCGGCCGAAACCACCGAGGAAGGCGCGCGCATCATCGGCGGCAAGGTGGCGGCGCCCGGCGCCTGGCCCTGGCAGGTCGGTTTCATGATAAACGGCGCGCCGGTATCGCCCGACGGCCATTTCTGCGGCGGCTCGCTGCTTCTGGACCGCTGGGTGCTGACGGCGGCGCATTGCGTCCACATGGCTGACAATGACGGCAATTTCGGCGATGTGAACCCGCGCGCGATTTCCATTCTCGTGGGGACCAATGACATCGCGCCGGGCAAGGGCGATCTGGTGCCGGTGGACCGCATCTTCGTGCATCCCGACTATCGCGGCTGGGAGTTCGACAATGACATCGCCCTCGTCCGCCTCGCCCGCACCCCGACCGCCCGCTATGCCACGATCAAGGTGCCGGACGCCGCCTTCGGCGATTACCTCGACCAGCCCGGCGTGGTGACGATGGTCACCGGATGGGGCCTGACCGAGGGCGGCCGCCACCCCGAACAGCTGCGCGAGGTGGAGATCCAGATGATGGACCGCAACCTGTGCAATCAGGTCATGCTGGAAAGCCGCGCCGAAGAGGCCGTCAAGGGCTTTGCCCATGCCGTGCGTGTGTTCGGCCTGTCCGACGATGCCGCCTATCGCGCCTGGGATGCGCTGGTGGCGGGTGCCAAGATCCCGATGTCGGCCAACATGCTCTGCTCGGGCACCTATGAGGGCGGCAAGACCGCCTGTTCCGGCGACAGCGGCGGCCCGATGGTCGTGGCCTTGCAGGATGGCAGCCACATTCAGGCGGGCGTGGTCAGCTGGGGCCTGTCCGGCGTGGGCGGCAAGGGCTGTGATGAAAACGCGCCCTTCTCGGCCTATACCCGCGTGTCAAACTACCTGCCCTGGATGAACGCGGTCATCGGGGCGAACTGACCGCCCGGCTTCGGACGCCACCCCGAAACACTGCCCCCCGCGCAGACGGGGGGCATCTTTGAATGGTGTCTATCCGGAGGATTGCGCGACCTCGCCCCTCAGTTCGTCAGCAGCACATAGGCGCTGTCCGCCGCCCCCGCATTGGATACGGTGACCTTGAAAAACCCGTTCCAGCGCGGCGTGAAGTCGCAATAGAAACTGGTCCGCGTGCCCGCCGGACACCAGAGCCGGTTGCCGTTCTCATCCTCGACCACGATGGACAGGGGGGCGCTGCCATTGCCCGACACCCCGATTTCGGCGGGGGCCTCGCCATAGAAGGGCACCTTCCAGACATCGGTCGCCCCCGCCGCCAGCACCGCCGCCTCGCGCGAGGCCCCGCCGATGCGCCCGCGCGCGCCTTCCGCCTCCACATCATCGATCAGCGACAGGATCAACTCATCCTCCCCCGCCAGATCGCGCGCATCGGCCAGCATCCGCGCCGCGTCGGGCGGGGGAGGAAGATCCCCGGCGGGGACCGCGCCGACATTCTGCCGCTCGCGCGTCACATCGGTCAGCACGACGCCCGAGGCGATCCGCGCCGCCGTCAGCACCAGAAGCGCATCCGAAAGCCGCGTCCCCATCGCGTAGAGATCCTGCGCCAGCGCGAATTGGGCAACCCCGCCCGCCCGCGCGGCCCCAGCCTGCCCGGACGCCCCCTCCACGAGATTGAGGCCGCTGCGGTCCTCGGCCCCGAGCGGGCCTGCAAGAACCAGCGCAACCGCGGCGGATCCCAGAAATCCTCGGAACGTCCGGGGGCAGAGTGTCATGGCTTCATCCTGTTTCTTGCCGAAAGCTGCGGACAGCTTGCCATTGCCCGCCCGCCTTGGGAAGCCATGGCGTGATGACAAATCCCGTCACCGTCCCTTGTTTCATCTTGGAAAAAATACCTTCGGGGGTGAATTGGCGCGCCAGCGCCAAGAGGGGGCGGAACGCCCCCTTGCGCCCGTTCAGCCCAGCGCCGCCAGCCGCCGCTCCTGCCGCGCGATCAGCGCCTCGACCTCGGCAATGCCTGCCGCGTTCAGCCCGGCCCCCGGACGGCGCAAGGTCGCATGTGCAATCGCCCCGCGCCGCGCCAGCACATATTTGCGCACCGCCAGCCCCAGCCCCGGCTGGGATTCATAGCGCACCAGCGGCAGATAGCAGTCGAAGATGTCGCGCGCGCGGTCCATCTCGCCTGCCGTGACCGCCGCCACCACCCCGGCCATCATCTCAGGATAGGCAAAGCCGGTCATCGCACCATCCGCGCCGCGCGCGACTTCTTCGGGCAGGAACTGCCCGCCATTGCCACAGAGGATCGAGATGCGCCGCGCGCCAGCGTCCGAGGCCGCCCGAAGGGCCGAAATCTTGTCCAACCCCGGCCAGTCCTCATGTTTCAGCATCACCATGGTCGGGCAGTCCGCAACAATCCGCAGGATCACCGACGCCGGGATCGTCACCCCCGTCACCAGCGGGAAATCCTGCAAGACAAAGGGAATATCCCCGAGCGTCTCGGCCACGTTGCGATAATATCCCGCGATCTGGTCATCGTTGCGCAGGGCACCGGGCGGGGCCACCATCACCCCTGCCGCACCCGCCGCCATTGCCTCGACAGCCAGCGCCTGCATGGAGGCAAAGCCCGGCGAGGACACCCCCACGATCACAGGAACCCCGGCGCGCGCGGTCACGCGGGCCACGACCGCGAGCGATTCCTCTGCCGTCAGCTTGCCCGCCTCCCCCATGATCCCCAGAACGGTCAGGCCGGTCGCGCCTTTCTCAAGGTAGAACTCCGTCATCCGGTCGACGCTTTCCAGATCCAGCGCGCCATCGGGGCCGAAAGGTGTCACGGCGATGGTAAAGACACCTCTGGCGGTTTCGTCGAGCATGATCGTTGTCCTTCCCTGTCCACCCCTCAATGCCACCGCTTCCGCGATCAAGGCAAGCCTCAGACACCGGCCCCGCCCGATGGCCGGTCAAGCTGCACAAGGTCGGTCATGCGCGCATACCACCCCGCCCCGTGCATCCGCGCAACAAGCCCCAACGCGGGCGTATCGACATGGCCCCGGCCCGCATCCAGCACGAAGCGGTCCGCGACATGGACGGCCAGCACCGACCCCACGACCAGAATCTGATCCGGCCCGGTTTCCACGATCTGAAAGGTCCGGCATTCAAAGGAGACCGGGCTTTCGGCCAGGCGCGGGGGCGCGACATGATGGCTCGCCACCGCCGTCAGCCCCGCCGCCTCCAGCTCGCTCCGGTCGGCGGGCAAAGGCGCGCTGGTCTGGCTCATCGCCCCAAGCAGCGCCTCGGGCACGAGGTTCACGACGAACTCCCCCTGTTCGGTGATGTTGCGCGCGGTGTCTTTCAGCCCGCCCGCCGGGGCCTTCAGCAACCCCAGCGCCACCACAGGCGGCGCCCCGCCCATGGCGTTGAAGAAACTGAACGGCGCAAGGTTGACCACCCCTGTCGGCCCCAGCGTGCAGACCCAGCCGATCGGCCGGGGCACCACGGTCGCGGTCAGAAGCTTGTAGGCCAGCCCCGGTGCCAGCGTCGCCACATCGAAACGCATCCCTGTCCCCTTGCAATCGCGGTCGCGCGCAGCATTGCCGACCCGGGCAGGCGCTGCAAGGCGAAGCCGTTGCCGCGCCCTGGGCAGGGATTGCCACTGCCGGTTTGCCTTTCCAGGCTCCCGGCCCGGAACTGCAGTCAGGTCTGATGTCGGAGCCCACTTTCGGACGAAGATTTCGATGCAATCGCCACCAGAAGCTTGGCCTCCCGAAGAATTGATCTATTCTACCGGCGTTGACTGCCGTTGCTTTGCTTTTGTGCCGAATTCTGGTTGATATGCCAGAATTGGTGACTAAAACTGACCAATATCACCGGAACCATACCGGGATAGAACCATCTGGGAGGATGACATGACCGTTTCCAACAAGAAGGCGCTGTCGCGCCGCTCGTTCCTGCGCACCGGTGCGCTTGCCGGGGGGGCCGCTGCCGGCACGATGCTGGCGGCACCCGCCGTGCTGGCGCAATCCCCACTCGTCGTGAAGATGCAGACCTCCTGGCCTGCCTCCGACATCTGGATGGATTTCGCGCGCGAATACACCGCACGGGTCGAGGAAATGTCGGCAGGCCGGATCCGGATCGACCTTCTGCCCGCAGGCGCCATCGTCGGCGCCTTTCAGGTGATGGACGCCTGCAACGACGGTGTCATCGATATTGCGCACACCGTTCCCGTCTACTGGTATGGCAAGTCCAAGGCCGCGTCCTTCTTCGGCACCGGGCCGGTTTTCGGCGGCTCGGCGACCACGATGCTCGGCTGGTTCTATCAGGGCGGCGGTGCGGAGCTTTACCGCGAACTGACGCAGGACATTCTCGGGCTCAACGTCTACGGCTTCATGGGCTTCCCGATGCCGGCGCAGCCCTTCGGCTGGTTCAAGGGCGAGGTGAACTCGGTCGCCGACATCAGCGGCCTGAAATACCGCACCGTGGGCCTTGCCGCTGACCTGCTGCAAAAGATGGGCATGGCGCTGTTCCAGCTTCCGGGCGGTGAGATTGTCCCGGCGATGGAACGCGGCGTGATCGATGCGTTCGAGTTCAACAACCCGTCGTCCGACATGCGCTTCGGCGCGCAGGACGTGGCAAAGAACTACTATCTGTCCTCCTATCACCAGGCGTCGGAATCCTTCGAGTTCATCTTCAACAAGGATTTCTTCGACGATCTGGAGCCTGATCTGCAGGCGATCATGAAATATGCCGTCGAGGCTGTTTCGACGTCCAACACCGCGCTGGCGATGAAGGAATACTCTGCTGACCTTCAGAAACTGCAAAACGAGATGGGCGTCACCGTTCACCGCACGTCCAAGGAAATTCTGGCCGCACAGCTGGTCGCCTGGGATGAACTCATCGCAGAACTGGAAGCCGATCCCTTCTCCAAGAAGGTCATGGACAGCCAGCGCGCCTGGACGGATCAGGTCGCCTATTACGAACTGATGAACGCCCCGGATCTGGGACTTGCCTATGAGCATTACTTCCCCGGCAAGCTGAAACTCTGATCCGCCGCACCGACCGGTGATCCACCCCCCGGGGGCGCCTGACCGGTGCCCCCGGGGTCTTTGACCACAAAGGACGCATCATGCTCGGTTTCATCCGTTTCGCCGACCGGCTGTCGGCATGGTTCGGCAAGGCCTTTGGCTGGCTCATCATGCTGATGACCTTCGGGGTCAGCTATGAGGTGCTGGTCCGCTATGTGTTCAACACGCCAACCCCATGGTCGCTGGATGTGTCCTTCATCATGTATGGCACGCTGTTCATGATGGGCGGGGCCTACACGCTGTCGCGCGGCGGGCATGTGCGGGGGGATTTCCTTTACCGCACATGGGCACCGCAACGGCAGGCGCTGGTCGATCTCGTTCTCTACATCCTGTTCTTCTTTCCCGGCATCCTCGCGTTGACTCTCGCCGGATGGAAATATTCCTCCCGGTCCTGGGGTTACAGCGAGGTCAGCATCAACAGCCCCGCCGGAATCCCGATCTACCAGTTCAAATCGGTGATGGTCGCGGCGGGGCTTCTGCTTCTGATCCAGGGGCTTGCGCAGGTCTTTCGCTGCATCCTGTGCATGCGCGACGGCTACTGGACCGAGGCCGAGGAGGATGTCGAGGAAACCGAAGCCGTCCTGATGAAGCAACGTGCAGCCGAAGCCGCGAAGGCCGACAGCCAGACCCGGCCCTGACCCCCGTTCACCCACCGCCCGCCGTTCACCCCGCGCCCGACCGCCCCGCAACGGAGCCTCCCCGTGACCGATCCCCAAGTCGCCCTGCTGATGCTCGGCATCTTCATCGCCTTTGTTTTCCTGGGCTTTCCCATCGCCTTCACGCTCATGGCGCTCGGGATCGGCTTTGGCTATTACGCCTATTATGACCCCTCGCGGATGTGGCGCGGCTACAACCGGCTGGGCGAGGACGCGGGCTGGTGGGACAGCACGACACTCTGGCTCGAAGGTTTCTACAACAACCGGATCTTCGATCTCTTCGTGAACCAGACCTATACGGTCATGTCGAACGAGGTGCTGACGGCAGTGCCGCTGTTCCTGTTCATGGGCTATATCGTGGAGCGGTCCAACATCGTGGGCCGGCTGTTCGACACGCTGGCCATCGCGACCAAGAATGTGCCGGGGTCCATGGGGGTGGCAGCCCTTATCACCTGTGCGCTCTTCGCCACCGCCACCGGCATCGTCGGCGCGGTGGTGACGCTGATGGGCCTTCTCGCGCTGCCCGCGATGCTCAAGGCGCGCTATGACAAGGGCTTTGCCTCGGGCATCATCTGCGCTGGCGGCACGCTGGGCATCCTGATCCCGCCCTCGATCATGCTGATCGTCTATGCCGCATCATCGGGCGTTTCCATCGTGCGGCTCTACGCGGCGGCCCTGCTGCCGGGGCTGACGCTGGTGGGGCTCTACCTTGTCTACATCATGGGCCGGGCGATCCTGAACCCCTCGCTCGCCCCCCGCCCCAGCAAGGAAGAAGTGCCCGACGTCCCCTTCCTGCGGCTGTCCTGGATGATTGCCACATCCTTCCTGCCGCTGGCACTGCTGATCTTTTCGGTTCTGGGCTCGATCCTGTTCGGTCTTGCCACCCCGACCGAGGCCGCCGCCATCGGCGCGCTTGGCGGCATGGTGCTGGCGGTCGGCTACCGGGCGATGAGCTTCGAACGCCTGCGCGAAAGCGTCTATCTGACGGTGCGCACCACGGCGATGGTCTGCTGGCTCTTTGTCGGTTCCTACACCTTCTCGGCGGTGTTCTCCTATCTGGGCGGGGAGCATGTGATCGCGGAATTCGTCAAATCCTTCGACCTGACACCCTTCCAGTTCCTCATCATGGCGCAGGTTATCATCTTTCTTCTGGGCTGGCCGCTGGAATGGTCGGAAATCATCATCATCTTCGTGCCAATCTTCCTGCCGCTCTTGCCGGTGTTCGGCATCGACCCGCTGTTCTTCGGTGTGCTGGTCGCGCTGAACCTGCAGACCTCGTTCCTGACGCCGCCCATGGCCATGTCGGCCTATTACCTCAAGGGCATCGCACCGCCGGAAATCCAGCTCACGCAGATCTTCGCGGGCGTGCTGCCCTATGTCGGCATGGTTTTCATGTGCATGGCGCTGTTGTATTCCTATCCGCAGATCGTCTTTTACCTTCCGGAGTTGTTTTATGGCGCGCGTTAAACCTGCCAGCGCCGAAAGTCTGCTCGCGCTCGGCGCGGTGGAACTGCGGGACCGGCTGGCCAAGGGTGCCCTGAGCGCGGTTGAACTGGTCGAGGCCTGCCTTGCACGCATCGCAGATCAAGAGCCGCAGGTGCAGGCCTGGGAATGGCTGGACGGCGATCACGCGCTGGCGCAGGCCCGCGCGCTGGATGCGCGGCGGCAATCGGGTCGGCCCATCGGGCCGCTGCACGGACTACCGGTCGGGGTCAAGGACATCATCGACACCAGGGGCATCCCGACCGCCAACGGCACCCCCATCGACGCGGGCCGGGTTCCGTCCGAGGATGCCACCGTCATTGCCCGGCTGAAGGCCGCAGGGGCCATCGTCATGGGCAAGACCGTGTCGACCGAAGGCGCCTATATCCATCCCGGCAAGACGCGCAACCCCCACAACCCGGCCCATACGCCGGGAGGGTCATCGCAGGGTTCGGCGGCGGCGGTGGCGGCGCTGATGGTGCCGCTGGCCATCGGCACGCAGACCGGGGGCTCGGTGATCCGGCCTGCCGCCTATTGCGGGGTGGTGGGATTCAAGCCGACATTCGGGATGATCTCGCGCACGGGTATCCTGACGCAATCGCCGTTCCTCGATACTGTCGGGGTCTTTGCCCTGACAGCGGCGGATGCCGGTTTGCTGGCAGAGGTGCTGGCGGGCCATGACCAGAAGGACAGCGCCACGGAACCGCTGCCCGCGCCACGCCTGCTTGCGACCGCAACGGCGAAACCGCCCGTCACCCCGACCTTCGCCATGGTCACCCTTCCCGGTGCAGACCTCGCCTGCGAGGAAACCATGGCCGCAATGGCGGAACTGGCCGAGACACTCGGCGAACAGCTGTTCCACGCCCCGCTGCCCAATGCCTTTGACGAGGCCGCCACCATCCGCCAGCGCATCAATTTCGCGGAAATGGCGAAATGCTACTACCATCTGGAACGGCGCGGTCGCGACCGGATGTCGGAGGAACTGCGCGCCGCGATGGACGAGGGCAAAGCCACGCTCGCGCGCGACTATCTTGCCGCCCTCGACTGGCGCGACGTGCTGAACGCGGGGCTGGAGGAAATCTTCGACCGCTGCGACGCGATCCTTTGCCCGGCGACGCCAACCCCCGCGCCCGAGGGGCTCGGGTCCACCGGCAGCGCCATCTACAACGGGCTCTGGACGCTGTGCGGCACACCCGCGATCACCTTGCCGCTGTTCACCGCCGGCAACGGCCTGCCGATGGGCGTGCAGATGGTCGCGCGCCGGGGGGACGACGCGCGGCTCTTGCGCAATGCGACCTGGCTGACGCAGCATGTCGCCCAACTGCAACCCGGAGGATCCACCGAATGTTGAACCGACTGATCGCCTGGTTCGCCTTTGCCGTGTTTTGCGGCTTTCTCTGGATCCTTGTCGCCAAGCTCCAGCGGCTCGATCTCTCGGTGATCGTGGGGCTGACGGTGCTGCTGGCGCTGTGGGACACGGTGCGCGCGACTTCGGGCAAACCCAAGGGCTGAGCGCGCGCTGGCGCGCGCGCCGTTCGGCGCCCGGCTCCCCTGCCCCCCGACTATTCGACGATGGCGACCGGCTGGTAATCGGGCTGCTGGCCCGGCTCCATCGTGGCGCGGTAGGGAATGCCCATATAGGTGTTTTCGGCAAAGAACACGAGCGTCTCGCCCTCCATCCGCGGCGGATTGATCGCCGCGAAATCGGGGATGCCGAAGTCATGCAGCCGCGTGACGCCCTGATCGGGTTCCTCCTCGGGGTCTTCGGCCTCGTATTTCGCCATATAGGCGGTCTTGAACTCCTCGGGGTCGTAGATCGGTTCGAAGCGTGACCCCTGCGCCAGATGGTTGACCAGCGCGGTATAGGCGAAAACCCATTCCGGTTTGGTCAGGTCCGGGGCCAGCGGCAGAATGGCGGCCGGGTCGGTCACCTCGACCGTTTCCACGATCACGACAGGCGCACCGCCGGGCGAAAAGTCCATTTCGATGGCAGGAAGGGCATCAGTCATTGGCGCGTCCTTTGTTCAGCATCGGGGTTGCGGCGTTTCGCATCGATCCGGCCTCAATCCGTGAATTCATAGTAGTTGGCATTGGCCCAGTTATCCCCGGCAGGGGTCAGCTTGCCACTGAAAACGTCCTTCTTGAACATCATCAACTCACCGCTCGTCGCATCGGGGATCACGACGAACTGCACCTGGGTTTCGGCGCCGCCCCAGTTCGTATCGGCCAGAACCACCTCTGGTGGCTTCAGGTTCTGGGTCATTGCAAGGCTGATCTTGGGCGCGAGCCATTTTCCGTCGTTCGCCTCGAAGAACTGCCGCACCTCCTCGATGCGTTCAGGCGTCGCCCCGGGCTCGTTCCTGGCAACATGATCGTCGACCCGGTGCTTGGTGACGGCGGCAAGCACATGCGCCTTGATCTTTTCCGGTGACATCGCGGTCTGCGGCAGCGTTTTCATGGCGGCAAGGACGAGCGGGCGCGACGTCTCGCCGCAATCATCGAGGACCGAGCGGATCGTCTGTTCATAGACGACAACCGCCTGATCGACCGGAAGGTCGGTGGTGGCCAGTTTCCTGCCAGGTTCGACCAGTTTCCTGTCGATCTTGTCACCCAGATCGGGCGGCGCCAACCCGGCGCGCGAGGGATCCTTGGGCAAGAGGTTGAAGGCATGGTTCGCCCGATCCCCCTGCGTGCTGATCGGGATCATCGTGCCGCCCTTGCCCTGTTCCGAGGCGATCAGACTGGTCAGCATCGTCTTGGTGCGGTCGCCCATGGAGCCCGCGGGCGGTGTCGGCCCCTTGGCAACGATATCCGAGAATTTCGTGGGGTTTCCGCGGTCGCCGTCCAGCACCTTCTTGACCTCGGTCTCATATCCACCACCGCCGAGGTTCCAGGGCGTCGTGCGCTTGACCTTGGGGTTGGTCGGTGGTGGACCATAGGCGGCCACCACCTCGTCGATGAATTCCTGGGAATTGACCAGCGTCACGATCTCCTTGCCGCGCTGGCTGTCGGGCGTCTCCTTCGCGGCCTCCAGCGCCAGCTTCGCCAGTTCCTTCTTGAAGGCATCCTCTGAATCCAGCGGCACATTGCCAATGAAGATCTGGTAGACGCCGTTGGTGGAGCTGCCATCCCCGCCACCGCCGCCCGTGGAATCAAGGCCCGCATTGTATTCGAACCGCATCTTCTGCTGGATGGCCTTGGTCAGGCGCAGCTTGACCCCTTCATCGGGTTTGCTGAACGGCAGGAAGGGTTTGGAACCATTCCAGTCCTTGCCCACCACATCCTTGATCCGGTCGAGCCCCTTGGCCGGGTCCGTTCCCGGCATCAGCGACTTTGTCAGATCCTTGCGCTTGGCGCTTTGCGCCTGTTCCTGCGTGACTGTCGCAACCGAATATTCCCAACTGCGCATCAGCACGTTTTCATTCTGCGGCACGCGGCGGTTGGCGGGAATGGTGAACTTGTCATGCGCCTGAAACTGGCCGGTGCGGGCGATCTTGGAATATTCCTCCATCGCGCGCAGCGGGTCGGTTTCGCGGATCGCCCGCACCGGGGCGGTGGCAAAGCACGACCCCACCGGCCCCTGGCTGAGCGGCGTCATCATCGCCGCCAGAACCGAGCCCTTGGCGTCGTCATCCGTGACCGATCCTTCGGGCTTGCCCATCGTGCGCGCCACGATGTCGAGAGATGCCTTGTGCCCCGGATGGTCCGTTCCCGGCAGGCGCGTCTTGTCGATGGTGCGCTGCGCGATCGGCCCTTTGGTCGGGTCGGCAAACAGCGCCTTCGTCTCGGCCATCTTCTGCGTCATGTGCGGCGTGAAGGTGGTCAGCGACCCGGGATGGAACAGCATCTGGTCCATCGCGGCCTTCGCGCCGGGGCTGTCGAAATTCACCTTGCCCTCGCCATCCAGCGCCGCCGCCCCCATCTGCTGCGACCGCGCCAGCGCCACCTGCTTTTTCCGCGCGGCCTCGGCCTTGGGGTCGTCGAGAGGGACGGCCATCCCGCCGCTCGGGTCGGGATCATGCTGCTTGCCGGATTTCAGATAGCTGTCGAAACCCTTGAAATACTCCTCGCCCTGAAGGCCGCCCATGCGCAGCGCGTTCATGCCCATGGCGCGCATCTGTTCTGGCGGCAGGTCCATCTTCTTGCCGGTGGCATCGGCGAAACCGTCGGCCACCTTGCCGGTCAGCATCCCTACATTGCGCGCGATCAGCGACGGGTCGGAGGAGCCAACCGCCATGTCCAGCGCCTGCCGGGCCATCACGCCATCCTTGCCGAAGGCCTCGATGAAGGCGGACTTGTCGGCATCCGACATCGGCGGCTTGCCGCCCGGCGACAGCGGACCGAAGGTCAGCGCATTGACGAGGCTGCGCTTGGCGTCCTTCGCCTCCATGTCGCGGCGCGCCTCCAGTGCCGCCTGTTTCGATCCGTCCAGATCGCTGGTGGCCCCGGTCACCTTCAGTTTCGCCGCGTCCTCCATATCCTTGCGGGCCTTTTCGGCCGCGGCCTGCGCCTCGTTCAGCAACTGGCCGAGCCGCTGGGCCTCGACCATCGCATCCTGCCGCTGCTTTTCGGTCATGGTGAGCGGGTTGCCCACCGTGACCGCAAAATCCCGCAGGTTCTTGGCCGCCTGTTCTGCCCCCTGATGGGCGGCTTCCCAGGGCGAGCCGGGAACCGGCTTGCCCCCGGCGGCAAGGGCTGCCAGTTCCGTCTGTGCTGCCTTCAACGCGGCGCGATGCGCGGCTTCTTGCTTCCGCGCGGCTTCGGCATCCTCCAGCGCCTTTTGCCGGGCGGCGGGCGAAATATCGACGATGCCGTCCTTGTCCATCGCCTGCAACGCCCCCGCCGCCGCCGCAAAGCCTGCCGGATTGCTCTTGCTCAGGTCCAGAAGGGCCGCACGCTCCTTGACGCTCAGCGCGCCATGTTCGGCGATCATCGCGTTGGGGTTGACGGTGGAGGGTTCCTCGACCTTGCCGCCGGTCGTCTCGGCCAGTTTCGACAGTTCCGACGCAATCGTGGTGCCCAGAAGCTTCAGCACCCCCGCCGCCTTCTTCAGGTCGCCCTGCCCCATGAGGCTGCCGAACATCGTCGCAAGCTGCCCCGCTTTTCCGGCCACTTCCTTCGACGCCTTTTCCTTCAACGTCTCCAGCTTGCCGCCCAGCGCGTCGAACTCCGACTGCAACTGCTCTCCTGCAACGGACGGGTCGACCGGCGGGACAGGCGGGGCGGGCGGAGCTATGTCCTGCGTGCCGGACGGAGCCTCACGACCATCCTCGCCGGACGGGGCCGGTGGTTGCCCCCGCAGTTCATTCAGGGATTTTGCAACTGCCGCAACCAGCATCTGCGCGCGTTCCAGATTGCCCGACTTGATTTCCCCGGCAGCCGCCTGCAGCCCCTTGCCCAGCTTTTCTGCCGCCGCCACGCCCTCCGTCGTCAAGGCACGCACCTGCGGCACAAGCGCCTTGAGCCGCGCCGTCACTTCCGCCATCGGGTCGGTATCGGTGTCCGTGCCCGCCCCTTCCTCGGTGGTCTCATCCCCGATGTCCTGGCCGCTCTCCTCCGCGTCCTCGTCCTCCTCGCCGTCATCCAGCCGCTGGCCGTTCGGCAGGATCATCACGACCTTGAACGACAAGCCCCGTTCCTTCAGATGCCGCTTGAACATCTTGGGCAGTGTGCCGGGAAAATCCTCGGTTTCGCAGGCCAGTTCGATGACCTTGCCCACCACGTTCATCACGCCCTGCGCCCCGCGTGTGCCGCCTGCCGCCGCCTTTGCCTGACGCCACATCACATCCGCGCCCTTGGTGGGATGCGCGTCCAGCGCGCAGCCCTCCTTGCCCATGACCAGCGCGTAATTGAGTGCCCTCTTGCGGCCCTGAACGATCAAATCGTTCAGCGCCGTGCCTTCTTCCTTGAGTTCTGCTGCGGATTTCTTGGCCATCGAAATGCTCCCATCCTGTTGGAACGACAGTCCGCTCCCCGAAATCACGGCGGGTCGTTGCCTGAATCACTTTGTTCACAATCGGTCTTTGCACCAAGACGGCGGCCTGCCCGGGCCGCCGCGTTGGCAAAAGTCTAACGCCTCGCCTCGGGATATGGCAACAGGGATTTGAGGGTCCGGGCGAGGTCTTGCGCCGCCTTCATCCCGCCTGCGCCCCATGGGTTTGACGTGCCGCCCCGCGCGCCCCATATCTGACAGGTCAACAGCAAGGAAACCGCCATGCCGCGCTATTCCAGATCGCCCGAGGCCATCGCCCGCCTGACGCCCGAACAGTTCCGGGTCACGCAGCAGAACGGCACCGAACGTGCCGGCACCGGCCCGTTTCTCAACAACAAAGATCCCGGCATCTATGTCGACATCGTCTCGGGGGAGCCGCTTTTCGCCTCGTCGGACAAGTTCGAATCTGGCTGCGGCTGGCCCTCCTTCACCAAACCGATCGAGCCCGCCCATGTGACCGAGATCAACGATTTCACCCATGGCATGATCCGGACCGAGGTGCGGTCTGCCCATGGCGACAGCCATCTGGGGCATGTGTTCGACGACGGCCCGCGCGACCGGGGGGGGCTGCGCTATTGCATCAACGGGGCGGCGCTGCGCTTCATCCATCGCGATGACATGGAGGCCGAAGGCTATGGCGACTATCTGGATCAGGTGGAGGATGTGACATGACGCATGAGAGGGCAATTCTGGCGGGCGGCTGTTTCTGGGGCATGCAGGATCTGATCCGCAAGCTGGCCGGGGTGGTGTCCACCCGTGTCGGCTACACGGGCGGGGATGTTCCCAACGCCACCTACCGCAACCATGGCAGCCATGCCGAGGGGATCGAGGTGATCTTCGACCCCGCAGTGATGAGCTATCGCCAGCTTCTGGAATTCTTCTTC
The DNA here is from genome assembly GCA_046295215.1 of Pseudorhodobacter sp. Classification (GTDB taxonomy): domain Bacteria; phylum Pseudomonadota; class Alphaproteobacteria; order Rhodobacterales; family Rhodobacteraceae; genus Szabonella. Next base: position 152,072 of record JBKBNP010000001.1, on the reverse strand, counting down.
CAGATCCACGACCCCACCACGCCGAACCGGCAGGGCAATGACCGGGGCCTCTCCTACCGCTCGGGCATCTATTACCTGACCGAGGACCAGCGCCTGACCGCGCTGGACACCATCGCAGATGTGGATGCCAGCGGTCTTTGGCCCGGCCGGGTGGTGACAGAGGTGGAACCGGCCGGCGATTTCTGGGAGGCCGAGCCGGAGCATCAGGATTATCTGGAGCGCCTGCCCCATGGCTATACCTGCCATTTCATCCGTCCGGGCTGGGTCTTGCCCCGCCGCGCGGCGGAATGAACGGCGCCACCTGAACGGGCGCGGATGATTGACCCCGCGCCCTGACCGGGCCACTGTCGCGCCGATTTTGACAGGACGCCCGACATGCCTGATGCCGCCGCCACCTTTGCCCGATATGAGACGATCCGACCCCGCCTGCCCTCCCCCGGCAGGCCCGGCGCGGGACGACGGATCGACGGGCTGCTGGCGATGGCCGACCATGCCGACGCTTTCGTTTTCGACGCGTTCGGCGTGCTGAATGTCGGCGATGCGCTGATCCCCGGCGCGGATGCCTGCCTTGACGCCCTGCGCGCCATGGGCAAGCAGATCCGCCTTCTGACCAATGCCGCGAGCCAGCCCCATGCGGCCGCCGTCGCCAAGTTCCGCCGCTTCGGCCTGCATCTGGACCCGGCGGAAATCATCACCTCCCGCGATGCGACACTGGCGGCGTTGGACGAACGGCTCTGGGGCTGCATCGCGCTGCCCGGGGATGGGCTGACAGACATTCCCGGCGCGGCGCTGCGGCTGGGGGAGGATCCGGCGGATTTCGCCCGCGCCGAGGGGTTCCTGTTTCTTGCCTCCGCCGGATGGACGCCCGAACGCCAGTCGCTTCTGGCGGCGGCGCTGCGCGACCATCCCCGCCCGCTGCGCATTGCCAATGCCGATCTGGTCGCCCCGCGCGGCGATCATCTGTCGCTGGAACCGGGCTGGTATGGGCATGCGATGCTGGACGCTGGTCCCGCCGATGTGCGGTTCTTCGGCAAGCCTTTCCCCGAAGTTTACCAGATGGCCGAGGCCACCCTGCCCGGCACGCCACCCGCCCGCATCGCGATGAGCGGCGACACGCTGCACACCGATATTCTGGGCGCGCAGGCGCGCGGCTGGCAGGGGGTGTTCGTTACGGCAGACGGGCTGTTCGCGGGCCATGATCCGGCCCCTTATATCGCGGCTTGCGGCATCCGGCCCGACTGGATCACCGCCCGGATCTGAGGGCGACCTGACCGTCAGAGAAAGCTTTGCGGGTCGATGTCCACCGCAAGGCGCAGATTGCTCGGCAGCTTGACATGCGCGATCCATTCGGCAATCGCGGCTTGCAGGGGGGCGCCTTTCGGGGCCTTGACCAGCAGCCGCACCCGATGCCGCCCGCGCACCCGCGCGATGGGGGCGGGGGCGGGGCCATAAAGCTCGGCCCCGATGGCGCGCAGGGGGCCGTCGCGCCGCGCCAGTTCCCCCCCCAGATCGAAGGCCGCCGCCACATCGGGCGAGGACAGGATGATCCCCGCCATGCGCCCATAGGGCGGCGCGCCCGCCTGTTGCCGTTCGGCGGCCTCGGCGGCCAGAAATGCCTCCTCGTCGCCGCCAAGGATGGCGCGGATGACGGGGTGTTCAGGCTGATGCGTCTGCAAGAGCGCGACGCCCCGCCGTTCCGCCCGCCCGGCCCGGCCCGCCACCTGCCGCATCAACTGAAACGTGCGCTCGGCGGCCCGCAGGTCCGACCCCTGCAGGCCCAGATCGGCGTCGATCACCCCCACCAGCGTCAGCAAGGGAAAGTTGTGCCCCTTGGCCACGATCTGCGTGCCGATGATGATGTCTGCCCCGCCTGCCGCGATGTCCTCGATCTGGTCTTTCAATGCGCGCGCCGATCCGAACAGATCCGATGACAGGATCGCCGCCCGGGCCTGTGGAAAGGTCGCGGCCACCTCCTCGGCCAGCCGTTCCACCCCCGGCCCCACTGGCGCGAGCCGCCCCTCAACCCCGCAGGCCGGGCAGATCGTAGGCAGCGGTTTCGTCGCCCCGCATTGATGGCACATCAGACGTTTCAGGAACCGGTGTTCCACCATCCGCGCATCGCAATCGTCGCAGCCGATCTGATGCCCGCAGGCCCGGCAGATGGTGACGGGCGCGAACCCCCGGCGGTTGAGGAACAAAAGCGACTGCTCCCCCGCCTTCAGCCGCGCCTCCACCGCACCGCGCAAGGGGGCGGAAATCCAGCGGTCGGCGGCCAGTTTCTCGCCCCGCATGTCGATCGCCCGCATTTCGGGCAGTTCCGCCACGCCATAGCGCGCGCCCAGATCGAGCCGCTGGTATTTCCCCACCTGCGCATTGGCCCAGCTTTCCAGACTCGGCGTGGCCGAGGCCAGCACCACCGCCGCCCCGCAAAGCGCGCCGCGCAGCACCGCCATGTCGCGGGCGTTGTAGATCACACCCTCTTCCTGCTTGTAGGAGCTGTCATGTTCCTCATCGACCACGATCAGCCCCAGATCGCGAAAGGGCAGGAACAGCGCCGAGCGCGCGCCCGCCACGAATTGCACACCCCCCTCGGCCGCCATGCGCCAGAGCCTCCGGCGTTCGGTCATGGTGACGCCGGAATGCCACTCGGCGGGCCGCATCCCGAACCGCGCCTCGACCCGCGCCAGAAATTCCCCGGTCAGCGCGATTTCCGGCAACAGGACCAGCGCCTGCCGCCCCTTGCGCAATGCCTCGGCCACCGCCTCAAGGTATACTTCCGTCTTGCCCGAGCCGGTGACGCCTTTCAGCAGCGTAGCCGAAAACCGGCCCGCCGCGACCGAGGCCGCCAGCGCCGCCCCGGCGGCCACCTGATCGCCCATCAGCCGCACCACTGTCGCCTCCGGGTCCAGCGGCGGATAGGGCAGGTCGCGGGGGGCCTCCTCTTCCAGCACCGCACCCTGCCCGACCAGCCCCTTGACGACCGAGGGCGTGACACCTGCCTGCGCAGCCAGTTCCGTCAGCGTGAAGGCAAGTCCGCCATAGCTGCGCAGAACTTCCAGCACGCGGGCGCGGGCCTCGGTCATGCGGTCGGGCTCCGCCCCGCCCAGCCGGTAAACGCGCCGCGTGGCAGGCGGGGCATCGAGCCCCGGCGCGCGGGTGGCCAGCCGCAGCATCGCGGGCAGAGGTGTCAGCGTGTAATCGGCGGCCCGCGCCAGAAAGGCGCGCATCTCGTCGCGCATGGGGGCCACGTCCAGCACGCGGGTCACAGGGCGCAGTTTCGCCCGGTCAAACCCGCCCGTCCCCGCGCCCCAGACCACCCCCAGCACCCGGCGCGGACCCAAGGGCACCTCGACAAAATCGCCCAGACGGCAGCCGCCTTCGGGTGCGCGGTAATCGAGGAGCGGGCCAAGGCTGCGGCCCAGAGCCTCGGTCACAGCCACGCCGACCGCCTCCCCTTCTGGCCATGCCTCGTCCACGCCTGTCCCTTTCACCCCGTCCCGCTTTGCGCTAATACACCGCCAAAGCAACCAGCAAAACCCCGCCAGACCTTGAGGAGAGGCCCCATGAAATTCTTTGTCGATACAGCCGATGTCGCGGCCATTGCCGAACTCAACGATCTGGGCATGGCGGACGGGGTCACCACCAACCCCTCGCTGATCCTGAAATCCGGGCGCGACATCCTTGAAGTCACCAAGGAAATCTGCGGCATCGTCTCCGGCCCCGTCTCGGCGGAAGTCGTGGCGCTGAAGGCCGATGACATGATCGCCGAAGGCCGCAAGCTGGCTGCCATCGCGCCCAATATCGCGGTGAAGGTGCCGCTGACCTGGGACGGGCTGAAAACCTGCAAGGTGCTGTCGGGCGAGGGCTTCATGGTCAATGTGACGCTCTGTTTCTCGGCCAATCAGGCGCTGCTGGCGGCCAAGGCGGGGGCCACGTTCATTTCCCCCTTCATCGGGCGGCTCGATGACATCAACCTCGACGGCACCGATCTCATTGCCGATATCCGCACGATCTATGACAATTACGGCTTCAAGACCGAGATCCTCGCCGCCTCGATCCGCACGGCGAACCATGTCGCGCAATGCGCGATGATCGGGGCCGATGTCATCACCGCGCCCCCTGCCGTCATCAAGGGCCTCGCCTCCCATGTGCTGACCGACAAGGGGCTGGACCAGTTCATGCAGGACTGGGCAAAAACAGGGCAGAAAATCCTCTGAAACTCGTGTAGGCTGCCGCGCAAAGACGATAAAGAGGCTGTCACCGGATGATCGAACAGGACATGCGCGACCGCATCATCGCGGCACCGGAAACGATTCTGGAGGATCGTGACGTGATGCGGGCGCTGATCGCGGCCAATGAGCGCGCGATGGGCAGCAATATCGTCGACCTGCGCGGCATCGCGATGGAACGTCTGGAAGGGCGGCTCGACCGGTTGGAGGACACCCACCGGTCTGTCATTGCGGCGGCCTATGAAAACCTTGCCGGCACCAATCAAGTGCATCGCGCGATCCTGCAACTTCTTGACCCGCTGAGCTTCGAGGATTTCCTGCGCAGTCTTGGCGGCGAGGTGGCCCAGACGCTGCGGGTCGATTGCATCCGTCTGGTGCTGGAATCGGTGCAATCGACCGAAGATCCGGCCCTGCGCCGTCTGGGTGATGTGCTGTATGTGGCCGAGCCGGGGTTCATTGCCGATTACATCTCGGGCGGGCGCAACGTGTCCCTGCGGCCTGTCACGCTGCGGCAGGTGGTGCCGCAATCGGATGCGATCTATGGCGAAAAGGCGGGCTGGGTCCGGTCCGAGGCGCTGATGCGGCTCGATTTCGGCAAGGGGCGGCTGCCGGGCATGCTGGTCATGGGGGCCGAGGATCCGCACCAGTTCAAGCCGACGCAAGGCACGGATCTGCTGGCGTTTTTCGCAGGCGTGTTCGAGCGGACGATGCGCCGCTGGCTCTCGTGACGCTTGCAATCTCCCCGGCCGTTCGGGACGCGATGGCCGAATGGCTGTCGCATCTGCGCGGCCTTGACGGCGCGGCGGACAACACGATCAAGGCTTATGGCGCGGATGTGGCGGGCTGGCTCTCCTTTCTTGCGCAACATCGCGGCGGCACCGAGGGGCGGCGGGGAGTGGCATCCGCCAGTCAATCAGACATGCGCGCCTGGATGGCGCAGGAACGCGGGCGCGGCGTTGCGGCGCGGTCGCTGGCGCGGTCGCTGTCGGCGGTCAAGGGCTTCACCGCCTGGCTGGCCGAACGTGAGGGCGTGGATGCCACGGCCACCCTGTCGGCCCGCGCCCCGAAATACCGCCGCAAACTGCCCCGCCCCCTGTCCGAAGATGCCGCCCGCGACGTGATGGACACTGTGGGTGACGATGCGCGCGAGACGTGGATTGCCGCACGCGATACCGCCGTTGTGACGCTGCTATATGGCTGCGGCCTGCGGATCTCCGAGGCGCTTGGCCTGACGGGGGCCGCCCATCCCCTGCCCGCCACGCTGCGTATCACCGGCAAGGGCGGCAAGATGCGGCTGGTGCCGGTGATCCCCGCCGCCGCCGAGGCGGTCGCGCGCTATGCAGATCTTTGTCCGCATGACCTGACGCCGGGTGGCCCGCTGTTCCGGGGGGTGCGGGGCGGGCCGCTGAACCCCCGCCTGATTGCCGCCGCGATGGAACGCACCCGCAACCGGCTGGGCCTGCCCGCCACGGCCACGCCCCATGCGCTGCGTCACAGCTTTGCCACGCATCTTCTGACCGCCGGGGGCGATCTGCGCGCCATTCAGGAGCTTCTGGGCCATGCCTCGCTTTCCACGACGCAGGCCTATACGGCGGTTGATACCGCGCGGCTGATGGCTGTATATGCGGCCTCCCACCCCCGCGCCTGAGGTTGCAGCCCGCCATGTCTCTCAAGATCAAGGCCCTTCTCGTCCATCTCTTCACCGCGACCGGCGCCGTTCTGGCCATGCTCGCCATGCTGGCAGCGGTCGAGGAAAAATGGGATCTGATGTTCCTGTGGCTGGTCGTGGCGCTGGTGGTCGATGGCATCGACGGCCCGCTGGCGCGGCGCTATGACGTCAAGACCAACTGGCCGACCTATGACGGGGTGCTTCTCGACCTCATCATCGACTATCTGACCTATGTGTTCATCCCCGCCTATGCGCTGTTCAAGTCGGGGCTGCTGCCGGGCTGGACGGGATGGCTCGCCATCATCGTCATCACCTTCGGATCGGTCATCTATTTCGTCGATACCCGCATGAAAACGAAGGATTATTCCTTTGCAGGCTTTCCGGCCTGCTGGAACATGTTCGTGCTGGTGATGTTCGCGCTGTCACCCGGATACTGGACGATCCTGTTCTTTGTGGTGGCGCTGACCGTGGCGATGTTCACCAACCTCAAATTCATCCACCCGACCCGCACACAGCGCTGGTATCCGGTCAATCTGGCCATGGCGCTGGCCTGGACCTTCTTTGCCGGATGGGCGGCATGGGTGGATTTCCACCCCGAAAGCTGGGCGCATTGGGGGCTTGTCGTGACCTCGCTTTACCTGACCTTCGCGGGCATCGCGCAGCAGATCATTCCCGAGCGGCGCTGAGGCGCAGCCGCACCGGGCCCCTGCACGCTGCCGGGTCCGGCACGGGCGCGCCTTTTTGCAGGATCTCCACCTCGGCCATACCGGCGGCCACCGCGCGTACATGCGGCATCAGGGGCCGCCAATCGGGGCTCAATGCCCGCGCCACCTCGGACGGGCAGAGCGTTTTCGGCGCGCGCCGCAGCGCATGGTCCAGAATTGCGGCGCGGATCACCTCATCAAAGGGCTCCGCGCCGGTCATGGATCAGCCAAGGGCCGCATCGCAGCGCGCGCAGGTCTGCGGATGGGAATGGCGCCCCACATCCGGCAGGATCTGCCAGCAGCGCGCGCATTTTTCGCCTTGCGCATGGGCAAAGACCACGGCGACGCCCGGCACATCCTCCAAAGTGAAGGCACCTTCGGGGGCGGGATCTGTCGTGAGTGTCACCGCCGACGTGATGCAAAGCGTTGCGAAGGTTTCCGGGTTGGTCACGATCTGCGCCAGATCAGCCGACAGATGCACCACCGGGGCGGCCTCAAGGCTCGACCCGATGGTTTTCGCGCGGCGTTCCACCTCCAGCGCGCCCGTCACCACCCGGCGCACCGCCCGCACCTTGGCCGACCGCACCGCAAGACCCGCGTCCAACCAGTCGGCAGGCGTTTCGGGGAAGTCGTGCAGATGGATGCTGTCCCCTTCCGAGGGCGCACGGCAGAGCCAGACCTCCTCCATCGTAAACGGCAGGATGGGGGCAAGCCAGAGCGTCATCCGCGCAAAGATCGCATCCATCACCGTCAGGCAGGATCGCCGCAACAGGCTGTTCGCCGGGTCGCAATACAGCACATCCTTACGCACGTCGAAATAGAATGTCGAAAGGTCCGAGGTCGCGAAGGTGAAGATCTCCTGGAACAGGCCCTGGAAATCATAGGCGGCGTAGCCCTTGCGCACCTTTGCATCGAGTTCCGCCAACCGGTGCAGGATCAACTGTTCCAGTTCCGGCATGTCGGCGCGCGCCACCCGCGCCCCGTCCCAACCGTTCAGCGCGCCCAGCATGTAGCGCATCGTGTTGCGCAGGCGGCGATAGCTGTCGGCGGTGCCTTTCAGGATCTCTTTCCCGATGCGCAGATCGACCGTGTAATCCGACTGCGCCACCCAGAGCCGCAGGATGTCGGCCCCGTATTCGTCGATCACCTCTTGCGGGGCGACGGTATTGCCGAGCGATTTGGACATTTTCATGCCCTTTTCATCCAGCGTGAAGCCGTGGGTCAGCACGCCGCGATAGGGGGCGCGGCCCTTGGTGCCGCAAGCTTGCAGCATCGAGGAATGGAACCAGCCGCGATGCTGGTCGGTGCCTTCAAGGTAGAGGTCGGCGATGCCGTCCGCCGCCCCGTCCACCCGGTCGCGCAGCACGAAGGCATGGGTGGACCCGGAATCGAACCACACGTCCAGCACATCCATGACCTGTTCATAATCGGACGGATCGACGATGCCTGACAGGATCTTTTCCTTAAATCCTTGCACATACCACACATCCGCGCCTTCCGCCTCGAAGGCGGCGACGATGCGGGCGTTGACCTCCTCGTTGCGCAGCAGGAAATCAGGGTCGGTGGGTTTAACCCCCTTTTTGACGAAACAGGTCAGCGGAACGCCCCAGGCGCGCTGGCGCGACAGCACCCAGTCGGGCCGCGCCTCGATCATCGAATGAAGCCGGTTGCGCCCGGTCTGCGGCGTCCATGTCACAAGCTGGTTGATCGAGTTCAGCGCGCGGCTGCGGATCGTATCGCCATAGGTCGAAAGACCGTCCTCCAGTGGCTTGTCGATGGCGACGAACCATTGCGGCGTGTTGCGATAGATCAGTGGCGCCTTGGAGCGCCAGCTATGCGGATAGCTGTGTTTCAGCTTGCCCTTGGCGAACAGCGCGCCGGAATAGGCCAGTTGCTTGATGTTGGCGACATTGGCCGGGCCTTCCTTGCCGTCCGGCAGGATGATCGCCTGCCCGCCGAACACCGGCAGATCGGCGCGGTAGGAGCCATCTTCCAACACGTTATAGGTCATCTTGAGGTCTGGGTAGTTCGGACCCTGAAATTTCAGCAGCATCTGATAGTCATCGTCGCCATGACTGGGCGCGGTATGCACAAACCCTGTGCCAGCATCATCGGTGACGTGATCGCCCGGCAGCATCGGCACGTCGAAGTCCCATTCGCCTTTGGCGCCTTCGGCACCGCGATAGGGGTGGGCGAGGGTCAGAGCGGCCAATTCATCGTTCGTCACGTCACGCACGCGGCGATACATCGAGTTGTCCAGCTTTGCCGCCGCCATGACCTGCGCTGCGAGGTTATCGGCCATCAAGTAGGTCGCACCGATGGTTGCGTTGCTGTCCTGCGGGCGGCCCGTAACCTCGTAGAGACCATAGGCGATGCCAGGATTGAAGGCGACTGCCCTGTTCTGCGGGATTGTCCAAGGTGTCGTGGTCCAGATTAGGACGCGGGCGCCACTATCGGTCAATTCGAGCGCGTCAGCGTTGGCTTCAGAGACCATGCCATTCACACCAGATGCGAGGTGCGCTAATTTGAATGGGTTTGTTGGGCGAACCACTTTGAATGCCACCCAGATCGTGTGCGAGGTATGGTCGTGATATTCCACCTCCGCCTCGGCCAGGGCGGTTTTCTCCACCGGCGACCACATCACGGGTTTGGACCCCTGATAGAGCGTGCCGTTCATCAGGAACTTCAGGAACTCGTCCGCGATCACCGCCTCGGCGTGGTAGTCCATGGTCAGGTAGGGATCGGCCCAGTTGCCGGTGATGCCGAGGCGCTTGAATTCCTCGCGCTGGATGTCGATCCAGCCCTCGGCGAATTTGCGACATTCCTGACGGAAGGCCACGATGTCCACATCGTCCTTGTTCAGACCCTTGGCGCGGTATTGTTCCTCGATCTTCCATTCGATCGGCAGGCCGTGGCAATCCCAGCCCGGCACATAGCGCGCGTCATGGCCCATCATCTGCTGGGACCGTACGACCATATCCTTCAGCACCTTGTTCAGCGCGTGGCCGATATGCAGATGGCCGTTGGCGTAGGGCGGGCCGTCATGCAGGGTGAAGGGGGGGCGGGGCGTGCCCGTTTCAGCCGCCTGCGCCGCCTTGTCGCGCAGCCGGTCATAGATGCCGATCTTCTCCCACCGGGCCAGCCAGCCGGGTTCGCGCGCAGGCAGGCCCGCACGCATGGGAAATTCGGTTTCAGGCAGAAAGACGGTCTCGCGGTAATCGGGCGTATCGGCGCACATCGGGGCGTGATCCTTGGGGATATTGGGGGACGGGAGAGGGGGGCAGCGCGGCAGCAGGTCAGTTACCCCGGCGCCTGACAGGATCAGGTCGCCGGGCAGATAATTCGCGCGATTGCCGGATTTCTCTGTCGCATGCGGCGGGTTATACGCGCGGATGCGGGCAGGGTCCAGAGAGTGCGGGGTGCGGCATGAAGGTGGCAATTGCAGGGGCGGGCGTGGGCGGGCTGGCGCTGGCGGCGATGCTGGGGCGGGCGGGGCATGAGGTTACGCTTTACGACCAGTTCGAGACAGCCCGCCCGGTGGGGTCGGGGCTGATGATCCAGCCGGTCGGGATGGCGGTGCTGGACCGCATCGGCGCGGGGGCGGCGGCGCGCGCCTCCGGCCAGCCGATCCGCCGGATGCTTGGGCTGGAGGTGGAGGCCGGGCGCAGCGTGCTGGATGTCGCCTATGCGCCCGAGGGGGCGGCGACCGACCGGATGGGCCTCGCCATCCACCGCGCGAGCCTGCATGCAGCCCTTTTGGACAGTGCGGCGGCGGCGGGGGTCGGCGTGACCACGGGGCGGCGGATCGAGGCGAGTTCGATTTGCGCGCAGGGACGATGGCTGCATGCGGGTGGGGACAGGATCGGCCCTTTCGATCTGGTGGTGGATGCCAGCGGCGCGGGGTCCAGCCTGTCGCCGCTGGTGGCGCGCCCCCTGCCCTATGGCGCGGTCTGGGGCACTGTGCCCTGGCCCGACGGCACGCCCCTGCCCCGCGATCAGTTGACCCAACGCTATCGGCGGGCCGACCGGATGGCGGGCGTGCTGCCGGTCGGCACCATGCCCGGGCGGGAGGGCATGCAGGCGGCGATCTTCTGGTCGCTGCCCGCGGAGGCATTCGCGCAGTGGCGCGCGGCGGGGCTCGTCGCCTGGAAGGCGGAGGCGGAGAGCCTCTGGCCCGATTTCGCGCCCTTTCTGGAGAGTGTGACCGAAATCGGCCAGATGGTGCCCGCGCGCTATTCCCACGGGAGTTTGCGCAGACCCTGGGGGGAGCGGATCGCCCATATCGGGGATGCCGCCCACCGGGCCAGCCCGCAGCTCGGGCAAGGCGCGAACATGGCGCTTCTGGATGCGCTGGCGCTGTCACTGGCGCTCGGCCGCCGGTCGCGGACCGACCCGCCCGGGGAGGCGCTGGCGGCGGCGCTGGCCGGTCATGCCCGCATGCGGCGCTGGCATCTGCGGCTCTATCAGGGGCTGAGTGCGGCCTTCACCCCACAATACCAATCCGACAGCCGGGTGCTGCCGCTGCTGCGGGACCGGTTTCTGGCGCCTTTGTCGCAGGTGCCGCCCTTGCCGCAGGTGCTGGCAAGGCTCGTGGCCGGAAACCTGCTGCCACCGCTGGCGGGGGAGGCGGAGGGCTGAGGCAGAAGGGGGGCGCTGCCCCCCGTCGCGGTTTCCGCGACTCCCCCCGGGATATTTCCGGACAGAAAAAGGGGGGCGAAATCAGGGGGACGGGGGGCGGGCGCCGATGCCGTCGAAAACGCCTGTCAGGGCGCGGCTCATCAGGTTGGAGACTTTCGGACGCGGCAGGGCCACGAAGGGCATCGGGCGGCAGACCTCCATCGCGGCGAGACCGACGCGGGCGGTCAGCGCGCCATTGACCACGCCTTCGCCGAACCGGCGCGAAAGCTTGCCCAGGAGGCCGCCCCCCGCGACCGATCCGATCAGGTCATCGCCCAGTGCCAGCGCGCCGGTGGCCAGGAGATGCGAAAAGACCCGGCGCAAGAGCTTCAGGCTGCCCAGCGTGCCGGACCGCCCGCCATAGATCGTGGCGATCGAGCGGATCATCGCCAGATTGGCGAAGAGGGCGACCGCCACATCCGCCAGCGCCAGCGGCACCAGCGCCGTGACCGTGGCGACCCGGCGCGCGGCGGCCTCGATCCGGCGGCGCGCGGCCTCGTCGAGCGGGGCCATGAGTTCCGCCTCGGTCAGATCGAGCAGCGCATCGGCATCGAGGATCTCGGCCTGCCGGTCCCTGAGGCGGGAGAGCGGCCAGCGCATTTCGGGGCGGCTGGCGTAAAGGGTTTCGATCTGTTGCGCCGATTTGCGCGCGCGGCCAAGGTTGGCGGCGGCGCGCGCGGCGGCGCTGTCGGCGCGCAGCCCGTCCAGCCGTGCGAGCCGCCAGAACCCCAAGGCCTCGCGCAGCGCCAGCGCCAGCAGGGCAATCACGGTCAGCCCCGCAAGACCCAGCGCCAGCCCCCCCAGCAGCGTGTTGCGCGTCAGCAGTCCCGCCACGAAATCATGGATAGCCACCGACAGCACGAGCATGAGCAAGGCACCGCTGACCCAGAGCGCAAAGCGCCCCAGCGCGGACGGGCGGGCGGCCGCAACAAGCGCCGCCGCCTGCACGGCGCGGCCTTCGGGCAGGCCTTCCTCCTCGGGGTCGGGCACGGGCGGGGCATCGGCCGGGCCTTGCCCCGGGCCGGTGGGGGGGGCATCGAGTTCGATCAGCACCGGCTTGCGGGACATGGGCGGCTCCTCAATCCAGACGGTCGGCCAGCAGGAAGTCCGCCGCGCGGTCCAGCCGGATATGGGGCGGGCCGAAGCCCGGTTTCAGTGTGGCCTTCGCGGGGGCGAAGTTCATCACGCTGTAATCGGCGTCAAGCCAGGCGGTCTGACCCTCACGCGCGGGATGCAGCAGGCGCATCGGATCCTCAGGCAACTCTCCCGGCCAGAAGGCAGCCTCGCGCCCGCCCTCCAGCAACCGGCCCCGCACCATGTCTAGCCGGCGGCCCTGATGGTCGCGGCTTTCCTCCACCGTGGCGCGCAGGGCGGCCAGCGACAGGGCCTGCACCTTCGCCCCGGCAAAGGCCGCCCGGTCGCGCGCCTCGCGCAGCAGCGCCTCGGTGATGGCGGTCAGGCGGGAGTGCTGGACATGGTGCAGATGGTCGGCCTTGGTCGCCGCAAACAGGATCCGGTCCACGCGCCTGCCCATCAGGATGCCGCTCAGAAAGCCGTTCACGCCGGGGCGGAAGGCGGCCAGCACCCCGGCCATGGTGCGTTGCAGATCCTCCAGCGCCTGCGGGCCCGCATGGATCGCGCCCAGCACATCCATCAGCACCACCTGCCGGTCGATCCGGGCGAAATGGTCGCGAAAGAAAGGCCGCACCACATGGGATTTATACGCCTCATAGCGCCGTTCCATTTCCCGCCAGAGCGAGCCGCGCGGGGTGCTGGCGGGTTTTGGCAAGGGGGCGAAAGTCAGCACCGGCGACCCCGCCAGATCGCCCGGCAGCAGGAACCGGCCCGGCGTGCAGTCCGACCAGCCCGCCACCCGCGCGGCTTTCAGATAGGCGGTGAAGGCGGCGGCAAGGGCCTGCGCGCGGGGCTCGTCAAGGCGCAGGGAGCCATCCTCGGACCGGGCCAAAGGCAGGAAGTCGGCCGCCTGCGGACGGCGCGCGAGGCGCGCGAGCGTCGACTCCGACCAGTCGGCATAGGTTTTTTCCATCAGTGCAAGGTCGAGCAGCCATTCCCCGGGATAATCCACGATGTCGAGATGCACCGTGCGCGGCCCGGTCACCCCCCCGATCAGCCCGCCCAGAAGCCCCGACTGCCGCACCCGCAGCGAGAGGCGCAGTTCGGAAATCGCGCGGGTGGAATCCGGCCAGTGCGGATCGGCCCCGGTCAGTGCGGCCAGGTGGTTCTCATAGTCGAAACGCGGCAGCGTGTCATCGGGCTGGGGCTGGAGAAAGGCCGCCTCGATCCGCCCGGCAGCCGAGAATTGCGGCATCCGCCCCCGGTCCAGCAGATTGGCGACAAGGCTGGTGATGAACACCGTCTTGCCTGCGCGCGACAGGCCGGTGACGCCCAGCCGGACCACGGGCGCGGAAAAGGCGCCCGAAACCCCCGAGACGACATTCCCCGCCCCGGTCATCAGCCCGTCCGCCAGCCTGCCCAGAACCACTTGCCGCCCCTTTTCCTGCTGCCCTGAACATAGGAAGGGGCGGAGCGGGATCAAAGGGGGAATTCCGAAAGGGCACGCCCGGTTTATAAGGCCGGGGGACTTGCCAGCACCGTCCGGGCTGGCGTAACCCGGCCAGATGGCCAGATATGCGCTCAGGATCGAATATGACGGCGGGCCGTTCAACGGCTGGCAAAGGCAGGCCGGAGGCCAGCCCTCGGTGCAGGCCGCCATCGAGGCGGCGCTGGCGCGGCTGGAACCCGGAGAGCATGCCATCGCCGCCGCCGGGCGGACGGATGCAGGCGTGCATGCAACGGCCCAGGTCGCGCATTGCGACCTGTCGAAGGACTGGGACAGCTTTCGGCTCGCAGGTGCGATCAACGCCCATCTGCGCCCCCTGCCCGTCGCGGTGACCGCCTGCGCAAAAGTGCCAGAGGAGTTCCACGCCCGGTTCTCGGCCCTCGAGCGGCGGTATCTCTTCCGCCTCGTGACCCGCCGCGCCCCGGTCACCCATGACCGCGGTCTGGTCTGGCGGGTCGGACATGCGCTGGACCTCGCGCCGATGCAGGAAGCTGCGGCGCATCTGGTGGGACGCCATGATTTCACCACCTTCCGCGCGGCCTTGTGCCAGGCCCCGTCCCCGGTCAAGACGCTGGACGAGATCACGATCGAGGCGCTGGACTATCCCGGCGGGCAGGAGTTCCGGTTTTTCCTTCGCGCGCGCTCCTTCCTGCACAATCAGGTGCGCTCCATCGTCGGCACGCTGGAACGGGTCGGCGCGGGGCATTGGCCCCCCGGTCGCGTGGCCGAGGCGCTGGCCGCAACTGACCGCGCCGCCTGTGGGCCGGTCTGCCCGCCGCAGGGGCTCTATCTCGCGGGTGTCGGCTATCCGACCGATCCTTTCGCGGATTGAACCGGCGGAACGGGGGGCCGTCTGCCCCCCGCACCCCCCGAAGGTATTTTTGCCAAGATGAAAGACCGGACCTCGCGTTTTCATCTTGGCAAAAATACCTCCGCCGGAGGCTTCCCCGGCCCGCAACCGGGCGCTGTCAGTTGAGATCCCTGAGCAGACGGCCATGGCGGCGGACCTCGGCCAGCACTGCACCGAAGGTTTCGAAGCCGCGCGCCTGAAGCATCGGCAGCATCTTGAGGAAGGCATCCGCCGTGGCAACCGTGTCACCCAGCGCGGTGTGGCGGGCCTCTTCGGGAATGGTGATGCCCAGCCGGTGGGAAAGCGCATCGAGGCTGTGGACCTCGTGCTGGCCAAAGACCACCGCCGAGAGCAGCACCGTGTCGAGGATCGGGTGGTCGAAACGCGCACCGATGGCGGGTTCATGGCGGCGCAGGAATTCCATGTCGAAGGGCGCATTATGGGCGATAAGCACCGCGCCTTGGGCGAAGCGGTGGAAGGCGCGCCCCACGTCCGGCATGGCAGGGGCCTCGCGCACCATGTCCCCGGTGATGCCATGCACTTCGGTCGAGGAGGCCGGGATCGGGCGGCCGGGATTGACCAGCGTGTCGAACACCTCGCCCTCGACCCGGCGGCCATTGACGATCCGCACGGCTGCAAGCTGCACGATCTCGTCGCCCTGCGCGGGCAGAAGGCCGGTGGTTTCGGTGTCGAACACCACATAGGTCAGGTCGGCAAGCCGCGCCTCGGCCACTTCGGCGTTGCGCGCCTTGCCCAAGAGGTCGAAATCATAGACCACGGCGCGGGTGATCGGCTTGGGTCTGCGGCCCGCCCGCCGCGCGCTGCGCAAAGGAAGGCAGAGCGCCTGTGCACCCTGCGCCATCGCCTCGGGCCAGATTTCCGTGCCATGGGTCTGGATCACATCCTGCCCGGACATCTCGCCGATGGCGGGGTCGATGGCTTCGGCGAGCCAGGCCTCCATCCTTGCCACCGGAAGCGCCTCCCCCGCCCAGACCAGCCGCAGCATGGCCAGCGCGCCATCCTCGTCGATGGTCACGCGAAACCCCTGCCCCTGCCCCAGCCCCGCGCCCGCAACCCGCCCGGCCAGATGGGCGACGAGCGCGATCACCTCATAGCCGTTGCAGCGCAAGAGGAGCGGGCTGTCGGTCGTGGTCACGGCCTGTCCCTGCGCCTCGATCCGGGCGCGCAGACCGTCCAGAAGGTCGCTTGCCCGGGTCGTGGCCTGGCGCAAGTCCTCGGAACGGCCTTCATCCTGCCGCAACGCCAGTTCGGTGACCGAGGCCGAGAGCGCGCGTGCCTCGGCGCGCAGCGCGGCATCGAGATCGGGGGGCGCCTGTGCGCCTTCGGGCAGCACCTCCAGCAGCGCGTGCAGATTGGCCGCCGGGCGGCGCACGCGGTCGATCACCTCGGCCAGCAGCGCCTCGCGCCGCGCCTGCACCGCCATGTCCGCGGTGACATCGCGCAGCGTCAGCACATAGCCGGGGGCCGCCGCCCCCTCGGCGGGCAAAAGCCGCATCCGGGCGGCCAGCACCCGCGCGCTGCCGGTGGTCGCACAGAGCAGGTCCGAGGCGGCCTCGGCATCGTCCGTGTCGCGCAGACGGTCGCGGGCATGGCGGATCGGGCCTTCGCGCAGGTAATCGAACAGCAGCCGGTCGAGGCCCGGGCCGGTGTTGGGCCCCGCAGGCGCGCCGAGAATGGCCTCCGCCCCCATCATCTCCACCGCCGCCGAATTGTAGAACACCAGCTGGTGATCGCCCGAACACAGCACCACCCCCACCGGCACATCGGACAGCAGCGCCTCCAGCCTGCGTTTTTCGAGGGTCAGGCGGGTGGTTTCGCGGGCCACGGATTCGGCCAGCGCCGACCGGGTCTCGGCCAGTTTGCGCGCCGCCGCCGTGGCGGCCGGGGCCAGATCACCCAGATAGCGCGCCGGGGCCGCCTCGATCGCCGCATCCACATCGCCATGCGCCCGCGCCCGCAGCGCCCCCGCCAGCAGGTCGATGGGTTTTGCCACGTTCACATCGAACAGATACCAGACCCAGACCACCAGCCCGAGAAGCCCGAAGCCCGCGAAGATGCCGCCCTGCACGAAAGCGTTGAGCGTCTCGGGCGTGCCAAGGCGGCGGAAGGCCAGCATCAGCCCCAGCGCCAGCGCCGCCACCCCGCCGAGACCGAGCGCGGCAAAGAACAGGAAGATCCGCAGCCGCAGGCTCAGCCGCGCGAGCCCTGTCACCGGCACCGCCCTAGGCCCCCGTGCCGAGAAGCCGCCGCACTTCCTCGCGCAACTCCTTCAACTCGAAGGGTTTGGAGATGAAGCCATCCGCACCCAGCGCCAGCCCTTTCTTGCGCTCGATGGCCGATCCGCGCGCGGTCATCATCAGGATCTTCACATCGGCAAGAGCCGGGTCGAGCCGCACGCCCTGACAGATCTCGTATCCCGACACCTCGGGCAGCATCACATCCAGCAGCACCAGATCGGGATGGGTTTCGCGGATGCGCGCCAGCGCCTCGCCGCCATTGGCGATGCGGTCATGGGCATAGCCTTCGCGCGTCATCAGGTAATTGAGCGCGATGGCGATGTTGTCCTCATCCTCCACCACCAGAATCCGGTGCTGTTTGCCTGCTTCGTCAGCCATGTCATCCCTCCCGGCAGGCGGCCCGTTGCAATTCATCCTCCGGCCCCACCTCCTGCCATGCAGCCCCCGTCAGCGTGCCATCGGCGGAAAGCGCCGCCCCTTCCAGCAGGTCCGCCCGCCGCCCGGTGGCGCAGTCGAAGGCCAGCGGGATGCGCAGGGTCGGCTTCCAGCGCTGCACCAGCAGCGCATCGGCGCGGCGCAGGTCGGGGTTGTCGGCGGATCTCACCATCCCCGGCACATCCAGCGCCATGAAACGGAACGAGATCGGCACCAGATAGGTCCAGGGCCGGAACACCATGCTTTCGGTCGGCGAGGACAGGATCACCACCGCCTCCGGCAGACGGTTCGCGACGCGGGAATACCAGCTGTATTCGTTCCAGATCGTGAAGATCAGCATGCCCAGTCCCGCCGCTGCGGGAACCGACCAGCGCGGAAGCAGGCTGCCGGTCATCTTGCGCAGGAACATCACGACCCCGGCAAGGGCGGCCCCGGCACAGAAGGCGGCAATCACGTCAAGGGTCATCGGGGGCGGCTCCTCAGCTTCGCGCGCCGCGGGCCTGACCCACGGCGGATTGCATCGTGCGCACCACGACAAACGCATCGCGCAGATGCGAGCGTTCGAAATCCGACAGATCGGACGGTGCCATGAAATTGTCGGGCCTGCGCCCGGACCGGATCAGCCGGGCCTGATTTTCCAGCCGCACCTGCGCGATGAGGTCATAGGCCTCGATCAGGTCGCGCGCGCCGGAGGTCGAGATGACGCCAGCCGCCTCCGCCGCCACCAGCCGGGCGCGGGTGTTCGCAGCCTCCAACCGACCGATCAGCGCATAGATCCGGCCCAGATCGGCCACCGGCACGACGCCGTTATGCTTGAGGTCGATATGGTTCTTGTATTCGCCCGACCGCACCGTGGCAAAGCCGCGCAACAGGCCCAGCGGCGGGGAATGTTTCAGCGAGTTGGAAATCATATGCGCGACGAAAATGGAATTTTTCGCCGCCATGCCAAGGGTTTCGGCCTGAAGATCACGGAAGAGGCCGGCCGCCCCGCCGATGGGCCGCAGGTCGAACATGACGGAGGCCAGCATCTGCGCCATCGGGTCGGGCTTGGCCACCCAGCCCCGGAAATACTCGCGCCAGACGCGCACCGGCTGGCACCAGCGCGGGTTCGTCGCCATCATGTCGCCGGGGCAATAGACATAGCCGCAGGCGTTCAGCCCGTCGCTGACCCGCTTTGCCAGTGCCGCGAAATAGGCCATGTCATCCTCGGTCGCGGCATCGTCGAGAAAGAGGCAGTTGTCCTGATCCGAAACGCCCGTCTGTTCCTGCCGCCCCTGCGAGCCGCAGGCGAGCCAGAGATAGGGCACCGGCGGCGGGCCGAGGTCGGCCTCCGCCAGCACCAGCAGTCGGCGCGTCACCGTATCGGCAATGTCGGTAATCAGCCTTGTCACCACCTCATGCGGGTTGTTGGCGGCCACGAGCTGCACCAGAAGGCGCGGGATGCGCGCCGTGACGGCAACCAGATCCTCCACCGTGTCGGCGGTTGCGGCATCGCGCACCAGCAGCGCCGAGGACACCGCCTGAAACCGGGTGATGTCGGTCTGGGTAATCATCCCCACCAGCCGCCCCGCCTCCAGCACCGGCAGATGGCCGATGCGGCGTTCCAGCATGACATGCAGGATGTCCGATCCCAGATCCTCGGGCGTCAGCGTGACCGGGTCCGGCGTCATGATCGCGGATACCGGCCCTGCAGGGTCCAGCCCTGCGGCCAGCGCCTTTCCGGTCATGTCGCGTGTGGTGACGATGCCAACAAAGCGGCCGTCTTCCAGCACGCCCAATGAGGACACGCGATGGTCGCGCATCCTTTCGGCCGCGCGGCGGATGCTGTCGGCGGCCTCTACCGTGACGGGCTTGCGCGCCATCAGGTCAGCCACCTTCTGTGTCGTCAGATCCGCGCCGCGTGTCTCATGCCCCCGGCCCCGGCCAAAGAACCGCTCGAAGGCCGGTTGTTCGGCGATGAGCCGCCTGAACTCTGAGGTGGGCAACAGGAGGACAACCGAACTGTCGGTCGCGCGCGCGGTGGTCACGGCCAGCCCGTCGCGCATCAATCCACGTTCGCCAAAGGAATTGCGCGGCCCCAGCAGCGACACCAGCCCGCCCGAGGGGTCCAGCACCTCGACCGCGCCGCGTTTCACCAGATAGAGGCCCTTGAGCGGTTCGCCCGCGTGATAGATCTCTTCGCCCGCCTCGTATTCACGGCGGCTGAAGATGCCGGCCAGACGGGACATGTCCGCAGCCGAAAGCGTGTCATAGGGATGGACGGTTTCCAGAAACCCCACAATCGTCGTGATGGTGTCGTCCATGCCCGTTGTCCATCTGAAAAGGGGACGCGCCCCCCGGCCGGAACCGGGGAGCGCGCAGTGATGCGTCAGTGGCCGGTCGCGGCCCCGGCGCCTCTCGGCACGCGGATCGATTCGACCAGTTCCTGGATATGTTCCGGCACCGGCTTGGTCATCGACGACACGATATAGGCCGCCGCGAAGTTCAGCAGCGCACCAACCGTCCCGAAGGAAGCAGGCGCAATCCCGAACAGCCAGTTGTCGGGCGTGTTGGCGAAGGTCGCCGTGCCCGGCAGGAAGAACCAGCCAAGATAGAGGAAGATATAGATGGAGGTCGCGAAGAGACCCACCAGCATCCCCGCAATCGCGCCTTCCTTGTTCACCTTCTTGGAGAAGATGCCCATCATCAGCACCGGGAAGATGGTCGCCGCCGCCAGACCGAAGGCCAGCGCCACCACCTGAGCCGCAAAGCCCGGTGGGTTCAGACCCAGATAGACCGCCAGCAGGATCGCCCCCGCCATCGAGATCCGGGCGGCAAGCATTTCGCCCTTCTCCGTGATGTTGGGATTGATCGCCCCCTTGATGAGGTCATGGCTGATGGCCGAGGAGATGGCCAGCAGCAAGCCCGCCGCAGTGGACAGCGCCGCCGCCAGACCGCCCGCCGCAACCAGCGCGATCACCCAGCCCGGAAGTTGTGCAATCTCGGGGTTGGCCAGAACCATCATGTCGTTGTCGACCTTGGTCAGTTCGTTGCCGACCCAGCCGCGTTCCGCCGCGATGGCCTGCATGGCCGGATTCGCGTCGTTGTAATACTGGATCAGGCCGTCGCCGTTCTTGTCCTCGAAAGCCAGAAGCCCGGTATTCTTCCAGGTGTTGATCCAGGAGAGGCTCGGGTCGGTATTGATCGCCTCCAGCGAAATCGCGTCGCCTTCCAGTGCCTGACCGGCCACAGCATTCGGCCAGAAGGTCGTGGAGAGATTCAGTCGCGCCATCGACCCCACGGCAGGTGCCACGGTGTAGAGAAGGGCGATGAACACCAGTGCCCAACCGGCGGACCAGCGGGCATCGGCAACTTTCGGTACGGTGAAGAAGCGGATGATGACATGCGGAAGGCCCGCGGTGCCGATCATCAGCGACATGGTGAACAGCACCATGTTCAGCGTGGAGGTGGTGTAGGACGTATATTGCGTGAAGCCCAGTTCCACGACCACCTGGTCAAGCTTGGTCAGGAAGGCCATGTCGCCACCCGACGGCGCATAGGTGCCGAAAAGCCCGAGCTGCGGCAGGAACGACCCGGTCAGTTGCAGCGAGATGAAGATCGCCGGAATGGTATAGGCGACGATCAGCACGCAATATTGCGCAACCTGGGTATAGGTGATCCCCTTCATGCCGCCGAACACGGCATAGGCGAAAACGATCGCCGCGCCGATATAGAGGCCCATTTCGGTGCTGATTTCCAGGAAGCGCGCGAAGGTCACGCCCACGCCGCGCATCTGGCCGATAACATAGGTGACCGAGATCACGATCAGGCAGACAACCGCCACCAGACGCGCGCCCTTGGAATAGAACCGGTCGCCCACGAATTCCGGCACGGTGAACTTGCCGAACTTGCGCAGATAGGGGGCCAGCAGCAGCGCCAGAAGCACATAACCGCCCGTCCAGCCCATCAGGAAGGACGATTGGGTATAGCCGCCCGCAGGGGCCAGCGCGATGATGCCCGCCATCGAGATGAAGGAGGCCGCCGACATCCAGTCGGCAGCGGTCGCCATGCCGTTCAGGACAGGCGGAACGCCCTGGCCGGCAGCATAGAATTCAGCGGTCGTGCCCGCACGGGCCCAGATCGCGATGCCGATGTAGAGCGCGAAGGACGCACCGACCACCAGCAGGTTGAGGGTATACTGATCCATCTGTTCCGGTTCCCCCTATTCATCCACGCCATGTTCGGCGTCGACCTTGTTCATCTTCCAGGCGTAGAAGAAGATCAGGACCAGAAAGACGAGGATCGAGCCTTGCTGGGCAAACCAGAAGCCGAGATCCGTGCCGCCCACGGCAATGCCCGAAAGCATCGGTCGCAGAAGAATGCCAAGGCCAAAGGAACAGACGAACCAGATCACCAGACAGATGCTGATGATACGGACGTTGGCGCTCCAATAGGCGTTGGACGATGATTTGTCCGCCATTTTGCGTTACTCCCTGAGATTATCCCTCTGCCGCCCCCCGGGATGGAGGGCGACGGTTCCCTTTATCCCGATACGCGGTTCACGATGTCGGACATGGCGCCCGCCACCGTGTCGATCCCCTGCATGGCATCGACACGGTGAAGGACGCCGCGCCCCTCGTAATAAGCGATCAGTGGCGCCGTCTGGGCGTGATACGCGGCAAGCCGCGCCCCCGCCGTTTCGGCAGTATCGTCGGCCCGGCGCCTGAACGCCGTGCCGACGCATTTGTCGCAAACACCTGCAACCGCTGGCTGCTTGAACTCGTCATGATAGCCTTCGCCACAGGTGGCGCAGGTGAAACGGCCCGCGACGCGGGCAATCATGGGGGCGTCCTCCACCTCCATGGAAATCACCGCCGTCACGCGCTGGCCCGAGGCCACGAGAAGCGCGTCCAGCGCCTGTGCCTGCGGGGCGGTGCGTGGAAAGCCGTCCAGAATGACGCCCTGCGCGGTGTCGGGTTCGGCCATCCGGTCCTTCAGGATCGCCAGCACGATGTCGTCGCTGACCAGCCCGCCCGCCTCCATCACGGCCTTCGCCTGTTGTCCTGCCTCGGTTCCGGCGGCAACGGCGGCGCGCAGCAGATCCCCGGTCGAAAGCTGCACAAGGCCCGCGCTTTGCTCCAGCATCCGCGCCTGCGTGCCCTTGCCGGCCCCGGGAGGGCCGAGCAGGATCAGGACGGCGGGGGTCACTGTCACCTCCGACATCGCCCTCACCCCCGGTTCATGCGGTTCTCGATCAACTGCTCGACCACGGAAGGATCGGCCAGCGTCGAGGTGTCACCGAGGGCGGCATAGTCGTTTTCTGCGATCTTGCGCAGGATGCGGCGCATGATCTTGCCCGAGCGCGTCTTGGGCAGGCCCGGCGCCCATTGGATCAGGTCGGGGCTGGCGATGGGGCCGATTTCCTGCCGGACCCATTTCACCAGTTCCTTGCGCAACTCGTCGGTCGGTTCGACATCGTTCATCAGGGTGACATAGGCATAGATGCCCTGCCCCTTGATGTCATGCGGATAGCCCACAACGGCAGCCTCGGCGACATGTTCATGGGCCACCAGCGCCGATTCGACCTCGGCCGTGCCCATGCGGTGCCCCGAGACGTTGATGACGTCATCGACCCGCCCCGTGATCCAGTAATAGCCATCCGCATCGCGGCGGCAGCCGTCGCCGGTGAAGTAGTATCCGGGGTACTGGCTGAAATAGGCCTCCTCAAACCGCGCGTGATCGCCCCAGAGCGTCCGCATCTGCCCCGGCCAGCTGTCACTGATGCACAGCACGCCATCGGTTTCGACCGCCTCCTGCACCTGTGCCGTTGCCGGGTCCAGCACGATGGGCTTCACGCCGAAGAAGGGCAGCGTGGCCGATCCGGGTTTCTGTGGGATAGCGCCGGGCAAGGGCGTGATGAGATGGCCGCCCGTCTCGGTCTGCCAGAACGTATCGACGATCGGGCAGCGGCCCTTGCCGACATGGGTGTTATACCAGTTCCAGGCCTCGGGGTTGATCGGCTCGCCCACTGACCCCAGCAGCTTGAGGCTGGAAAGGTCATGTTTCTCCACCCATTCCGGCCCCTGTGCCATCAGCGCGCGGATCGCGGTGGGGGCGGTGTAGAACTGGTTGACCTTGTGCCTGGCGCAGACTTCCCAGAACCGTCCGGCGTCGGGCCAGGTCGGAACGCCCTCGAACATCACCGTGGTCGCGCCATTGGCCAGCGGGCCATAGATGATATAGCTGTGCCCGGTCACCCAGCCCACATCCGCCGTGCACCAGAACACATCGCCATCGTGATAGTCGAAGGTCATCTGATGCGTCATCGCGGCATAGACCAGATAGCCGCCCGAGGTATGCACCACCCCCTTCGGCTTGCCGGTGGAGCCCGAGGTGTAGAGGATGAACAGCGGATCCTCGGCACCGACCTCGACATAGGAACAATAGGGGGCAGCGGCGGCCATTTCGGCCTTCACATCGACATCGCGCCCCGAAACCCAGCTTGTCTGGTCGCCGGTATGTTTCACCACAAGGCATTTCACCCGGTCGTCGCAGCCCAGCAGGGCGGCATCGGTATTGGCCTTCAGCGCCGTCTTGCGCCCGCCACGCGGGGCGAAATCGGCGGTGATGACCAGTTTTGCGTCGCAATCATTGATCCGGTTGGCCAGCGCATCGGGCGAAAACCCTGCAAAGACGATGGAATGGATCGCCCCGATCCGCGCGCAGGCCAGCATCGCATAGGCAGCCTCGGGGATCATCGGCAGGTAGATCACCACGCGGTCGCCCTGCTTCACCCCATGCGCCTTCAGCACATTGGCCATCCGGCAGGTGTTTTCCAGAAGCTGCGCGTAGGTGATGTGCTGCGCGGGCGTTTTCGGATCGTCGGGTTCCCAGATGATCGCGGTCTGGGTCGCGCGGGTCACCATATGCCGGTCGATGCAATTGGCGGAGACGTTCAGATGCCCGTCCTCGAACCATTTGATCGACACCTGCCCCAGCGTGAAATCGGTGTTCTTGACCTTTGTGAAGGGGCGGATCCAGTCGATGCGCTGCGCCTGCCCGGCCCAGAAACCTGCCGGATCCGCGACCGAAGCCGCATACATTTCCGCATAGCGATCCGCGTTGACATGCGCTGTTGCGATGAAATCGTCCGAGGCGGTGTAAGCCCATTGCGCCGAGGCGGGTTGCGACATGGTAGATCCTCCTGTTCCAGGGCGCGCGACAGCGCCCGCAATCCCAAACGCCGCCGCAGCGCGACGCTCAGCTCATCCCTGTGCAGGACTTTACCTCAACAGTCAATTTTATCCTAAACCTTTTTATAGAAACGGTTTTTTTGTAAATTTATTGACGGATACAGAAGTGATTCTGTAAATACTGTGAATTGTGTCAAATTTTTGGCATTAGATTTCAAGCGCCTAGCGCGCCTTTGCCACGCCAGAACCGGGCCCTGTGCGGCATCGGAAATGGCGCCGCGTTGCGGCAAGCGTGGCGCGCCACCAAAACCGACCCCGGTTGATGGAAGGGATGATAGCGCAACCAGTCCGGGCGGCGCGTTACGCTGCGGAAAGGGTGGCGTGGCCGGTCACGGCGATTCGCGCCCCGCCGCCATGCCGCGCTCGGCCTCCACCGCCGCAATATCGGGGCGGTAGCGCAGGTGCCCTTCGGTCAGGCCGTGCTTTTCCAACATGCCCCGCACCTCGTCATTGACCCGCACGAAGTAAAGCAAGCCCCCCTTGCGCGCGGTTTTGCGGGCCAGAACCTCGAAACTGCGCGCGCCGGAACTGTCGATGAAGGGCACATCGGCGAAATCGACGACAAAGGCCTGCGGGCGGTCCGCGATGCGGTCCAGCACCGATCCGAGCCGCGCTGCAGCGCCAAAGAAATAGGGACCGCGCAGATGGCAGACGACCATGCCGGGATCGGTGGCATCGGCAGGGTCATAGCGGCCCGAGGGTTCGTCGTGATCGACGCGCGCCGCCTCGGACATTCGGCGGATGAACACCGCCCCACCCAGCGCCACGCCCACGATGATGCCTTCGGTCAGGTCGCGGAACACGACAAGGCCAAAGGTGACCAGAACCACCATCGCATCGCCGCGCGTGGCGCGCACCAGTGCCCAAAGTTCTTCCTTTTCGGCCATGTTCCAGGCGACAACCGCCAGCACTCCGGCAAGCGCCGCCAGCGGGATGAACCCTGCCAGCGGGGCTGCCACCAGCATGAAACCCAGCACGAAAACCGCATGCAGCATGCCCGACACCGGCCCGCGCGACCCCGCCCGCACATTCGTTGCCGTCCGCGCGATGGTGCCCGTGACGCAGAACCCGCCAAAGATGGACGCCCCGATATTGGCGACACCCTGCGCCACCAGTTCCGCGTTGGACCGGTGCTGCCGCCCGGTCATTCCATCCGCCACCACCGCCGACAGCAGCGACTCGATGGCGCCCAGCAGCGTGAAACTGATCGCCCAGGGCAATGCCGCCCAGACCGCCTCGCCCGAAATCCCCGGCAGCGCCGGGGCCGGCAGCACGCGCGGCAATTCGCCAAAGCGCGATGCAATGGTTTCCACCGGCAGGGACAGCCCCGCCACCGCGACCGCCGCAAGAATGACCGCGATCAGCATGCCCGGCCAATGCGGCCGCCACCGCTTTGCCCCCAGAATGACCAGCACCGTCACCAGCGCCACCGCCACGGCCGCCGACGTCACCGTCTCCCGGGAGGACCAGAGCGCCGCAAGTTTCGGCACGATCTCGGCAGGCTCCCCGCCCGGCAATGTGAGGCCGAACAGATCCTTGATCTGGCTGGCAAAGATGATGACGGCAATCCCGGTGGTGAAGCCCACTGTCACCGGATAGGGGATGAACTTGATATAGGTGCCCAGCCGCAGCGCCCCGACCCCGATCAGCATGAAGCCCGACAGGAAGGTGGCCAGCAACAGCCCCTCCAGCCCGATGGTCATGACACAGGCCGCGACCAGCACGATGAAGGCCCCGGCAGGTCCGCCGACCTGAAACCGCGACCCGCCCAGCAGCGACACGAGAAACCCGCCGACGATGGTGGTGTAGAGCCCGCGCTCCGGCCCGACGCCGCTGGCAATCGCGATGGCCATGGACAGGGGCAGCGCCACGATGGCCACCGTCAGCCCCGCAAAGGCATCCGCGCGCAGGTCGCGCATCCCGTAGCCTTCACGCAGGACGGTCAGCAGTTTCGGTTGGAATTCGGATGCGGCCGCGCCGGTCGCAGAACTTGTCTTGGACATGATCCGCCTGTAAATCTGTGAGGCCGCAAACAAAGCGCCCCGCTTGGGCCACTGTCAACCCATGCAGGAACGCAAGATGCCGCAGCCTCCCGAGCCTGCCCGCCCCGATCCGACGCAACCGGCAGACCCCGGGACGTGCAGCGAGGCCCGCCAGATCCTGCGGACGGCCCGTTTCGCAGCCCTCGCCTGGACCGACCCTGAAACCGGCGCGCCGGGGATCAGCCGCATCGCCCTTGGCCTCGATGCGTCCGGGTGCCCGGTCACGCTGATCTCCGCCCTTGCCCCGCACATGGCCGCCCTGCGCACGCATCCCGCCTGCGCGCTGATGGTGGGGGAGCCGGGCGCCAAGGGCGACCCGCTGACCCATCCGCGCCTGATGATCCGGGCCGGGGCCGCTTTCATCACCCCCGACGCCCCGGACCGCCCGGCGCTGCGCGACCGCTGGCTGGCGGATCACCCGAAATCGAAGCTCTATGTCGATTTTGCCGATTTTGCCTTTGTCCGACTGGTCCCGGTCTCCGCGCTGTTCAACGGCGGTTTCGCGCGGGCCTTCCACCTGACAGGCGCGGACCTGACCGGCTGACAGGCCAAAGGGCGCGCAGATCCCCGCGCGCCCTTTGCCATCTGTCTTTCCGAAAGATCAGTTCGGGTTGTCGCAGCGGATCGTCACATGCGCGCGCCCCCGCAAGGCCTGCGGCCAGCGCAGATGGATCAGGTTGCTGTCCGGCCCGCGCGAGGTTTCGACATAGGGCATGGCAAAATTCGCCACGCCCCCCGCCGTGGTGATCGGCCCTTCGGTCACCACCGACTGCACATTGCGCGCATGGCTGCCGAAGGGCAGGTTCTGGCTCGCATCCACCACCCAGGTCTCGGCGGCGGTGTTCTGGTCATGGCGCATCATCACCGGGCTCTGCATCCCGCGCGTCACCCCGTTGAAGGTGTTGGCCTCGATCACGATATTGCGGAACCGGCTGAAATCCAGCGTGGCATGGGTGGTGTCCACCGCCTCCACCCGGTCGATGGTTGCATTCACCGTGCGGAACACATTGTCATTGACCATGAAACCGTTGATGAAATGCCCCGGCCCGTAGGGCGTCATCACCAGCCAGCGGAAGGCGGGCGAGACATCGTTGGTGGTGAAGATATTGCCGGTGATGGTCAGCCCCCCGAAAGAGAATTCGTTGCTGAAATCCGGCGCCGCGTCATGTTCATTGCCCCATTCGATGAAGCAGTTGTCGATATAGTTGCCCGCGATCAGCGTCTTGATATTGGTCGAGGTGAACACGATCCCCGCCCGCCGCACCCCCGCCGTCTGGTCGTCACCCTGAAAGAAATGGTTTCCGACAAAGATGTTGCCCGACCCGCCCATGATCGCGAAATGGGCAAAGCGCACCACCCGGTTGTCGCGGATCTTGGCGTCATTGGTGTTGACGTTCAGCGCGATTGTGGTGCGGTCCTGCACCGGGACGGGCTGTTCATTCGACAGGAACTGGCACTGGTCCACGAACAGCCCCTGACAGCCATCCCCGATCGAGGTGATGCCCCGGTCCTTGGGCTTGTTGACGACCGAATCCGCGAGGCGAAAGGTCTTGCCTGACGGCGGCAGCATCAGCGCGCTGGCCCGCCCGTTGCACTGGAATTCCAGATCGAAGATCTCGAACCGGCTGAGGCTGGAAAAACCGCTGAAATCCAGCATGTATTTGTAGCGCACGAACTGGTAGGTCCGCGTCCCCGCCGCCCCCCACAAGGGGCGCGACAGCGTGATCGTGCCTGCGCCCATATCCTTGGAGGCGACATAGACCTCGCGGCCCACGCCGGTTCCGATCACCCGCGCGCCGACCGGCACGGTGGCAAGGTTCAGCACATTGGTCAGCCGCAAGGGGTTCGACGGCGTATAGGTCGCGACCGAACTTGCCGTCTCGTCGTCCCAGTTGACCGTATTCGCCGCCTCCAGCATCCCGTTGGCCAGCACGCGCCGCTGCACCAGAGAATTGATCCCGGCAAGGGCCGCCACATCGACGGGCGAGC
The DNA here is from genome assembly GCA_046295215.1 of Pseudorhodobacter sp. Classification (GTDB taxonomy): domain Bacteria; phylum Pseudomonadota; class Alphaproteobacteria; order Rhodobacterales; family Rhodobacteraceae; genus Szabonella. The sequence continues at coordinate 123,406 of JBKBNP010000001.1, read as the reverse complement.
GGATCGTGACCCGCCGTCCCATCAGATCGAAGGTGACATGATCGGTGAAATGGAACAGCACCGCGAGCCCCCGGCGAAACCCCTCCTCCTCACCGCCGAAGGCCGCCTCATAGGTCGGCAGGTCGTAATTCTTGGAGCAGGACAGCCGGAATTGCGGTGGCATCGTCACGGTGCCTTCAAACCGCACATGCGAATTGAAGGTGACGTGATTGTTCAGGAAATAGGTGCCCGCCGACACCAGAACCGACCGCCCGTTCGCAGCGGCATCGGCGGCGGCAAAGGCCGCGCTGTCATCGGTCGTGCCATTGCCCAGCGCGCCATAGTCGCGCACATCCACCCAGTCGAGCATCTTGCGCAGGAAGATGTCGGTCACATCCTCGATCTCGATATCGTCGATGCGCACCACGCCACCATTCGGCCCGGTCAGGTTCAGCCCGAAATGGCCATAGGTCGGCTCCGCCCCCCAGATCATGTTGACCCCCTGCCGCGACGCGGGGGCGATGATGGCGGAAACCGTGACCACCTCGCCATAGGAGGTCAGCGTCACGGTGGGGCCCGACAGCGGCAGGCCCGCAACCGCCGTGCCATCCGCCCGCCCCGCCCAGGCCGCCACCCGCACGTTCGGCAGGTTGCCCGAGACCGCCTTGACCCGCGCGCGCACCCGCAGATAGAGCCCCGGCTGCATCGGCGTTTGCAGGAAGGACCGCACAGGCGTCACCGATTGCGTTTTCTGGATCTCCATGCAGCCGCCGAAATCCTGATCAGCCGGAACGAAAGCCGCGTTCGGCTGCCCCGCCCAGTTTGCCGATCCGGGCGTTCCATCCTCGCGCGACCAGTTGTTCAGCCCCGCCGAAAACGGCGGCGGCATCAGCAGGAGCCCGTCGGTAATCGCCTTGTTCATTGCGTCTAACCCTCGCCTTTGATGTGCCTGACACCGGGCAGCCAAGCCTTTGAGGGGCCGCCGTGACGGCCACAGGACTAGCAAGGGGGCGTTAACGCAGGCTCAGGGCAGCGTTCGCAGGGGACCGGGTGGCGCAACACCGCGCGCGGCAATTTCCCGACCGGTCGGGGAAAGGGCAGCATCCGCGCGCCTGCGGCGAGGTCGACAATGTTCGGGTCGGCGGGTCGTTTCGAGCCGTGAAACCCGTCCGCCTGCGGGAAAGTCCCGACCGGTCGGGACTTGGGCAACACCCGTCCGCCTGCGGTGAATCCCCGACCGGTCGGGACATCGACAGCGCACAATCGCGCAAACGACCAGTCGGGTCAGGGACGGGCGGGAACGGAGACGGGCGGGTTCAGACCGGACCTGTGCCCCCTTGGCCAAGCCCACCCCCCCGCAGCCGTGCCAGCATCGCCTCGGCGGCGGCATCCGGGCCTTCCAGCCCCTCGGCCACCCGCGCGCCCGCCGCCTGCATCGCAGCGCGGACCCCCGGATCCGCGGTCAGCGCCGCCAGCAGACCCCGGCGCACCTCCTCCTCGAACCAGTGTCGCGATTGCGCGGCCCGCCGCGCCGCCCAATGGCCCTGCGCGCGCCGCCAGTCCACCAGCGCCCGCATTTCCGACCAGGCCGCGTCCAGCCCCGCGGCCTCCACCGCCGAAACCGTCATCGCCTTGGGAAACCCCTCGGGGTCTTGCGGACGCCGCCGCAACAGGCGCAGCGCTCCCGCATAATCGGCGCAGGTGCGCAACGCGGCCCCCTTCAACTCCCCGTCCGCCTTGTTCACAAGGATCAGATCCGCCATTTCCATGATCCCGCGCTTCACACCCTGCAATTCATCCCCCCCTGCGGGCGCGAGCAGCAGCACGAAGAGATCGCACAATTCCGCCACCACGGTTTCGGATTGCCCGACCCCCACGGTTTCGATCAGCACCACGTCGAACCCCGCCGCCTCGCACAGGGCCACCGCCTCGCGCGTGCGCCGCGCGATACCGCCCAGATGGGACTGGCTGGGCGAGGGGCGGATATAGGCGGCGGGATGGCGCGAGAGCCGGTCCATCCGCGTCTTGTCGCCCAGAATCGAGCCGCCCGTGCGCGCCGAGGACGGGTCCACCGCCAGCACCGCCACCCGCAGCCCCGCCTCCACCAGCATCAGCCCGAAGGTTTCGATGAAGGTGGATTTGCCCACCCCCGGCGTGCCCGACAGCCCGATCCGCAGCGCCTCGCGCCCTGTCTCGCGCAGCCGCCCGGTCAGGGTCAGCGCTGCCTGCCGGTGATCCGCCCGCCCGGATTCGACCAGCGTGATCCCCCGCGCCAGTGCCCGCCGGTCCCCCGCCGCGATCCCTGTTGCAAGTTCCGAGATGTCCATTGCAGTCTCCGGCAAGGTTTCGCCCAGCCAAGGGCGCGCATACGCAATTGTCAACAGAAGGCCCCGGCTCAGGGGGTTTTGCAGGCCCACTCCTATCGCTATCTAGGAGGTCGGGCCAGACCGGTCCCGCGAAGGAGCGTTCCATGTCCCCGATTTCCCGAGTCTTCGCCGCCCCTGTTCTGGCGCTCGCCCTTGCGGGGCCCCTTGCGCTGCCCGCCGCCGCCCAATCCGGCCGGATCGAGGACCGCGCCACCTTCGACATCGTGCTGCGCGGCGTCTCCGCCGGTCGCCTGACCGTTACCGGCGCGCAGGAGGGCAACCGCTACACCGTCTCGGGCAGGCTCGAAAGCACCGGCATCGCCGCGATGCTGCGCAAGTTCCTCTATACCGCGCAGGCCAGCGGCACCGTGACCAATGGCCGATACGCCCCCGCCCGCTACAGCGAGGATGCCAATACCGGCAAACGCCAGAGCCGCAATTCGATGCAGTTCCGCGCCGGGGTGCCGGTGCAGGTGGTGGCCGAACCCGCCCGTGACCCGCGCCCCTATGACGTGGCACCCGCCACGATGCGCGGCGCGGTTGACCCGGTGACGGCGCTTTACGCCACCCTGCGCGATGTCGATGCGGGGAGCGAATGTGCCTCGAACCAGCGCATGTTCGACGGCCGCCGCGCCACGCAGATCACGCTCTCCAAACCGCAAAAGCAGGGCGACCGCGTGACCTGCACCGGAGAATACCGCCGCGTCGCAGGCTTTTCCCCCGAGGATATGGCCGAAAAGACCCGCTTTCCCTTCACGCTCACCTATGCCCCCGCAGAACAGGGCCGAATGCGCGTGATCGAGGTTTCGACCGACACGCTCTATGGCAAAGCGCTGATGAAACGCCGATAAGGGTCGGGTGCGCGCACCCGACCCCATATCCTTGCCCATCGACGCGGCAATCCCCGACCTTCTGGCCGCGCTCCGCGCATACCGGATGGCCGTGCTGCAAGCGCCCCCCGGCGCGGGCAAGACGACCCGTGTGCCGCTCGCGATGCTCGACGCGGGCCTGACCACAGGCCGCATCCTGATGCTGGAACCCCGCCGCCTTGCCGCACGGGGTGCCGCCGAACGCATGGCCGAAACTCTGGGGCAGGCGGTCGGCGAAACCGTGGGATACCGGATGCGGGGCGAGGCGAAAACCGGCCCCCGCACCCGGATCGAGGTGGTGACCGAAGGCATCCTGACCCGGATGATCCAGTCCGATCCGGGACTGGACGGGGTGGGCGCGGTCATCTTCGACGAATTCCACGAACGCTCGCTCCATGCCGATCTCGGCCTTGCCCTTGCGCTGGAGGTGCGGGGTGCCCTGCGCGAGGATCTGATCCTGCTGGCGATGTCGGCCACGCTCGACGCCGCCCCGGTTGCCGCGCTGATGGGCGATGCCCCGCTCATCACCTCCGCAGGCCGCGCCTTTCCGGTGGACACCCGCTGGCTGCCCCGCCCCTTGCCGCCGAAGTCGCGGCTGGAGGCCGAAATGGCCGCCCTCATCCTGCAAGCCCTTGAGGAAGTGCCCGAAGGCGGCCTCCTTGCCTTCCTCCCCGGCGAAGGCGAAATCCGCCGAACAGAGGCCGCCCTGCGCCCCCGTCTGCCCGCAAACTGCACCATCCGCCCGCTGTTCGGTGCGATGGATTTCGCCGCCCAGCGCGCCGCCCTCGCCCCCGTCGCCTCGGGCCGCAAGATCGTGCTGGCCACCGCAATCGCGGAAACCTCACTGACCATCCCCGACATCCGCATCGTGGTGGATGCAGGCCGGGCGCGGCGCGCAAGGTTCGATCCCAACACCGGCATGTCGCGCCTTGTCACCGAACGGGTGACGCGGGCCGAGGCCGAACAGCGCCGGGGCCGCGCGGGCCGGGTCGCCGAAGGCACCTGCTACCGGCTCTGGACGCGCGGCGAGGAAGGCGCGCTCGCCCCCTTTCCCCCCGCCGAGATCGAGGCCGCCGACCTCACCCCCCTCGCGCTTGAACTCGCCCTCTGGGGCGGGGCCGATGGCCTTGCCTTCCTCACGCCTCCCAATCCCGGCACCATGGCCGAGGCAACCGCCCTGCTCACCGCCCTCGGCGCGCTGGATGCGGGCCGCATCACCGACCATGGCCGCGCGCTCGCCGCCCTGCCGCTGCACCCCCGCCTTGGCCATATGCTGCTGGCCGCAGGCGGGGGCAACCACGCCGCGACCCTCGCCGCGATCCTGTCCGAGCGTGACCCGGTCCGTGGCGCCCCCCCGGATCTGGCCCTGCGCCTGAAAGCCGTCGAAAACTCCAAAGGCTTCGAGTCCGATCACCCCTTCCCCATCGACCGCCCCACCGCCGAGCGGATCAGGACCGAGGCGCGCCGCCTGTCCCGTCAGGTGCCAGACAAATCGCCCAATCCCCTCTCCACCGGCCAACTCGCCGCCCTCGCCTATCCTGATCGCGTAGGCCTGCGCCGCAAGGGCGATGCGCCGCGTTTCCTGCTGTCGGGCGGCAAGGGCGCCGTGATGGACGAAGGCACGCCGCTGGCCGCCCATCGCCTGATCGTGGCGACGGATCTTGATGGCGATGCGCGCGAGGCCCGCATCCGGCAGGCCGCCCCGCTATCCGAAGCTGAATTGCGCGCGCTTTACGCCGACCAGATCCGCTGGCAGGACCGCTGCGAATGGGACCGCCGCGACGGCCGCATCCTGATGCGGCGGCAGGAAAATTTCGGCGCAATCACGCTCGATGACCGTATCTGGCCCGACCCGCCGCCCGAGGCCATCGCCCGCGCGGCCCTTGACGGGCTGCGCCTGATCGGCCTGCCGATGACACCGGCCGCCGGCCGCCTGCGTGCCCGGGTCGAGCTTTGCCGTCGGGACGGCGCGGATCTGCCCGATTTCACCGATGCGGGCCTGCTCGCCTCGGCCGAAAGCTGGCTCCTGCCCTACCTGACCAAAATCCGCACCGAGGCCGACCTGCGCGCCCTTGATCTCACCGAGCCCCTGCGCGCCCATCTGGGATGGGAGGCGGTCCAACTCCTCGACCGCCTGACACCCGCCCATTTCGAAACCCCGCTGGGCCGGCGTATCCCCATCGACTATTCCGGCGACCATCCGGGCGTCGAGCTTCGCTTGCAGGAACTCTTCGGCACCACCACCCATCCCACGGTCGGCCCGAAATCGCAGCCCCTGCGCCTCACGCTGCTGTCCCCGGGCGGCAAACCGGTGCAGGTGACGATGGACCTGCCCGGCTTCTGGACCCACAGTTACGCCGATGTGCGCAAGGATATGCGCGGCCGCTACCCCCGCCACCCCTGGCCCGAAGACCCGCGCGAAGCAGATCCCACTCTGCGCGCCAAACCCCGCGGCACGTGACCCCATTTTTCTGTCCACAAATATCCCGGGGGGAGTCGCGGAACGCGACGGGGGGCTGGCCCCCCTTCCCCGCGTCACCCGGCGCCATGCCCCGAAATGGCGCCGTAACACTCCGGCCGCCGGTCCCGCCATGAGCCCCAGGACTGCCGGAAGGCGCGCAGCGCCGCCAGATCCACCGTCGCCGTCAGCACCGCCTCCTCCTCGCGCCCGGCCTCTGCCAGCATCGCGCCGGTCTGGTCGCAGATGAAAGACGACCCGTAGAAGGTCATCTCCAGACGCGGCCCTGCCTCCCGCCCGATCCGGTTGGAGGCAACAACCGGCACCATGTTCGCCGCCGCATGCCCCTGCATCACCCGTTGCCAGTGGCCCGCACTCTCATAGCCGGGATCCGCCGGTTCCGACCCGATGGCCGTCGGGAAAAGCAGCACCTCCGCCCCGCCCAGCACAAGACAGCGCGCGGTTTCGGGAAACCACTGGTCCCAGCAGATGCCACAGCCAAGCCGCGCAAAGCGCGTGTCGAACACCCGGAACCCGGTATCGCCGGGGGTGAAATAGAATTTCTCCTCATAGCCCTCGTTCTGCGGGATATGCGTCTTGCGATAGAGGCCCAGCACCGAGCCATCGGCGTCGATCATCGCCAGCGAATTGAAGAAGGTATTGCCGACAGCCTCGTAGAAGCTGACGGGAATCACGACCCCCAGTTCCCGGGCCAGTGCCGCGAAATGGCGCACGGCGCGGTCCTCGCCCAAGGGGCGCGCCAGCGCCTGATGCGCTGCATCCTTCTCGATGCAGAAATAGGGGGTCTGGAACAGCTCCTGCAACAGGATCACCTGCGCCCCGGCCTCTGCCGCGCGCCGCACAAGGCGTTCCGCCCGGTCGATATTGGCATCGGGATCAGGGCCACATTCCATCTGTGTGGCGGCAAGGGTGAGGCGGGTCATCGGCGTCTCCGGTCTGGCGGCTGGGCTGCACGCAGACTAGCCCGCCGCGCAAAAGCCCGCCAGAGAAAGCCGGTCGCACGCGGGTCACAGCCTGCGCCCGCACTTCACGTCCCGGACTCTGCGGCCTTTTCCCTGCCGCCAGCGCAGGCTAAGCAGGTCGCCGGGCGGAGCGGACGGAGCAGGCGATGGACAGGCAGGATCGGGGCCGTTGGCCGGTTGCCGCAATGTTTCTCGCCAATGGATTCGTGATGGGAAGCTGGGCGCCGCAAATCCCGCTCCTGCTGCCCCGTTTCAACATCACCGAAGGCGCTCTGGGCCTCCTGATCCTCATTCTGGGCCTTGGTGCGGTGGCGGCGATGGCGGGGTCGGGGCAGATCATTGCACGGCTCGGCAGCAAGGGCACGCTCAGTGTCTTCGCGCCGCTTGCAGCCCTCGCCCTTGCCGGGGTGGTGGTGGCGCCGACCCTCGCGCTGCTGGCACTGGCCATGGCCTTCATGGGGGCGGTGATCGGTTGCATGGATGTGGCCATGAACGCCAATGCGGTAGAGGTGGAACGCCGGATGGGCCGGGCGATCATGTCCTCCTCCCACGGATTCTGGAGCCTCGGCGGCTTTGCCGGCGGCATGAGCGGCGGCCTGCTGATCGCCGCTCTCGGCCCGACCGGCCATGCCCTGCTTGCCTCGGCGCTCGCGCTCGGGCTGGTGCTGGCGGCGCTTCCGTATCTGCTGGCAACCCCGCCAGCCCCCGGCGCGGAGGAACGCCGCGCGGGGGGGCGTTGGCCAAAAGGCATCGCCATCTATCTGCTGGGGGTGATGGCGCTGTTTTCCATGGTGCCCGAAGGGGCGGTTCTGGACTGGGCCGCGCTCTATCTGGGGCAGGAACTCGGCACCGGGCTTGCGGCCTCGGGGCTGGCTTTCGGGGCGTTTTCGGGGGCGATGGCGGTGATGCGCTTTGCCGGGGACGGCATCCGCAACCGGTTCGGGGCGGTGGTGGTGTTGCGGGTCTCGGCCCTGATCGCGGCCATGGGCATGCTGGCCGCCAGCCTCGCCCCCGGGGGCGCATGGGCCATCGCGGCCTTCGCGCTGGCAGGGCTGGGCATCGCGAACACCGTGCCGGTCGTGATCTCGGCCGCCGGAAACCACGGCGGGGGCAGCGGGGCAAGCAGCGGGTCCGCCATCGCGCTGGTCACGATGATGGGCTACTCCGGCATTCTCGTCGCGCCCTCCCTGATCGGCTGGGTCGCCGAGGCGGTCGGTTTCCGCTGGACCTTCGGGGCGCTGGCGGGGCTGCTCCTCGTGGTGGTGGCACAGGCGGGCCGCGTGGCGGCGGCGGATCGGGCGGGATAGACGGGGACATGACCGGACCGTCGCCGGAAGCTTCTTCTTTCCGACGACCACCTGGCTCGGCAACCGTGTTCTGATCGAGCGCGCGCGCCCGATGCGGGAAACCCCCAGTCTCAGCGCGGGTTCCTATGAGATCAGGGGCTGACTTCCCTCACCGCCCCAGACACCAGCGCATGATCGCCTTTTGCGCATGCAGCCGGTTCTCCGCCTCGTCGAAGATCACCGAATGGGGACCGTCCATCACGGCACTCGTCGCCTCGTCATTGCGATGCGCGGGCAGGCAATGCATGAAGAGCGCGTCGGGTTGCGCCCGCGCCATCAGCGCCTCGTTCACCTGATAGGGGCGGAGCTGGTTGTGGCGGCGTTCCTTGGCGGATTCCGGGTCATGCATGCTGACCCAGGTGTCGGTGACCACCAGATCGGCACCGATCACCGCCCGGTCGGGGTTGCGGTCGATGGTCACCGGATGCCCCTTGGAGGCCGCGAAATCGAGCCATGTGCGTTCCGGGTCCAGCGTTTCCGGGCCGGTGAATGACAGGTCGAACCCGAACTGCCCCGCCGCATGGGCGAAGCTGGCGAAGACGTTGTTGCCATCGCCGCACCAGACCACCTTCTTGCCGGCAATCGGGCCACGATGTTCCTCATAGGTCATCACATCGGCCATGATCTGACAGGGATGGGTGCGGTTGGTGAGCCCGTTGATGACCGGCACTGTGGCATGTTCCGCCATCTCCAGCAGTGTCGCCTCCTCGAAGGTGCGGATCATGATGAGATCGACATAGCGCGACAGCACGCGGGCGGTGTCAGCGATCGTCTCGCCATGGCCAAGCTGCATTTCCTTGCCCGACAGGACCATCGTCTGCCCGCCCATCTGCCGCACGCCCACATCGAAGGAGACGCGCGTGCGGGTGGAGGGTTTTTCGAAGATCAGCGCGACCATATGGCCCGCAAGCGGCTGGTCGTCATCGGGCATGCCCCTGGGGCGACCGCTCCGCGCATCCTTCATCGCGCGGGCCGAATCGATGATGGCGCGGAGGTCAGGGGCGGTGGTGGTATGGATGTCGAGAAAATGTTTCATGGATCTTGTCTTTCCGGGGTCCGGTTTGCGCGGAGGGCGCCGGGGGGCTGTCTGCCCCCCGGTCCCCCCGAAGGTATTTTCACCAAGGTGAAAGGATCAGGGGGAGAGGCTGGCAGCGGCGGCGTCAAGGCGGGTCAGCGCCTCGGCGATGTCCTCGTCGGGGATGTTGAGCGCGGGCAGAAGGCGCAGCACATTGTCGGCGGCGGGCACCGTCAGCAGATGTTGCGCATAGGCCGCCTTGACCACATCGGTATTGGCCGCGCGGCATTTGAGACCCAGCATCAGGCCCTGACCGCGCACCGCCTCGAACACCGCCGGATGGCGGGCGGCGAGGCTTTCAAGGCCCTGACGGAACAGGCCCGCCTTGCGGTTCACCTCGGCCAGAAAGGCGGGGTCGGCCACGGTTTCCATCACCGCCGCCCCCACCGCGCAGCCAAGGGGATTGCCGCCATAGGTGGAGCCATGGCTGCCCGCGACCATGCCGGAGGCGGCGCTTTCAGTGGCCAGCACCGCGCCGAGCGGGAAGCCGCCACCGATGCCCTTGGCCACCATCATGATGTCGGGCGTGATGCCCGACCATTCATGCGCGAAGAGCCGGCCCGTGCGGCCCATGCCGCATTGCACCTCGTCGAACACCAGAAGCGCGCCGGTCGTGTCGCAGAGGTCGCGCAGACCCTTGAGGCACTGGTCGGGCACGGTGCGGATGCCGCCCTCGCCCTGCACGGGTTCGATCAGCACGGCGGCGACCTGACCGGTCAGTGCTTCGCGCAGGGCGTCATGATCGCCCCAGGGCAGGCTCTGGAAGCCCGGCATCAGGGGGCCGAAGCCCTTGACCATCTTTTCCGACCCGGCGGCGGCAATGGCGCCGGTGGAGCGGCCATGGAAGGCGCCCTCGAAGGTCAGGATCAGGGTGCGGTCGGGCTGGCCCTTTTCAGACCAGTATTTGCGCACCATCTTGATCGCGAGTTCGGCGGCCTCGGTGCCGGAATTGGTGAAGAACACTGTATCGGCGAAGGTTTCGGCCACCAGCATATCGGCAAGGCGCTGCTGTTCGGGGATCTGGTAGAGGTTCGAAACATGCCAGAGCCGTCCCGCCTGTTCGGTCAGCGTGGCCACCAGTTTCGGATGGGCATGGCCCAGCGCATTGACCGCGATGCCCGCGCCAAGGTCGAGATAGCGCGCACCCTCGGTCGTGGTCAGCCATGACCCCGCCCCGGAGGCGAAGGCGAGAGGCGCGCGGTTGTAGGTCGGCAGGACGGAAGCGATCATTGCGGTATCCCGGATGCAAAGCCCATGGATGCCAAAGGGCAAGGGCCTGGTCAATGTGAAGCTGGCGGGCAGCGGTTCGGTGGGGCTGGCTGTGTCTGGAACATCCGGTTCCGGACGGCGCAGACGGGATCGGTCGTCAGACGCGGCTGCGTCGGCGTCGGGGCTGGGCAAAGGGGCGCATGCGACAGATCATGGATGCGTCTTTACCACGGCAATTGCGGAAGTAAAGCGGCTGGTCGCTTGAACTCGGGGGCGGCTCCTTGTATCTGTGTCCGTCCCGTCTAGAATGGGAAGCCACGCAGGCACCGGCCTGCAAAGACGTGGAGATGGACATGTCCTGGACCGATGAGCGGGTCGAGACGCTGAAGAAGATGTGGGCCGAAGGGCAGAGTGCCAGCCAGATCGCCAAGGAACTGGGCGGGGTGACGCGCAATGCCGTGATCGGCAAGGTGCATCGTCTGGGCCTGTCGAACCGTGTCGGCGGCAAGGAGGAGGGCGAAGCCGAGGCCCCTGTCGCCCCGGCCCCTTCCGCCGCAGCGCCGCCGCGGGCCGAACCGCCCCCCGTCATGGCCGAAGCCACCGCCCCGCGCATGCCCGAACCGCCCCGGGCCGAACGCCCGCCGCAATCGGTGGCGGCGCAGGTGGCCGGCAATGTGACCACCCTGCCGCTGCGCAAGGCCATCGTTCCGGCCGGCCAGCCGCTGCCGCCGCAGCCTTCGGCCAACGAGATCAGCCCCGAGGCGCTGGCCTCGGTGCGCGAGGTCGAAAAGAAGGCCAAGCGGCTGTCGCTGATGGAACTGACCGAACGGACCTGCAAATGGCCGATCGGCGACCCGGCGACGGATGATTTCTGGTTCTGCGGTCTGCCCTCTACGGCGGGCAAACCCTATTGCGAGGCCCATGTGGGCGTTGCCTTCCAGCCGATGAGCGCGCGGCGCGACCGGCGGCGCTGAGGCCGGACGGGCCGGAGGGGGGCGCTGCCCCCCTCGGCGTTGCGCCGCGGCACATCGCCTCATCCCCCGGGATATTTGCGGACAGAAAAAGGGCAGGTGCGTCGGGTGTTCGTGGTTCAGTCGGGGACCGGCAGCAGCGCCTCTATTTCGCGCGCCAAAGCCTCCACCTCCAGACGGGCAGCGTTTCGCGCGCCTTCGGCGGTGCTGAGCCCCTGCCCGAGGGTTTCGGCAAAGGCAACCCGCTGGCCAAGCCGCGCCGTGGCGACATGGGCCGAGATCTGACCCGCCCCATCGGCGATTTCGGCGGCCAGCCGTGACCCGGCCGTGACGCGGTTCAGCACCAGAAGCGTGGGTTTCGACAGCCGCACTGCCATGTCCAGCACGCCGTCCGTGGCCCAGAGATCCATCTTCGACGCCCCCACCGGCACCAGCACCAGATCGGCCTCGCGCAGCGCCGGGCGCAGGTCGCTGTCCACCTTGGGCGGCGTGTCGATCAGGATCATGTCGCTGGTCTTGCGGAACTTCTCGATCTCATAGCCGACTCCCCAGGCGCTTGCCGTGCCGAATTCGACGCCGGCATCGCCCAGCCGGTCGCGCCGCGCCATGAACCAGCGCCCCAGACTGCCCTGCGGATCGGTGTCGAGCAGCGACACACGCAGCCCCTGCCGGGCCCAGGCGATGGCAAGGTTGACCGCCAGCGTGGTCTTGCCCGCCCCGCCCTTCTGCTGTGCGATGGTGATGACGCGTGCCATGTGATTCCCTCTTTGCTGCACCGCAGCATAGCGCAGGATGCAGGAAAATGCACGGATCGCCGCCGCCGCAGTTCGATTGCCCTGACCGGTCGGCCCGAGCAGTGCCCCGGCAGGGCAAAAGGACCGCCGCCGGTCAGCCGCCTCGCGGGCAGGAAACCCGGCCCCGCATCTCGCCGCTGTCCCCTTGCAGGGTCGAGGGGACAATCCGACAGCCGGTCAGTTCGGGGATCAGCCCGATCATCGTCGCACGGATCGCCTGATGATGCCCCCGCACCGCCCAGCCAAGGCGGATGATCTCAACCTGATTGCCCTTGCGATACAGCACATAGTCGCGTTTGTCGCGCCGCGCATCGATACGTTCGGCCCCCATCATATGCGGGGCCGGTTGCGCGCCACAGGCCACAAGCAATGTGCAAAGGCAAAGGGCAAGGCGGTGGCGCATGCGGCAGGATGGGCCGCGCAGGGTTAACAGGGCGTTAAAGGTTCAGCAGCACCAGAGGCACCCCGCCGCGCCCTCCGGCCGGTCAATAGGCGCCGCGGCCCGTCGCCACAACCGAAACGGTGCGCCACAACAGCGCCAGATCGCGCCCGACAGAGGGCGCGCGCACATAGTCGAGGTCGAGGTCCACCATCTGCGCGAAATCGAGATCCGCCCGGCCCGAAACCTGCCAGGGCCCGGTGATGCCCGGCAATGCCGACAGACGCCCCATGGCCCTCACGGGATAGGCCGCAACCTCCTGCGGCAACGCCGGGCGCGGACCGACCAGCGACATATCCCCCAGCAGAACGTTGAAAAGCTGCGGCAGTTCATCCATTGACGAGCGGCGCAGAAACCGCCCCACCGGGGTTACGCGCGGGTCGTCCCGCAGCTTGAAGCAAAGTCCTTCGCGTTCGCTTTGTGCTTCCAGTTCCGCGCGGCGCGCTTCGGCATCGGGATACATGGACCGGAACTTGACCATCCCGAACCGCCGCCCGTTCAGGCCCACGCGGGACTGCACGAAAAACACCGGCCCGGGCCCGGACAGGCGCACCGCCACTGCGATGACCAGAAACACCGGCCAGACCGCCAACAGGCCCAACAGCACGATCACGATGTCAAAAATCCGCTTGTAGCGCGGAACAACAGCCGCGCGCCGATGTGGAACGATAAAGACCGAAAGGTCGGACATGGAAGGCAGCTCCCGGAACGGAAGGCCCCCAGATCGCCTTCCTTGCGGGTCTTGTCCTTCCTCGCGACGCGGCGATCAACGGGAAATATGGGCAAGACGTCCCCCCGCCCGCAAGATTACGCCGCGTCACCTCATAGCAGCCGAACGACCACCTGACCCTTCGGTCAAGGCACCTGTCCATTCCGACAGGTCAGCGCCGCCGCCCCATCGGGCAGCCGCGCTCCCGGTTCAGGATTTCCCGGCCCCCGAGACGATTTTCGCCTCCAGCGCCGCCAGCCGGGCGGCAAGTGATTCGTTTTCCTCGCGCGCCTTCTGCGCCATGGCGCGCACCGCGTCGAACTCCTCCCGCGTGACGAAATCGCGATCCGCGAGCCAGCGGTCGACAAATCCCTTCATCGCCGTTTCGGCCTCGGTCCGGGCGCCCTGGGCCACGCCCATTGCATTGGTCATCAGTTGCGACATGTCGTCCAGGAATTTGTTGCGGGTCTGCATCGGGGCCTCCGGTCCGGGAATGGGCTTTGACCTTATATGGCGGCGGGGCGGGCGGCGGGCAAGGGGCGCGCCCGGATGGCAGGCAGCAGACGCGGGTTCGGGCCCTGTTTCGGGCCTTGGTTGACTTCGCAACGCCCAGACCGGAAAACGACGCACGCGCAGACTCGCGCCCGAACACCAGCCGGACCACCTGCCGCAAGACCGCGGCATGAAGGAGCGCGATGCAAGGTCATATCCCCTTCCCCGACATCTCGCCCGAGATCTTTTCCATCTCGCTGGGGGGCATGACCTTTGCGCTGCGCTGGTATGCGCTGGCCTATATCGCGGGGCTGCTGATCGGCTGGCGGCTGATCCTGCGGGCGATCGCCACCCCGCATCTGTGGCCCGGCCCGGCCCCGATGACGGCGGATCAGGTGGAACGCCTGCTGACCTGGATCATCGCGGGCGTGATCCTCGGCGGGCGGCTCGGCTTCGTGATCTTCTACCAACCGGGCTATTACCTGTCCAATCCCGGCGACATCCTGAAGGTGTGGGAGGGCGGCATGTCCTTTCACGGCGGTTTCCTCGGCGTGGTCGCAGCGGCCTACATTTTCTTTCAGCGCGAAGGCATCCCGGTCTGGTCCGGCGCGGACATGCTGGCGCTGGCCACTCCGCCGGGCCTCCTTCTGGGGCGGATCGCCAATTTCATCAATGCCGAGCTGTGGGGCCGCCCCACCGACATGCCCTGGGGCGTTGCCTTTCCCGGCGCGGGGCAGGATTGCCCGGATGTCGCCGGCATCTGCGCACGCCATCCCTCGCAGCTTTACGAGGCAGGGCTCGAAGGGCTCTTGCTGGGGGCCGCGCTGCTCTGGCTGGTCTGGCGCAGCCGTGCGCTGGTGCGACCGGGCGTTGTGGCGGGCGTGTTCTTTGCCGGATACGGGGCCGCGCGCTTCTTCGTGGAGTTCTTCCGCCAGCCCGATCTGCAATTCGTGAGCCCCGGAAATCCGCTGGGTCTGGCCTTGCATCTGGGCGGTTACGGGCTGACCATGGGGCAGATCCTGTCGCTACCAATGATCCTGGCCGGGGTCTGGCTGGTGCTGCGCGCGCGGCCATCACGGACATGACGCCGCTGGCCGACCTTCTGGCGCGGCGGATCGCGCAGACCGGGCCGATTACGCTGGCCGACTACATGGCCGAATGTCTGATGCACCCCGATCACGGCTATTACAGCACGCGCGACCCGCTCGGCGCGGCGGGCGATTTCACCACCGCCCCGGAAATCAGCCAGATGTTCGGCGAGCTTCTCGGCCTCTGCCTCGCGCAGGCCTGGCTCGATCAGGGGGCACCTTCGCCCTTCGTGCTGGCCGAACTCGGCCCCGGGCGCGGAACGCTGATGGCGGATCTCTTGCGCGCCACACGGGCGGTGCCGGGATTCCATGCCGGGCTGTCCCTCGTTCTGGTCGAAACCTCACCCGCCCTGCGCGCGGCTCAGGCCGTCCGGCTCGCGGACCATGCCCCGGCTTGGGTCGACCGGGTCACGGACCTGCCCGATGGCCCGCTTTTCCTGATCGCCAACGAGTTTTTCGATGCCCTGCCGATCCGCCAGTTCTCGCGCCAAGGCGAGGCATGGGCCGAAACCGTGGTCGGCCTTGCCGGGAGGCGGCTCGCCCTCGGGCGCACGCCGCCCGCGCCACTGGCGGCCCTTGACCACCGGCTGTCCGATACGGCCCCGGGCGATGTGGTGGAACTCTGCCCCGCCGCCACAGCCATCGCCGCCACGCTCGGCGCAAGGATCGAGGCCTCGGGCGGGGCCGCGCTGATCGTCGACTATGGCGCCGGTCCCTCGCTGGGCGACACGTTTCAGGCCGTGGCAAACCACCGCCCCACCGACCCGCTGGCCGCACCGGGCGGGGCCGACCTCACCGCCCATGTCGATTTCATCGCCCTTGCCGCCGCCGCCAGTCCCGCCGCCACCTCCGGCCCGCTGCCGCAGGGCCTGCTGCTGGCCCGTCTCGGCATCGCCGCCCGCGCCGCGCGGCTGTCCGAAACCCTTTCGCCCGCGCAACTTGCCGCCCATCGGGCCGCAACGCACCGCTTGACCCATGGCGAAGAAATGGGAACGCTGTTCAAGGCACTGGCGATTCATCCAGCGCATTGCAAACCGCCGCCGGGGTTCGACTGACATGCTGGAAATCATCACCTCCGAGGCACTCGCCCCCCTCCACCACGGGTTTTTCACCCGCAAAGGTGGTGCCTCCTCGGGCGTGTTCCAGGGGCTGAACTGCGGCCCCGGCAGCTCCGATCTGGCCGAGGCCGTGGCGATCAACCGCGCCCGCGTGGCCGAGGCGATGGGCCTGCCACCGGACCGGCTCCAGACCGTGCATCAGGTCCATTCCCCCCGCGTCCTGACGCTGGACAGCCCTGCCGACCCCCGCCCCGAGGCCGATGCGCTGGTCACCGCCACACCGGGACTGGCGCTGGCGGTGCTGACCGCAGACTGCCAGCCGGTGCTGTTTGCCGACGCAGAGGCCAGCGTGATCGGTGCCGCCCATGCCGGCTGGCGCGGCACCCAGGATGGCGTGCTGGAGGCGACACTCGACGCGATGGAGGCGCTCGGCGCGCAACGGGCGCGCATCGTGGCGGTGATCGGCCCCACGATCAGTCAGGCCGCCTATGAGGTCGGGCCGGAATTTGTCGAACGCTTCATCGACGACGACCCGCGCAACGCCCGCTTCTTCGCCAACGGCCCCGGCGACCGGACGCTGTTCGATCTGCCTGCCCTCGGACTTGCCCGGCTGCGCGCCGCAGGCATCGGCCATGCCGAATGGACCCGCCATTGCACCTATCGCGATGCCGACCGGTTCTATTCCTTCCGCCGCACCACCCATCTGGGCGAGGCGGATTATGGGCGCCTGATTTCCGTGATCCGGCTCTGATCGGGGCAGAATTGTGGCTCAGCCCGCCCCGGTTTGACGCGAGAACCGGAAACAATCCCACGGTAGGCGCTGGAATTGTTGCCGGAATCGCCAAGAAAACAAGGCCGTGCGCGCGCATCCCCGCCCCGGCCCCGCCTGCCATAATTGCCGCCTCCCGTTTGCGGAAAATTCGCGGAAAATCCGGATGATCGCCGTGGAACCGCCGCAATGCAGGGTGAAATTCACCCCAAGCAACGATGGTTCCGGCAAGGTTTCAGACCGGACCCGACAAACGAGGATCGAGTGATGAAGACCCAACGCCGCTGGATGAAATCCGTTCTTGCCACTTCGACCGAAAAGCAGCCCGCGCTGCCTTTCGCCCGCGGCCAGCGCAAGCACAAACCAATCCTCGCCCTGACGCGCGGCACGCCCCGCAAGGCCGGCTGAACAATCCTCCGATTCGGGCCTTTCCCCTGCGCCGAGGCCCGGCTTCGGCGGTATTTGTCGCCGGACACTGCACAATCCCCACCCGGACACGGTCATTGGCACGAACTTTGTAGCAAACCATGGCCGGTGTTTGACAGACTGCCCCCGACCCGCCATATTCAGTCTGCGGATGAGGCAATGTCCCGCCGCGGGTGAGCAGTCCCGATGATCGGCGCGTAGTGCCAGAATCGTCGGTATGGCAGGTCGAAGGTTCAAAAGGCGGTCCCGGTATGCTCCTCTGGCATATCATGGTGGGGCCGCTCTTTTGGTTTTAAGGACCAGCAAGCTGCCCCACGCCGCGTCGTCTCCGCTTCCCGGCCCGCCGCGCACCCCACACCGGCCCCGCGCTTTCACCTGATCCAAATACCTCCGCCGGAGGCTCCCGCCGCCCGCAACACCGCGCCCCCGCCCGGCTTGCACCCGCCCCGCCTCCCCGCTAAACGAAAGCGTCCCGTTCAGGAGGTCTGCGCCCCATGTCCATCGACATCGACACCGCCCGCAAGGTCGCCAAGCTCGCCCGGATCAGGGTCGAGGAAGCTCAGCTTCCCGCGCTTGCGGCGGAACTCTCGGGCATCCTCGGCTTCATGGAACAGCTCAATGAGGTGGATGTGAACGGCATCGAGCCGATGACCTCCGTCACGCCCATGCGGCTCAAGCGCCGCGCCGATGTGGTGACCGACGGCAATATCCAGTCGCAGGTTCTGAAGAACGCGCCCGACACGCGCGAGGGATTCTTTGCCGTGCCGAAAGTGGTGGAATGATGACCAGTCCGAACGAACTCACCATCGCCGGGGCCCGCGACGCGCTGCGCAAGGGCGACCTGACCGCGACCGACCTGACCATGGCCTGCCTCACGGCCATGGATGCAGGCGATGCGCTCAACGCCTTTGTCCACAAGACGCCAGAGATCGCGCTGGATCAGGCCCGCGCCGCCGATGCCCGGCTGAAATCGGGCGACGCGCCCGATCTTTGCGGCATCCCGCTGGGGATCAAGGATCTGTTCTGCACCAGGGGCGTGCCGTCACAAGCGGCCTCCAACATCCTGCGCGGGTTCCGGCCCGAATACGAATCCACCGTGACACAGCAATTGTTCGACGCGGGCGCCGTGATGCTGGGCAAGCTGAACATGGACGAATTCGCCATGGGCTCGTCCAATGAAACATCCTGTTACGGAAACGCGATCAACCCATGGCGTCGCGGCAATGACGACACAGCGCTGACGCCGGGTGGCTCGTCCGGCGGCTCCGCCGCGGCTGTCGCCGCCAACATGTGCCTTGCCGCCACCGGGACCGATACCGGCGGCTCGATCCGCCAGCCCGCCGCCTTCACCGGCATCGTGGGCATCAAGCCGACCTATGGCCGCGTCTCGCGCTGGGGTATCGTCGCCTTCGCCTCCTCGCTCGATCAGGCGGGGCCAATGACCCGCTCGGTGCGCGATGCGGCCATCCTGCTGCACGCGATGGCGGGCCATGACCCGAAGGACAGCACCTCCGCCGATCTGCCCGTCCCGGATTTCGAGGCGGCGCTGACGGGCGACATCCGGGGCAAGCGCATCGGGATCCCGCGCGAATACCGCATGGACGGAATGCCCGCAGAGATCGAGGCGCTCTGGTCCGACGGCATCGCCATGATGAAGGACGCAGGCGCCGAAATCGTTGATATTTCCCTACCCCATACGAAATACGCCCTTCCCGCCTATTACGTCATCGCCCCCGCCGAGGCCTCGTCGAACCTCGCGCGCTATGACGGCGTGCGATATGGCCACCGCGCGAAACTGGC
This sequence comes from Pseudorhodobacter sp., assembly GCA_046295215.1. Classification (GTDB taxonomy): domain Bacteria; phylum Pseudomonadota; class Alphaproteobacteria; order Rhodobacterales; family Rhodobacteraceae; genus Szabonella. The sequence goes on along the minus strand of JBKBNP010000001.1, from coordinate 104,575 downwards.
CGCCGGCGACGGCATCACCGAGATGTATGAAAAGACCCGCGCCGAAGGCTTCGGCGCGGAGGTGCAGCGCCGTGTGATGATCGGCACCTATGTTCTGTCGGCAGGGTTCTATGACGCCTATTACAACCGCGCCCGCCGCGTCCGCGCGCTCATCAAGCGCGATTTCGATCAGGTTTTCGCCGCAGGCATCGACGCGATCCTGACCCCGGCCACGCCCTCCGCCGCCTTCGGGCTGGGGGAAATGGCCAGCGCCGACCCGATCCAGATGTATCTCAATGATGTGTTCACCGTCACGGTCAACCTCGCCGGATTGCCGGGCATTTCCGTGCCGATGGGGCTCGACCGGCAGGGGCTGCCGCTCGGCCTGCAACTGATCGGGCGGCCCTGGGAAGAGGGCGATCTGCTGAATCACGCCCATGTGCTCGAACGCGCGGCGGGATTTATGGCCAAACCCGCGAAATGGTGGTAATCCGCCCCGCTGAACAAGAGTTTGCCGGAGAACGCCCGATGTCCGCCCCCAAAACCCTGATGGCCCAGGCCCTGCTGGCCCTGACCGTGCTGGCCGCCTGCGCCCCGCCCGTGCCGGACAGCGGCGCAGGTGTCGGTTTTGGCGACTATTCGGCCTATATGCGCCAGCAGGAGGCGCAGCGGCAGGCCCAGATGCAGACCGCGCCCCCCGCCTCCGGCTTTTCCACCGAACGCATCGGGGCGGCACTCGACGGCAGCGGCGGCACCGCACAGGCTCCCGCCGGTGGCCCGGTCCAGGGCCGGATCATCGGTGATCTTTCCGGTGCGGGCATGTCCACACCCGGCGCGCGCCCGCGCGGCGATGCGCCGCTCACCATCCAGCCCCAGTCGGGCGAGATGAACCGCGGTTCGGCCCGGATCTCGGATGAACAGAATTTCGACGCCGTGGCCGCGCGCGAAACCATCGAAAGCGATGCCGAACGTCTCGCCCGCCAGCGCGCTCAATATCAGGTGATCGCCCCCACCGCCCTGCCCCAGCGCACGGATACCGGGCGCCCCAATATCGTGCAATTCGCCCTCTCCACGCAGCATTCGCCGGGGGCCAGGATCTACAACCGCTCCAGCCTTTTCCAACGCAATCCGCTGGCCGCCTGCGCGCGCTTCCCCTCGCCCGATCTGGCGCAGGAGGAGTTTCTGGCCCAGGGCGGGCCGGAGCGGGACCGCCTCGGCCTCGATCCCGATGGCGACGGCTTTGCCTGCGGCTGGGATCCGCGCCCCTTCCGCAAGGCGCTGAACTAGGCCCGTGACCGCCCCCCCGGCCTCGCCCAACCACGGACCACGCCGTGAGGGGCTGACCCCGGAACTGGTGGTGATCCATTTCACCGCGATGGCGGATTGCGCGGCCGCCCGCGCGCGGCTTTGCGACCCCTCCGCCGAGGTCTCCGCACATTGGCTGATCGACTATGACGGCAGCGCCGAACTGCTGGTGCCGGAAGCCCTGCGCGCCTGGCATGCCGGTGCGGGCGAATGGGCCGGGCGCGGCGATGTCAATTCGCGCTCCATCGGGATCGAGCTTGCCAATGACGGGCGCGAACCCTTCCCCGAGCCGCAGATGGCGGCGCTGGACTCCCTGCTGGCGGGCCTGCTGGGCCGATGGCCGATCCGCCCTGAAGGCGTCATCGGCCATTCCGACATGGCCCCCGCCCGCAAATCCGACCCGGGGCCGAGGTTCGACTGGCACAGGCTGGCGCGGCAGGGGCTCTCGGTCTGGCCCGCACCCGACCCCGAAACCGGCGACACCCCGCCCGATCCCGAGCGGTTCGACCGCGACCTGACGGCCTTCGGCTATCCACAGGCCGACCCCGAAGCCCGCCTCCATGCCTTCCGCCTGCGCTTCGCCCCCGGGCGGCAGGGTCCGCTCTCGGCCCGGGACTGTGCCGCCGCCACCGACCTCGCCCGCCGCTTCGCGGTTGACGCGCGCCCGCCGCAGGCGTAACCACCCCCTCGCGCGGAAGGCTGGATGGTCGCGGGCGCATTGCTGGTCCCGCAAGGGATACCGGATGCGCACGAGGAAAGTCCGGACTCCATGAAGCAAGGGTGCCGGGTAACGCCCGGCCGGGGCAACCCGAGGGAAAGCGCCACAGAGAAGAGACAGCCACCGGGGTCCGGCAACGGGTCCGCAGGTGGTGATGGTGAAACGGTGGGGTAAGAGCCCACCGGGGTCCGGGCAACCGGAACCGCATGGCAAGCCCCACCCGGAGCAATGCCGAATAGGGGCCTCGCGCGGGCTGGTCGGGACACCGATACCGCCGCAGGGACGCTTCAGCCCAGAGGCCCGGGTTGGCAGCTTGACCGCACCGGCAACGGATGCGGCAGAGGAATGATCATCCAGGGGGGCGAAAACCCCCCGGACAGAATCCGGCTTACAGGCCTTCCGCGCATTTCAAACCGCCAGCAAGGGGGCTTTCCGCCCCCTCGGCGCGGAACGCGCCTCCCCCCGAAGGTATTTCCGCAAGGTGAATCACACCGGAACCCCGCCCGTTTCACCTTGGAAAAATACCTGCAGGGGTGAATTGGCGCGAAGCGACAAGAGGGGGCAGAAAGCCCCCTTTGCCCGCCCCGCGCGCGCCACGGTTCAGGCGATGATGTCGGGGATCAACTCGTCCTCGATCTTCACGATCTGGTCCTTGAGCCCGAGTTTCTGCTTTTTCAGCCGCCGCAACATCAACTGATCGGGGCGCAGGCTCGCCTCCACGGCCTGGATCGCCTCGTCCAGATCGCGATGCTCGCGGCGCAGAACCTCGAGCTTGATGCGGAGCATCTCGTCATAGCGCAGTTCGCTGGGGGCGTTCATGGCACTTCCGGTGTGAGTCGGGTTGGATCGTTGCGGAAATTATAGCCGGAATGCCCGGCATTGCGTCATGTTTCTGTTGCCCCCCGCGCAGTTTCAGGCCCTTGCGGGGGACACTTCCGCCACCCATATTGGGGTTTGGCGGGGTTGCCGCAACCGGGACCACCGCCGATCTGTCGCTTCTGGCAAGGACAAGTCGATGACCAAACTCAGTTTCGGCGCGCATCCGCATCTACTGGGCTTCGAACAGCTCGAACGGCTGGTGGAACGCACGGCCAAGACCGCCTCCGAGGGCTATCCGCCCTTCAACATCGAGGCGGTGACCGAAAACGCCTATCGCATCACGCTGGCCGTCGCGGGCTTTCGCGAGGATGACCTGAGCATCACGGTCGAGAACCGCCAGCTTGTCGTGCGCGGTCGTCAGGCCGAGGATGCGGCAGAGCGGCTCTACCTGCATCGTGGCATTGCCGCGCGCGCCTTCCAGCGGTCTTTCGTGCTGGCCGAGGGGGTGGAGGTGGCGGGGGCCGCGCTCGAACTCGGGCTTCTGCATGTCGACCTGCGGCGCGAACTGCCCGACCCCGTGGTGCAGACCATCCGCATCGAGCGCCGTTGACGCGGCATCGACCGACGGACCGCCCCCGGCCTGTCGCAAGACGAACGTCCCATGCCGGAAAGTCCCCTGCCGAAAAGGAGCAGATGATGAACACGCCCTGGCCCCGCCTGCCCGACAGTGACGCGCGGATCGTCTATATCCGCCCGGTCACCGTGGCCGACCTTCCCGAGGATCTCCGCGAACAGGCGGCGGGCATGGATATCATCTATGCACTGCACCGCCCCGACGGGGAACGGCTGGCCCTGGTGGCCAACCGCCAGCTTGCCTTTGCACTGGCGCGGCAGAACGATCTGGCGCCCGTCCACGTCCACTGATCCGCGCAGAGGCTTCCACGCCCGGAGGCGGGCGCGTCAGCCCGCCGCACCACCCCGCGCCGCAGCCAGCGTCTGTGTGTCGATCAGATGGCGGTTGCGGTCGCGGATGGCTGCGGCCGCGTCATCATAGAGAAACGGCAGGAAAACGAAGCGGCGCCCCCGCGTCACCCGGCTCACCGCATGCAGGAGCGAGCAGGAAAACACCACCGCGCCGCCCGCCGGAGCCTTGAAGGATTGCGGCCCGTATTCCGGAAAGCTGACCTCGCCACCGTCGAAATCATCGTTGAGATTGACCGAAACGGCAAAGCGGCGATGCGCGGTCCCGGCGGTCGTGTTGTCACGATGCGCGCCGAAATGACCGCCTTCCTCGGCATCGTAGCAGGCCACCAGATAGCGCTCCATCCGCGTCACATGGAACTGATGCACCTTGGCGATTTCCGGCACCACCCGGCGCAGGATACGGCCCTGCAATTCCGAAATCAGCGCCTGATCCTCGATGTTCACATCGCGGCGACTCTTGTGGCGCGGGTCGTTCACGCCCACCGTCTTGCCGTCAATCTGGCGCATGAAGCCTGAAATCTCGCCGCCCTGTGTTTCATAGAGGTCGATCAGGCGCGCGCAGAAATCGGGCTCGAACACCCTCGGCAGATAGAGGATCGGCGCCTGAAGCGGCAGGCCCGCAAAGCGGTCCGGCGGCGGCAGCGCGTCAAGGCAAGCGCCCAGCCGGGCGATGTCGCTGCCATCGGGGGCGAAGGGGATCACATCGACAACCCGCATCGTCGGGTCGATCACCACCCAGAGCGCGCGGCGCGGGCCGTCCGGGCTGTCCATATCAGCCGCGCCATAGGCCCGGCTGACGGTCAGGTCGGCATCCCAGAGGATCCGGTAGCCCGGCACATGGTTGCCGACGCGCGCCTCTGTCTCATCCGCGGGATCGGTCGAGATGCCGAAGAAACAGGCTTTCTGGTCGTCAAAAAACCCGGACATTTCGCGCGCGGCGGTCAAGGCGGCCCTGGCCTGGGGAAGGGCGGCCGAATGGAAGAAACACAACACCAGCCAACGGCCCGCCGCACTGTCCAGCACATAGCGCGGGTTGGCGGGGGAGCGTTGCGTGGCGTAAGGGGCGGGGTCGCCTGCGGCGAGATTTCTGAAACGGGGCATCGGACCTATGGCTTGTTGCTGACCCTGCGATTGGGCCAAAAACATGCCAGAGGGTCAACCAAAACCGGGCCTCATTCGTGCCCGGACAGGAATTTCTCGGCATCCAGTGCCGCCATGCAGCCCATCCCGGCGCTTGTCACCGCCTGCCGGTAGATATGGTCGGTCAGATCGCCCGCCGCGAAAACCCCGGGGATGGAGGTGCGCGTCGATCCCGGTTCCACCTTCACATAGCCGCCATTGTGCAGATCCAGCTGATCTTTCACCAGTTCCGAGGATGGCGAATGGCCGATCGCCACGAAGAACCCCGCGCAGGGCACATCCGTCACCTCGCCGGTCTGCACGTTGCGCGCGCGGACCGCCGTGACGCCAAGCGGTGTCTCGTCACCCAGCACTTCCGTCACCTCATGGTTCCACATCAGCGCGATCTTGGGATGCTTGAACAGCCGGTCCTGCATGATCTTTTCGGCGCGCAACGTATCGCGCCGGTGGATCAGCGTCACCCTGGTCGCGAAATTCGTCAGGAACAGCGCCTCCTCCACCGCCGTATTGCCACCGCCGATCACCACGACTTCCTTGCCGCGATAGAAGAACCCGTCACAGGTGGCGCAGGCCGAGACACCGAAGCCCTTGAACTTCTCCTCCGACGGCAGGCCCAGCCATTTTGCCTGCGCGCCGGTGGCGAGGATCACCGCATCCGCGGTGTAGGTCGTGCCGCTGTCAGCCTGCGCAGTAAAGGGCCGCGCCGACAGGTCCAGCGCGGTGATGTAATCCGAAATCACCTCCGCCCCCATCGCCTTGGCGTGGTCTTCCATCCGCACCATCAGGTCGGGGCCCTGCACATGGCTGTCACCGGGCCAGTTCTCGACCTCTGTGGTGATGGTCAACTGCCCGCCGGGTTGCAGCCCCTGCACAAGGATCGGGTTCAGCATCGCCCGCGCCGAATAGACGGCGGCTGTATAGCCTGCCGGGCCGGAGCCGATGATCAGAACCGATGTGTGCCGTGTCTCGCCCATTCCATCCCCCGGGGTGTGATTGCCCGCCCGATATAGGCCCAACCGCCCCGGGCCGGAAGGGGGCCGCGTGCCGCAGGGCCATGGTTGAAACAATGTTGCGCAAACCGGGCGGAAAACATAAGGTCCGGCACGCAGCCCGCCCCCATCACAAGGACAACCGCACATGGCCGGATCGAAACTCGACCCAATCGACCGCCAGATCCTTGCCGAATTGCAGGCTGACGGGCGGATGACCAATGTGGAACTGGCCAAGCGCGTCGGCATTTCTGCCCCCCCCTGCCTGCGCCGCGTCCGCACGCTGGAGGAATCGGGCTATATCCGGGGCTATCACGCCGATATCGACCCGCGCGAAATGGGGTTCGAGGTGCAGGTCTTTGCCATGGTCCGCCTGCACAGCCAGGCCGAATCCGACCTTTCTGCCTTTGAGGCACGCTGCAAGGCCTGGTCGCTGGTGCGCGAGTGTCACATGCTGAACGGCGAGATCGACTTCATCCTGAAATGCGTGGCCCCCGATCTTTCCAGCTTTCAGGGCTTTCTGACCGGGGAGTTGCTCAAGGCCGACAATGTGGCAAGCGTCAAGACCAGCCTCGTGATCCGCTGCGCCAAGGATGACCCCGGCGTGCCCTTTGACGTGCTGGAGGAACGGCTGAACCGCTCCGCCTGACCGCGCTCAACTGCCGCGATAGGTCGAATAGGCAAAGGGCGAGATCAGCAAGGGCACATGGTAATGCGCGCCCGCATCCGGAACGCCGAACCGGATCGGGATTTCGTCCAGAAACAGCACCCCCTTCCCCGCCTGCCCGGTTGCGCGCAGATAGTCCCCGGCGGCAAAGACCAGCTCGTAACTGCCTTCCTTCAGATCCTTTCCCGCCAGCATCGGCGCATCCGACCGTCCGTCCGCATTGGTCACGGTTTCCGCGATCTTGCGGTGGCTCTGCCCGCTGATGCGGTAAAGCGTGATCCGCACCCCCGCCGCAGGCATCCCCCGGGCCGTGTCCAGAACATGGGTTGTCAGCCGTCCACCGCTCATCGCGCATCCTCCCGCATCATTTCCGCACCAGACTGGCGCAGAAACCGGCAGGAATCGACCACGATCTTATGCAATAGGTCTTTCGTGAAGTTTTTGAAAAACACCGCCAATCCTTTGGCCTAGACTGACAATCATCCCGACTCCGGAGTTCCCGCATGATCCGCTACCCCCGCAACATGACCGGATATGGCGCGACACCCCCTGATGCCGCCTGGCCCGGGGGCGCGAAAATCGCCATCTCGCTGGTGCTGAACTACGAAGAGGGTGGCGAAAACAACATCCTGCACGGCGATGCAGCCAGCGAGGCGTTCCTTTCTGACATCGCGGGCGCCGCCCCCTGGCCGGGGATGCGCCACGCCAATATGGAATCGCTTTACGACTATGGTGCGCGCGCCGGGTTCTGGCGGCTGCACCGCCTGTTCACCGCCCGCACCCTGCCCGTCACGATCTTCGGCGTGGCCACCGCCCTCGCCCGCTCCCCGGTGCAGGTTGCGGCCATGCAATCGGCAGGCTGGGAAATCGCAAGCCACGGGTTGAAATGGGTCGATCACCGCGACATGCCCGAGGATGTGGAACGCGAGGCCATCGCCGAGGCCATCCGCCTGCATGCCGAAGTAACAGGCACCCGACCGCGCGGCTGGTATACGGGCCGATCCTCCATCAACACCCAGCGGCTGGTGGCCGAGGAGGGCGGTTTCGACTGGATCTCCGACGCCTATGACGACGACCTGCCGCATTGGATGGAATGTGGCGACCGCGACCAGTTGATCCTGCCCTATACGCTGGAAGCCAATGACATGCGCTTTGCCACCGCCCCGGGTTATATCGAGGGCGAGCAGTTCTTCCGCTATCTGAAAGACAGCTTCGACGTGCTTTATGCCGAAGGGCAGGCCGGTGCGCCAAGGATGTTCTCCATCGGCCTGCATTGCCGCCTGATTGGCCGTCCGGGCAAGATCGCGGGTCTGATGCGCTTTCTCGATCACGCACAGGGGCACGAAGGGGTCTGGTTTGCCACACGCGGCGACATCGCCGCCCATTGGGCGCGCACCCACCCCCATCAGCGCCACGACCGCCCCTCCCGCATGGAGCGCGACAGCTTCATCGCCCGCTTCGGTGGCATCTTTGAGCATTCCCCCTGGATCGCGGACCGCGCCCATGGGCTTGAACTCGGCCCTGCCCATGACAGCGCTGTGGGTCTCGCCAACGCGCTTGCCCGCATCTTTCGCAACGCCTCCCCCGCCGAGCGGTTGGGCGTGCTGAAGGCGCACCCCGATCTTGCCGGAAAACTGGCGCAGGCCCGCAGGCTGACGGCGGAATCCACCGCCGAACAGGCCAGTGCCGCGCTGGATGCCCTCACCGATGCCGAACGCAGCCAGTTCGAACGGCTCAACGCGGCCTATGTCGCCAAACACGGCTTCCCCTTCATCATCGCCGTGCGCGACCACACGAAGGACAGCATCCTTGCCGCCTTCCGGGCACGCATCGACAATGACACCGACACCGAATTCGCCACCGCCTGCACCCAGGTCGAACGCATCGCCGCGCTGCGCCTTCAGGACATGCTGCCATGAGCCCCTATTTCTCCCCCCAAGGCGGCCTGCCACCCCAGACGCAACTGATGACGCAGCGCGCGGTGTTCACCGAGGCCTATGCCTTCCTTCCGCGCGGCGTGTTCTCGGACATCGTGACCAGCTTCCTGCCGGGCTGGACCAAAACCCGCCTCTGGGTGATCGCCCGGCCCATGACCGGCTTTGCCGAAACCTTCAGCCAATATGTGATGGAGGTTGCCCCCGGCGGCGGCTCCGACAGCCCCGATGCCGAAACCAGCGCAGAACATTGGCTCTTCTTCACCGGCGGTCTCGCCACGCTGACGATTGATGGCGCGGGTCAGGAAGTCGATGCGGGCAGCTTCGCCTATATCCCGCCGGGATGCCGCTGGACGCTCCATGCCGAAGGTGCAACGCCCGCCCGCTTCCACTGGCTGCGCAAACTCTACGAGCCCGCCCCCGGCCTCTCCCCGCCGCCGCCGCTCGTCATCAACGAATCCGACACCCCCCCCACGCCGATGCCCGACACCGAAGGCCGCTGGGCCACCACCCGCTTCGTCGATCCCGCCGACCTGCGCCACGATGCCCATGTCACCATCGTCACCTTCCAGCCGGGCGGCCTCATCCCCTTCGAGGAAACCCATGTCATGGAACACGGTCTCTACGTTCTCGAAGGCAAGGCGGTCTACAAGCTCAACCGCGACTGGGTGGAGGTGGAGGCGGGCGATTTCATGTGGCTGCGCGCCTTCTGCCCGCAGGCATGCTATGCCGCTGGCCCCGGTCCCTTCCGCTATCTGCTCTACAAGGATGTGAACCGTCACGCGAAACTGCGCGGCCCCGGCGCTTTCGGCCCCTCACGCTGACCCGGTCCGGACCGCCCCTCCCCCCCCGAACCGTCCCGCCGCCCGCCCTTGCCAGAAGCTCTCCCGACCCACGTCACACACCGCGCGTACCGTCTCACATTTCTCCCGCCTCGCCTCGCGCGCCACTCGCTCCCGCCCTCCGCCTCCCTCTGTTCGCCACACCCTCCCCCGCTCCAGCTCACACGCCCGTCCGCTCCCGCATTCCGCCCCGCCTCACCACCCTCCCGCCCCACCTCACCACCCTCTCCGCCCTCCCCCTTCTCCTGTTTGAAAATATCCTCGGGGGGCGCGGGGGGCAGACAGCCCCCCCCACCGCCACAGCCCCAACTCCGGACACCACAAAAGACCCGCAACCTCCACCCCCACCCCCACACCCCCCCCCCCATACCCCCCAACCGCGAGG
>JBKBNP010000001.1:82722-94803 GCA_046295215.1 Pseudorhodobacter sp. | reverse complement strand
CTCACCCCCCCCCACCCTCCCCCCCCCCCCCCCCCCCCCCCCCCCCCCCCCCCCCCCCCCCCCCCCCCCCGCTCCGCCACAGCCCGAAGTCCGGACACCAGAAATGACCCGCATCCTCCACCCCCACCCCCTCACCGCCGCCGCCTTCGCCCCCTACGGCGAGGTGCTGGAAACCGGCTCCGACTACCGGCTCATCAATGCGGGCCTCTGCCAGCGCCACCATGACCTCGCCCGGCTCGATTTCGGCGATGCGCGCGGCGGCGTCTCGATCTTCTCGGCCGAGCCCCGCACGCTTCCCTATTCCTTCGACCTGATCGAGCGTCATCCCGACGGCTCCCAGGCATTCATCCCCATGACGCAATATCCTTTCCTCGTCATCGTCGCCGACCACCCCGGCGCCCCCCCGCGCGCCTTCCTCACCAATGGCGCGCAGGGCATCAACCTTGCGCTCGGCACCTGGCACGGCGTGCTGACCCCGCTCCACGCCCCCGGTCTCTTCGCCGTGCTGGACCGCATCGGCCCCACACCGAACCTCGACGAACACCGCTTTGAAACCCCGTGGGAGGTCCGGCACCCCTGACCTCCCGATCCCCCCGCGAAAGACCCCCGGCAGAGGGGTCGCCGCCCCCAACAGTGAAGGAACCACCGCCCATGGCCGACAGCACCCTCGGCACGCCCGCGCAACTGCGCGACCCCGATTACCTGCCCCCGCTCGCCTCCGCCGTGCCCTTGGGCATCCAGCATGTGCTGGCAATGTTCGTCTCCAACGTCACGCCTGCGATCATCGTCTGCGGTGCCGCAGGCATCGGCTTCGGCTCCGATCAGGGGGCCCTGGGCTTTCCGGACATGACCTACATGATCCAGATGTCGATGCTCTTTGCCGGCATCGCCACGCTGTTTCAGACCATCGGCATCGGCCCGGTCGGCGCGCGGCTCCCCATCGTGCAGGGCACCTCCTTCGCCTTTGTGCCGATCATGATTCCGGCCGTCGCGGGTCTCGGCACCGCAGGGCTCGCGGGCCTGATGACCGGTGTGATGATCGGCGGGGTTTTCCATTTCTTCCTCGGCTTCATCGTGGGCCGCATCCGCTACGCGCTGCCGCCGCTCGTCACCGGGCTGATCGTGCTGATGATCGGCCTCGCGCTGGTCAAGGTCGGCATCCAGTATGCGGCAGGCGGTGTGCCCCGCATGGGCACGCCCGAATTCGGCTCGCTCGCCATGTGGACCCCCGCCCTTGTCGTTGTCCTCGTGACCCTCGCGATCAAGTTCTTCACCCGCGGTTTCATGGCCGTCGCCGCCGTCCTCATCGGCATCATCGCGGGCTATCTGGTCGCGCTCGCCATGGGGCAGGTCAGTTTCGCCAATATCGGCCGCGCCGCCGTTTTCGCCGCCCCGCAACCCTTCCGCTGGGGCATCGAGTTCAACGCCGCCGTCATCATCGGCATGTGCTTCATGGCGGTCATTTCCGCCATCGAGACCGTGGGCGATGTGTCCGGTATCGCCAAGGGCGGCGCGGGCCGCGAGGCGACCGACCGCGAAATCTCGGGCGCCACCTTTGCCGATGGTGTCGGCTCAGGGATAGCCGGCATTTTCGGCGGCCTGCCCAACACCTCCTTTTCGCAAAACGTCGGCCTCGTCGCCATGACCGGGCTGATGAGCCGCCATGTCGTCACCATCGGCGCGATCTTCCTCATCCTCTGCGGCTTCATCCCCAAGGTGGGCGCCGCCATCAACACCGTGCCGATCAATGTGCTGGGCGGCGGCGTCATCGTGATGTTCGGCATGGTCTGCGCCTCGGGCGTCAACATGCTGTCGGATGTGAAATGGAACCGCCGCAACATGGTGATCTTTGCCACCGCCCTCTCGGTCAGCCTCGGGCTGCAACTCGAACCCTCGGCACTCCAGCATGTCGGCCCCACCGCGCAGATCCTGCTGACATCGGGCCTCCTGCCCGCCGCCGCCATCGCCATCGGGCTCAACCTCGCTTTGCCCGAGGATCTCGGCGACTGAAAACCAAGGGGGGCGCAAAACCCGCGCCCCCCTTTTTCTGTCCAAAAATATCCTGCGGGGGTGCGGGGGTGCAAAACCCCCGCTCCGGCGCCCGCAAAGGGCATCTCAGAAATTCGCGATCACCACATCCGCCGCGCGCGACCCCTCGATCACCGCCCGCGCATTGGCCATGTCATTGCCCCGGGCCCGCGCCTGTGCCGCAGGCTCCTCCATCCCGTAGCTCAGCCAGCGTGCCACCGACCGCGCCTCAAGTTCCCCGATCGGCACCTCCAGCCAGACCGTGACATCCCACAGCGCCGCCAACCCGTCCCAGGGCGCGCGGTTCAGAAGCAGGTAATTGCCCTCGACGATCAGGATGCGATGGGCTGCCTCCACCACCGAGGCCCCGGCAATCGCAATATCGCGGCTGCGGTCGAAGGCCGGGATCACCACCTCGGCCTCTTGCCGCAACCGGCCGATCAGCGCGACGAAGCCCGCCGCGTCAAAGGTTTCCGGCGCCCCCTTGCGCGCCAGCAGCCCCCGCGCCTCCAGCACCGCATTGTCCAGGTGGAACCCGTCCATCGGCACCACCAGCGCCGCCGCCCCGATCGCCGCCGCCAGCGCCTCGGCCACGGTCGACTTGCCCGCCGCCGGCGGACCCGCCACCGCGACCATCAGCCGATCCCGTCCCGCAGACCTTGCCCGCAATTCCGCCGCAAGTTCCGAAATCTCCATCACATCCTCCCGATCCTTTCCGCAACATCCAGCATGCGGCAGGAAAATCCCCATTCATTGTCATACCAGCCAAAGACCCGCACAAGCCCCCCGCCGGTCACTGCGGTTTCCGGCAGCGCCATCACCACGCTTTCATCCCGCGCCCGCAGGTCCGAGCTGACCAGCGGGCGGTCCGTCACCCCGATCACCCCGCCCGCCGCCACCAGCGCGGCATTGACCTCCGCCACCGTCACCGCGCCGCCCGGCACAAAGGTCAGATCCACCGCCGAAACACTCGCCACCGGCACGCGCACCGCCGCCCCCGACACCCGCCCCGCCAGATCCGGAAGCACCCGGTCCAGGAGGCGGCTCGCACTGGTCGTCGTGGGCACCATCGACAGCGCCGCCGCCCGGCTCCGCGCCGGGTCGCCGCGCGGTGCGTCCACCGTGGGCTGGCTGCCGGTATAGCAATGGATCGTGGTCATCCACCCCGTTGTCACCCCGAAGGCCCGGTCCAGCACCCGCACCAGCGGGGCCAGCGCATTGGTGGTGCAGGAGGCGTTGGAAATCACCTCCATCCCCGGTGCGAGGCCCTCATCATTCGCGCCCAGAACCACCGTGAACTCCGCCGCCTCCGACGGTCCTGAAATCAGCACCCGCCGCGCCCCTGCGACAATCCCGCGCCGCGCGACCGGCGCGCTGTCGGCCCGTCCGGTGCATTCCATCACCAGATCGACCCCGCCCAGATCCAGCCGCGACAGATCCGCCTCCCGGGTCAGGCGCAGCCGTTTCCCGTCCACCACCAACGCACCGGGCTCCAGTGCCACACGCCCCGGCCAACGCCCGAAAACGCTGTCATATTCAAAAAGATAGGCGCAATCCTCCGCGCTGGCGATGTCGTTGACCGCAACGATCTCCACCCCGGGCCAGCCGCCACGCGCCCAGGCCCGCAGCACTGTCCGCCCGATCCGGCCAAACCCGTTGACCGCCACCCTGATCCGATCCGCCATGGCACCTCCCCGCAGCGGCGCATCCCCGGACACCCGAGTCGCCGCAGCGCCAGACTGCGCGAGGCGTTTTCCACCCGCCAGCCCTTATCCGCTGTCACGACAGCATCAGCAGCGCCTCATGGCGACGCAGACAGCGCCGCGCGGCAGGGCCATAGACCGACAGATCCGCGCGCAGTCCCGGGAAGATCGCGAACAGCTCTTCCCGCGCCGGGTCGGCCAGTGCGTCGAACCCCTGCGTGCCGGGATGGAAGCTTTCCGTCGCCGCCCCTTCGGCAAAGACGATCTCGTGCCGGTCCAGCAGGAAATGCACATAGGTCACTTCCGCCACCGGGTCGCGCAGCACCGCGCGCCCGTCGACCAGATGCGCCGCCGTCACCAGAACCTCCGACTGTCCGAACAGAAGTTCCGCGCGATAGCCCTCGAACAGCAGCCGGTGCTGGGGCGAGACAACCAGATCGCGCTCGAGCCCCGGCAGAACCCGCGCGCCGATCCGCACCGGCGCGAAATGTCCCTCGCCCGGCACCGTCCGCGCCTCGGTCCAGCGCACCTTCTGTGGCCCATGATCGCGCGTCAGCACCGCATCACCGGGGCGCAGCGCCTCTACCGGAACCTGGCCGCGCGGGGTCGCGATGCGGGTTCCGGCGCGGAAACAGATGATATGCTCGATATCCTCGAAATAGACGACCGACCCGTCCTTGAGCGTGACCGACCCCGAATAGCTGCCCGTCCCGTCATCGGTTGCGTTCAGCGTGGACCGGTCTGCCAGTTGCCGGAGGTCCAGCGTATCGCCGCCCGATTCACCATCGGAACCGCCATAGATATAGATTTCGCGCGGCGTCTCACCCAGATCCTCAAGGATGAAGAGGTCATCCCCGGCGCCCCCCTCGGCGGTATCGCCATGGGAGACGATGATCCGGTCATTGCCTTCCCCGCCATAAAGCTCATCCGCCCCGGTGCCACCCTCCAGCGTGTCGTCACCGGCACCGCCATAGACGGTGTCATCGCCCGATCCCGCGATCAGATAGTCGTCGCCGCCGCGCAGGTCGAACCACATGCCCGAACTGTCGGCCGAGGCGTCGATCGTATCGGCATAGTTCGACCCCTCGATCTCCTCGATCTCGGAGAAGGCGATGGTGTTGGTGCCGAAAAGCGCCGTGCCCGCCTCGTCACCGGTAAAGGTGATGCTGGCACCGGATTGCTGGACACCGAAATTGTTGAAGGTCAGCAGGTCGCGGTCGTCGCCGCCCTCACCCCCGAACACCGTTGTCGACAGATGGTCGCTCGCCGCCATGATCGTGTCGGCACCATCGCCGCCATAGACGAGGCCCGCGCTGCTCTGACCCGGATCGAGGAAGTCATTTCCCGCCCCGCCATACAGCGTATCGGCCGTGCTGTAGTCATTGCCGCCCATAAGCGTGTCATTGCCATCGCCGCCGAACAGAAGGTCCGCCCCCGCCCCGCCATCCAGAAGGTCGTTGCCGGTGCCGCCGAACAGCGTGTCGGCCCCGTCACCGCCATAGAGCGAATCATTCCCGTCGCCGCCTTCCAGCGAATCCGCCCCGGCGGCGCCGTAGAGCACATCGTTGCCCGCGTCCCCATGCAGGACATCGTTGCCATCGTCCCCATGAAGCGTATCCGCCCCCAGACCGCCAAAAATCGTGTCACTGCCAACCCCACCAAAGGCCAGATCGTTGCCATCGCCGCCATAGAGCAGATCGGCCCCGGCACCGCCATAAAGCTGATCCGCACCCGCATCCCCGTGCAGCACATCATTGCCGTCTTCGCCGTTGATCGTATCGGCCCCGTCGCCGCCGAATACGGTGTCATTGCCAAGACCGGCGGAAACGGAATCATTGCCACCATAGGCATAGATCACGTCATTGTTGCTGCCGTCGAACGCATCGCTATTGTCGACCCTGTCGCGGTTGGGGTCGCCGGTGTAGGCGCTGTTGATGACATCATTGCCCGCGGTCCCCTCGACCACATTGTCCCGCAGCGTCATCTGATAGCGGTTGGCCGTCATCCCATAGACTTGGTTCCCGCCCGAAGGCACCGCCGTCCCAAGTGTGACAGACTGGATCGGCTTGGCCTCCAGCGCATTGGAATAGGCGTTGGGGCCGCTCGTGGGTGGCAGCAGATAGAGGTTGCCCGCCGTATCCTGCATGATGAGTGCGTCGATGGTGGCGGTGGTTCCGTCCGTATAGCGCACCGTCGTGCTGCTATAGAGCATCGCGACATCAAAGATCTGCGCCGGCCCGCCATTGATTGAAAACGTGTCGTTCGTCACAGCATTGTTGGCGTCATAGCTTGTCGCATCGCCGCCCGCGAAGTTGATCGGGCTCAGCGTCTGGACATTGGCGGCCAGCGGATTCACGGCACTGCCAAAGGTCAGCGTCTGCAGGGCCGCATGATTTTCCGAAATATTGTTGCCTTCGACCGTGTCGATGAAGGGGCCGACACCAAGGTAGAACAGGCTGAAAGTGGTGGGCATGCTCAGGCCCCCCGCAGCGCGGCCAGAGTGGCCCTGCGCCCTGCGCAAACAACACTGGCCGTCAGGCAAACAGCCTGACAGCCGGACACATCACCATTCATCACCATTGCTGCCTCGTTCCCCGACCAGAAGCCTTACACCGGCCCCGGAACAGGATCGGCAGCAAAGCTTCCCGTTTCGCTAAAGGACAAAGAAGGCGCAAATTCGCTGGATTTCTGTCAATTCGGGCAGAACCGTGTCGATACCGAGGAACTTGCGAACAGGGCTCAACCCGGACGGATGACGCCGCGCCGCGACATCATCCAGATGAAGAAAACGCCCCCGACAAGGCCGGTAACAATGCCGATCGGCATATCCTCGGGGGCCATCACAACGCGCGCGCCCGCATCCGCCCAGATCAGGAACACCGCCCCCGCAAAGGCCGAGGCGGGCAGCACGCGCGCATTGTCGCCCCCCAGCACCAGCCGCACCAGATGCGGCATCATCAGCCCGACAAAGCCGATCAGCCCGGAAAACGCCACCATCACCCCGGTAATCAGGGCAGCAGCGACAAAGACCGCCAACCGGAACCGCCCCACCTCGATGCCCAGACTGGCCGCTGTCTCATCCCCGAGGCTCATCGCATTGAGCCGCCCCGCCTGCGACCAGAGCCAGAGCCCGCAAGGCATCAGCACCGTCAGCGGCCACAGAAGGTGGGTCCATTGCGCAAGGCCGAGCCCGCCCAGCATCCAGAACACCACCGTATGCGTGGCCTTGGGATCGCCAAGGAAAATCAGGATATTGGCACAGGCCATGATGACAAAGCTCACCGCAACCCCCGCGAGGATCAGCCGGTCGGCACTGGTCGCCCCCGCCATCCGCGCAACCCCCAGCACCAGAACCGTCGCGCCAAGCGCGCCGCCAAAGGCCATCAGCGGCACGGTCAGCAGGCCCAGAAACAACCCGGTATGCAACAGCGCCGCAATCGCGCCAAAGGCCCCGCCCGAGGAAATGCCCAAGAGATGCGGATCCGCCAGCGGATTGCGCGTCACCGCCTGCAAGGCAGCCCCCACAAGGCCGAGCCCCGCCCCCACCAATCCGGCCAGAATCACGCGGGGAAAGCGGATTTCCCAGATGATTGCCGCCCGCCCCGCCCCCCAGTCCGGGGTCACGAGGCCGGGCAGCGCCCGGTCCAGCGCCACGCCCCAGACGGTTGCCAGCGGGATCGCCACCGCGCCCACCGACACCGCCACCACGACCGACAGCACCAGAATGGCTGCCGCAATGCCCGCAACCCCGATCCGAAAACCGATGCGGCGCGGCAGGCTCAGAATGGCGGCATGGTCGGTCATCCGCTCAGTTCCCCCAGAACCCGGCGACCAGCTTTTCCACCGCCGGAATGTTGCGCGGCCCCGGCGTTGCCTCGACATAATCCAGCACGACAAAGCGGTTGTTGCGGATCGCGTCAGCTGCCGACAGCGCCGGAAGCCCCTTCAGGAAACCGATCTTCTGTTCGGCGCTGATCTCGCCATAGTTGACGATTACGATGACTTCCGGATTGCGCTCGATCACCGGTTCCCAGCCGATTTCCAGCCAGCTTTTGGCGATGTCATCGACGATGTTCTGCCCTCCCGCCGCCTCGATCATAGCCGTCGGCATCCCGTTGCGCCCCGAGGTGAAAGGCCCTTTGTCACCCGAGTCGCAAACGAAAACCCGCAGCCTGGCCTCGGGATCGACCGCCTGTGTGGCCGCCTCGATCCGGGTGCGGTAGCCCGCCACCAGCGCCTCCGCGCGATCCTCGATGCCGAAGATGCGCCCGATGTTGAGGATATCGACATACATATCCTCCATCGTCATTTTCGGGCGCGCGCGCAGATGGCTGCAACTCTCGGTCAGTTCATAAACCTCGATCCCGAACGGGGCGAGCGTTTCGGGCGTCACCGGCCCACCGATGGACATGCCGAAATTCCAGCCGGCAAAGTAGAAATCCGCCTCCGCCCCGACCAGAACCTCCTTGGGCGGGCGATGCGGTGCCAGATCGGGAATGTCGCCCAGTTGCGCCGCCAATTCCGGGTCCATCTTGAAATGCCGCGTGATGCCCGCATAGCCCACCATGCGGTCCTGCAATTTCAGGGCGACCATCATGTCGGTCATGTTCACATCATAGGACACCGCCCGGGCAGGCGGCGCGTCAAAGGTCAGTTCGCGGTCACAGCTTTGCACCGTGATGGGGTGGGCCGTGGCCGTGGCCGTGGACAGAACGAGGGCGGAAAGGCAAAGGCGGATCATGTCATGTCTCCTGATGGATTGGGGGGCCATCAGTTGCCCGTGAACCGGGCGACCAGCTTTTCCACGGCGGCGATGTTGCGCGGCCCCGGTGTTGCCTCGACATAGTCCAGCACGACAAAGCGGTTGTGTTTCACCGCGTCAATCCCTGCAAAGGCCGGGCTTTCGCGCATGAAGGCGATCTTCTGTTCCGCCGTCACATCACCGTAATTCACGATCACCACCACTTGCGGATTGCGCTCCACCACCGGCTCCCAGCCGATCTCGGCCCAGCTTTTGTCCAGATCGTCCATGATGTTGCGCCCACCTGCCGCCTCGATCAGCGCGGTCGGCATGGCATAGGCCCCGGCGGTGAAGGGTGCCTTTTCGCCGCTGTCATAAACAAACACCCGCAGGGGCGCGGTCCGGTCCACGCCCGCCGTCACCGCCTCCAGCCGCGCCTGCCACCCGGCCACCAGTTCCTCGGCCCGCGCCGAAACCCCGAAGATCCGGCCAAGGGTCAGGATGTCGGCATACATGTCCGCCATCGAGGATTTTGCCTTGGGCCCGATATGGATGCAGCTTTCGGTCAGCTCATAGGTCTTGATGCCCAAGGGCTCCAACGTTTCGGGCGTCACCTCGCCACCGACCTTCATGCCGTAATTCCAACCCGCGAAAAAGAAATCCGGCTCCGCCGCCGCCAGCACCTCGCGCGTGGGATAGCGGGCCGAGAGTTCGGGCAGTTCGGCGACACCCTCGCGCATCACCGGGTCCAGCGTTTTCCAGCCTGAAATGCCCGTGTAGCCCACCATCCGGTCGCGCAGGTCCAGAACCAGCATCATCTCGGTCAGGTTCACATCGTTGGAAATCGCGCGTGTCGGGGGGGCGTCGAAGGTCACCTCCCGGTCACAGCTTTTCACCGTGACAGGATGGGCGAAGGTGGCGGTTGCGGACAGGAGCAGGGCGGTCAGTGAAAGGCGGATCATCGGTCGGTCCTTGAGGGTCAGAGATGAAAGGAAAAGCGGGGGCTGGCCCCGGAACGGTCCACCCGCGCGCGCACCTGAAAGGCGGTGGCGAGTGTCGATTCGGTCAGCGCGGCATCGGGCGGGCCATCGGCCAGCACCCGCCCCCCTGCCAGCACCACCACCCGGTCGGCAAATTCGGCGGCCAGCGTCAGGTCATGCAGGGTCGCGATGACCGTCAGGCCCAGCCCCTTGAGCAGGGCAAGCAATTCAAGCTGATGCCGGATGTCCAGATGGTTCGTCGGCTCGTCCAGCACGATGACCCGGGGTGCCTGCGCCAGCGCGCGGGCCACCATCACCCGCTGCCGTTCGCCCCCCGACAGGGTGCCGAAGGCGCGGTCGGCCATACCCGCCAGATCCATCCGCGCAATGGCCGATGAAATCAGCCGCGCATCCTCGGACCCCGGCGCCGACAGGCCAGACCCCCAGCCCCGCCGATGCGGCAAGCGGCCCAGGGCCACGATCTGCCGCACGCTCAGCGCGAAATCGGTGGGCTGTTCCTGCAGGACGGCGGCGAGGCTGCGCGCCACTTCCGACGCGCCCATCGCCCAGATGTCCCGCCCCATCAGCCGCACTGAACCGTTGCGCGGCGCGAAATGGCGATAGATCAGCCGCAGCAGCGTGGATTTCCCCGCACCATTCGCCCCGCAGACGGCCACGACCTGCCCTTCGGGCACGGTCAGCGAAATCCCGGTCAGAATATCGGGTGCGCCGCGCGGCCCCCAACTGACCCGGTCCAGTTCCAGCGCCGGAGGAATGGGGGCGGCGGTCATTGCACCACCCCCTCGGCAGTCACGATCATTGCCGCCGGGATCCGCGCCAGCGTGTTCTGGCAGAGCCTTGGCGGGCAGTCGGACCCGGCCATCCAGCCATCCTCCACCGCGGCATAGAGCTTTGAAAAGGCGATCAGATCGTCGATCGGTTGGTCGGGGTCTATATCACCGAAGAACCATGTCGCCTTGGCCGTCGCCCGCCAGGCCACGGTGCAGGGCCGGTCACAGCCCGCAAGGCAGGCAGTGCCGGTCACCTCGAATTCTTCGGACAGGCCCGCCGCAGACACCGCCGCACGCAGCTTCTTCAGCAGCGCAAAACCGGGGCCGCAGCTTTGGCCGAGATGCTTGCAGGCCTTGCAGACCAATATCTGATGCGGCGCCGACTGGCGCAACGAATAGGGGGGCGCGGCCACCGGCCGGCGCGGGACATCTTCCATCGAACACTCCTTCCGGGGCACCCCGCCCGGTGGTTACATGCGTCGATGGCAGGTCTCCTGACTTCGCGGGTCGCCGCTCGCCCCGCCTTCCCGCACCCATCGGGGGTGCAGTGGCATCGGGGGTCGCTCGCCGCTTACAGTTGCGGGGGCAGTCGCGGATTTGGCGCCTGATGGCTACACCTCACCGCGTTCCCTTTTCACCCGGCAGCCTTTGGCCATTCCGGGAACCATCAGGATCAGGATTGCGATGGATGGACGGCGGCGTCAACTCCGAAAACGACGGGTCGCCCGCCATGGGCGTCAGTCCGCAGAGGCCGCACAGCGAGGGCGCACGTCAGACGGCAACCTCGATCCCGAGGCCCCGCGCCCGCGCCGCCTCCACCGCCTTCGCGGCCACGGCAATGTCCTGCAAGCCGACGCCGGTGCCGTCAAAAAGCGTGATCTCCTCCGGGGTGCCGCGCCCCGGATGCCGCCCCGTCAAGACATCGCCGAGGGGCGTGATCACGCCCGCATCGACCAGCCCCGCCGCCACCGCATGTTGCGCCTCCCCGATGGTCACGGACTGCGCGACCTCATCGGTGAAAAGCGCCGCACGGGCCAGCAGGGCCGGTTCAACCTCCTGCTTGCCCACGGTGTCGGTGCCCATGCAGGCCAGATGCGTGCCGGGCGCGACATGATCCGCCATAAGGCTTGCCGCGGGCGAAGAGGTGATCGTCACGATGACATCCGCGCCGCGCATCCCGGGCAGGTCCACCGCCTCGAAGGGCAGACCCAGTTCGGCGGCAACCTCGCCCAGACGCGGCAGCATTTCGGCGTGGTAATTCCAGGCGATGACCTTCTCGAAGGCCCGCACCCGGGCCGCCGCGCGCAACTGGAACGCCGCCTGATGCCCCGCGCCCACGATGCCCAAGACCCGCGCGTCCCGCCGCGCCAGCCGGTCGATGGACAGGGCACTGGCCGCCGCCGTGCGCAGCGCCGTCAGCAGGTTGCCCCCCACCATCGCCACGGGCCGCCCGGTTTCGGGATCGAACAGGAAGACCGAGGATTGATGGTTGATGATCCCCTTCGCCGCATTGCCCGGAAAATACCCCCCCGCCTTGACGCCCATCTGCCCGCCCGCCCGGTCGAGCCCCGATTTGAACCCGTATTGCCGCCCCTCACCCAAAGCCTCGCGCACGACCGGGAAATTGTAGGCCGCCCCGTCGGACATGGCGCGGAAACAGGCCTCGACCGCAGCAAGGGCGGCATCGGGGGGGACAAGATCGGCAATCAGTGCTTCGGCGAGGATCAGCATGGGGTGGTCCTTTTGCGCAATGGAGGAAGGGGGGGGGGGGGGGGCCCCCCCCCCCCCCCCCCGACACTTTAGAGAAAAAAAGAGGGGAGATGAAGTAATTGAGATGG
>JBKBNP010000001.1:16698-82712 GCA_046295215.1 Pseudorhodobacter sp. | reverse complement strand
GCCCGGGGGGCATCGGGGGGGACACGATCGGAAATCTGGGCTTGGGCGAGTATCTGCTTGGGGTGGTCCTTTTGCGCATGGGCAGGAGCGGGGGTTTCACACCCCCGCGCCCCCGTGAGATATTTATGGACAGAAAAAGGGCGGTAATGATTGATAGGACAGTGCCCCGATTGGATCAGTAGGCCTTGCCCCGCGCCGAGACCGGCCACACGACCTCCACCTTGCCGCCGCGAACCCCCACATACCAGTCATGGACATTGCAGGTCGGGTCGCAATGCCCCGGAACGAGGCGCAGCTTGTCATTGACCTTGAGCGCGCCTTGCGGATCCTCGACCACGCCATGCTCATCGCTGCATTTGACGTATTTGACATCCGTGCGGCCGAAAATGACCGGCAGGCCAGAGTCCACCGACTGCGCCTTGAGCCCCGCATCCACGATCGCCTTGTCGGCCTTGGCGTGGCTCATCACCGAGGTCAGGATGAACAGCGCATTTTCCCATTCGCCCGCGTCGATCCGCTGGCCGTCCTTGTCCAGGATCCGGCCATAATCGGCATCCATGAAGGCATAGGATCCGCATTGGAGTTCGTTGTAAACTCCTGAATTGCTTTCGAAATAGTAACTTCCCGTGCCCCCGCCGCCGACGATGTCGCAAGCGATGCCTTCGG
Source organism: Pseudorhodobacter sp. (assembly GCA_046295215.1). Taxonomy (GTDB): domain Bacteria; phylum Pseudomonadota; class Alphaproteobacteria; order Rhodobacterales; family Rhodobacteraceae; genus Szabonella. The sequence continues at coordinate 82,046 of JBKBNP010000001.1, read as the reverse complement.
CCTTCAACCCTTCGACGGCGTCGCGCACCATCGCCACCGCGCCGTCGATCTTGATCCGCCGGTCTTCATAGCTGTCCAGATGCTGCATGGCGCCCTGATAGGCCTGGATCCCGCTGAATTTCAGCCCCTCGGCGGCCTCCACGGCCTTGGCAATGGCAATCACCTCCGCCGTGGTCCGCACCCCGCAGCGCCCCGCACCGCAGTCAATCTCCACCAGACATTCGATTGTGGTGCCATGGCGCTGCGCCGCCGCCGAAAGGTCCGCGACATTGTCAAGCATGTCCACGCAAACGATGGTTCTGGCACCCAGTTTCGGCAGTCGTGCCAGCCGGTCGATCTTGGCCGGGTCGCGCACCTGATTGCTGACCAGCACATCCTTGATGCCACCGCGCGCAAAGACTTCCGCCTCGGAAACCTTCTGGCAGCAGACCCCGCAAGACCCACCGAGGCGTTCCTGCAACAGCGCCACATCCACCGATTTGTGCATCTTGCCATGCACCCGGTGTCGCATCCCGTGGGCCCTGGCATAGTCGCCCATCTTCCTGATATTCCTCTCCAAAGCGTCGAGGTCGAGGATCAGGCAGGGCGTCTGGATCCCGGACTCGTCCATCCCCGGCAGGGCGGGAATGTCATAGCCCACTTCCAGCCCTTCAAAATCGATATGCTTGTTCATCATCCTATCCTTTCATCCAGGGAAGCCGGTCGAGATCCACATTTCCGCCGGTAATCACCACACCGACCCGCCGCCCCCGGAACACCTCCGGATTGGCCAGGATCGCGGCCAGCGGCACTGCACAAGAGGGCTCCATCACGATCTTCATGCGCTTCCAGGTCAGTTTCATCGCCTCGATGATCTGGTCCTCGGTCGCGGTGAAGATATCCGCGACATGGCGGGAGACGAAATGCCAGGTCAGATCCTTCAGCGGCACTTTCAGCCCATCCGCCACCGTGTCGGGGGCATCATCGGCAATGAGGTGTCCGGCCTTGAAGCTGCGGAAGGCGTCATCGGCGTTTTTCGGCTCGGCGGCATAGACATCGACCCCGGGGGCAATCGAACTTGCCGTCAGACAAGTCCCCGACACCATCCCGCCGCCGCCGATGGGTGCGATGATCGCATCAAGCCCCTCGATCTGTTCCAGCAATTCGCGCGAGCAGGTCGCCTGCCCGGCAATCACGCGCGCATCGTTATAGGGATGCACGAACTCTGCCCCCGTCCGCGCCGCAACCCCGGCAAACACCGCCTCCCGGCTGGTGGTCGAAGGCTCACATTCGGTGATCACCCCGCCATATCCCCGCACCGCATCCTTCTTGGCCTCCGGCGCCGTGCGCGGCATGACCACATGGCAGGGAATCCCCCGCCGCCCCGCCGCGTAGGACAGGCTCAGCGCATGGTTGCCGCTGGAATGGGTGGCGACCCCCTTCGCGGCCTTTTCCTCCGACAGCCCGAACACCGCATTGCAGGCCCCGCGCACCTTGAACGCCCCCGCCTTCTGGAAGTTCTCGCATTTGAAGAACAGTTCCGCCCCCGTCAGAGCATTGAAATAGCTTGATGTCAGCACCGGGGTGCGGTGGATGTGGGGTGCGATGCGCGCCTGTGCCGCCAGCACGTCGTCAAATGTCGGAATATCCATTCCTGCCTGATCCTTCATCCCTGGCCCTTTCATCTTGGCCCAAATACCTCGGGGGTCCGGGGGCTGGCCCCCGGCGCGGCCCGCCTATTCCGCCGCCACCCGCAGCGCCCCTGCCGAGCCCCGGAAATACTCCTGCGCCGCCGCCACCCCGGACCCGAGCCGGATCTTCCAGCCCAGATCGGCCATGCACATTTCCGCCGTGGCCAGCCCCGACAGCACCATCACATCCGTCAGCATCCCCAGATGCCCGATGCGGAACACCTTGCCCGCGACCTCGCCCAGACCGACCCCGAAGGCCACGCCGTATTTGTCCGCTGCCAGTTTCACGAGGTCGGTGCCATTGGCTCCCTCAGGCACCACAACCGCCGTCACCGTGTCGGAATAAAGATCCGGCGAGGCCGCACAGGGGCGCAGCCCCCAGGCCGCAACGGCATGCCGCACCCCTTCGGCGAGGCGGTGATGCCGGGCATAGACCGCCTCGAGCCCCTCCTCCTCCAGCATCTCGATGGACCGCGACAGCCCCGCGATCAGCCCCACCGCCGGGGTATAGGGATAGCCGCCCGCCGCATAGGCCCGGGTCATGTCCCGGAAATCGAAAAAGACGCGGGGCAGGGTCGCCCCCTCCATTGCGGCCAGCGCCTTGGGGCTTACCCCCAGAATGGCCAGCCCCGGCGGCAGCATGAACCCTTTCTGGCTGCCCGCCACCGCAATATCCACGCCCCAGCCCGCCATGTCGAAGGGCATCGAGGCAATCGACGACACCCCGTCCACAAACAGCATCGCCTTATGTCCGGCCCGGTCCATCGCCGCGCGAAGGCCTGCGATGTCCGACCGCACCCCTGTCGCGGTTTCATTATGCGTGGCCAGAACCGCGCGGATGCGCCCTGCGGTATCGGCGCGCAAGGCCGCCTCGATGGCGGCAATCGGCGCACCCTCCCCCCAGGGGGCCTCGATTACCTGCACCTGCAATCCATGCCGCTGGCAAAGGTCGATCCAGCGATGTGAGAACATCCCGAACCGCGCCGCCAGAACCGTATCGCCGGGCGACAGCGTATTGGTCACCGCCGCCTCCCAGCCTCCGGTGCCGGTGGAGGGAAACAGGAACACCTCGCCCTCACCCATGTTCAGAACTCGGCGCACGCCTTCGATTGCCGGGCGGAACATCCGGCCGAAGGCAGCGGATCGGTGATCCAGCGTCGGCACATCGCAAGCCTTGCGGATCGCCTCGGGGATATTGGTCGGGCCGGGAATGAAAACCGGGTTCTGCGAAAACATGGGCCGCGTCCTTTCGCTGCTGTCATGTCGCAAATTACGTTGGCATGCTCCCCGGCGCAATTTTTTCGAAATGCTTTTTCAATTGATGGAATAATCCGGAAATCCATGCGATAACAGGATGAAGGGCATTTTTCATCTGCCGATCCTCTCTTGCCCCACAGCATTTTTCCACATGGAGCCGAAGCATGGCCTCTCCGCCGCCGAACCCGCAGCCGCGCCCCCGGGGCCGCCCCCGCGCCTTTCACGACAAGACCGAACAGAACACCGTGCAGGCGCTGGACCGGGGCATAGCCCTTCTGTCGCTTCTCGCGGCGGGCCCCGGCCTCACATTGTCGGATCTTGCCGAACGCTCCGGGCAGGCGGTGGCCACGGTCTACCGCGCGCTTATCACGCTGCAAGGGCATGGGATGGTGGAACTGGAGGAACCGGGGCAGCTCTGGCATGTCGGCACGGGGGCTTTTCGCGTGGGGTCGGCCTTCCTGCGCCGCACCAAGGTTGTGGAGCGGGCACGGCAGCCGATGGATGCGCTGATGCGGGCGACCGGGGAAACCGCCAATCTCGGCATAGAAAGTCAGGACGAGGTTCTGTTCCTGTCACAGGTCGAAACGCATGAGGCGATCCGCGCCTTCTTCCCCCCCGGCACCAAGGGGCCGATGCATGTCTCGGGCATCGGCAAGGCGCTGCTGGCTTTCCTGCCCGAGGACCGCGTGCAGGGCATCATCGCGCGCAAGGGGCTGGCGCGCTTCACCTCGCTCTCGATCACGCAGGAAGCCAGTTTGATGCGGGATCTCGCTCGCACACGGGACCGGGGCTATTCCATCGACGATCAGGAACGCGCCGAAGGGATGCGCTGCATCGCGGCCCCGATCTTCAACGCGCATGGCGAGCCGGTGGCCGGGCTCTCCGTCTCCGGTCCCGCCTTCCGCATCGGATTGTCGGACGCGGGCCGGATCGGCGCGCTGGTGACAGAGGCCGCCGACCGCGTGACAGCGGCGACCGGCGGCGTGCGGCCCTGAGGTCAGGCCAGATCGGCCGTTCGCGAGTGAAGGTGATCGACCAGACCCGCCGGCAGATCCAGCCGCGCCGCCAGCATCGCAAGATAGCCCTTTTCGGCCGGGGCATCCGGGTCCACGACCAGAAGCGAGGCGGCATAGATCTCGGCGGCCTCCTCCGGCCCCCGCGCAAGGGCCGCAATCGCGCCCACGTCCAAGGGGGCGTCGAGTTCCGCCTCGACCAGCCCCTGTGCCTCGGCCCCGAGGCCCAGCGTTTCAAGCTGCGCGCCGATCCGGCGACGCTCGGCGGGGGTGACATGACCATCCGCCTTGGCCGCCGCGACCATCGCCCGCAACAGCCGCGTCGCAAGGTCATCCGCCGCGAGAGGCTCCGAGGGCAGGAAAACCGTGCCATCGGGGGCGGGCAGTTCGACCGGAGCCGAAGCAGGCGATGCCCCGGCGGCCTTGCCCGCCTGCCAGTCCTGCCAGGCCTTGTAGGCCAGACCTCCGATCAGTGCAGTGCCGCCGACCTTCAGCGCCGATCCGGCCATCCGGCGGGTGGATTTTCCGCCCAGCAGAACACCGAGCAATCCACCGGCAATGGCCCCCTTGGCCAGCCCCGACTGGCCGTCCCATGCACCCTTTGCCTTGCGCGCAATCCCCTCCAGACCGCCGCCAGTTCCGCCTGCCGCCCCCCCAAGCTGGCCGATCAGGCCATCGAGCAGCGATCTTGCATCCTTCATCCGGCTCTCCCGTCCATGCCACGCCATTGCCCGGCGCGGTGCCGATATGGGAAGGGGGCGCCGGCGGATCAACGCGGCTTGGGGAAAATTTATCATAGTAAAATAATCAGGATTTACAAATCCTCCGAGTCGCGTCATGTTTGGGGCAATCCAAGCCAGCCAGACGGTCAGCCCGGAACCCTTTTTCCAGCGGAGACCCTCATGCAGACTTCCACGCCCACCCCACCAGTCCCGGTCAGCGACCTGCGCGAAATCCTGCGGCTGTCGCTCGATGGCCACCTTTCATCCGGCTTCGGGATGCTTCAATGGTTCGACCGGATGGAGGGACGCAAATGAACGCCCGGCCTGACCCTGCAAGCATCTTTTCAGCCCCTTCGCAGACCCTGCCCCGCCGCACGTCACGTTCTGCGCTCCCGCTTTCCGCATCAGGATCCGCGTCCGGCCATCCCGGCGAGACCCTGCCCTGCCACAAGGCCCGCCAGTTGACCTGCGGCGGTTCCCTCGCGCAGATCGACCTCGACGGCCAGATCTACGCCTTGCGCATCACGCGGGCCGGAAAGCTGATCCTGACCAAGTGACAGGTCGGGGTGGCGCACCGCCGGAGGCGCGCGTGAAAGCTCCGTCAAAATCCGGCCCTGCCCTGCGCAGGGTTTGACCGGGCAGCTTCGGGGCTTCCATAGTCGGTGCCGGATGCGGCCCTTTTCCGTCATCCGCATTTGGATGAAGGTGATCGAAATGGCCCATAGCGGACAGCAAGTGCCCCCTGCCCCCGAACCGCTGGCCCCGGCGGAAAGCGCCTATCTGCACTGGGCCGAGGAGCTTGCAACCGCAGGGGCCAGCCCGACGGCCCTGCGGTCGGCACTGGTGCGGCTTTGCACCGGCCCCGATGGGCCGGAAGCGGCCCTGCACCGACTCGCCGATGCGGTTCTGGCGCAGGACTTGTCCCTCGGGCTGGAGGATCTGGACGCGCTTGGATTGACCGAACGCGACGGGGTGGCGACGCCGGGCCATGTGGAGGCGACAGAGGATCCCTTCACCGTGTTCTGGACGGGTCTCGACCTTGCCGCCTTCCAGGCCCGGCATGCCGAAACGCTGGAGGTGCTGCAGCCCTGCCGGTCGCTGCCCCCGGAAACCGAGACGCTCGCGCTTTGCGCGTCCCCCGCTTGTGGCCGCGAAGCCACCCGAACAGCCCCCATCGTCGCCGTGATCGACGATGGCATCGGGTTTCTGAACATGCGCTTTTGTCGGCGGGACCGTCGCAAGGGTGCGGCCGCCCGATACCGCACGCGGTTCCATGCGATCTGGTTGCAGGCCTTCCGCAGCGTTCCCGCCCCGGCCTTCGGGGCGGCCTATGTTCAGGCGGGCGAGGTGCTGCACCGGCCCGAGATCGACGCGATCCTCGCACATGGCCCGCGACTGGAGGAAAGCGCCGCCTACCGGCAACTGAACCTCCAGCTTTATGAACCGGACGCGCACCGGTCCACCGAATACGGGTTCAGCCATGGCACGCATGTGCTGGACCTTGCCGCAGGTGCCGATCCCGAAAGCGACGATCCCGCCCTCGACTGGCCACTGCTGGCGGTGCAGCTTCCGCCCGAGGCGGTGGACAACACCGCCGGAACGCAGCTTGAGCCCTGCATCGTGGAGGGGGTGCGCTGGATCCTGCGGCAGGCGCTGCGGGTGAACGGGCAAAGCCCGGTCGTCATCAACATTTCCTTTGCCACCTTTGCCGGACCGAAGGACGGGACCAAGGCGATCGAGGCGCTGGTCGCGCAGATGGCCGAACGCTGGCAGGCGCGCCATGGCCGCACCGTCCGCGTGGTCTATGCCTGGGGCAATTCGCGGCTGCACAATCAGGGCGCGCATCTGACGCTGGCGCCCGGCACAGCGGAGCCGGTCACATGGCGGTTGCAGCCCGATGATTTCGCGGCGAGCTTTCTGGAACTCAGGCCGGGAAACCCGACCGACATGGCGCGGCTGTCGGTCACGCTCACCCCGCCCGGCCCGGGGGCGATGCCGCAGGGGCTTGGCCCGATCCCGCCGAACATGAGCCGCCCGATCCTTGGCCCGGACGGGCGCAGCGTCGGCCGGTTCTACCACCTCGGGCCGCGCGTGACGGCGCCGGGGGTGGTGACGCCCGCCCATGCGGTGATCGCGATGGCCCCTTCGGCGGGGGAGGCAGGCACCGCGCTGATCCGTCCCGGCGCATGGGTTGTCACGGTTGCCGCGCAATCGGGCGGCCCCCTGCCCCTGCGGCTGGAGGTGCAACGCGGTGACACGCCCTCGGGCTATCGGCTGAACGGGCGGCAAAGCTATCTCGACGATCCGCGCGCCTATGATTACGACCCGGAATCAGCGGGCTGGACCCGGCCCGGCCCCGACTGCCCGATCACCCGGCAGGCCAGCCATTCCAGCTTTGTCACCGCGCGGTCGGATTGCACCTATGCCGTTGCCGCCGCGCGCGACATGCCCGGGCTGCCCCCGTCGCGCTATTCCGCGACCGGGGCAGCGTGGACGCGGCCCGAGCCGTCACTTTCCGGCATCGGGGACCGGGGCACAGCACTTCTGGGCATGATCGCGACAGGCACGGCCTCGGGTTCGGGCCGGGTGTCCAACGGCACATCGGTCGCCGCTGCCCGGGTCAGCCGGGCGCTGGCCACAGCGATGGACGAGGGGCGTTTCCCCCCGCAGCCCGGCGAGGCGGAGCATCTCGCCCTTGTCGCGATGTTCGGGGAAACCGGCGATCCGGCACTGGCGGACCGACAGGGAGCGGGCATTCTGACCGCTCCGGCAACGACCACAGTCCACGCCGACACCTGAACGGATCGGCGGCGACAGCACCGCCGCAAGCCCCCTGCCCGTTTCAAGACAACCTGACCTTTCCATAAAGAAAAGGGTTGCTGCCGGACATCTGGCAGCAACCCTTTTCAGGATGCAGCAAAGACCAGCTCTGGGGAAGCCAGCCTCAGCGCACCCATTCGTCGCGCGCAATCTGCCACAGATTCGCCAGAACCGGCGGCGGCGGCGCGGTGAAGGCCTGTGTCCCTGTCGCGGGCAAGATGTTTTCCAGCGTGTCGAGCGTGAAATCGTCCAGAAATCCGGTCCCGTTGAAGGCCCGCACCGGGGTTTCGCTCGCCCCGGACAGCCAGTTGGTCAGCAGTTCGGCAATGCCGATGCCCAGAACCGCGCCCGCCATGCTGTCGGACGGGTAATGCACCCCGGCAATCGTGCGGTTCGTGGCGATCCGTGCGGCAAGGCGCATCGGCTGGCTGCGGGCCTGAACCTCGGCCAGCGCATCCACCCCCGTCCCCGCCCGCAGTGCCGAGAACAGCACCGCCACGGCAAAGGCCTCGGTCGCGTGGCCACTGGGCCAGGACGCATGGCCGGGCGTCTGGATCATGGGTTGCAGTTCATCCGTGGTCTGGATCGGGCGCGGAAAATCGAAATGCAGCTTCAGCCGCATCTCCAGCGGGCCAAGCATCCGCAGCAGTGCCCAGATCAGATCCAGCGAGCGTTTCGTCGCCACCCGGTCCATATAGGCCTGCGTGCTGAAGAAAGACACGAAATCTCCGGTCTGGACCTGGATCTCGGCCATCCGGTCCAGCCGCAGATCGGCATAGGTCCGCACGAGCGCCATCTGTGCATCGACAAAGGCCTGATCGTAGACCGGCCGCGTCAATCGGACGACAGAACCGCCTCCGACAACGGGGCTGACCACCGCACCGATTTGCGGCTGCGCAAGATCGAGCGCCGCAAGAACCGCAAGTTCATAGTCCAGCACCGCCGCCTGCGGGCCGTCCTGCATGCGTCGGAACCCGTCCCACCCGCCCGGTGTCGGATTGTCGATCACCCGCCCGCCGAGGCCCGACCATTGCCGGGCAATCCCGTCGCGCGTGGTGGCCAGCGCCAGCGACAGATAGGGCCCTGCGGAGCCCCCCGCGCTCTGCGTTCCCTGGGTGCCTTGCGTTCCTTGGGTGCCCTGGGTGCCTTGCGTCCCCTGTGTGCCTTGGGTTCCCTGTGTGCCCTGGGTTCCCTGCGTGCCGGAAAATGCCATCTCGATCCTCAATCACGCCTGCGGTTGAGCCATTTAGGCGGCCTCTGACGCGGCTGCCAAAACCTTTTCGTGCATGTTGGTGAATTTACGCTATTTTGACGATAGCGGCGCACGGTATGATCTGGTTGCATATGTCGGGGTGACGCCGGGGCATCAAGAACGCGCAATGGACAGGGCGCGCGCAGGGCAATGTTGGACCATGGCGACGGACGCTGATCGCAACGAAGAACGGACCGGTGCGGGAGCGGTCGTGGAGCTTGTGCTGCACGGACCATTCTCTCTTTGCGCCTTGTCTGACGGGGCCGACCTTTCACCCCGCCCGCACAAGTCCCGCGCCCTTCTCGCGATGCTGGCGCTTGCTCCGGAACAGCGCCGCAGCCGCCGCTGGATCGAGGAACGGCTGTGGAGCGACCGCGCGCCCCAGCAGGCGGCGGGGAGCCTGCGGCAAGCCCTCGTGGATCTGCGCAAGGCCCTGACCCCGCATGACGACATCCTGATCGCGGATCGCGAATGGCTGAGCCTGCGCCCGGAGGCCTTGCGCCTGCGCGGCGCTTCCGAAAGTTCCGGCGACCTGCTGGAAGGCGTGACGGTGCGTGACCCGGCCTTCCAGCGCTGGCTCGATTCGGCGCGTCGTGGCACCGCCGCCGGGGCTGGCGCGAGCGGTCTGACCCGCTGCGACCCCCGGCCGACTGCCGAGCCGATCACCCTGCGCTGCACCACCTCGAACCTGCCCGGCACCGGGTCGGGGATCGTGGCCGAAATCATCGCCGCCCGCATCGCCGCCGACATTGCCGATCATGTGACCGCCTGCACCCTGTCACAGGGCCGCGACCAGCCGGGCCAACCGCCTGCCGATCTGGAAATCACCTGCAACGTGATCGAGGATAACGGCATCTGCCTTGCCTTCATAAAGATCCTCCATCTGCCGACCGGGCGCGTGCTGTTTTCCCGCGATTGCCGGTTCGTCGGCACCGCCACATCGCTTGCCGGGTCCGAGGCGCTGGTGCAGGCCGCCTATGAGGCCGCCGAACGCACGGTCGCCCGCGCGCCGCATGTTCTGGGCGTGGCGCGCGACGCCTCCAAATCGGCAGCACTCGGCCAATTGGCCCTGCACAAGATGTTCTCCTTTGACGAGGTCCAACTGACCGAGGCCGACCGCCTAATGGAACAGGCCTGGGAAGTCGAGGGCAACACCGTGCATCTGGCCTGGCGGGGCCTTTTGCAGATGGTCAAGGCGATCGAACTGAGCCAGGCGCAGCGACCCGAGTTGCACGACATCGCCCATTCGCTGACCTCGCATGCGATGGAACGCCGCGACGGCAATTCCACCGTCAAGGCGCTGGTCTCGCAGACCCGCGCGATGCTCTTTGGCGATGCGGTCGCCGCCGGGCAGGCCGCACAGGCGGCGCTGGAGGAAAACCCCCGCAACCCCTTCGCGCTTCAGGCGATGGCGGTCGCAAAGATGCTGGCCGGGGAGGGCGAGGAGGCCTATCGGCTGTCCGCGCTTGGCCGACTCTATGCCGGACGCTCCACCTTCCGGCACTGGTGGGACGCGCATCATGCCACGGTCTGCGTGGCGACGGGCCGCGTGGACGAGGCGATCAAGGCCGCCGAGACCGCCGCCTTTGCGGCCCCCTCGCTGCGGCCCGCCTATCGCTATCTTCTGTCGCTCTATGCCCATCAGGGCGATCTGGACCGCGCCAACCGCATGAAGGAACGGCTCGAACAGATCGAACCCGGCTTCTCGCTGGACCGGATGCTGGGCGACCCGGACTATCCGGTGCGCACCCTGCGCAAGACCGGGCTTTTGCGCGAGTTGCGCAAGCTCATGTGACCCGCGCCGCGATCTGCGGTGCCAGATCCGACAGGATCGGGCAATCGGGCCGCGCATCGCCGGCACAGCAGGATACCAGATGCGACAGCACCGCCTCCATCGCCTGCAATTCGCCGATCTTCTGCGCGATCTGGTGCAGGTGCCGCGCGGCAATCGCCTTCACATCGGAACTGGCGCGGGTCTTGTCCTCGTAAAGCGACAACAGCACGCGGCAATCCTCGATGGTGAAGCCGAGCGCGCGCGCCCGGCCCAGAAACCCCAGCTTGTGAACATCGCTGTCGCGGAAATGCCGGTAGCCATTGGCCCCCCGCAAGGGCCGGATCAGGCCGACCTCCTCGTAATAGCGGATGGTCTTGGCGGGCAGACCCGAAATCCGGCTGGCCTCCTTGATGTTCATGCCTTTGCCTCCCCTCGCAAAAACCGCAGCCGCAGCGCGTTGCCCAGCACCAGCACCGAGGAGGCCGCCATTGCCCCGGCCGCCAGCATCGGCGAAAGCTGAACCCCGAAGGCCGGATAGAACAGACCCGCCGCCACCGGGATCAGCGCGATATTGTAGCCAAAGGCCCAGAACAGATTCTGCCGTATGTTGCGCATCGTCGCCCGGCTGACCGTGAAAGCCGCCGCCACCCCGCGCAAATCGCCCGACATCAGCACGACGTCCGCGCTTTCCATCGCGACATCCGTCCCGGTGCCCAGCGCGATGCCGACATCCGCGCGCGCCAATGCCGGGGCATCGTTGATCCCGTCACCGACGAAGGCCACCTTGCCGGTCGCCCGCAGCACCTCGACCACAGCAACCTTGCCCTCGGGCAGAACCTCCGCCCGCACCTCATCGAGCCCGAGCCGCGCCGCAATCGCTTCGGCCGTCGCGCGATTGTCGCCGGTCACCATGACCAGCCGCAGCCCCATGGCGCGCAAGGCCGACAGGGCCTCGGGCGTGCCGGGTTTCACCGTATCTGCCAGGGCGAGCGCGGCCACGATCCGCCCTTCGCGGGCGGCAAATATGGGGGTCTTGCCGTCCTGCGCCCATGCCCCGGCCTGACCGGCCAGCGCGGCGGGGTCGACCCCTTCGGCCCGCATCAGACGATCCGACCCCACCAGCCAGCGCACGCCGCCGACCTCGGCCACCACGCCATATCCCGGGCGCGCGTCGAAGCGGTCGACCTGCGGCAGCGTCAGATGCCGTGCCGCTGCCGCGCGGCAGATCGCCTCCGACAGGGGATGTTCCGACCGCGCCTCGATTGCAGCAATCGCGGCCAGAACCGCAGCCTCCTCCTCGCCCTCCGCCAGTGCCATATCCGTCAGGTCCGGCCGCCCCGCTGTCAGCGTGCCGGTCTTGTCCAGCGCGACGATGGTGACGCCCTGCAAGGCCTGCAAGGCGTCGCCGCGCCGGAACAGCACGCCCAGATCCGCCGCCCGCCCGGTGCCGACCATGATCGACACCGGAACCGCCAGCCCCATCGCGCAGGGGCAGGCGATAATCAGCACCGCAACCCCTGCGACCAGCGCATGTGTGAGGCGCGGATCGGGGCCAAGGGCCAGCCACAACGCTACCGTGGCCAGTGCCACCAGCAGCACCGCCGGAACGAACCAGCCGGTGATGCGGTTGACCAGATCCTGCACCGGCAGGCGCGCGCCCTGCGCGTCCTCCACCATGCGGATGATCTGCGCCAACACCGTATCGGCCCCCACCCGGCACACACGATAGCGCAGCGACCCGGTGCCATTGACCGTGCCGCCCGTCACCGCATCCCCCGGCCCCTTGGCCACCGGGACCGGTTCGCCCGAGATCATCGCCTCGTCAATATGGGACGCCCCGTCGATCACCTCGCCATCGACCGCCACCTTTTCGCCGGGGCGCAGGTGCAGGACATCGCCCGGGCGCAGGTCGGCGATTGCGCGTTCCTCGGTGCCAGCGCCGGTTTCGACCATGGCAAAGCGTGGCTGCAAGCCGATCAACCGCGCAATCGCCGCCCCTGTCCGCCCCTTGGCGCGCGCCTCCAGCCAGCGCCCCAGCAGGATCAGCGTGACGATCACCGCCGCCGATTCGAAATAGACCACCCGCGTTCCCGCCGGCAAAAGCCCCGGCGCAAAGGTCGCGACCGTGGAATAGGCCCATGCCGCACCGGTGCCGATCATCACCAGCGCGTTCATGTCGGGTGCGAGGTGACGCAACGATGCCCAGCCCCGCGTGAAAAACATCCGCCCCGGCCCGACAAGGATTGCCGTGGTCAGCACGAACTGGATCAGCCAGAGCCGCTGCATCCCGACCAGTCCGTGCAGCCAGTGATGGTAGGCGGGCCAGAGATGACCGCCCATCTCCATGGCAAACACCGGCAGGGCAAGCCCGGCCGCGACGATCAGGTTGCGCCGCAACGGACTGCCCGCATCGGCGGGTCGGGATGCCTCGACTTGCAGTTTTGCTACATATCCGATCCCCGTCAGTGCTGAAATTGCAGCCTCTGGCGCGACAGAACCAGCAAGAAATCGAACATCTGCCGACTCGTCTGTCAGATTGACCCGCGCCTCGACCACGCCCGGCAGACCCGCCAGTGCCGCCTCCACGCGCCCGATGCAAGAGGCGCAACTCATCCCCTCCACGGACAGCCGCATCCGGTTCTCGCGCGCGGTGAACCCGGCGCGCGACAGCGCCTCGGCAATCTCCGCACCGCGCCCCCCCTCCACCCGCGCCCGACCATCCGCAAGATTGACCTTCGCGCGCCCTGCCCCTTCGACCGAGGACAGGATCCGTTCCACCCGGCCCACGCAGGCCGCGCAGCTCATTCCGTCGACTTGCAGTGTAAATCCGGACATGTCTGTCTCCTTTGGAATGGACATAGGGATTCCAGTCACTGGAAGGTCAAGCCCCCCTCGCCAATCGCTTGACCTTCTTGCACCGGAAGGGTCCATCTGGGGAAAACCCCGCGTTGGAGCCCGAAATGATGACCCTGTCGATTCCCGAAATGTCCTGCGGCCATTGCAAGGCCGCCGTCGAAAACGCGGTCACACGGCTCGATGCACAGGCGGTGATCCGCGTGGACCTGCCCGCGCGCCGGGCAGAAATCGAGACCGATCAACCGCCCTCATCCCTCATCGCCGCGCTGTTGGCAGCAGGATTCGCCGCAGAACCGGTCTGACGCGGACTTGCCTGCACTGCACACGCAGGCCAGACTGCGCCGAAACATGCAAAGGCTGCCTGATGATCCTTGAAAACCACCTGTTCGACGAATTGCGGCTCGGGCAGACCGCCTCTGCCACGCGGCTTTGCACGGCGGATGACCTGTTCATCTTTGCCGCCGCAACGGGCAATCACAATCCCCTGCACCTGCCCGGCCTTGATGGCGATGGCGACGGTCAGGCGGAGGCCTTTGTGCCATCGGCCTTTGCCGCGAGCCTTGTCACCGCGATCCTCGGCACGCAATTGCCAGGTCCGGGCATCGTGACGCTGGCGCAAAACTATCGTTTCCACGCGCGCGCCCATGCGGGCGAGGAGTTGCAGACCTCTGTCACCGTCACCGCCCTCTCGCCCGACAGCGCCACGCTGGCGGCAGAGGTGACGCGCCTTCCGGGGAAAGAGGCGATCCTGTCGGGCGAGGTCACGGTGCGCCTGCCCACCCACAAATACCGGGTGGACGGATCGGCGCTTCCCGGCCTCACGGTGCGCCGCCACCGTCATTTCGAGGCACTGCTGGCACAGGCCGAACCCCTGCCGCCGCTGCGGGTCGCGGTGATCTGCCCCGAAACCGCCGACAGCCTCGGGGGCGCCCTGATGGCGCAGCGCCGCACGATCATCGCACCGCTGCTGGTGGGCCGCCGCGCGCGGATCGAGGCTGCGGCCAAGGCGCTCGGCGCCGATCTTGCGGGGCTGGAGATTGTCGAGGCCGCCTCCGCCCCGGAGGCCGCCGCACGCGCCGTGGCCCTGGTGCGGGACGGCCGCGCAGAGGCGGTGATGAAGGGCCATCTGCATACCGACGACATGCTGCGCGCGATGGTCGACCGCGAAAAGGGTCTGCGCATCGGGCGGAAACTCACGCATATTTTCGTGATGGATGTGCCGGGGCTGGATCACCCGCTGCTGGTATCGGATGCCGCGATCAACATCGCCCCCGACCTTGCGACCAAGATGGACATCGTCCAGAACGCCATCGACCTCGCCATTTCCATTGGCATCGCGCGGCCCCGGGTCGGGGTGTTGTCGGCGGTGGAAACGGTCAACCCTGCGATTCCGTCCTCGCTCGATGCCGCCCTGCTCTCGAAAATGGCCGAGCGTGGCCAGATCACCGGCGGTTTCGTCGATGGTCCGCTGGCGATGGACAATGCCGTATCGCTGGCCGCCGCCCGCACCAAGGGCCTCACGTCAGAGGTCGCAGGCCGGGCCGAGGTGCTGATCGTGCCGGGCATCGACGCGGGCAACATGCTGGCCAAGCAGCTGGCCTTCATCAGCCATGCGGAATCGGCGGGGCTGGTGATGGGCGCGCGGGTGCCGGTCATCCTCAACTCGCGCTCCGACAGCGCCATGGCGCGGCTTGCCTCCTGCGCCATCGCGGCGATCCACCATGCGCGCCTGTCCACAGCACCCGAAGGAGATCTGCCTTGACCCTCCCCGTTCTTGGCGCCGCCATGACGCTCGACATGCTGGATCTGCATCGGGACTGGATGCTGTCTGCCCCCCGCGATCTGGAAATCCAGAGTTTCTGCACCGCGAGGGCACTAACGGGCGATCTGTCCGGCCCCATTGCGCGGACCCGGAAACTGATCGACGGGCTGGAGGGGCGCATCGGCCTCCATGGCCCCTATATCGGCTTCACGCTGGACAGCGCCGACCCGGACGTGGCGATGATCGTGCAGCAACGGCTGATGCAGGCCCTCGGCGTCTGCGAGGCGATCGGGGCGACGCAGATGGCTGTCCACTCCCCGGTGACAGGCTGGGACCATGGCGGCCATCTAGACGATCCGAACGAGCCGCTGATCCAGATCGAGAAACTGCGCTATCTGCTCGGTCCCGTCCTGAAACGGGCCGAGGACAGCGGCGTGACGCTGGTGATGGAAAACATCGAGGATGTGGACCCCGCCGCGCGCTGCCGCATCGTGGACGCGCTGGCCTCACCGGCGCTGAAAGTGTCGCTGGATACGGGGCATGCACAATATGCGCATGTAAGGCTCGGCGCGCCGCCGGTGGACCTCTATGTGAAAGCAGCAGGCAAACGGCTCGACCATGTCCATCTGCAGGACAGTGACGGCTTTGCCGACCGGCACTGGCATCCCGGTGACGGCCCGCTGAACTGGCGGGCGATCTTTGCCGCGCTCGCCCGTTTGAAGCAGAACCCGCGCCTGATTCTGGAGGTGAACGATCTGCGCGGCCTGCGCAAAGGGGCCGATCACCTGATCGCCATGGGTCTGGCGCTATAGCGCCCGGCCCGCCGGTCGCAAGGCGGTCAGGCCGACACGCGCAGTCCCGCCCTGCCTGTGGGCAGGTCCAGAAAGACAAACCCGTTTGCCCCGAGCGTCAGCGCATCGCCGTGTCGGTCAACCGCCTGCGACGGGCCGAGCATCCCGCCCGCACCGGTCAGGGTGAGGGCCTGCGTATCGCGCGACAGGTTGTAAAGACAGAGCAGCGCCTGCCCCCCGGCATGCCGGACAAAGCCCAGAACCGGCTCGGGCAGGTCCAGAAAATGCGTCCGCCCCTGCCGCAGCACGGGCTGCGCGCGCCGGAAGGCCAGAAGCGCGCGATAGTTTTCCAGCACAGATCCTGCGACACCCTCCTGCCCCGCCACATGGCGCGCAGCCTGTTCGGGCTTCACCGGCAGCCAAGGCGTGCCCGTCGTGAACCCGCCATGGGGCGAGGCGTCCCAGACCATCGGCGTGCGACACCCATCACGCCCCTTGTAATCGGGCCAGAAGCGGATACCGGGCGGGTCCGTCAATTCGTGATGGAGGATCTCCGTTTCGGTCTGGCCCAGTTCCTCACCCTGATAGAGGCAGATCGAGCCTTCGAACCCAACCAGCATCGCCGCCGCCAGCCGCGCCAGCGGGTGAGGGTCGCCATGTTCGGACCAGCGCGAGACATGGCGGATCACGTCATGGTTGGAAAAGCTCCAGCAGGGGCAGGAGCCGGGGGCGGCCCGAAGGAACCCCTCGATCTGGTCCCGGAAATGCCGGGCGGAGAAATCCGGGCCCAGCATGGCAAAGGAATAGGCCATGTGCAGGCGCCCCGGCCTTGTGTAATCCGCCATGATCGGCAGCGAATGGGCGGCGGCCTCGCCCACCTCGCCCACCATGGTTCGGGCGTCATACTCGTCCAGCAACGCGCGCAGGCGTTCCAGAAAGGCGATGTTTTCCGGCCTTGTCTTGGAATGGAGGTGGCGCTGCATGTCATAGGGATTGACCGCAGGGGTCACGGCATTGCCGGGTTCCGGCGGGTTCGACCGCAGGAGGGCATCATGAAAATAGTAGTTCACCGTGTCGAGCCGGAACCCGTCCACCCCCCGGTCCAGCCAGAATCGCAGCGTGCCGAGCAGCCAATCTTGCACGTCCGGGTTGTGAAAGTTGAAATCGGGCTGCGAGGGCAGGAAATTATGCAGGTAATATTGCCGCCGGCGCGAGTCCCATTCCCAGGCAGAGCCGCCGAATACCGAGAGCCAGTTGTTCGGGGGCGTGCCATCGGGGTGCGGGTCGGCCCAGACATACCAGTCCGCCCTGGGGTTGTCGCGGCTTGCACGGCTCTCGATGAACTGCGGATGGCGGTCCGAGGAATGGCTCAGCACCTGATCAATGATGACCTTCAGCCCGAGCGCATGCGCTCGTGACAGCATCGCGTCGAAATCATCCAATGTGCCGAAGGAGGGGTCAATGCCGGTATGGTCCGAGACGTCATATCCCATATCGGCCATCGGCGAGGGGAAGACCGGCGAAAGCCAGACCGCATCCACGCCCAGCCGGGCGGCATGATCCAGACGCCGGGTGATCCCCGCGATGTCGCCCACGCCGCTGCCGGTGCTGTCCTGAAACGATCGGGGATAGATCTGATAGGTTACCGATCCGCGCCACCAGTCCATGTCGATCTCCCGGATGTTTGCGTCCACCTGAGCCGATCGGCGGTGTTTCCGCAAGGCGCTGCAAGGAAGGGGGCGCTGCCCCCTCTTGGCCATGCGGCCAATTCACCCCCGAGGTATTTGGGCCAAGATGAACAGCGAAGTCCGGCAGGGTTTCATCTTGGAAAAAATACCTCGATCCTGAGCCCCGCAAGGGGCGAGGCAAAAGGCTTGCGCGCCCTCGGGCGCGCTCCGCCGGGTCAGCCGTTGCGGATTGTCTCGATCATCAGCGCAACGTTCTCGGGGTCGGCATCGGGGGTGATGCCATGGCCCAGGTTGAAGATGTGGGGACCATTGCGGAAGGCCGCGACAACGCGGCGCGTCTCGTCGATCAGCGCCTGCCCGCCCGTCACCATGTGATGCGAGGCGAGATTGCCCTGCACGCAGCCGTCAATCTGCACCTTTTCCGCCGCCCATTCCGGGGTCACGGAATTGTCGATGGCAACGCAGTCGGCCCCCGTGGCCCGGGCAAAGCCGACATAGCCTTCGCCCGCCTCGCGCGGGAAGGCTATGACCGGAAGGTCCGGGTGGCGCGCCTTCAGGGCCGCGATGATGCGGCGGGCAGGTTCCAGCGCGAAATCGTGGAAATCCTGCCCCTTGAGACTGCCGGCCCAGCTGTCGAAGATCTTGACGACCTCTGCCCCTGCCTCGATCTGTGCGGAAAGATAGTCGACCGTTGCCTCGGTCAGCAGGTCGATCAGCGCGACAAAGGCGGCGCGGTCGGTCTCTTTCAGACGGTGCGCCGGGCCTTGGTCGGGCGTGCCGCGCCCGGCAATCATATAGGTGGCAACCGTCCAGGGGGCACCCGCAAAGCCGATCAGCGTGGTGTCGCTTGGCAATTCGCGCGACAGGATACGGACGGTTTCATAGACCGGGCCCAGCGTCTCATGGATCGCGTCCTTTGGCCGCAGCGCCCGGACATCTGCCAGATCCGTCACCGTCGAAAGCCGTGGCCCCTCGCCGGTTTCGAACCACAGGTCCGCGCCGAGCGCCTGCGGCAAGAGCAGGATGTCGGCAAAGAGGATGGCGGCATCGAAGCCGTAGCGACGGATCGGTTGCAGCGTCACTTCCGCCGCCAGCTCGGGATTGTAGCAGAGCTTGAGGAAATCCCCCGCCTGCGCGCGCGTTGCGCGGTATTCCGGCAGATAGCGCCCGGCCTGGCGCATCATCCAGACGGGCGGCGTGGAAAGGGTTTCGCCACGCAGGGCGCGCAGGATCGTCTTGTCGGTCATCATGGGGCTCCTCTGCCTGCCCCTTCCGTTCCAAGCCGGGGCGGCTTTGTCAATAGAAGTTGTCAGGCGAACTGGACAGCGATATGCCTTGGCCATGACGCTGACACTCCCCTCCCCCGCCCATCCCCTGCGCATCGGAACCCGTGGCTCGCCGCTTGCCCTCTGGCAGGCGCATGAAACACGGCGCTGCCTGATGGCAGCCCATGACCTGCCGGAAGACGCCTTTGAAATCGTCGTGATCAAGGTCACAGGCGACCAGATCCAGGACCGCGCGCTCAAGGATATTGGCGGCAAGGGCCTGTTCACCCGCGAGATCGAAGAGGCCTTGCTGGAGGGCGGCATCGACCTTGCCGTCCATTCGATGAAGGACATGCCGACGGTGCAGCCCCGAGGACTGGTGCTGAACTGCTATCTTGCGCGCGAGGATGTGCGGGATGCCTTCGTCTCCCCCGGCGTGGCGCGGCTGGAGGATCTGCCGCAGGGCGCGGTCGTGGGGTCATCCTCCCTGCGCCGTCGCGCCCAACTGGCGCTGCGCCGACCCGATCTGCGCTTGGTGGAGTTCCGGGGCAATGTGCAGACACGGATGCAGAAGCTCGCAGATGGGGTGGCGCGGGCAACCTTCCTTGCCATGGCCGGGCTGAACCGGCTCGGGATGGCCCATGTTGCACAATCGGCCATCGACCCGGAGGTGATGCTGCCCGCTGTTGCCCAGGGGGCAATCGGGGTGGAGCGGCGCGCGGATGATGTCCGTGTGGCGGGCCTGCTGGAGCCGATCCATGACCACCCGACCGGTTTGCGGCTCGCGGCGGAACGGGCCTTTCTGGCGCGGCTCGACGGATCCTGCGAAACGCCGATCGCCGGGCTTGCGGTGCTGGAGGGCGGCACGCTCTGGTTCAGGGGGGAAATCCTGCGCCCGGACGGATCGGAGGCGCTCTTTGATGACATCCGGGGGCCCGTTGCCGACGGGGCGGCCCTGGGGGTCGCCCTCGCGGACAGGCTGAAGGCACGGGCACCGGCGGGGTTCTTCGACTGGAAGGTCTGAGCAATCGTCGTCAAATCGACGTGTAACGGTTACATTTTCAACATCGCCTTGTTATGTTGCCGGAAAGGTGCATCCCGCGCCGAAGGCATCATGCGGCCCATGACCGACAGTTCCAGCCCTGACCAACTGACAGGAGCCTTGCACGCCGCGCTTGCCGATCTTCCGGTGCGCATCCGCGCGCTGCGACTGACGGACGGGCAGCGTGTCTGGCTCAAGCGGGCAGAGCATCTGACCGGGCGCATGCGGCTGCAGAAAGGCGACGGGGCCTCCGGCTTTGCGCGTGAACGCGAAGGCCTGCGGGTGCTGGGGGCGATGGGGCTTCCGGTGGCGCCGGTGATCGCCGAAGGACCGGGCTGGTTCGTGACCCCCGATCTGGGCAGGACGCTGCGCGACCACCTCTGGCAGGGGACGGAGGATCTGACCGAGGCATTTGCCGCCGGGGGGCGCGCGCTTGGCCGGTTGCACCGGGCGGGCCATGTGCATGGGCGCCCCGCGATCCGCGACATTTGCTGGGACGGTGCGCAGGCACGGTTCATCGATCTTGAACGGTTCTCGGCAGACAGGCGGGGCTTGCGCGCGCAGGCGCTGGACGTGTTGATTTTCGCGCACAGCCTTCATGCCGATACGCTGGCCCTGCCGCCCGGTCAGGAGGCGGCCTCTGCCCGCGAAGTGGCAATTGCCGCCTATCGCGCCGAGGCCCCGGCAGTCTGGGACGAAGCCGCACGGCTCGCGCGTTGGCTGGGATGGCTGCGGCCACTGTCACGCATGGCGCGCAAATCGCGGGATCTGCGCGCTGTTGCCCTTACCCTGGACGGGTTCAGCCGCGATCGGGAATGACCTTGCCGGGGTTCATCCGGTTGTCGGGGTCCAGCGCCGCCTTGAGACTGCGCATGACATCCAGCGCCACAGGATCCTTGCGGCGCGCCATGGAGTTCTTTTTCGACAGACCGACCCCGTGTTCCGCTGAAAAGCTCCCGTGCAACTCCTGCACCACATCCTCCACCGCCGACACGACCGCATCGTAAAGGGCCGGATCATCGCGCGACGGAAAGGCGGTGTAATGCACGTTGCCGTCGCCCAGATGCGCGACGCAAAAGGCGGTGGCACCGGCATCGAGGGCCGGCAGGCGTTCGGCCATTCGGTCGAAGAAGGTTTCCACCTTGTCCAGCGGCAGCGCCACATCCGTATCAATCAGCGGCTTCTTCGCGAAGGTGACTTCCGCAGCCGACTCGCGGCGTTCCCACATCGCGCGGCGTTGCGCCTCGGTCTGCGCGACCTCGGCATCCAGAACCAGACCCTCTTCCAGCATCTCGCCCAGAACCTCTTCCAGCAGGCCCGTCAGAGGCACCGATCCGGTATCATCGGGGGTGCAGTCGCGCGGTGCGGTGGCACCGAGTTCGACGAGAATCGTAACGTCCTGAATAGGATCGAAGGGCTGGCGGATGTCGGGGCGCTGTTCGGCCAGCCGCTGCATGTAGCCGCGCGGCATGTATTCGAAGGCCTCCACCAGCCCGCCCGTCGCCGCCTGCAACCGGTTCAGCAGCCGCAGCGCATCGCCAAGGCTCGCCGCCGCAAGCGTCGCGGTCGCATGGGCGAGCGGTTTCGGCACCAGCTTGACCACAGCCGCCGTGATGATGCCGAGCGTGCCCTCGGCACCGATGAACAACTGCTTGAGATCATAGCCGGAATTGTCCTTGTGCAGTTCCGACATCAGGTTCAACACGCGCCCGTCCGGCAGGACCACCTCCAGCCCGAGGCAAAGGCTGCGGGTGGAGCCATAGCGCAGCACGTTCGAGCCGCCCGCATTGGTCGCCAGCACGCCGCCGATCATCGCGGACCCCTTGGCCCCGAACCAGAGCGGAAAATAGAGCTCCTGATCCTCCGCCGCCTCATGCAGGCGCGACAGGATCACGCCCGCCTCGACGATGGCGATACGCGAGTCGGCACGCATTTCGCGGATGCGGTTGAGCCGCTCGACCGACAGCAACAGCCCGCCCCGCGTCATTTGACCGCCAACAAGTCCGGTGCGTCCCGAAACCGGCACCACCGGCACGCCGTGCCGCGCCGCGATGCGCACGGTTTCCGCCACCTCATCCGTCGATCCGGGCCGGGCGACGGCAACCGGTTCGGCGGTGTATTTGCCGGTCCAATCGGTCACATGGCCTGCCATTTCCGCCCCGGTCAGAACATGGGCGGGGCCAAGCAGGGCAGTCAGATCGTCGATCAGGGAGGCGGCAGGCAGGGTCATGGCAAATCTCACACGGCAGTTTCGCGCCAACCTACGCCATGGGAGACCTGCCGCAAGCCCTGATCGCCTTTGCTTGACGCCTTGCCTGCTTCGGGCGATCTTGGGCCCTCCAGCCGGAGAACGCTCTGCCATGATCCGCCGCATGTTCGCCGCCACAGCGGCCGTTCTGGCAATGCCCGCCACCCTTCCGGTGCTTGCGCAGGATTTCGGCGAGCCCCCGACAGGGGCCTATCAGATGGACCTCGGCCATACACGGCTTCTGTTCCGTGTCGATCATCTGGGTTTTTCAAATTACACCGCGCTTTTCACCGACGTTTCCGCCGAACTCGGCTTCGACCCCGACGCCCCTGCGGCAATGACCCTTTCCGCCCGCGTGGTCACCGCCTCGCTGGAAACGCATTACCCGGACCCTGCGGTGCCGTTCAACGCGATCCTCACCGGGCCGGATTTTCTGGATGCGGGCAATTTTCCCGAAGCGACCTTCGTCTCCACCGACATCACGCTGACCGGCGACCGGGAGGCCGATGTGACGGGCGATCTGACCCTTCGGGGGATCACCCGGCCCGTCACGCTTGCCGTGCGCTACAATGGCGGCTACGGCGATTTTCCGATGGACCTCGGGGCGCGGATCGGGTTTTCCGCGACCGGCACGTTCAAGCGGTCCGATTTCGGCATGGGCTATGGTCTGCCCGCCGCAGGAACCGTTTTTGGTGTCTCCGACCGGGTGGAAATCGTGATCGAAGCGGAATTTGTCCGTCCGCGCTGATCTTCAGCCCCCTGCCCCGCCCGCTGCCCGCCCGATCAGGTCCAGAACCGCCGGCCCGAAGCTTTCGACCACCCGCGCCACACCGTCGGCATTGGGATGGATGCCATCACCCTGCATGTAGCGCGCCACCGCCGCAGCCTCGCCCCCCTCATCGCGCAGGGGTCCGAGGAAATCCCTCACCAGCAGCGCGTCATAGCGGGCCGCCAGATCGGGAAAGATCGCGTCATAGCGGGCCTTGAAATCCGCGCCGTAATTCCCCGGCGCGGAAAGCCCCACCAGCAATACCGGCAGATCGCGCGCAGCCGCGCCCTCCATGATCCTTTCCAGATTGGCGCGGCTCACGTCCGGGTCGATCCCCCGCAACAGGTCATTGCCCCCCAGATTGACAATCAGCGCATCCACATCCCCCGTCAGCGACCAGTCGAGCCGCGCGGCACCGCCCGCCGTCGTATCCCCCGACACGCCCGCATTGACGATCTGCGCAGGAACCCCCTGGGCCTCCAGCCAGCCTTGAAGTTGCGGCACAAATCCCTCGCCATTGGGCAGGCCGTAGCCCTGCGTCAGACTGTCGCCCAATGCCACAATAACGGGCACTTCCTCCGCCTGTGCCGCGGGAACCAGCCCTGCACAGGCAATCAGCGCGAATGTGCGGTTGCGAAAGGCCGCTTTCGCCCCATATGCAGAACCGAGGCAAGACAACAGGGCAGAAAACATGACCGATACCGTTCTGGCGCTGCAAGACGCGCGGTTGACACTTGCAGGCAATGCAGGTCCGGTGGACATCCTGCGCGGGATCACTCTGGACGTGGCACGGGGCGAAACGCTGGGGCTGATCGGGCCTTCGGGGTCGGGCAAATCCTCGCTCCTGATGCTGATGGGCGGTCTGGAACGCGCCACGGGTGGGTCGGTCAAGGCGCTCGGGCAGGATCTGACCGCGATGGATGAAGATGCCCTTGCACGCTTTCGTCGTGGCAATATGGGGGTGGTGTTCCAGTCTTTCCACCTCATTCCGACAATGACCGCGCTGGAAAACGTGGCGGTGCCGCTGGAACTGGCAGGCGTGCAGGATGCCTTCACGCGCGCCGAGGCAGAATTGCGCGGCGTGGGTCTGGGCGCGCGGATGGACCATTACCCCAGCCAGCTTTCGGGCGGCGAACAACAGCGGGTGGCCCTGGCCCGCGCGGCGGCCCCGCGACCGGCGATCCTGCTGGCCGATGAACCGACCGGCAATCTCGACGGAACCAACGGCACGGCGATCATGGATCTTCTTTTCGGCCTGCACGACCGGCACGGCGCGACATTGGTGATGGTGACCCATTCGCCCGATCTGGCCGCGCGCTGTTCGCGGGTGGTCAAGCTCGCAGATGGCCGCATCGACGCCGGAATGAATGCCGGGGTCGCGGCATGAGTGTGATGCTCGCCGCCCGCCTTGCACGTCGTGAACTGCGGGGCGGGCTTCGGGGCTTTCGGATCTTTCTGGCCTGTCTGGCCCTCGGGGTTGCCGCCATCACCGCCGTCGGCATGGTGCGCAGCGCAGTGGAACGCGGGCTTTCGGAACAGGGTGCCATCCTTCTGGGCGGGGATGCGCAGATGGAATTCACCTACCGCTTCGCAAATGAAGCGGAACGCGCCTTCATGGACCGCATCGCGACCGCCGTTTCCGAAGTTGTCGATTTCCGGTCAATGGCCGTGGCGGGCGAGGACCGCGTGCTGACGCAGGTCAAGGCCGTGGACTATGCCTATCCGCTGGTCGGAGAGATGCTGCTGGACCCCGCCATGCCTCTGGAGCGGGCGCTGGCAGGCGGCGACGGGCTGCCGGGGGCCGTGATGGACCGGGTGCTGGTGGACCGGCTGGGGCTGGAACCGGGCGGCACCTTCGCGCTCGGCACGCAGGAGTTCCGGCTTTCCGCCGCCATCGTCACCGAACCCGACAGCGCCACCGGCGGCTTCGGCCTCGGTCCTCGCACGCTTGTGCTGACGGCGGATCTCGCCTCCTCGGGCCTGATCGCGCCCGGATCGCTTTATGAGACTGAATACCGCATGATCCTGCCTCCCGGCCATGACCTCGACGCGCTGCGGGGCGAGGCCGAAGCCGCCTTCCGCGATTCCGGAATGCGCTGGACCGACAGCCGCCGCGCCACGCCCGGCATCGCGCGTTTTGTGGAAAGGATCGGGTCGTTTCTGGTGCTTGTCGGCCTTGCAGGGCTGGCCGTGGGCGGGGTCGGGGTCGCCGCCGCCGTGCGCGCCTATCTCGACGGCAAGACCTCCACCATCGCGACGCTGAAAACGCTTGGTGCCACAGGTCGATTGATCTTCCAGATCTATCTCATCCAGATCGCGGCCCTGACCGCACTCGGCGTAGCCCTCGGCCTCGCCCTCGGGGTGGCGGTGCCGATGTTGCTGGCACCGGTTCTGACTTCGGTGCTTCCGCTCCCGGTGGTGTTCGCCATTTCACCCGCAGCGATGGCCGAAGCCGCCTTCTACGGCACGGCAACCGCCTTCCTCTTCACGCTCTGGCCGCTGGCGCGCACCGAAAAGGTGCGTGCCGCCGCTCTTTACCGGGGGGGCGAGGGGCAACGGGCCTGGCCCGCGCTCGTCCACTGGATCGCTCTCGGCCTTGTGAGCGGCGGCCTGATCGGCGGGGCGGCGCTGTTCTCGGGCATCCCGACGCTGGCGCTGTGGTCGGCGGCGGGAATCGCGGGGGCGCTGGTTGTGCTGATGGTCGCGGCCCTTGCCCTGCGCCGCGCGGCCCGTGGCCTCGCCCGCACCGGCCTGACCCGGGGCCGCGTTGCCCTGCGCGGCGCGCTTGCCGCCATCGGTGGCCCGCGCGAGGAATCCTCCGCCGTCATCCTGTCGCTTGGCCTCGGCCTTTCGGTGCTGGCCGCCGTGGGCCAGATCGACGCCAACCTGCGCGCGGCCATTGACCGCGACCTCCCCGGTGTCGCGCCCTCCTATTTCTTCGTCGACATCCAGAATGACCAGATCGACGGCTTTCTGGAACGGCTCGACGCGAACCCCGCCGTCAGCCGCGTCGATACCGCCCCCATGCTGCGCGGCATCGTGACCCGCATCAACGGCCGCGACGCGCGCGAGGTTGCGGGCGACCACTGGGTCGTGCGCGGCGACCGCGGCGTGACCTATGCCGCCCAGCCTTCCGCCGATACGACGATCACCGCGGGAAGCTGGTGGGAGGCGGACTATTCCGGCCCGCCGCTCATGTCCTTCGCGCAGGGCGAAGCCGATGAACTCGGCCTGAAACTCGGCGACCGCGTGACGGTGAACATCCTCGGCCGCGACATCGAGGCGGAAATCACCAGTTTCCGCAATGTCGATTTCTCGACCGGCGGCATCGGCTTCGTCATCACGCTCAATCCCGGTGCCGTGGCGGGCGCCCCCCATACCCATATCGCGACGGTCTATTCCGAAGAGGCCGCCGAGGCCGCGATCCTGCGCGACATGTCCACCACCTATCCCAATATCACCGCCGTCCGGGTGCGGGATGCCATCGACCGCGTGGCCGACGCATTGCGCAGCCTCGCCTCGGCCACCGCCTGGGCCGCGGGAGCCACCCTCATCACCGGTTTTGTCGTGCTGATCGGCGCGGCAGCGGCAGGCGAGCGCGCGCGGGTCTACGAGGCCGCCATCCTGAAAACCCTCGGCGCGACGCGGGGCCGCATCCTTGCCAGTTTCGCGCTGCGCGCCGCCCTGACCGGTGCGGCAGCAGGGATAGTCGCCATCGCCGCAGGCGGGGCTGCGGGCTGGGGGGTGATGACCTTCGTGATGGACAGCGCCTACCGGTTCGAACCCGTCTCGGCCATCGCCATCGTCGTGGGGGGCATCCTTGCCACCCTGCTCTCGGGTCTCGCCTTCGCGCTGCGCCCGCTGGCCGCCCGCCCTGCCTCTGTGCTGCGCACACAGGACTGACAGCGCCTTTCATCTTGGCGAAAATACCTCCTCCGGAGGCTTCCGCAGGTTCACCCTGCGCCACCTCGCCCTTCCGCGTGCCTTTCGGTTCGGCTAGAACGGAAGGAATTGAACAGGAGCCCCCATGGACAGCCGCGCCCTTCTGGACCGCCTGATCGGTTTTGACACGGTCAGCCATCGCTCGAACCTCGACCTGCTCGGTTTTGTCCGCGACCATCTGGCCGAATACGGTATTGAAAGCCACATGATCCCCGATCCCTCCGGTGAAAAGGCGAATCTCTGGGCCATTGTCGGCCCGGCAGACCGCCCGGGCGTGATCCTGTCGGGCCATGTCGATGTTGTCCCTGTGGAGGGTCAGGACTGGACCCGCCCCCCGTTCCAGCTGACGCAGGAAGGCAGCCGGCTTTACGGGCGCGGCACAACCGACATGAAAGGCTTTGTCGCCAGTGCCATCCGCGCCGTGACCGAGGCGAAATCGCGGGATCTGCAAGTGCCCCTGATCCTCGCCCTCTCGCATGACGAAGAAGTGGGATGTCGCGGGGTCGGCTCGATGATCGAGGCGATGAAGGGCTGGTCTGTGCCGCCGCGCCTGTGCATCGTGGGCGAACCCACCTCAATGGAGGCCGCCATCGGCCACAAGGGCAAGGTGGCCCTGCGCGTCGCCTGCACCGGACGCGCCGGCCATTCCTCGGCGGCCCCTCTGGCGCTCAACGCCATTCATCTGGCCGCCGATTTCATCGCTGCGGTGCGCGCCCTTCAAGCCCGGGTCGCGGCGGAAGGCCCGTTCGACCCCGATTACGTCGTGCCCTATACGACGCTGCATGTCGGCAAGATAACCGGCGGGGTGCAGGTCAATGTCGTGGCGCATCACTGTGCGGTCGATATGGAAATCCGGTCCCTTGCGGGGCATGATCCGGCCCTGTTGATTTCAGAGCTGCATCAGACCGCCGAAGCGATCGTTGCCCCCCTGCGCGGCGATTTCCCCGAGGCTGCCATCACCATCGAACGGCTCTGGGATTATCCGGGCCTTGGCACCGCACCCGATGCCGATGTCGTGGGCTTCGTCAAATCACTGACCGGGGGAAATGCCCATGGCAAGGTGGCCTATGGCACCGAAGGCGGCATGTTCGCCGAACGGCTGGGCCTGCCCACGGTGGTCTGCGGCCCCGGTTCCATGACACAGGGCCATATGCCTGACGAGTTCATCGAGCAGGAGCAGCTTGCCCGCTGCGACGCCATGCTCGCGCGGCTGACGGATCGCTGCGCGGCGGGATTCTGACCGCCCGCCGGCCCCTGACCGGCCTTCCCGCTGCCCGTGCCAGAGCGAAGAACGCCCGCGAGGGCTTGCGGAGCGCCGCCGCTCAGGTGTCGAGGAAACTGTCCTCGAACCCTTTGGGGATCAACAGGTTGTGCCGGCCAAGCGCCTTCACGTCCCGCTCGCCGCACAGCGCCATGGTGATGTCCAACTCCTTGCGGATCACCTCCAGCGCCTTGGTGACGCCTGCCTCGCCCATGGCGCCCAGACCATAGACAAAGGACCGCCCCACATAGGTCGCCTTTGCGCCCAGGGCCAAGGCTTTCAGCACATCCTGACCGGACCGGATACCACTGTCCATGTGGATTTCCACCTTGTCGCCCACCGCGTCCACTATGCGCGGCAGGGCGCGGATGGAGGACAGCGCACCGTCCAACTGCCGCCCGCCGTGGTTCGACACAACAATCGCATCCGCCCCCACCGACAGCGCCATCTTCGCGTCCTCGGCATCCATGATCCCCTTGAGGATCACCTTACCGCCCCACATTTCCTTGAACTTCGCGATCCGCTTCCAGTCCAGCGTCAGATCGAACGCCTCCGCCGTCCAGCTCGACAGGCTGGAGGGGTCGGTGACGCCCTTGGCATGGCCCACGATATTGCCGAAAAACCGCCGCTTGGTGCCCAGCATCTCCAGCCCCCAGCCCACCTTGGTAGCAAGGTTCGCCATGGATTTCAGCGTGAATTTCGGCGGCGCGGACAGCCCGTTCTTCAGATCCTTGTGCCGCTGGCCCAAAAGCTGCAGATCCACCGTGATGACGATGGCCGAACAATTCGCCGCGCGCGCGCGCTCGAACAGGCGGCGCATGAAATCATCATCCTTCAGCGTATAGACCTGAAACCAGAAGGGTTTCGTGGTATGCGCCGCCACATCCTCGATGGAACAGATCGACATGGTTGACAGCGTGAAGGGCACGCCGAATTTTTCAGCCGCGCGCGCGGCCTTGATCTCGCCATCCGCCGATTGCATCCCCGTCAGGCCCACGGGGGCGAGCCCCACCGGCATCGACACCTCCTGCCCGATCATCGTGGAGGCCGTCGAGCGGCCCGACATATCCACCGCGACCTTCTGCTTGAGCAGGATCTTGGCAAAATCCTCGGTATTGGCGCGGAAGGTCTGTTCGGTGTAGCTGCCGCTTTCCGCGTAATCGTAGAACATCTTCGGCACACGCCGTTTGTAGATGCGCTTGAGGTCGGCGATTTCGGTGATGACAGGCATGGCGGCGGTCCTTGGGCGAGGCGGGATTGGTCAAGTCCTGTTACCAATTCAGCCAATGAGGCGCAACGATCTTGTCGCCCCCCCTAGCGCGCGACCAGCGCCGCCAGATGCGCGGCAAAGGCCGCTGTGCCGAGTTGACCGCCCAGATCCCGCGTCCGCGTTTCGGGCGATGACAGCGCCTTGTGCAAGGCCGCCTCGATGCCCTCTGCCGCCGGAACCGCGCCCAGATGGCGCAGCAGCATCGCCGCCGAGGCGATCAGCGACACCGGATTGGCGCGGTCCTGCCCGGCAATATCCGGGGCGGACCCGTGCTGCGCCTGCGCCAGCGCGAAATCCGGCCCGAGATTGAGCGAGGCCGCCAGCCCGAGCCCCCCCGACAGTTCAGACGCCAGATCCGACAGGATGTCGCCGAACATGTTGGTGGTCACGATCACGTCGAACCGCGCAGGGTCGCGCACCAGCAGGGCAGCGGCGGCATCCACCAGCACCTCCTCATAGGCGATCTGCGGGTAGAGGGCGGCCACGCGGCGGGTTTCCTCAAGGAACAACCCGTCCGAAATCCGCATCACATTGGCCTTGTGAACCGCCGCCACCCGCAGGCGCGGCCGCCCCGCCGCCAGCCGGAAGGCGGCTTCGGCAATCCGCGCCGACCCCTTGCGCGTGATCTTGCGCAGGGCAATCGCAATGCCCGGTTCCACCAGAAACTCCCCGGGGCCGGAGGCCATGTTGCGGTCGGCATAGAAACCTTCGAGGTTCTCGCGCACCACCACCAGATCGACCACCGACGCCACAGGGCGCGGCACCGCAGGGTGCGACAGGGCGGGACGGATATTGGCGTAAAGCTCCAACTCCTTGCGCAGCACCCCGGACGGGTTGCGCCCGCCCTCGGCCAGCGGCGGATAGGCATTGTGCGACACCGGGCCGAGGATCACCCCATCCGCCGCCTTCGCCGCCGCAATCACCTCCTCGGTGATCGTCGTGCCATGGGCGGCGAGGCTGTCAAAGCCGATCACCCCCCGTGTGAGGGTCAGGTCGATGCCATGCCGCCGCGCGGCGGCCCTGACGACGGTTTCGGTGGCCTCAGTGATCTCGGGGCCGATACCGTCACCGGGAAGGGACAGGAGGCGCATTTCAGACCGTGTGCAGGTAGAGGTCGTAATCGACCTCGGAGATTGTGCGCGCCACCCGCGCCTGTTCGGCCGCCTTGATGGCGCAGAAGGTGCGATGCATGTCCTCGCCAAGAGCCTCTTTCAAGAAGGCAGACCCCGTCGCGGCCCGGATCGCCTCGCGCCAGTCGGTCGGGATCGGCAGGTCGTCCGTCCCCTCATAGCCGTTGCCGGTGGTTTCCGGCCCCGGGTCGATGCGGCCCGCCAGACCATGCCGGATGCCCGCCAGAACAGTTGCCGCCACCAGATAGGGGTTGGCATCCACGCCCGCCGGGCGATGCTCGATCCGCCTCGCCTTGATGTCGCCCGCCGGGATGCGCAAGGCAACGGACCGGTTGTTCACCCCCCAGGAGGGTGAGACCGGCGCATAGGACTGGCTGGCGAACCGCCGCCAGGAATTCGCATGCGGCGCGAACACCAGCATCGATTCGCCCATCGTCGCGCGCAGCCCGCCGAGCGCGTGCAGGATGGTGGGGGACCATTCGCCCTCGCGCTCCTCGATGAACACATTGCGCCCTGCGGCATCCTGCATCGACACATGGAAATGCATCCCCGAACCCGCATATTCCTGCACCGGCTTGGCCATGAAACAGGCCGTGACGCCATGCGCGCGCGCCTGTGCCCGCACGATCCGCTTCAGCCGCATCAGGTCGTCCGCCGCCTGCATCACGTCGCGCCGGTAGTCCAGTGTCAGTTCATATTGCCCCGGCGCATATTCGGAAATCATTGTCTCGGCGGTGATCCCGGCCAGTTCCGCCCCTTTGTAGATGTCGGAAAACAGCGGCAGCATCCCGTGCAGGTGATCGACCGAATAGACCTCGGTCTTGGCACTGCTCCGCCCGTCCAGCACATCGCGCGCCGGACGCACCCGGCCATCCGCACCGCGCGCATTGTCCAGTAGGAAAAACTCCAGCTCGAACGCCCCCGCAGGATACATGCCCTCCGCCGCCAGCGCCGCCACCTGCCGCTGCAGGGCGTGGCGCGGGTCCGAAGTCATCGGCTGACCGTCAAGGTCATAGAGCGACATCAGAACCTCGGCCCGTGCCGGGTCGGTGCCATGCAGCTTGGCCAGCGTGCCGGGGATGGGCCAGGCGCGCAGGTCGCCATCGCCCTGATCCCAGATCAGGCCGGTTTCATGCACATCCTCACCGCAGATGTCGAGCCCGAGGATGGAAATCGGCAGATGCCGACCATTGCGATAAAAGGACAAAAGTTCATGGCGCCGAATGATCTTGCCCCGCCCGATGCCGTTCGAATCGTGCAAGACGATGTCCACTGCCTCGATTTCCGGATGGGCCGCGAGGAAGGACTCCGCCTCCGCCACGGTGCTGCCCGAGGGGCTTGCTGCGTCAGTCATTCTTGCCTCGTCAATTCGGTCAGGATTTCATCGAAAGCGGCAATCAGGCGGTCCACCTGCCCCTTGGTGGTCGAGGGGCTCGCCAGCATCATGTTGTGGAAAGGCGCGATCAGGCAGCCCCGGTTGACAAGCCCGACATGCAGCGCGGCCTCCAGTCGCGGCTGATGCGCCGCCGCAGCCTCGGTTCCGTTTTTCAAGTGTCCGGGGGCGCAGATGAATTCCACCCGCGCACCGACCCGCACCACATGCCAGGGCAGGCCATGACGCGCGATCACCGCCGCCAGACCCTTGGCCAACCGCGCCGCGCGACGGTCCATGCGGGCATGGTTGTCTTTTGTCATCACCCCGGCGAGGTTGGCCCGCAGCGCCGCGAATTGCAGCGGATTGGCCGACAGCGTGGTGCCCATGCCGGAATGGCCCGGTGCGCGGCCTGCGTCATAGCTGGCAAACCGTGCCGCTACATCCTCCGACAGGCCCCAGACCGCGCAGGGCACGCCGCCCGCCACGCTCTTGCCCACCACCAACATATCGGGGTGCAGGCCATGGATCCGGGCATAGCCCCCATAGCCTGATGAAATCGTGTGGGTTTCATCGACGATCAGCAAGGCCCCATGCCGCGAGGCCAGCGCCCGCACCCGCTCCAGAAACCCCGGATCGGGCAGCACCATGCAGCAATTGGTCATCACCGGTTCGGTCAGGATCGCGGCAATGTCGCCCCCGGCCAGCGCCGCCTCGACCGCCGCGAGATCATTGAATTCCACCGACACCGCCCCTGCGGAAAGGTCGGCGACCTGCCCCACAAGGCCGGGGCGCGCAACGGTCTGCCCGCCGTCAAGCGCCACCATCACATCATCCACCGTGCCATGATAGCAGCCATTGAACACCATCACCTTGGCCCGCCTCGTCACTGCGCGCGCCACGCGGATCGCAAAGCGGTTGGCATCGGTCGCCGTGGTCGCCACCTGCCAGCGGAAGGGGCCGAAGATGTCGGACAGAAGCCGCCCCGCCGCCAGCGCATCCTCGGTGGGCAACATGTATGTCAGGCCACGCCGCGCCTGCCTGCGGATGGCCTTGGCCACCGGGGCGGGCGAATGGCCGAACATCGACCCGGTATCGCCCAGACAGAAATCGTCGATCCCATAGCCGTCCAGATCCTCGATCCGCGCGCCTTTGGCCCTTGTGACGAGCAGCGGAAATGGCATCGGCCAGTCGCGCATCCAGTGCATCGGCACCCGGTCCAGAAAGACCTCCGCCCCCGCCTGCAAGGCCGTCTGCGTTACCGGGCGGGAGGCGGCGAAGCGTGCCGATTCCCGCGCGGCGAACCCGGCCAGCCGGTCGGCGTCAATCCCTGCAATCCTGTCCATCTGTCCACCTTCCCGGAATTCCCGCGCGACTATAGCCGACGGCGCGGCAGCGTCCATCCGGGGAATTTCCGCGATGAATTTTGGTATACCAAAACCCTTCGAACCTGTTATTCCGGTTTGCAACACGATTCACGAGGAGGAAAGACCCATGTCCCACTACACCGGTATCTGGCCCGTGGCCCCGACCCCGTTCAACGGGGATGGCACGCTCGATCTGCCCGGCATGCGCCGCGTTCTGGACCTGATGTTGGATCAGGGGGTGGACGGCATCTGCATCCTTGCGAATTTCTCGGAACAGTTCCTGATCTCGGATGCCGAGCGGGAGACGCTGACCCGGTTGTGCCTTGAACATGTCGCGGGCCGTGTGCCGGTGATCGTCACGATCAGCCATTTCGCGACGCAGATCGCCGTGGACCGCGCGCAACTGGCCCATGATCTGGGGGCCGCGATGGTAATGATGATGCCGCCCTATCATGGTGCGCTCCTGAAGGGGAACGCCCAGCAGATCTTCGAGCAGTTCGAGGCCGTGGGCCGGGTGGGCATCCCGATCATGGTGCAGGACGCGCCGCTGTCGGGGGTCGATCTGCCCGTGCCACTTCTGGTGCGGATGGCGCGCGAGATCGAAATGGTCAAGCTTTTCAAGATCGAATGCCCGCAGGCCGCCGCCAAGCTGCGCACGTTGATCGCCGAAGGCGGCGCATTGATCGAAGGCCCGTTTGACGGCGAGGAAGCGATCACCCTGATGGCGGACCTTCAGGCGGGCGCGACCGGCACGATGACCTCGGCGATGATCTCGGATCAGATCAAGCCAGTGCTGACGCATTGGTATGCCGGGCGCAAGGTGGAGGCCGAAGCCGCCTACAACCGGATCCTGCCGGCGGTGAATTTCGAGAACCGCCAATGCGGATTCCGGTCGGCCAAGGCGGCGATGATGGCGGGCGGGGTGATCGGGTCTGACTTCTCCCGCCACCCGATCCAGCCGCTGCATCCCGACACGCGCGCCGCACTGCTCGACATCCTGCGTCCGCTTGACCCGCTGGTCCTGAACTGGGGCAAATGACGCACGGGCAGGTCCGCCCCCCCCGAGGTGACCCCTGACTCAAGGCGGCTCTACGCGCTGACAGGCCGCTTCAAGACCGGAACCACGACGGAGATCAACCGCACCTTCCGTTTGAAATGGCAGGCGCATCTCAGGGTGATCGGTCCCGACATGTCCTGATCCGGCCCACGGGTCGGGCCAATCCGGCTGCGTGAGCCGCACCTCCGCCAAGTGACGAGCGATCCCCCCGAGTGAGGTGATTGAGGCGAGGGCCATGTCCCGGACCCGGCCGGGGTCGGAGCGACCCGGAAACAGTGGGCCGGGACTGTTCTCCCGAATGACCGATTTTCCTCAGTCCTGCCCACTTGTCAGCACGCCACGGCCACGCGACATTGGCATAACATTCGTCGTCGGAGCTTTTCCGGCGTCCACAGGATTGACCGATGCCGCCAGATGACCATGAAACCTCACCGGGGGACAGCCCCGAGTCTTCGCTTGATCGCGACGGCTGGCTTGAGCTCTTGCGGGCCATGGGGGAGGAGGGAGGATCCTTCGAGGCGCTTGGTCCGCATCACTGGGCCTTGTTCAACGAGGATGGCAACGATCTTCTGGTGACTTTCGATACGCTGGAAACCATCGTCGCGGGCCAAGCGGGCGAGATGCCCCCGGCCTTCGGGCTTGCCACACGGCGCGGCTGGTCGCATCTGAGTGTGATCGTCGAAGGGGACGACTGGTATCGCAGCCCGGATGTCTATCGACATTTCGACCGGCTGGTGGATGAGGATTTCTTCGAGGATTTCGACCGCGTGCTGTTTTTTGGTGCGGGCATGGGCGCGCATGCGGCCTGTGCCTTTTCGGTCGCGGCCCCGGGGGCGACAGTGCTGGTTCTGGAGCCCTGCGCCACGCTCGACCCGGCGATTGCAGGCTGGGACATGCGGCACCGCGACCGCAGGCGGCTCAATTTCGCCGGCCGCTATGGCTATGGCCCCGACATGATCGAGGGGGCGGGGCAGGTCTATCTGCTGTTCGATCCGCACCGGCGCGAAGATGCGATGCATGCGGCACTCTACCGCGACCGTCATGTGATACCCCTTCGCCTGCCGCATCTGGGCGGCGAGGTGGAGGCAGCGCTCGCCACCATCGGCATCCTGCCGGCGCTTCTGACCGCAGCGATGACGCGCAGTCTTGACCGTCGGACATTTGCGAACCAGTGGCGCAAACGGCGTGAGAGCCTGCGCTACCTGCGGTCCCTGCTGTTGAAATGCGCGCGGGCCAGGCGTCCTGCCCGCGAGGCGGCGATCTGCCACTGGGTCACCTGGCGCATGAAAGCTCCGGGGTTCCGCCGGCATCTTGCCGATCTTGAAGCGCGCGGCCTTGTCCCGACGGCGGACCGGGCCCCCGAACAGAGCGCCTCCGCAGACTCATCCTCCTGAAACCCGTCTGGGCATCAGCGCGGGTTTGGCATCCGGCAGCCTTGCAAGCGATGCAGCGACCATAGGATCACGCTCATCCTTTCCGTTTGCGGCGACCTGTTGGCAGGCATTCCTGCGGTGAGGTCCGGCTCGATCCCGACCGCAACACTGGCCGCGCAAGCCCGCCCCAATTCGCGTGGCCAGGCTGCAAGGCAGCACACCCGCCGCCCACTCCAGAATCTCGCATCAATCCCGGCCACGATTTTCCTGCCAAGGCCCGGAGACTCCCATACCCACATCCCGAGGGTCGCAGGTTGGCAACCGCATCTTGGTCAAATCCCGCATCGCGGAAACCGCAACGCATCTCAGGCGCCGACTTCCTTGACCGCCTCCATGCAGACATGGGTCGATGTTCCGGCCACATGCGGCAGCGCCGAAATCCGTTCCCCCAGCACGCGGCGGTAGTCCTGGATGTCCCCCGTCCGCACTTTCAGAAGATAGTCGAACCGGCTGGCCATCATGTGACATTCCTCCACCTCCGGCACGGCCATCACCGCGCGGTTGAAGGCCTGCAAGGCCGCCTCGCGCGTGTCCGACAGCCGCACCTCGACAAAGGCCACATGCGCCAGGCCCATCTTGATCGGGTTCAACTGCGCGCGATAGGCGGTGATGACACCGATTTCCTCCAGCCGTTTCATCCGCGCCTGCGTCGGCGATTTCGACAGGCCGATCCGGCGGGCAAGCTCGGTCGCGCTGATGCGCCCTTCCGCCGCCAGCACCCGCAGAATCGCCTGATCGAACCGGTCCAGTTCCGCCATCTGTCCCGTCATCGCCTACCCCCCTGAAATCAGCCGATTCGCCTGCCCTTTCACGTTAATCGGGACGAACGGCTTTGCAATCTTGTGTATCCTCGGTCCATTGAAGGAGTCTCCCCCATGCAGACCAGCGCCGCACCAACCCCCTGGACCATCATCGACCGCCACGCCCTTGCCGATGAGGCAACGCTTTTGCGCGGCCTGATCGCGGCGGCGGGGCTTTCGGACGCCGACCGCGCGCGCATCGCGGCCTCGGGGGCCGATCTCGTGGCGAAAATCCGCGCCTCGGCCAAGCCGGGATTGATGGAGGTGTTTCTGGCCGAATACGGGCTGTCGACCGAGGAAGGCATCGCGCTGATGTGTCTGGCCGAGGCGCTGTTGCGGGTGCCCGATGCCGACACGATGGATGCGCTGATCGAGGACAAGATCGCGCCCTCCGACTGGGGCCGCCATCTCGGCCAATCCGCATCGAGCCTCGTCAATGCCTCCACCTGGGCGCTGATGCTGACCGGCCGGGTGCTGGAAGAACGCGAGCCGGGCATCGCGGGCCATCTGCGCAATGCCGTCAAGCGGCTGGGGGAGCCGGTGATCCGCACCGCCGTCACCCGCGCGATGAAGGAAATGGGGCGTCAGTTCGTTTTGGGTGAAACCATTGAATCGGCGATGAAACGCGCCCGCGATCTGGAAGGCGACGGCTACACCTACAGCTATGACATGCTGGGCGAGGCGGCCCGCACCGAGGCCGACGCGCGGCGCTATCACCTGGCCTATTCCGGTGCGATCACCGCTATCGCGAAGGCCGCAAAATCGCGGGACATCCGCGAGAATCCTGGCATTTCGGTGAAACTCTCGGCCCTGCATCCGCGCTATGAGGTCGCCAAGCGCGCCCGCGTGATGGAAGAACTGGTGCCCCGCGTCCGCGCGCTTGCCGGGCTGGCCAAGGCGGCGGGCCTCGGGTTCAACATCGACGCCGAGGAGGCCGACCGTCTGGCCTTGTCCCTGCAGGTGATCGAGGCGGTGCTGTCGGACCCCGCGCTGAAGGGCTGGGACGGGTTCGGCGTGGTGGTGCAGGCTTACGGTCGGCGGGCAGGGGCGGTGATCGACTGGCTGCACGCGCTGGCCACCCGGCTCGACCGGCGCATCATGGTGCGGCTGGTCAAGGGCGCCTATTGGGACACCGAGGTCAAACGCGCGCAGGTGCTGGGGCTGGAGAGCTTTCCGGTCTTCACCCGCAAGCAGGCCACCGATGTCAGCTATATCGCCAATGCGAAAAAGCTCTTGGGTATGACCGACCGCATCTATCCGCAATTCGCCACGCACAACGCTCATACCGTTGCTGCCGTGCAGGACATGGCGACCGACACATCCGCCTTTGAATTCCAGCGCCTGCACGGCATGGGGGAACGGCTGCACGAAATCGTGCATCAGGCGCAAAAGACCCGCTGCCGGATCTATGCGCCCGTCGGGGCGCATCGCGACCTTCTGGCCTATCTGGTGCGTCGCCTGCTGGAAAACGGGGCCAATTCCAGTTTCGTCAACCAGATCGTCGATGAGGATGTGCCCCCGTCCGAGGTCGCCACCTGCCCCTTTGCCGCCATCGAGGCTGCCGATCCCATTGCAAGCCCGGTTCTGAAACGGCCTGCGGAGATTTTTGGCGCTCGGGGCAATTCGCGCGGCTGGGATCTGACCGACAGCGGCGATCTCGAGGCGATCGAAGCTGCCCGCGCGCGCCATCGCGCGCCGCTGTTCGAGGCGCGCCCGATCCTTGCCGGCCCCGTGGCCGGCGGGCAACGCGCGCCGCTTCACAATCCGGCAACGGGCGCACTTCTGGGCCATGTGCTTCCCGCAAGTGCCCCCGATGTCGAAACCGCGCTGACCGCCGCGCGGGTCTGGGATGCCGCGCCGCGGGAACGCGCCGAGGTTCTGCGCCGCGCCGCCGATCTCTACGAGGCGGACTACGGGCAGATCTTTGCCGTTCTGGCGCGCGAGGCGGGCAAGACCCTGTCGGATGCAGTGGGCGAGTTGCGCGAGGCAGTGGATTTCCTGCGCTACTACGCCGCCGAGGGCGAGGCGCTGACCGCGCCACCGCAAGGCGTGTTCACCTGCATCAGCCCCTGGAACTTTCCGCTGGCCATTTTCACCGGGCAGATCGCGGCGGCGCTGATGGCGGGCAATGCGGTGCTGGCCAAACCCGCCGAACAGACGCCCCTCACCGCGCATCTGGCGGTCACGCTGCTGCATCGGGCCGGGGTTCCGGCCACGGCCCTGCAACTCCTGCCCGGTGAGGGCGCCACGGTCGGCGCGGCGCTGACCTCCGATCCGCGCGTGGCCGGAGTCTGCTTTACGGGGTCAACCGACACGGCCCTGTTGATCCGTCGCACCATGGCGCGGCATCTGGCGCCTTCCGCGCCCCTGATTGCCGAAACCGGCGGGCTCAATGCGATGCTGGTGGACAGCACCGCGCTGCCCGAACAGGCGGTGCGCGACATCCTCGCCTCGGCCTTCCAGTCGGCGGGTCAACGCTGTTCGGCGCTGCGCTGCCTCTATGTGCAGGAGGACATCGCCGAAACCGTGCAGGAAATGCTGTTCGGCGCGATGGACGACCTCGCCCCGGGCGACCCCTGGGATCTGGAAACCGATACAGGCCCGGTGATCGATGCCGAAGCGCAGGCGGACATTGCCGCCTATATCGCCACCGCGCGCAGCGAAGGCCGGGTGCTGAAGGAATTGTCCGCGCCCGCCACCGGCCATTTCATTGCCCCCACGGTGATCCGCGTCAAAGGCATCGCGGAGATGCAGCGCGAGATTTTCGGCCCCGTGCTGCACATCGCCACCTTCCCGGCGGGCAAGGTGGCACAGGTGATCGACGCCGTGAACGCCACCGGCTACGGTCTCACCTTCGGGCTGCATACCCGCATCGACGATCGGGTGCAAAAGGTGGTGGACCGCATCCGCGTCGGCAACACCTATGTCAACCGCAACCAGATCGGCGCGGTTGTGGGCAGTCAACCCTTTGGCGGAGAAGGGCTTTCGGGCACCGGCCCCAAGGCGGGCGGGCCGCATTACCTGCATCGTTTCATCAGGCAAGACGCGCCCGACCTTCCCGCGACCCCGGCGACACCCGCGCTTGAGGCCGACATTGCAAGAACGCTGGCAGCCACCCGCCTGCCGACAGGCGTGGTCGAGGTGACCGACCTGCCGGGGCCGACCGGCGAATCCAACCGGCTGTCGTCTTTCGCGCGACCGCCGCTGTTGTGCCTCGGCCCAAGTGCGGCGCAGGCGCTGGCGCAGGCAGAGGCGGTCCGGCGCAAGGGGGGGCAGGCCATCGAGGCGGCCTGTCTCGATCCGCAGGCACTGGGGCGTCTGGAGGGATTTTCGGGTGCGCTCTGGTGGGGCGAGGACGGGACAGCGCGCGCCTATGCCGAGGCCCTGGCCACAAGGGCGGGCGCGATCCTGCCGTTGATCGGAGGGTTGCCCGATGCGGCCCATGCCTGCCTTGAACGCCATGTCTGCATCGACACCACGGCCTCGGGCGGCAATGCGCAACTGCTGGCCGAGGTCGGGGCCGAATAGGCGCGGGCTCTCCCGGCACCATGCCCGCTTGACGTGACAGCGCGGATCGGAAAGGCTCTGCCCATGTTTCCGATCCGCGATCACAACCCCTCCGAGCGGGTGCCTTTTGTCACCCATGCGCTGATCCTGCTCAATGTCGGGATCTTTGCGGGCTATTGGTTCACCCTGCCCGACGAGAACGCGATGGGGATGCTCTATGTCGACTGGGGGCTGATCCCGGCGCGGCTGACGTCAGGCGCGGAAATCTCGACGCTGTTCACCTCGATGTTCGTCCATGCGGGGCTGTTGCATCTGGCAGGCAACATGCTGTTCCTGTGGATCTTCGGCGACAATCTGGAGGATATGCTGGGCCATGGGAAGTTTCTGGCCTTCTACCTTCTGGCGGGCGTGGCGGCGGCCATTGTTCAGGTTGCGGCGGAACCGTATTCCCCCATCCCCATTGTGGGGGCCTCGGGGGCGATTGCGGGGGTGATGGGCGGGTATCTTCTGTTCTTTCCCAAGGCCAAGGTCGATATACTGCTCATCATCATCATCTTTTTCCGGATTTTCCCGGTCCCCGCCTTTGTGGTGCTGGGAATCTGGTTCGGTCTCCAGATCCTCAGCGGCTGGTCAACACCAACGGATACCGGGGGGGTCGCCTATTGGGCACATGCGGGGGGGTTCGTGGCCGGGTTCGCGATGGCCCTGCCCTTCTGGCTGGCCAATGGCGGCACCGGTTTCTGGCGGCGCACGGACGGGCATCCGGAGCATCCCGACGCCGAGTATAAATTTGCGAAATCCTCGATCCCCAGGATCGGACGGGGGCAGTAGCGCATCCCGATTGCCCAAGCGCCGAAACCCGGCTCGCCCGGTCAGGCGACCTTTTCCAGAACGACCTGCTGCGTGACACCGAGCGCATGGCACACATCGCGCGTCAGGCCGGGGCGGTTGAGCGTGTAGAAATGCAGATCCTCCACGCCTTCCTCGATCAGCCTTGTGCAAAGCGTGGTGCATTGCGTCAGCGCCAGCAGATCCTCGCGCCCGTCGCGTTTGGCATTGGCGAAGGCCTCGTCCAGCCGCAAGGGCACCGCAGAGCCGCAACGGGCCGCGAACTTCTTGGTGCCGTCCCAGCTCTGGATCGGCAGGATGCCGGGGATGATGGGGGCGGTGATGCCTTCCTTCGCGCACAGGTCACGGAAGCGCAGGAAAGTATCTGCCTCGAAGAAAAACTGCGTGATTGCCGAGGTCGCGCCCGCGTCGATCTTGCGCTTGAGCCAGCGCACATCGGCGAGGCTGTCAGCCGCATCGGGATGCGGCTCGGGATAGGCGCCAACCCGGATGGTGAACTTGCCCGTCGCCGCCAGCGTCTCGATCAATTCGACCGAGGAGGCAAAACCGTCAGGATGCGGGGTGAAACGGTCCGCGCCCTTGGGGGCATCCCCACGCAGGGCCACGATCTCGCGCACACCCGCCTCGGCATAAGCCTCCACGATCTCCATCGTCTCGGCGCGCGTGGCCTCCACGCAGGTCAGATGAGCCGCGACATTCAGCCCGTAATTGCGCCCGATGGTGCCAACCGCCTCATGGGTCAGCCTGCGCGTCGTGCCGCCCGCTCCATAGGTCACGGACACGAATTCCGGGGCCAGAGGCGCCAGCGCCTGAACCGTCTCCCACAGCCGGAAAGACGCGTCCAGCGTCTGCGGCGGGAAGAATTCGAAGGAAATGCGCGGTTGGACGGTCATGGCTTATGCTCCTGCTCTGGCCCCTCTTGTCGCTGATTTGGGAATGTGAGACAATTTCATAATTCTCAAGATCAATATGAGGTTCACCACATAATGCACGTCGAGTTCCGCCATCTGCGCACGATCCGGGCCATCCATCAGGCGGGCGGCCTCGCCCGCGCCGCCGACATGCTCAACATGACGCAATCGGCGCTGAGCCATCAGGTCAAGGGGCTGGAGGATCAGGCCGGGGTCGAATTGTTCGTGCGCCGCTCGAAACCCCTGAAACTTTCGGCGGCAGGGATCAGGATGCTGCGGCTGGCCGAGCGCATCCTGCCCGAGATCGACGCGCTGGAAGAGGAATTCCGGGGCCTGCGGTCTGGAAAGACCGGGCGGCTGCATATCGCCATCGAATGTCACGCCTGTTTCGAATGGCTGTTTCCGGTGCTGGAACTCTTCCGCCGCGCCTGGCCCGAGGTCGATGTGGACATCCGCGCCGGCCTTGCCTTCGAGGCGCTGCCCGCCCTGCAACGCGAGGAGGTGGACCTCGTGATTTCCTCCGACCCGGTGGCGCTGGCGGGCGTGACCTTCAATCCCCTGTTCGACTATCACCCCGTGTTCGTTGCCTCCTCGCAGCATCCTCTGGCCGCAAAACCCTATATCGAGGCCGAGGATTTCCGCGACCAGATGCTGATTACCTATCCTGTCAGCCGCGACAGGCTCGACATCTTTTCCGAACTGCTGACACCCGCAAAGGTGGAACCGCGCGGCACGCGGGCGGTCGAACTGACGGCGGTGATCCTGATGCTGGTGGGGTCGAACCGCGGGGTTTCCGTGCTGCCCGACTGGGTGGTGCGCGACATCCGCAGCCATGCCGATTACATCACCCGCCCGCTGGGTCCGCAGACCGTCACCAAGCGGCTTTACGCCGCCACGCGGGAGGACGACGCGACCAAACCCTTCATGGCGCATTTCCTTCGTCTGGGGCGCAGTGAGCCGGTGAAACTGCAACGGCAGTCCGGCCCGGCCGCCTGATCCTGCTTGCCCTGCACCGCACCGGCACTACGTTTTCCGGATGCGGATCTTTACATTCCTCCTTGCGCTGGTCTTCGCCCTGCCGCTCGCCGCGCGGGAGGTGGATCTGGAACTGGTGCTGCTGGCGGATGCCTCGGGCTCCATCGACGAAGGCGAAATCAGGTTCCAGCGGCAAGGCTATGCCACGGCCATCACCGATCCGGGCGTGATCCGGGCGATCACGTCCAACCTCACCGGGTCGATTGCCGTCACCTATGTTGAATGGGCCAGCAATCAGGCGACGGTGGTGGGCTGGAGCATCATCGACGGGCCGGAGGCGGCACGGGCCTTTGCCGATGCGCTGATTGTGCCCCCGCGTCAGGCCTATGGCCGCAATGCCATCGGTGCGGCCCTGCTGGAAGGCAAGCGGCTGATCGAGACGAATGGCCTCACGGGACTTCGGCAGGTGATCGACTTTTCCGGTGACAGTGCGAACAACTGGTCCGGCCCGCCGATCGCCGAGGCGCGCGCCGAAGTGCTGGCGGCAGGCATCACGATCAATGCCCTGCCGATCCTGCGCCCCGACGATCCCGGCCGCGCCCATGGCGGGCTGGAAGCAGCCTACGAGCGGCTCATCATTGGCGGCCCCGGGGCATTTGTCGTGACCGCCGACAGCGGCGAGAGCTTTGCCGCCGCCGTCCGGCGCAAGCT
Organism: Pseudorhodobacter sp.; assembly: GCA_046295215.1. GTDB lineage: Bacteria > Pseudomonadota > Alphaproteobacteria > Rhodobacterales > Rhodobacteraceae > Szabonella. The sequence continues at coordinate 38,532 of JBKBNP010000001.1, read as the reverse complement.
GATCCTCGAAATCGCGGGGCTTACGCCCGAAATGCCGGGTGCCGTGGCCGCATTGGCGGTGGATTGACCCCGCCTTTCCCGCTGCTAGGGTGACAGTGACATTTCCAACCCGGACAAAATCCATGGCCGCCGACACGCTTCGCTATGCTCTCGTCATGCTGGCAGCGGGGATCGGGATTCCTGTCCTGGCAGCACTCAACGCCCAGCTTGGTGCGCGCATCGGCAGTCCGGCTGCCTCTGCGATGATTCTCTTTGTCGTGGCCTTTCTGGCGGCCTCGGTCGTGACGCTTCTCACCACCGGGACCGACCCGCTCCGGCTGGCACCGATCCAGCCAAAGCATCTGTTTCTCGCGGGGCTGCTGGTGGCCTTCTATGTCATTTCCATCACAACCGTCGCGCCCCGCTTCGGGGTCGGCAATGCGGTGTTCTTTGTCCTGCTGGGCCAGATGATCGCCGCCGGACTGATCGACCATTTCGGCCTCTTCGGCGCCTTGTCAAAACCGATGACCCTGACGCGGGCGGGCGGGATCGCGCTGATGCTGGCGGGGATCGCGCTGATCCAGTTCAGTTCAGCGAAAGCCCCGTGATCCGGGCGCGGATGCGGCTTTTCGTGTCATCGCTGTCGGCCGAAACCGCGAGCCCCACCAGCGCACCCGGAGTGCCGCCGAAGGCGCGCGCGTAGTCCGCCGCCAGATCGACGCTTTCGCGATGCGCTCCCGTCCCCGCTGGCCGCAGGATCACCGTCTTGCCCCGCGCCCCCAGATAGGGGCTGGAAAGCTGCGTTCCCCGCGCGCGCCGGTCGCCCCAGACATAGACCAGCACCCGCGCCGTCTCCGCCCCCAGAAGCTGCCGGATATTGGCCCTCGGCCCCAGTGCGCGCGCCTCCGCCTCCGGCATGAACACGAAATAGAGCGAGGCATTGCGGTCATCGCCACCCTTCCGGGCAAGATCGGTCGCAGGCACCCCTTCGGTCACCTCCCATCCCCAACTTGCACGGCGCGCGGCCCAGTTCCCCGGGTCCAGCCGCCGATAGATCAGCGAAACGGAAGCATCCGACGCGATCGTCAGCACCTTGCCCTGCAACCCGTAGCTGTTCGACGAGAACAGCGAAAACCGCTGCGTTGTCCAGCCGCTGTCAAAGGGCACCGGCCCCGCAGCGGCCGCAAACCCAACCCCTCCCGCCAGCAAGGCGGCAAGGGCAAACCGGAATGATCGCAAGCGAAGGGGCATCGTATCTCCTTGGGTTCTCGCACCCTTTTATGCAGAATGGCCTCACAAGGCTTTACACAAACGCATGAGGGCCGCGTGACCCGCAGCCCTCCCCCTTCCACCTTGCTCAAATACCTTCGGGGGGTGAGGATTTGCCCCGCAAATCCGAGGGGGGCAGACAGCCCCCCTGCGCGCGCTCAGAAATTGCGCCCTAGACCACCACCTGCCCCTGATGCAGCCGCACGATCCGGTCCATACGCCCGGCCAGTTCAAGGTTGTGCGTGGCAATCAGCGCCGACAGTCCGGTGTCGCGCACAATCTTCATCAACACCCCGAACACCTGATCCGAGGTGCCGGGATCAAGATTCCCGGTCGGCTCGTCCGCCAGCAGCAGCCCCGGCGCATTTGCCAATGCGCGGCAGAAGGCGACCCGCTGCTGCTCCCCGCCCGACAGGGCCGCCGGGCGATGCGCGGCCCGCGCCTCCACGCCCACGCGCGTCAGCAGATCCAGCGCGCGCGCTGTCGCCTCCCTTTGCGGAACCCCATCCGCAAGCTGCGGCAGAACCACATTCTCCAGCGCCGAAAACTCCGGCAGCAGATGATGAAACTGATAGATGAACCCGACCTCGCGCCGCCGCGCCTCGGTCCGCGCCCGGTCGCCAAGCCCGCCCATGTCGCGCGCGCCCAGAACCACGCGCCCGGCATCGGCGGTATCCAGAAGCCCCGCGATATGCAGCAGTGTCGATTTCCCGGCCCCCGAGGGTGCCACCAGCGCCACGACCTCGCCCCGCGCCACGCTCAGGCTCGCCTCACGCAGCACCGTCACCTCGGACGGTTTGCCGCGATTGTAGGATTTGGTGATCCCCTCCAGCACCAGCATCGGATCACTCATAGCGCAGCGCCTCCACCGGGTTCATCCGCGCCGCGCGCCGTGCGGGAAAGATCGTGACGACAAAGGACAATCCCAGCGACAGCGCCACCGCCGCCGCCACGTCCCAGACCTGCAGTTTCGCGGGCAGGGCATAGATCCCCCGGATCGACGGATCCCAGACCCCGCCGCCCGAGACATAGTTCACAAGGCTGAAGATCGGATCGATATAGATCGCGAAGAGGCAGCCGAGGATCACCCCGAACAGCGTGCCGATGATGCCCGTGAACGCCCCGCAGATGAAGAACACCCGCAAGACCGCCCCCTCGGTCAGTCCCATCGTGCGCAGGATGCCGATGTCGCGGCCCTTGTTCTTGACCAGCATGATGAGGCCCGAAACAATGTTCATCGCCGCGATCAGCACGAGGATCGACAGGATGATGAACATCACATTGTCCTCGATATCCAGCGCGCGCAGAAAGGCGCCGGAGGCGTCGCGCCATGTCCAGACCAGCGCATGATCCCCCCCCGCCCGCATCAGGGGCAACAGAGCCTCGTTCACCGCATCGGGCCGGGTCAGCATGACCTCGATCTCGTCGGCCAGCCCCTCGCGGTTGAAATAATTCTGCGCCTCCTCCAGCGGCATGTAGACCCGGGTGCGGTCGATGTCATAGCGCCCGGCGGTGAAGATATAGACCACCTCATAGGCCGAAACCCGCGGACTGGTGCCGAAGGCCGTGCGCACCCCGTCGGGCGAGATCAGCCGCATCCTGTCGCCCAGACGTATCCCCAGTTCCCGCGCGACGCCCGACCCGATGGCGATGCCCTCGTCGAACCGTCCGATTTCACCAGTCGCATTTTCAGCCCCGTCGCCGATGCGGGGAATGGTGCGCAGATCTTGCAGCCGGATGCCCGTCACCTCCACACCTGCCGAGCGGCCCTCGTTGCTGGCCATGACCTGCCCCTTGACCACGGGGGCCGCACGCGTGACGAAGGGCACCGTCGCCACCCGCGCCGCGATGGCGTCATAATCCTCGAAACTGCGGATCATGCGGCCATCGGCGGCCTGATGTGCCCCGGCATAGACCGTGACATGGGCATTGGCCCCGAGGATCGTATCGACGAATTCCGCCCGGAATCCCGCACGCACGGACATCGTGGCGATCAGTGCAAAGACCGCCAGTGTGATGCCGACAAGGCTGATCCAGGTCATCACGCTGACCCCGCCCTCTGCCCGCCGCGCGCGCAGATAGCGCCAGGCGATCATCCATTCAAACGCGGCGAATGGCGGGGTTCTGCGGGTCATCTGCGGGCTTTCTGCGAGGGGGTCTTGAAGCGGGCGGAGAGTGAGGGTTCCGGTCTGCGCCGTCAAGGCCGCGACGGCGCTCCTGTGGCGGAAAACCCCGCCCGGAAACGGTCCCTCAGCCCGCCCCTTGCCCGCCGCACGGCCTGAGGATATGCCGCTGCAATGACACCGCAACCCACCCTTTCCCTGGGCGCCCATGCAAAGGCGACGCTTGCGCTTGGTCTGCCGCTGATCGGCAGTCATCTGGCGCAGATGATGCTGCATGTCACCGATACGGTGATGCTGGGCTGGTATGGCGTGACCGAACTTGCCTCGGTCGTCCTTGGCGCTTCGATGTTCTTTGTGGTGTTCATCCTCGGATCGGGCTTTGCGCAGGCGGTGATGCCGATGGTGGCGCAGGCCCTCGGGCGCGGCGAAGAGGCGCAGGTGCGGCGCGATGCGCGGATGGGGCTCTGGCTTTCGATCCTCTTCGGCGCGGTCTGCTATCCGGTGTTCTGGTGGGCGGAACCGATCCTGCTGGCGCTTGGCCAACATCCGGATGTGTCGCTTCTGGCGCAGGATTATCTGCGCATTGCGGGGCTGGGCATGATCCCGGCGCTGCTGGTCATGACGCTGAAAAGCTATCTGTCGGCACTGGAACGGACACAGGTCGTGCTGTGGGTCACGCTGGCGGCGGTGGGGCTGAATGTCTGGCTGAACTGGATGCTGATCTTCGGCAATGCCGGCGCGCCGGAACTGGGCGTGCGGGGGGCGGCCATCGCCTCGGTCGTGGTGCAGGCGGCGAGTTTTCTGGGCCTTGCGATCTATGCCCATCTGGTGCCGGGCCTGCGCCGTTTCGCGCTCTTCCAACGCTTCTGGCGGCCCGACTGGCAGGCTTTCGGGCAGGTGTTCCGGCTGGGCTGGCCGATCGGGCTGACAGGGCTGGCGGAGGGGAGCCTCTTTCAGGCCTCGGCCCTGATGATGGGCTGGATCGGCACGATGGAACTGGCGGCCCATGGCATCGCGCTGGAGGTGACGGCGCTGGCCTTCATGGTGCATCTGGGCCTGTCGAATGCGGCCACCATCCGCATCGGTCGCGCGGCCGGGATGAATGATGCCCGCCGCCTGCGCGATGCGGCCAAGGTGGCCATGGGATTGTCCTTCCTGTTCGGACTGTCGATGGTCGTTCTGTTCCTGACCCTGCCTGCGCCGATCGTCTCGCTGTTTCTCGACAACAACGACCCGCAGGCCGGGGCGATCATCGCCTTCGGCACGCTGCTGCTGGCCCTGTCGGCGCTTTTTCAGATGGTCGATGCGGCACAGGTCATGGCGCTTGGATTTCTGCGCGGGATGCGGGATACGAAGGTGCCGATGTGGCTGGCCTCGATCAGCTACTGGGTGGTGGGCATCCCTGTAAGCTATCTGCTGGCCTTTCCGCTGGGTCTTGGGGGGGCCGGGCTCTGGCTGGGGCTGACCGTGGGACTGACGGTGGCCGCCGTGCTTCTGATGGCGCGGTTCTGGCGGCGGGTGCGGGCAGGCCGCTCCGCGCTGTGAACAAGAAAAGGGGGGCGCTGCCCCCCTCACCCCCCGAGGTATTTCCGCCAAGATGAAATCAGGCTTGTCACGTCTCACTTTGGCGAAAGCACCTGCCCCGGGCGTGACAGGCAGAACCGGACCGCAGGATCAGGCGCGCGGGCAACAGGATTGCGGGCGGATCAGCCCTCCCAACCCTGAATGATCACCAGATCCCCCGTCGCCACCAGATCGCGCAGGGCCTTGGCGGCCTGATAGGCGGCGCTGTGATAGCAGGCGCGTGCGGCTTCCAGACTGGGGAACTCGATCACCACGGTCCGCGCCCGCGCCTGCCCCTCCATCACATCCTGTGGCCCGCCCCGCACCAGAAACCGCGCGCCATGTTCGGCAAAGGGTGCGGCATTGGCGGCGCGATAGGCCTCATAGGCCGCCGCATCCGCGACATCGACATGGGCAATCCAGTATCCTTTGGCCATTCCTCATCCTTTCCGGTTGAAGATCCGTGAAATCCGCGCGGTCTCGTCCGCCAGCCCCCAGGGCGGGTTCACGATGAACATGCCCGACCCGACCATCCGGTGCCCTTCGCGGACGGGCGGAAAGCGGACCTCATGGCGCATGGCGTCCGGAAAGGAAGCTTGCAGCCGTTCCAGCATGGAATTATGCGCCCCCATCGCCAGCAGCGGATACCAGAGCGCGATGATGCCGACATTCCACTTCCGCGCCAGATCCTCAACCGCCTTGGGGATGGTTTCGTATTCCGCCTTCACCTCCCAGGACGGGTCGATCAGCATCAGCCCCCGGCGCGGGGTAGGCGGCGTCAGCGACAGCGCCATCGCGATGCCGTCCTCCTGCCGGATCGACACATCATAGGGCGCAAGGTGATAGGACAGCGCCGCATGTTCCTGCGGGTGCAGTTCGGCCAGATGGATGCGGTCCCCCGGACGCAGCGCCAGCGCGGCGAGAAAGGGCGAGCCGGGATAGGCATCGGCGCCCTTGAGACCGCGCAGTTGCGCCAGCAGCCGCCGCCACGGGTGATCCGGTGCAAACCGGGCCTCCAGCCGCGCAACCCCCTGCGCCGCCTCGCCCGTTTTCAGCGCCTCGGGAGCGGTGAGGTCATAGAGCCCCCGGCCCGCATGGGTTTCAATATAGCTGAGCGGTTTGTCCTTCTGCGTCAGGTAGTCGAGCATCCACGCGAGAACCGCGTGCTTGTGGACATCGGCCGGATTGCCCGCGTGATAATGGTGTTGATAGGAAAGCATCAGCCAGACCTACCCCCCGGGGGCAGGCAGCGCAAGCGCGCCCCGAGGCAGCCCTTGGCAATTCCCCGCCCTGCCCGCATCATCCCGCCATGGCGCTGCGATTCACCTTTCGTCAACTTGAGTATTTCGTGGCCGTGGGCCGCGCGGGCAGCCTGAGTGCGGCGGCGCGGCAGGTCAATGTCTCCGCGCCATCGCTGTCCACCGCCATCGCGCAGCTTGAGGCGGAGTTCGGGCTGCCGCTTTTCACCCGCCAGCACGCGCAGGGACTGGCGCTGACCGATGCGGGCCAGCGGCTGATGGAGCGTGCGGCAGCCCTGCTGGAGGAAGCGGGCGCACTCGGCGATCTGGCGGCAGACATTGCGCAGACCGTGGGCGGGCCGATTTCCATCGGCTGCCTTGTCACTTTTGCCCCCTTGCTGATGGGGCCGCTGCGCCGCAGTTTTACCGATGCCTGCCCCGAGGCGCGGATTTCGATGCAGGCGGCCCATCAGGCGGCCTTGATGCATTATCTTGACCGGGGCGAAATCGATGTGGCGCTGACCTATGACCTCGACCTGCCGAAAACCACGCTGTTCGAGCCGCTTCTGGATCTGCCGCTGCATGCCGTGCTGCCCGAGGGGCATCCGCTGGCGACAGGGGATGCGGTGTCGCTGGAGCAACTGGCGCGCGAACCGCTCGTTCTGCTCGATCTGCCGCACAGCCGGGATTATTTCATGGCGCTGTTTCAGGCAGCGGGTCTGCGACCGCACATCACCGAACGCTGCGACAATATGGGGGTGATGCAATCGCTGGTGGGCAACGGGTTCGGATATGGGCTCATCAATCTGCGACCCGGCGTTGCGCTCTCCCCGGATGGGGCTGCGCTGCGTTATGTGCCGATCGCAGGAATGCAAAGGCCGATGGTGCTGGGGCTTGCCCGCAAGCGCGCCGAACACAGCGCGCGGATCGTCACCGCCTTTGCCGACCATCTGCGCGCCTGCCTCGCACAGGGCACGCTGCCGGGGCTGGTGCCCTGACCGGTCAGAACACCGCGCGCGGCAGCCATGTGGACACGCCCGGCAACAGCCACAGGATCAGCATGGCGAGGATCTGCAAGCCGATGAAGGGCACGACGCCGCGATAGATCATCCCCGTCGTCACCTCGGGCGGCGCCGCCCCCCGCAGGTAGAACAACGAAAAACCGAAGGGCGGCGTCAGGAAGGAGGTTTGCAGGTTCACCGCCACCAGCACCGCCAGCCAGATCGGGTCATGCCCCATCAGGATCAGCGGCGGGATCAGAAGCGGCAGCAGGATCACCGAGATTTCCACGAAATCGAGGAAGAACCCGAGGACGAAGATGAAGGCCATCGCAAAGATCAGCGCCCCCGTTGCCCCGCCCGGCAGCGCCTCCAGAATGGCCGCCACGCGGTGTTCGCCGCCGAGGCCTACAAAGACGAGGCTGAAGAAGGACGCCATCAGGATCGTGGCAAAGATCATCGAGGTGACAGACAGCGTCTGCCGCATCGCGGGCACCATGACCCCGCGCCGGAAAGCGGCAACAATCGCAACCGCAATCGCCAGCAGCCCGACCAGCGCAAGCCCAGAATAAAGCACGGCAAGCGCATATTCAAAGGCTCCGGTATCGGACCGCGCCAGCCGCACGGGGGCCGCCCGTGCCGCCACGGCCAGCGCCAGAAGCGCCCCCGCCCCCGCAATCATCAGCCAGCGCGGTGCCCCCTGCCGGTAGCCGGCCAGCAGGATCGCGCCCACGGCCCCCACGCTCGCCGCCTCATTGGGCGAAGCGACGCCGCCGAGAATCGCGCCCAGAACCGCCACGATCAGCAAAACGGGCGGCAGGATCGCCCCACCGATTTCGCCCAAACCGGGCCGGACCGCCTGTTCGCGCATCGCGGGCGCGTCCGATGGCACCAAGGCCGCGCGGATCAGGATATAGGCGACGTAAATTGCCACCAGCAACAGCCCCGGGATCAGGGCGGCGGCGAAAGTCTGGCCGACCGAGATGGTTTCAATGGAAAACTTGCCCTGCCGGAACTGCGCCTGCTGGAAGGCCGAGGACATCACCTCGGCCAGGATGATGAGCAGCGTCGAGGGCGGGATGATCTGTCCCAGCGTTCCAGCGGTGCAGACCATGCCCGAGGCCAGACGCGGGTTGTAGCCGTTGCGCAGCATCGCGGGCAGCGCGATCATGCCCATGGCCACGACCGTCGCCCCCACGATGCCGGTGGAGGCCGCCAGCAGCGCCCCCACCAGCATGACCGACACGCCCAGGCCCCCGCGAACCGAGCCAAACAGGCGCCCCATGGTTTCCAGAAGATCCTCGGCGATGCGGGATTTTTCCAGGACCACGCCCATCAGCACGAACAGCGGAATCGCCGTCAGCACCGGGTTCGTCATCACCGCAAAAAACCGCTGACCGAGCGCGCCCATCAGCGACAGGTTGAATTCCCCCGCCCACCAGCCGATCAGCGCAAAGGCCGTGGCGACACCCGCGATGGAAAAGGCCACCGGATAGCCCATCAGGATCACGGCAATGAGGGCCGCGAACATCCACAGATCAAGCGCCATCGCGCGCACCTCCCGCAAGGCGGATCACATCGCGGATCAGCGCCGAAATCCCCTGGATCAGCAAAAGGATGCAAAAGGCCGGAATGAGAGTCTTGAGAAGATAGGAGGCCGGGATGCCGCCCACCGACATCGCCCCCTCCCGGATCGCCCAGGACCGGCTGACCGTCGGCCAGGACCAGTAAAGCAGCATCAGCGTGGCCGGGGCCAGCAGCACCAGATGGCCGAAAATGTCGATCATCGCCTTGGTCCGGGCGCTTGCCGTCGCATAGAAGATATCGACCCGCACATGGCCACCGATCAACAGCGTGTAGCCCGCCCCCAGCATGAACAGCGAGGCATGCAGGTAAAGCACCGATTCATTGATGAAGATGGAGGTGTAGCCAAAGACATAGCGCATCAGGACGATGGCGAATTGCACCAGCACCATGGCCAGCGCCGCCCACATCGTCACTGCCCCCACCCCACGGTTGATGTGGTCCAGCCCGTCCGCAATCCGCTGCATCCCCTGCGCCCCCCTTTGGTGCGGCGGGGCGGACAAATCCGCCCCGCCAGTTTCTTATCCGCCGTAGTTGTAGTCGAGCCCGCGCGCGTTCATCTGCCCGTTTTCGGCATGGGGCATGTATTCCACCATCAGCTTGCGGTAGTCGAGGAAGCTTTGGGTGATGCGGACGACGAGTTCGTCGTCGGAGGCGAGAAGCTCGTTCACCACCTCGCCCATGGCATTGCCCATGGCGACGATGATTTCCTCGGGCCATTCGCGGATGATGACACCGTGCTGGCTGACCAGATCGCGCAAGGCCAGCGCGTGCTTGGTGTTGTATTCGGTCAGAACCGGGTTGTAGATGCTTTCCGCCGCCGCCTGCACCGCCTGTTTCAGATCATCCGGCAGGTCGTTCCAGACCGCGAGGTTGATCGCACATTCCTCGGCCGAGGAGGGTTCACCCACGCCCGGACCGTAGTAGTTCTTGGCGACCTGATAGAGGCCGAGGGCAGAATCCGACCACGGCCCGATGAATTCGCCTGCATCCAGCGCACCCGATTGCAGCGCCTGGAACATGGCGGGGCCCGACATCGCCTCCACCGCCACGCCGAGTTTCGACATGACTTCGGAATTGAGGCCGGTGGTGCGGTATTTCAGGCCCTTGAGATCGTCGAGAGAGTTGATTTCGTTGCGGAACCAGCCTGCCCATTGCGGTCCCGAATTGCCACAGAGGAAGGGCTTGAGGCCAAAACGGCCATACATCTCGTCATAGAGCGCCTGCCCGCCGCCGTGAAGCATCCAGCCATGTTGTTCTATAGCCGTCAGACCAAGGGGCTGCGAGCCGAACAGCAGGATGCCCTTGGATTTCGACCCCCAATAGGCGGGAACCGCGTGGTAGATTTCCGCAGTGCCTTCGGCAACGGCATCGAACACGCCCGGCCCCGGGACGATTTCACCGGCGGCGAAAAGCTCGACCTCGATGCGGCCCCCGGACAGGGCGGTGATGCGGTCGGCGAGCATCTGCGCGGCGACACCGGGGCCCGGCAGATTGCGCGGCCAGGCGGAGACAAGGCGCCATTTGCGCACATCCTGCGCGAGGGCGGGGGCGGCGAGCGTGGCCGCGCCGAGGCTGGCGGCACCGAGCCCGGCCTTGGTGAGAAAGGAACGTCTTTTCATCTGGGTCTCTCCTTGTTGGGTGGTTTCGGTCTTGTCGGGTTGGTGCGGGTTGCAGGCCGCGACTGGGGGGCTGTCTGCCCCCCACGGCCAGACCGGCAGGGCCGGTCCGGCCTCCCCCCGAGGATATTTTCGGACAGAAAAAGGGGGAAGCGGCGGCGCATCAGTCTTTCAGGATCGCAGGCAGGTTGAGGCCATGTTCGCGCGCACAGTCGATGGCGATGTCATAGCCCGCATCGGCATGGCGCATGACGCCCGTGGCCGGGTCGTTCCACAGAACATTTGCGATGCGGCGGTCGGCGTCCTCGGTTCCATCGCAGCAGATAACCATGCCGGAGTGCTGCGAGAAACCCATGCCGACGCCACCGCCATGATGCAGGCTGACCCATGTGGCACCCGATGCACAATTCAGGAGCGCATTGAGCAGCGGCCAGTCACTGACAGCATCGGAGCCATCCTTCATCGCCTCGGTTTCACGGTTGGGCGAGGCGACGGAGCCCGAATCGAGGTGGTCGCGGCCGATCACAACGGGGGCTTTCAGTTCGCCATTGCGGACCATTTCGTTGATGGCAAGGCCGGCGCGGTGGCGATCCCCCAGCCCGATCCACATGATGCGGGCGGGCAGGCCCTGAAAGGCGATGCGGTCGCGCGCCATGTCGAGCCAGTTGTGCAGATGCGTGTTGTCGGGGAAGAGTTCCTTCATCCTGGCATCGGTCTTGTAGATATCCTCGGGATCGCCCGAGAGGGCGCACCAGCGGAAGGGGCCGATGCCCCGGCAGAACAGCGGCCGGATATAGGCGGGCACGAAGCCGGGGAAGGCAAAGGCGTTTTCAAGCCCTTCCTCCTGAGCCACCTGCCGGATGTTGTTGCCGTAATCCAGTGTCGGCACGCCTGCATTCCAGAAATCGACCATGGCGGCGACATGGGTTTTCATGCTGGCGCGGGCGGCCTTTTCCACGGCCTTGGGATCGCTTTCCTGTTTCGCGCGCCATTCGGCGACGGTCCAGCCGAGCGGCAGATAGCCATGGATCGGATCATGCGCCGAGGTCTGGTCGGTCACGATGTCGGGGCGCATGCCGCCCGCCTTCATGCGGCGGAAAATCTCGGGGAATATCTCCGCCGCATTGCCGATCAGCGCCACCGATTTCGCCTCACCCGCCTTGGTCCAGGCGTCGATCATCGCCAGCGCGTCATCAAGCGTATGGGCCTTTTCATCGCAATAACGGGTGCGGATGCGGAAATCGGCGCGGGTTTCATCACATTCCACGGTCAGGCAGCAAGCCCCCGCCATGACGGCGGCGAGCGGCTGCGCGCCGCCCATGCCGCCCAAGCCACCGGTCAGGATCCAGCGGCCTTTCAGGCTGCCGCCGTAATGCTGGCGGCCGGCTTCGGCAAAGGTTTCGAACGTGCCCTGCACGATGCCTTGCGTGCCGATATAGATCCACGATCCGGCGGTCATCTGGCCATACATGGCCAGACCTTTTTTATCCAACTCGTTGAAATGGTCCCAGGTCGCCCAATGCGGCACGAGGTTTGAATTCGCAATCAGCACGCGCGGGGCGTCCTTGTGGGTGCGGAACACGCCCACGGGTTTGCCCGATTGCACGATCAGCGTCTGGTCGTCGTCGAGTTTGCGCAACTCGGCGCAGATGCGGTCGAAATCCTCCCATGTGCGGGCGGCGCGGCCGATGCCGCCGTAAACCACCAACTCATGCGGGTTTTCGGCCACATCGGGGTGCAGGTTGTTCATCAGCATCCGCAAGGGCGCCTCGGTCAACCAGCTTTTGGCGGTGATCTCGGTGCCGGTGGCAGGATAGATGTCGCGGGTGTTGTGGCGCGGGTTGGTCATGGCGGCGGCCTTTCTGTTGGGTCGCGTCAGAGCGCGAAATCATCAAGCGATGCGGCGCGGATCAGCGCGCCATCGGCCACAAGGGCGGCGGCGGCGGCGATGTCGGGCGCAAGATAGCGGTCGGTGGTCAGGGCGGGGCTGGCGGCGCGGATCACCGTCATCACCTGCTGCAGCGCAGGCGAGGTGGAGAGCGGCGCGCGGAAATCCACGCCTTGCGCGGCGCAGAGCGCCTCCACCCCCAGGATCACGGCCAGATTGTCATTCATCCGGCCCAGACGGCGCGCGCCATGGGCAGCCATCGACACGTGATCCTCCTGATTGGCGGAGGTCGGCGTGCTGTCGGTCGAACAGGGGTTCGCCAGATGCTTGTTCTCGCTCATCAGCGCCGCTGTCGTGACCTCGGCAATCATCAGGCCGGAATTGAGGCCGGGATCGGGGGTCAGGAAGGGCGGCAGGTCGTGGCTCAGCGTCGGGTCCACCATCAGGGCCACGCGGCGCTGCGCGATGGCGCCGATCTCGGCCAGCGCCAGCGCGATGATGTCGGCGGCGAAGGCCACGGGTTCGGCGTGGAAATTGCCCCCCGAAAAGATGCCGGTGGAGATGACCAGCGGATTGTCGGTGACGGCGTTGGCCTCGGTTTCCAGCGTGGTCGCGGCAAAGCGCAGAAGGTCCACTGCCGCCCCTGCCACCTGCGGCTGGCAGCGGATGCAATAGGGATCCTGCACGCGGGTATCGCCGTCCCGGTGGCTTTCGCGGATCACCGATCCGTCCATGATGGCCCGCATCCGGCCCGCCACCTCGATCTGGCCGCGATGGCCGCGAAGTGTGTGGATCTCGGCCTGCAAGGGGGCGGTCGATCCCATGATCGCATCGGTCGAAAGGCTGGCCGTGACCAGCGAGGTTGCCGCAGCGCGCCAGCCCCGGAACAGGCCCGTCAGTGCCAGCGCCGTGGAAAATTGCGTGCCATTGATCAGGCCGAGGCCTTCCTTCGGCCCAAGGGTCAAAGGCGCGAGCCCCGCCGCCGCCAGTGCCGCCCCGCCCGGCATCCGGGTGCCCTGATACAGCGCCTCACCTTCGCCGATCATGGCGGCGGTCATGTGGGCCAAGGGTGCAAGATCGCCCGAGGCCCCGACAGACCCTTGCGACGGCACGACCGGGATCACGCCTGCCACAAGCATCGCCTCGATCTGCGCGATCACCGCCCAGCGCACGCCCGACGCCCCGCGCCCCAGCGACAGCAGTTTCAACGCCATCATCAGCCGGGTCGTGGCCTCGTCCAGCGCCTCGCCCACACCGCAGCAATGCGACAGGATGAGGTTGCGTTGCAGGGTGGCGGTGTCTTTCGGCGCGATCTTGACCGAGGCAAGTTTGCCGAAGCCGGTGTTCACGCCGTAGACCGCAGCCTCGCCCCGGGCGGCGGCGGCAACCTGTGCAGCGGCGGCCTCCACCCCCGGACGGGCTGTGGGATCAAGCTGTGCGATGCCGGCGCCGCGCCAAAGGGTTTCAAGCTGGGCGAGCGTGGTCGCCCCGGGTGTCAGGATCATTCAGAGCCTCCGAAAATCCGGGTGTGTAGCGGGTTGAAGCCGAAGCGATAGGCAAGCTCGGCCGGGGTTTCGACCGACCAGAGTGCCAGATCGGCGCGCATCCCCGGTGCGATCACACCGGTATCGGTCAGGCCCAGCGCGCGGGCGGCATGTTCGGTGACACCGCGCAACGCTTCATCAGGTGTCAGGCGAAAGAGGGTGCAGCCCATGTTCATCGCCAGCAGAAGCGAGGTCAGGGGCGAGGAGCCGGGGTTGCAATCGGTGGCCAGCGCCATCGGCACGCCATGGGCGCGGAAGGCCGCAACCGGGGGCATCTGTGTCTCACGGATGGCGTAGAAGGCCCCCGGCAGCAGCACCGCCACCGTGCCGGAAGCGGCGAGCAGCGCGGCATCGGCCTCGGTCGCATATTCCACATGATCGACCGACAGCGCGCCATATTGCGCGGCAAGCGCCGTGCCGCCGATGTGGGACAACTGTTCGGCATGGAGTTTCACAGGCAGTGCAAGTTCACGCGCCACATCAAAGACACGGGCAATCTGCTTGGTATCGAAAGCTATTCCCTCGCAGAACCCGTCTACCGCATCGACCAGCCCCTCGGCATGGGCAGCGCGCAGCGCGGGGATGCAGATCTCGTCGATATAGGCATCGGCGCGATCGGCATAATCCGCAGGGACGGCATGGGCACCGAGGAAAGAGGTGCGGATGCGCACCGGACGCACCTTTGCCAAGGCGCGCGCGGCACGCAGCATCCGAAGCTCCGTCTCCAGATCGAGCCCATAGCCGGATTTGACCTCCACGCAGGAAACGCCTTCGGCCAGCAGCGCATCGAGACGCGGCAGCGCCTGCGCCACGAGGCTGTCGACATCCGCCCCCCGCGTCGCCCGGACAGTGGACACGATCCCGCCCCCGGCCCGCGCGACCTCCTCATAGGACGCCCCCTCCAGCCGCATCCCGAATTCGCGCGCCCTGTGTCCGCCATGAACGATATGGGTGTGGCAGTCGACAAAGGCGGGGGTCAGCAGGCGACCCTCGCCCTCGATCCAGGCGAACCCCGAATAATCCAGCGGCAAATCGGCTTCCGCGCCAACCCACAGGATACGACCAGAGCCGATCGCAACCGCGCCCTGCGGAAAAGGACCACCTGCGGCCCCGGCAATGCCGACCCCCGCAATAACCCGGTTTTCGCTGTCCGTGATCTCGATTGCCACCTTGATTCCCCCGCCGCTTCGATTTATTATGTCTATACATATTATTCCTGTCAACAGGATGAACGCGGAGAAAAAGCATGGCGAAGATTTGGGCGGAACAGGCATTGCTGGCCGGAGGCTGGGCCGAGAATGTGACGGTGACGGTCGAAGGCGGGCGCATCACCAGCATCATGCCGGGCACGGAGCCTGCGGGCGCGCATCGGGTGGGCCTTCTGCTGCCTTCGCCCGCCAACCTCCATTCCCACGCCTTCCAGCGCGCCATGGCCGGGCTGACGGAAACCCGTGGGCCCGACCCGCGTGATTCGTTCTGGACATGGAGGCAGTTGATGTATCGCTTTCTCGACCGGCTGACGCCCGGGGATGTCGAGGCGATCACCGCCTTCGTGCAGATGCAGATGCTGGAGGCCGGCTATGCCGCGAGTGTGGAGTTCCACTATCTCCACCACCAGCCCGGCGGCCTTCCCTATGACAACCTTGCGGAAATGGCAGCGCGCGTGGCCGCCGCGGCGGAAACCACCGGGATCGGGCTGACCCTGCTGCCGGTGCTATACGAATTCGGCGGCTGCGACCGCCGCGCGCTTGGCCCCGGACAGATCCGCTTTGGCAATGACCCGGACCGGTTCGCGCGGCTGGTGGAAGGGGCGGAAGCCGCGATCCGGTCGCTGCCCGCCGACACCCGCCTCGGCATCGCGCCCCATTCCCTGCGGGCGGTCACGCCAGAGGGTCTGGCGGCGGCGGCGGCGCTGCGACCCGGCATGCCGCTTCACATGCACCTTGCCGAACAGATGGCGGAGGTTGACGAATTGCTGGCCCATCGTGGCGCGCGTCCGGTGGACTGGCTGATGGACAATGCGGCGGTCGATGCGCGCTGGTGCCTGATCCATTGCACCCAGATGGAACCGAACGAGACCACCGCGCTGGCACGGTCGGGGGCGGTGGCGGGCCTCTGCCCGATCACCGAATCGAGTCTGGGCGACGGAATCTTCGATGGCGTCTCCTATCTCGCTCAGGGCGGGGTCTGGGGCATCGGGTCGGACAGCAACATCCGGATTTCACTGACCGAAGAGCTTCGCACGCTCGATTACAGTCAGCGCCTTCGCGACCGCTCGCGCGCGGCGCTCGCGACGCCCGAGAAATCTACGGGGCGGGTGCTGGTCGAGTCAGCGGCAAGGGGCGGCGCACAGGCGGCGGGGCGCGATGCGGGCCGGATCGAGCCGGGCGCGCTGGCCGATCTCGTGGCGCTGGCGACCGATGGGCCGGACATGGCGGGGCGGCGCGGCGATACGGCGCTCGACAGCTATGTCTTTGCCGCCGATGACCGGATCGTGTCGGATGTCTGGTCTGCGGGGCGGCATCTGGTGCGGGACGGCCGGCACGCCAAACATGACGCCATTACAGCAGCTTACATCGAGACACTCAGACGGTTGCAACAGGGATGAACAGCGTTACCTGGCAAACCGTCCATTCCGAGGCGCTGCGGCGTATCCGGACGCGCGAATGGCTCCCCGGTGCGCGCATCCCCGACGAGGCGGATCTGGCGGCCGAGCTGGGCTGCGCCCGGGCGACGGTGAACCGGGCCCTGCGGGATCTGGCCGAGGCCGGGCTCCTGGAACGCCGGCGCAAGGCGGGAACGCGGGTGCCGCTCAACCCTGTGCGCAAGGCAACGTTCGAGATCCCGATCATCCGCCAGGATATTGAAAGCCGGGGCCTGACGCCCGGCTATCGCCTGCTGTCCCGGGATCTGGCACCTGCCCCCGAGGATCTGGCACGCGGCCTTGCGGGGGGGGCGCAGCTCTTGTCTGTGCGGGCGCTGCATCTGGCGGATGGGATACCTTTCTGCCTTGAGGAGCGGTGGATCAATCCGGTGACCGCCCCCGGCGTTCTGGTGGCGGATCTGACCGGGATCAGTGCGAATGAATGGCTGGTGCAGAACACGTCCTTCACCGGCGGTGACATCGCCTTCGGCGCCCTGAATGCCGATCCGGCCACGGCAAGGTTACTGGATTGCGCTCCGGGCGCGGCGCTGTTCATCATCGACCGCACCACGCGCACCGGCGAGGCGCTCATCACTTCGGTGCGGCTTTCCTATGCGCCCGGCCACCGCATGCAGGCGATGATCTGACCGCCATTCGCGACCTGCCCTGATCCCCCGGGCTGGCAGAAAGTCATTCCGGCCCATAGGCTTCCGCAAGCGCCCGGTGCAGAGCATCGGCGAAATCCCCGCCCCGCTGCCGTCGATGGAGACAGATATTCGTGTGCCCCGGCGAAGGCAGGTTGGCGGAGGCTCCGACAGCGGCGCATCCGGGGGGCACATTGCCTGCCATCCTGACGGTCAACCCCAGCCCGGCCGCCACAGTCGTCTCGATCACCGTTTCGCTGCCCCCGTCAGGCACCGCGACCCAGTCGATCCCGGCCGCCTCCAGCGCGGCAAGGGCAGGGGCGCGAAAGGCGCATTCGGGCTTGAAGGCGACCGGGACAGGCCGCAGCGCCGCCGCCCCGCCCCCCGGGGCCGTGACCCACAGAAGAGGCCTTTGGTCCAGAACCTCCGCTTCCGGGCCGGTTTCGGATTGCGTGGTCAGGACCAGATCGAACTCCCCTGCCCCGAAGCGCGTCAGAAGATGCCGGCTGTAGGAGGTGACCAGATCGACCCGATGGGCCGGCCAGTCCGCCGCCATCCGGCGCAGGACGCCGGGCATCTGCGGGGAAACGATGTCATAGGGCACACCGAGCCGCAGCACCTGCCCCGGTTGCGAAGCGGGCGCGACCCGCGCCAGCGCCTCGTCGTTCAGGGCCAGAATCCGCCGCGCATAGGTCAGAAGCACCTCGCCTTCGGCGGTGGGCACCATGCGTCTGGAGGCGCGCCGGAACAGCGAGGTGCCAAGCCCGTCCTCCAGCCGCCGGATCTGCATCGAGACTGCGGATTGCGTCAGGTTCAGCACCCCCGCCGCGCGTGTCACTCCCCCGATTTCGGCAACCGCGACGATGGACCGCAGGGCTGTCAGATCAAGATGCCGCGTCATGCCCAACCCTTCCCGTCGCCTTCGCGCACCGCAATGCCCACAGGGGGAATCCGCGCGATGTTCCGCGCCAGTGATCGCCGCTCCTGCGCCGCACGGCAAGCCGTTTGCCGCGCCAGAGCCCAATCCTGTCAATTCATTCGCGAAAACGTCAACTTTTCAGTCCGGTTTTCCTTGAATTCCGGGGCCGCCCCGCCGATATTCCAACTTGAACGGGTCTGGCGACCAATCGGACCTGCCCGACAATCCAAGTGGAGGCATGAATGGCTGAGTATCAAACCATCAATACGGTCGGAACCGGTGCGCGTTCAGCCCGGATCGACGAGGGCCTGCGCGCCCATATGAACAAGGTCTATGGCCTGATGTCGGTCGGCATGTTGCTGACCGGTGCTGCGGCCTGGGCGATTTCCGGCCTCGCGACCACCACCGATCCGTCGCTTGCCGCTGCCGAATTCGGTTCGGGCAAGTATCTGACCTCGCTTGGTGTGATGCTTTATGCCTCGCCGCTGAAATGGGTCGTGATGTTCGCACCGCTCATCATGGTTTTTGCCTTCTCGGCGATGATCAACCGTCTGTCGCAGGCCGCCGCACAGCTCTTCTTCTACATCTACGCCGCCGCTATGGGCCTGTCGCTGTCGTCGATCTTCCTAGTCTACACCGGAACGTCGATCGCACAGACATTCCTCATCACGGCAATCGCCTTCGCGGGCCTGTCGCTTTATGGCTACACCACCAAGAAGGATCTGTCCGGCATGGGCACCTTCCTGATGATGGGCCTGATCGGGCTGATCGTGGCCATGATCGTGAACATCTTCCTCGCATCTTCCGCGATGGCCTTCGCGATCTCGACCATCGGCGTGCTGATCTTCGCGGGCCTCACCGCCTATGACACGCAGTCGATCAAGAACGAATATGTTGCCCATGCGGCGCATGGCGATCAGGAATGGCTGGGCAAGGCCGCCATCATGGGCGCGCTGCGGCTCTACCTCGACTTCATCAACATGTTCATGTTCCTGCTGAGCTTCCTCGGCAATCGCGAATAAGCGCGGCAAACATGACCACCAACATCGGGCCGCCTTCGGGCGGCCCTTTGCTTTTGGCCGGCCCCCTGCGATGGTCTGGCAAAGGAGAGCCACGATGCCGCATTTCCCGCTCGATCAGGCCCTGACCGACTGCGCCGAAGGCGAAAACCCGCCCTGCGGTCCTTACCGCGCCTTGCTGCTGTCCGATACAGGCGGGCTGACCCAATTCGGCGCCTTCATCGAAATCCTGCCTCCGGGATCGGCCTCGTCGGTCAAGCACTGGCATGCGGAGGAGGATGAAATGATCCACATGCTGGCCGGGGAGGTGACGCTGCATGAAGGCGACACTGTCGCTGTCCTATATCCGGGCGACACGGCAACCTTCAAGGCGGGCACGCCTTCGGGCCATTGCCTGAAAAACCATGGCACGGCCGAGGCCCGCGAACTGGTGATCGGCACGCGCGGTGCTGCGGATGTCATCACCTGTCCCGATCATGACCGGGTGCTGCATTTCACCCGCAGCCCGGCGCAACGCCGATGGACCGATGGTCAGGGCCAGCCCGCAGCCTCCCCCTTTGCCAAACCAGAATGATCCGCTGCCCGCCCACGGATTGACCAAAAATGCAAAAGGCCGCCCGAAGGCGGCCTGAAAGCAGCAGTAGGCATATCTTACTTGATCTTGCCTTCCTTGTATTCGACATGCTCCCGCTTGACGGGGTCGTATTTGCGGACCGTCATCTTTTCGGTCATCGTGCGGGCGTTCTTCTTGGTCACATAGAAGTGCCCCGTGCCCGCCGTCGAGTTCAGACGGATCTTGATCGTCGTCGGCTTCGCCATTTCCCGTATCTCCACTAGCCCGGAGAAATGCGCCCCGGTGAAATCATTGAAGCCCGCCTTTTACCCGCGCGGGGGGCGGAGTCAACCGGGAAACAGCAAGGCCCCGCCATATTGCGCTCGTCATGCAATTCGCCGCGCGCCTTGCGCCGGGTGACTGGCCCATGGATGCGCAATGACGCCCCGCGCCACCCTTGCCCCCGATCCGCACCCCGCTATAGTGCGCGTTCGGTTCAGGGGCGGGGTCACGCATGACAGTCGAAGTTGGAATCATCATGGGAAGCCAGTCTGACTGGCCGACGATGAAGGAGGCCGCGCTGATCCTCGACGACCTTGCCATTCCCTACGAGTCGAAAATCGTCTCGGCGCATCGGACGCCCGACCGGCTCTGGTCCTACGGGCGCGACGCTGCGGGACGCGGGATCAAGATCATCATCGCGGGGGCCGGAGGTGCCGCGCATCTGCCCGGAATGATGGCCTCCAAGACCCGGCTGCCCGTGATCGGCGTGCCGGTGCAGACCCGCGCGCTCTCGGGCCTGGACAGTCTCTATTCCATCTTGCAGATGCCAAAGGGCTTTCCCGTCGCCACCATGGCCATCGGGGCCGCGGGTGCGGCCAATGCGGGCCTGATGGCGGCAGGCATCCTCGCGCTCAATGACGCGGACCTCGCCGACCGGCTCGACGCCTGGCGGGCGGCCCTCTCCGCCTCCATCCCCGAGGAGCCGCAGGATGACTGACGCCCTGCCCACCGGATCGGTGATCGGCATCCTGGGCGGCGGCCAGCTTGGCCGGATGCTGTCGGTTGCGGCCTCGCGCCTCGGCTACCGCTGTCATATCTATGAACCGGGGGCGAACCCGCCCGCCGCCGATGTGGCCCACCGCGTGACCACCGCTGGCTATCACGACCGCGAGGCACTGGCTGCCTTCGCCGCCGCTGTCGATGTCGTGACCTATGAGTTCGAGAACATCCCGACCGAGGCGCTGGACATTCTGGAGGCTGCCCGGCCGATCCGCCCTTGCCGCCCGGCGCTTGCCATCAGCCAGGACCGGATCGCGGAAAAGGACTTCCTCAACGGCCTCGGCCTTGCCACCGCCCCCTTTGCCGCCGTGGAGAGCCGGGCCGATCTCGGCCTCGCGCTGGAGAAGATCGGCGCACCCGCCATCCTGAAAACCACACGACTCGGCTATGACGGCAAGGGGCAGGCCCGGATCATGGCGCCGGGCGACGCCGACACCGCCTTCGCGGCGATGCAGGGCGCGGCGGCAGTGCTGGAAGGTTTTATCGAGTTCAGCCACGAGGTTTCCGTCATCGCCGCGCGGGGGCTGGATGGATCGGTCGCCTGCTTTGACCCCGGCGAGAATGTGCATGAGGGCGGCATCCTGCGCACAACCACCGTTCCGCCCCGCCTGACGCCGACGCAACGCTCCGACGCGGTGCTGATCGCCGCGCGCATCCTCAACGCGCTGGATTATGTCGGTGTCATGGGGGTCGAGCTGTTCGTGACGCCCGCTGGCCTTCTGGTGAATGAAATCGCGCCCCGCGTCCACAATTCCGGCCATTGGACCCAGAACGGCTGCGCCATCGACCAGTTCGAACAGCACATCCGTGCCATCACCGGCTGGCCCTTGGGCGACGGGATGCGCCATTCGGATGTGGTGATGGAAAACCTGATCGGCGATGACATCACCCGCATACCGCAGATCGCAACCGAGCGCCACGCCGCCCTGCACCTCTATGGCAAACCCGAAGCGCGCGAGGGCCGCAAGATGGGCCATGTGAACCGCGTGACGCCCCGCTGACGCAAACAGCCCCCCGCTTTTTCTGTCCGGAAATATCCTCGGGGGTGAATTGGCCGCAAGGCCAAGAGGGGGCAGACAGCCCCCAGCCCCCCCCGCCCCCCCCCGCCCCCCGCCGCCGCCCGCCCCCCCCCCCCCCGCGCGCGCCCCCCCCCCCCGGCCCCCCGGGGGACCACCCCAAAATCCAGCC
>JBKBNP010000001.1:0-16688 GCA_046295215.1 Pseudorhodobacter sp. | reverse complement strand
GCCCCGCCGGCCCCCCCTAGCCCCGCTCGTCCGCCTGCAACCGCCGCTCCAGCGCGCGCACCCCCGCCGAGACGATCAGGATCAACACCAGATATTCCAGCACCAGAACGGTATAGATCTCCAGCGGGCGATACTCGACCACCACCAGTTCATTGGCCTTTCGGGTCAGTTCCCCCATGCCGATCACCGAGACCAGCGACGACATTTTCAGCATATAGACCAGTTGATTGCCCAGCGCGGGCAGGATGCGGCGGATCGCTTGCGGCAGGATCACATAGCGCATCGTGTCGCGATAGCCGAGCGAGACCGACCAGGCCGCCTCATACTGTCCGCGCGCAATGCTCTGGATGCCGCCCCGGAAGATCTCGGCCTGAAAGGCGCTGTCCGACAGTGCCAGCGCAATCACCCCCGCCCAGAACACCGGGATCGTCCAGCCGGTGATCTGGGGCAGGCCGTAATAGACCCAGAGGATCAGCACGAGGATCGGAACCGCGCGCACGAGTTCGACATAGGTCCGGCTCGCCCCCCGCGCCCAGCGGTTCGACGACAGGCCCGGCAAGGCCACCAGCAACCCCACGATGATCGAAATGCCGATCGCCGTCGCCGAAAGCTGCACGGTATAGGCCAGCCCGGACAGCATGAAGCGCAGGTTCGTCCAGCCTGTCGGCGTGGCCGGGTTGACGACATACCATCCCCAACCCGGCCCGCAGCCTGACAGCAGCAGCGCCGCTGCCAGCGCCGCAAATCCGGCGACCGTGCGATCAGATCGCCTGCGCCTCGGGCCCGAAAATGAAGGTCCAGTCCGATCCATCGTCCATCCTGATCCGGCCCGACCCCGACGGCCCGCGGCCATGGCGCACCGCAACCCCGATGCCACGCTGCCCGTTGGAGCAGACGACGGGGAAGCTAACCCTCGTGTTTTCCCCCGGCAAGGCATAGTTGCCGCCACAGCGGACCTTGCCATTCGTGGCCGTGAAAGACCCGCCTTGGGTGAAGGAGGCCACCGCGACACCGCGATAGACTTCGCCCTTCTCCCCGATCACCGCAACCGGTTTGGCCACATCACAGGCCGCAAGCAACCCGAGGGCAGTCACAACAAGATATTTCATCTTCTCACTCCCGATCTTCAGCGCAGGAACGGGATGTCCGCTGCTGCGATCAGAAATATGAACATTGTTCAAACTCTGCAATCAAAATTTGAACAATGTTCATTTTCGTGACGCCACGTCACCGAACTGCGTTGTGGTCAAGGATCCGATGCAGGAAATCCCGCAGCCGGGGGCTTTGCGCCTGCGTGAAGAACTGCTCCGGCGGGGCCATCTCGACGATCCGGCCCTGGTCCATGAACAGCACGCGATCCGCCACGCGGCGGGCAAAGCCCATTTCATGCGTCACCACGATCATGGTCATTCCCGAGGTCGCAAGCTCCGCCATCACCTCCAGCACCTCGGCAATCATCTCGGGGTCGAGCGCCGAGGTCGGCTCGTCAAACAGCAGGATCTCGGGTTCCATACAGAGCGCCCGCGCAATCGCCACGCGCTGCTGCTGCCCGCCCGACAATTGGGCGGGGAACTTGTCGGCCTGCTCGGGAATCCGCACCCGTTCGAGATAGCGCAGCGCAAGTGCGCGGGCCTCTGCTTCCCCCATCCCGCGCGACCGGACGGGGCCCAGCATCAGATTGCCCAGCACCGTCAGATGCGGGAAAAGATTGAACTGCTGGAACACCATGCCCACCCGCGCCCGCACCGCCCGCAATGCCACAGGCCCTCCGGCCAGATCCAGCCCCGCCACGGTCAGACGCCCGGCATCATGCCGCTCCAGCCCGTTGATGCAGCGGATCAGCGTCGATTTGCCCGATCCGGAAGGGCCGCAGATCACCAGACGTTCACCCCGGGCCACCGAAAGATCTATGTCGCGCAACACGTGGAAATCGCCAAAATGCTTGTTCACGCCCTCGAACCGGATCAGATTTGCGGCCTCGTCAGTCATGGTCACTTACTTTCCGTGCTGGCCTTGATTGCGTCGAAAAGGCATTAGCTCGTCTTGCATCGCAAACCTAGTCGGGAATAACTGTTTGTCACCCGACCCCATCCGATCCCCTGCCCGGAGGCCCTTCCCATGTCGTTCCTGAAATCCCTCGTGCCCGCAGCGGCATTGGCCGTCAGCATGCTGGCCACACCGGCGGCCTTCGCGCAATCCGTCCTCAACGATGTGCTGAACGCAGGCGTTCTGAAAGTCGGCACCACCGGCGACTGGAACCCGATGACGATGAAGGACATCGCGACCAATGGCTATGTCGGCTATGACATCGACGTGATGACCCAGCTTGCCGCCGATCTGGGGGTGACGGTCGAATTCGTGCCGACCGACTGGAAAACCCTTGTGTCGGGCGTGACCGCGGGCACCTATCACATCACCGGCTCCGCCTCGATCTCGGCGGCGCGGGCCAAGGCGGCGGGCTATTCCAACAGCTATTTCAGCCTTGCCACCGTGCCGCTGGTCAACACGAAGGACAAGGACAGCTACAAGGACTGGGCAGATCTGGACAAGCCCGAGGTCACTGTCGCCGCCACCCTCGGCACCACGCAAGAGGCGCAGGTCAAGGCCTTCTTCCCGAATGCCCAGCACAAGATCGTCGAATCCCCCGCCCGCGATTTCCAGGAAGTGCTGGCCGGGCGGGCGACGGCGCATATCACCTCGAATGTCGAGGCGAACCAACTGGCCAAGAAATATCCCGAACTCTCCATCGTGCCGGTCGCCCAACCCCGCGCCCGCACGCCGGTCGCCATGCTGATGCCGCAGGCCGATCAGGTCTGGATCAACTACGTCAACACCTGGATCACCCTGAAACAGGAGGCCGGGTTCTTTGACGAACTGGCCGTCAAATGGGATCTGGCGAACTGATCGCAGCCCATGCTGACCCTCTATTCGGTGCCCCACAGCTTGTATTGCGCCAAGACGCGCATCCTGCTGCGTGCCAAGGGGCTGGTGTGGGAGGAGCGCGCGCCCGAAGGCGGGGCCGCCTCGCCCAGCTACCGGGCGCGCTTTCCCTTCGGCAACCTGCCGGGGCTTCTGGACGGGGATTTCGCGCTGGAGGACAGCGAGGCGATTGCGGAATATATCGAGGAAACGCACCCCACGCCGCCGATGCTGCCGCAAGGGGCCGAGGCGCGCGCCCGGATGCGCGAACGCGGCCGCTTCCATGACACAAGGCTGGAACCGGCCTTGAGGCGGCTTTTCCCGCAGGTCGCCACCCCAGACGCCGCGACCCTGCCCCCGTTGCGCGATGATCTGAACCTGCGGCTGGCGCAACTCGGGCGGCTGGTGAACGATCACCCGCTTCCCTTCGGACTGGGCGATTGCGGCTATGCCCCGACCTTTCTCTGGATCGACCTTCTGGACCGGGAACTCGGCTGGGGCATCCACTGGCCCGCCCCGGTGCAAGCCTACCGCGCGACGCTGGAGGCCCTGCCCCCGGTGGCGGAGGAATTGCACGCCTACCGCCCCCATGCCCAAGGCTGGATTGCCGGAAAACGCGGGCGGTAGCGGTCAGCGTTCCGTCAGTTTCAACTCGATCCGCCGGTTGGTCGCGCGCGCGGCGGCGCTGTTGCCGGGTGCCACAGGCTGCCATTCGCCAAAACCGGTTGCCGCCATCCGGTTGGGCGGAAAGCCAAGATCATCCTGCATGAAGCGCACGACCGACAGCGCGCGCGCCTGACTGAGCTGCCAGTTGTCCTGAAACTCCCCCAGACCAGACAGGGGCACATTGTCGGTATGGCCATCGACGCGGATGATCCAGTCGATACTGGGCGGGATCTGATCGGCGATTTCCGACAGGGTGGCGACCACGCCCGCGATCTGCGCACGCCCCTCGGGGGCGAGATCGGCAGAACCGGGGTTGAACAGCACCTCGGAGGAAAACACGAAACGGTCTCCCACGATCCGCACGCCCTCGCGCCCGGCCAGCAGCAGGCGCAACTGGCCGAAAAACTCCGACCGGAAGGTTTCCAGTTGCGCGGTTTCGGCCTCCAGCCGCTTGCGTTCGGCTTCTTCCAGTTCGGCACGGCGGCGTTGCTCGGCGGCGACCTGGGCAAGTGCTGCGTTCAACTGCCCCCCCAGCGCCTCCAGCCGGACATTCGAGACGGCATCGCGGGCTTGCGCCGCATCGAGAAGGCCCTGCAACTGCCCCAACTGCCCGCGCAGGGCCGCAATCTGTTCGTTGAGCAAGGCCACCCGCCGCGCCGCATCCTCGGATTTCGCAGCCTCCTGCGACAGCGCCTGACGTGCCGCCTCCAGCCGGGCCGCGCGTTCCTCGGCATCCGTCGTTGCAAGCGCCGCTTCCGTCCGGGCCGCAGCCAGCAGGGTCAGGGTTTCCTCCGCCCGCCTGCGCTGTTCCTCCAGCGCCAGCGTCATTGCGGTCAGTTCGGTGTCCGAGGCCGCGAGGCGCGCGCGCAGCGCCTCTGCCGCCGCCAGATCGGCGAGCCTTGCGGCCTCCTCCTCGGTCAAGCGTCCTTCCGCCTCGGCAAGCCTGCGGCGCAGGGCCTCGGCGGCTGCGATCTCGGTCAGCCTTGCCCGTTCCGCCTCGGTCAGATCGGCCTCCAGCCCGGCCAGCCGGTCGCGCAAGGCGGCTGCGGCGGCGATGTCGGCCTGCCGGGCCGCTTCTTCGGCGGTGAGGCTGGTTTCAAGGTCCGTGATCCGCGCGGACTGGTCGCGCGCCGCCATCTCGGCATCCGCCAGCAGCGCCGCCAGCCGCGCGAGTTCCACCGCGCGCCCCGCGCTTTCACCCTCGGTGGCATCCAAGCGGGCCAGAACATCGGCAAGCTGCGCCTCGCCCGTTTCCAGCCGGCTGCGCAGATCGGCGGTCATCGCCTCCAGCGCATCGCTTCGGGCTGCCGCAAGCCGCGCGGCCTCGGCCTGCGCGTCGATTTCGTCCCGCGCGCGGGCCAGCGCCAGCGCCATCGCCTCCTGTTCCGAGATCATGCGCGCCTGCGCCGCCTCCAGATCGGCGACCGTGGCAGTCAGCGCCCCCGCCTCGCCCCGCGCGCTGTCGCGTTCCAAAAGCAAGGTTGCCACCTGCGCCTCGAAATCGGCGATCCGCGCGCCCGCGGCGGCCAGGTCCGCCTCCCGGGCCGACAATTGCCCCGAAAGCGAGGCGATCAGCGCCGATTGCTGGATGCCCTGCTCCGCCGCGTCGGCAAGTTCCACCCCAAGCCGCCCGATCTCGGCCTGCAACCCGTCCGCCCGGCTGCGCTCCAGACCCAGCGCATCGGCCAGCCCCGCCACCTGTTCGGACAGCGCGTCAAGTTCATTGCCCTGACTGTCGATGGTTTCCCGCAGCACCGATTGCACGATCATGAAGATCGACAACACAAACATCAGCACCAGCAAAAGCGCCGTCATCGCATCGACAAAGCCCGGCCAGATTGCCGATTCCGACCGGCCACCGCGGCGGGACAGCGCCATCGCGCTATACCTTCGGCGGGGCAGAGCGCGTCAGTTGCCGCACCGCCGCCGTCAGCGCCCCCAGATCGGAACGCAGGTCCGCAACGCTTTCCAGCCGCCCTGCGGAAAGCTCCTCGAGGATCCGCAAAAGCTGCACGTCAATGGACCGCAGCCGCATGCGGCTTTCGGAATCCGTGCCGCCATCCTCGGCCAGTCTTGCCAGCCGGGACGCAAGTTCGCCCTGCGCATCGGCCAGCCGTTCCTGCGTGGCGTTCCGATCCCCGGCCAGTGCCACCAGCCGTTCCATATGACCCGCATCCGCGCCGATCCGGTCCGCGAGCATCGCCACCGCCTGCCCCAGATCGGACAGACGGCCTTCGGTGCGCGCACGGCTTTCCTCGGCCCCGATCTGGAGCGCCTGCAACTGTTCCATCTGCCGCGCGACCTGTTCCAGCACGCCGACGATGGCGGCGGTATCGCTGCCGGACTCCCCCAGCCCCTCGGCCTCGGCGGCGGAAAATCCGAAGCGGGTGATGGTGGACAGCCATTCCTCCAACTCGCGATAGAACCGATTCTGCCCATGGCTCGCGAAAAGTTCCAGAAGTCCCACGACCAGCGACCCTGCCAGCCCCAGAAGCGAGGACGAAAACGCCGTGCCCATTCCGCCCAACTGCGCCTCAAGCCCGCCCATCAGCTTGTCGAACACCTGAATGCCCGTCTCGCCCTCTTGCGGGGCGAGGCTGCGGATCGTGTCCACAACCGCCGGAACGGTCGTCGCAAGCCCATAGAACGTGCCCAGCAGCCCGAGAAAGATCAGAAGGTTGATGATGTAGCGGGTGATGTCGCGCGCTTCGTCGATCCTTGTGCCCACTGAATCGAGGATCGACCGGGACGAGGTGGCCGAAATCTGCATCCGCGCCCCACGGGACCGCAACAGTGCTGCCAGCGGTGCCAGAAGGCGCGGCGCCACGGCACCACGGTCGGCGTCGCGCGCGACACGCTCGATCCACATCACGGATTGCATGAGTTGAAAGACCTGCCAGAAACAGGCCAGAACCCCCAGAACGAACACACAGCCAATGAAGCCGTTGAGCCAGACATTCGCCAGAAACACATCCGCGACCCGGGGCCAGACCAACCAGCCCCCGGCAATGACAAGGCCTCCGACGATCAGCATCAGCACGATCTGGCGGACAGGCTGGGTGAATGACGGCTCGGCCTCGGCGGTGGTCCTGTCCATTCCTCTGGTAGACCCTTCTGGTTGACACGTTCACGATAGGCTTGCGGGCGCGCGCTGCCAACCGGCAAAAATGGCGCGCGGCATCACGACCCGGTGCTGTTTCCTGTTTCCTTCACCGCGCCGATTTCCCTGACCCGGCGGGCAAGCCATTGCAGATCGGCATCCGCGATGCCCAGTTCGGCCAGATGCGCGGCGGTGTTGAACAGGTATTCACAGTTCCGGCCCCGTCCGCCCACCGCCGAAGCGATGATCCGCGCCTGATCCTCCAGCGCAAGACCGCCGCAATATTGCACATGGTCCGGGTCGATCACATAGGCCAGCGCGACAACCCCGTCGCCATCCTCGAAATGCACCGGCAGCCAGTCCTCCAGATAGGCCGATGAGATCAATTCGCGTTCCCGCAGCAGTGCCAGTGTCGCCGCCTCGGCACCCTCGGCCACGCGAAAGGCGACGCCCGAACAGTGCGCCCCCGCGGCCCGGTCCAGCGCCAGCACGAGGCCGGGGTCGGCCTCGCTGCCGCGATGATGGATCGAGCGCATGCAGAAACTGCGGTGCCAGCCCGCAAGCCGCGCGACGCGCGTCTCCGAGACCGGAAATTCCGGATTCCAGATCAGCGATCCATAGCCGAACACCCAGAGCGGTTTGCGCATGCACTGGCCCTCCCCTTGCGCGCCCTGTAGATAACAGGCCGCAGGGAATGGAAAGGGGCCTCCGAATGATCCGCTGGATGGTGCGACTGGTTCTGCTGGCGGGGCTGGCATGGTGCGGCTACTGGTTCATCGGCGCAAAAGCGGTGGAACGCTTCACCCGCGACTGGATCGCCGCGCAATCCGCCGCCGGGCTGGTGGCCGGGGAACAGGGGCTGTCGGTCGCGGGCTTTCCGAACCGGTTCGACGTCACCCTGACCGAACCCCGCCTTGCCGATCCGCGCAGCGGATGGGGCTGGCAGGCAGAGTTTCTCCAGCTCTTCAGCCTCAGCTACAAGCCCTGGCATGTGGTCGCGGCCTTTTCACCGCGCCAGTCGGTAACGCTGGGGGACCGGACCATCGGGGTAGAGGCCGACAAACTGCAAGGCTCGGTTGTGGTGGAACCTGCTGCCACCCTGCCCTTGCAGCGCAGCACGCTTGCAGGCGAAGGGATGCGTCTTGCGCCCGATACCGGCCCCGCCCTCCGGATCGGGACCATGCGCTTTGCGACCGAAGCCGACCCCGGCAACCGATCCAGCCACCGGATCGGTCTGGAAGCCAATGCCATCGAGACCGAAGGCGGGCCGGTTGCCGCGCGGCTCGATCTTCTGCGGGTGGATGCCTGGCTTGCCTTTTCTGCCCCGCTGGACCGCCACGCCCTTGCCGCCCGGCCGACAGTCACCGAGATCGACCTGCGCGAAGCCATCCTGAACTGGGGCGCGGTCTCGGCTTTTGCCCGGGGCCGGGTCACTGCCGATGCGGAAGGGCTGGCGGTAGGGGAGGTGACGTTGCGACTGGAAAACTGGTCAGAGGCCCTGGACGGGCTGGCGGGTCTGGGTTTCATTCCGGACGACAGCCTTCTCGCCCTGCGCCGGGTGGGGCAGGTGCTGTCGCTGACCTCAGGCAACCGGACAACGGTGGAACTGCCGCTGCAACTGTCTCCGCGCGGCCTGTCGGTCGGCGGCATCCCGGTCGGCCCGCCGTTGCGACTGCACTGAGCGGGCAGGCACGGCCCCCTGGGCCTCAGCGACAATAGGGGCCGTTGCGGTGCCGCGCCGTGTCGAAATGCAGATGGTCATTGTGGAACCTGTCCGACCCCGGGCCGAGCGTGGTGCCGAAGGGGCCGCAGGCCGCCTTGTGGGCCTGACGCACCGGCGCCCCCAGACCGGACCGATAGTCGCGCAGGATGCTGATTTCCTGCCCATTGGCCAGAATGATCCCCGAGATGTCGATGGCCTTGCCGCGCCCGTGTTCGCTGATCGGCGCGCCGGGGCGGTTGTTGCGGGTGCGGCAGGTATAGTGCGCGGCAACGCGCAACGTCTTGACCTCGATGCGCCCGAAGGCGGGTTTCAGGCCCTTGCTGACCCAGTTGCGCAGCGCCTTCGCTGTATCGCAATCCATGGTCGCGGCAGAAGTCAGGCGCACCCCGTCCACCTCGGTCACACGCACCGGTTCCTCGATCCCGCAGCCGCGCACCTGTCCGGTGATGCGGGGCACGGTCTCGCCCCGGATCGCAGGATCGCCGCAGACCGACCCGCGCACTGTGCGGGGCGGTTCGGCCGCCTTGCGCGCAGCGCCACCGCCGAAAATGGCGCTCAGGATATTGCCGCGCGGCTTGGGACGGGCCTCGGGCTGGACAACGGCCATCCCTGCGGCAGCGGCCACGGGCTGCGGCGGGGCTGTGGGCTGCACGTCAGCCGCGCGGGCGACGGTGCGCTGGACGGCGCGCGCGATCTTGGCATCGGGGCGGGGCGACGGGCGGATGGAGGTTGGCATTTTGGTTGCTGCTGACATGCTGGTCGTCACCGCCGCCGCAGCGGGGCCGGCAGGCGCCACCGCAGGCACATGATCGGCCTGCCGACGCGGCGGACGGACCGAGCGCAGGGGCGAGCTTGCCGCAGGGACGGGCGGGGCAGCAGTCGCGGGTTCAACCTGAAGTCCGTCGCCCGATACCGCAGCAGGTGCGGCATCGGCGGGCATGGCCTCGACCGCGGGACGATCCGCAGCGGCGGTATCGGCGGGAGCAAGCGCAGCGGGGCGCGGTCTCGGACGCGGATCGCTTTCTGCCAGCGCCGGAAGGTCCAGCGCAAGAAGGAACGTCAGTCCGATCAGCATGACCCGCATCATTCGCCCGGTTGCACCCCTGTCACGGCACGGCCGAAATCGGGGGCAGAAGTGTCCTGCCCGGCCTCGATGATCCCGCGCCGGATCGCGCGGGTGCGGGTGAAATAGTCCAGCAGATGCGCCCCGTCGCCCAGACGGATGGCCCGTTGCAACGCAAACAGTTCCTCGGTGAAGCGCCCCAGAATATCCAGCGTCGCCTCCTTGTTGGTCAGGAACACATCGCGCCACATCACCGGGTCGGAGGCCGCGATGCGGGTAAAGTCGCGAAAACCGGCGGCGGAATATTTGATGACCTCGCTGTCGGTCACGCGGCGCAGGTCATCGGCCACCCCCACCATCGTATAGGCGATCAGATGCGGCGTGTGGCTGGTCACGGCCAGGACCAGATCATGATGC
The DNA here is from genome assembly GCA_046295215.1 of Pseudorhodobacter sp. Classification (GTDB taxonomy): domain Bacteria; phylum Pseudomonadota; class Alphaproteobacteria; order Rhodobacterales; family Rhodobacteraceae; genus Szabonella. The sequence goes on along the minus strand of JBKBNP010000001.1, from coordinate 6,800 downwards.
GCCGGATCCATTTCATCGACATTGGCCCCCATCGCCTCGCAAAGCACGCGAAGGCGGGCAACAGCCTTTGGATCAGAGCCCTCGGGCGGCGTCAGCAGCCACCAGCGGTTGCGAAACAGCGCGGCAAAGCCGGAACGCGGCCCCGAATGTTCGGTCCCGGCAATCGGGTGCCCGGCGATGAAATGCACGCCCTCGGGCATATGCGGGGCAACAGCGGCAATCACCGCCTGCTTGACCGAACCCACATCCGTCACCGTGGCCCCGGGTGCCAGAAAGGGCCCGATTTCCGCAGCAATCTCGGCCATCGCCCCAACCGGCACGGCCAGCACCACCAGATCCGCGCCCTGCACCGCCTCGGCCGCCGTGTCGCAGACCCGGTCGCAGAACAGGTCCAGCGCAATGGCCCGGGTCTCGGCCGACCGGGCGTGGCCGACGATTTCCCCCGCCAGCCCCCCTGCCCGCATCGCATGCGCCATCGACGAGGCAATCAGCCCCAGCCCGATCAGCGCCACCCGGTCATAGATCACCGTCATCAACGATTGCCCTTGAACTGCCCCACGGCATGCGCCACGCGGCGGCATGCGCTTTCATCGCCCACTGTGATCCGCAGGCATTGCGGCAGCTTGTAGCCCGCGACGCGCCGGACGATCAGCCCCTGCCCGCGCAGCCAGGCATCGCAGGCCTCTGCTTCCGCCGGGTCATGGAACCGCGCCAGCACGAAATTGGCAAGGGATGTGTCCGACGATACGCCATGTTCCGCCAATGCCTCGGCCAGCCAGACCCGCAGCCGCGCGTTCTCCCCCCGGCAGCGGCTGACATGATCCTGATCGCGAACCGCCGCCTCGGCGGCCTCCAACTGAGCCGTCGACAGGTTGAACGGCCCCCGGATGCGGTTCAGCACGTCGATGATCGCCTGCGGCCCGTAGCCCCAGCCGATGCGCAAACCACCCAAGCCGTAGATCTTGGAAAAGGTCCGCGTCATCACGACATTCTGCCGCCGCCCGATGATTTCCGCCCCGCCGTCATAGCCATCGACATACTCGGCATAGGCACCGTCCAGCACGAGGATAGCCTGCGGCGGCAGGTTTGCGGCCAGATGTTCCACCTGCGCCATGGAAATCATCGTGCCGGTCGGATTGTTCGGATTGGCGATGAATACGAGTTTCGTGCGGTCATTCGCCGCCGCCAGCAGCGCCTCGACATCAGTGGTGCGCTCCTGTTCCGGCACTTCCACCGGTGTCGCCCCTGCCGCCAGCGCCGAGATGCGATACATCAGGAAGCCATGTTCGGTGAACAGGACCTCATCCCCCGGTCCGGCATAGGCCTGACAGAGGAAATGAATGATCTCATCCGAACCCACACCGCAGATGATCTGTGCGGGGTCCAGCCCATGCACGTCGCCGATGGCCTGGCGAAGCGCGGCATGATCGGTCGAGGGGTAGCGGTGCAACTGGTGAACCGCGCGCGAGAACGCCTCTTTCGCCCGATCCGACGCGCCGAACGGATTTTCATTCGACGAAAGCTTGACCACATTCGACACGCCCGCAACATGCGCTGCGCCGCCTTCATACAGTGCTATATCCATGATGCCGGGCTGCGGCCGGATATCAGACGTCATTTTCGCACTCCCCCAAGGCTGCGGCCTTGTTAACGGCAAGTTTCCGCCATTGCCAGTGGTCTGGACCTGCCGGGCAGAATTTGATGCAGGCCGGGCGATGGGGATGGCGCACGGAACGGCCATGCAGCGGTCTCCGGACGAGAAGAACGCCGCCCGGACCCGAAGGTGCCCCCCCGGCAAACGCACTGGAGCCCGGGCAGACGGCCGATGCTGTCGCCTTTGACATTTATCTGGCTGTTCACAGGGAACAAGCACAGGTTCAAGCCATCCAGTTGGAATTATTTGGTTAACTGTCACTTTCGGCCCATTCACCCGCCACATTGATCACCAAGGTCAGCCGCGTGGGGTGTCGCGAGGAAAACCAGGAGACCGGCCAAAGCCCGTTTTTCGCCGCATCCCGGCAGGAATTGGCTCGGGTAGATCAGCCCTCTCCCTCGATCCCCTCCATCAGCGCGGGCAGGTTCGGCCAGGGTGCCCGGAAATGGTCGGCAGGATGGCGCCATAGCTCGATGGCGCCTTTCCGGTCCGGTTGATTTGACGCCAGCCGGCTTGTGGCGGCAACGACCGAGCGTAGGCCTTTGGGGAGATAGACAGTGATATGCCATTGGTCACGGATAGCGGCGAGCGTGAGGGCCTTGCACATCCAGGGACCGTGGCACCGCTGCCCGTTGCGGCTGCGATTGATCCATTGGATCAATCGCTTGAAGACTCAACCCTCAAACATCCGGGTCGCCGCTTTCAGCTCCTGTATGTGTCCGAGTTCACCGGTTTCACGCCTTCGACGCTGCCCCCTTGAGACTGGGCAGGAACTCGGCCCGGAAAGGTAGGGCCCAAAAAGCGTTCCTCCGCTGGGCGAAAACCCCGCCGCAGGTTTCTGACGGACCGATGCAAAAGCCGCTCGCCATTCTGCGCGATGCAATGGCACAGCATGGCATGTTCCTTGCACGGCCCCACTTCGTCATCTGACAGCAGGGCAAAACAGGTGACGGGATGCTTGGCGCAGCATCCCGTCAGATCGCTTCCGCGCCGGGCTGATCAGTGAACCGCGCCCGATCCGCCAACTGCGACGATCGTGTAGGGCGTGCCTTCGATGGCGATGGTGCGGTCTTGCTTCAGCGTATCGGTCGAAACCACCCGGACCAGCCCCTTGAGCGGGTCGGTGATGGCGATGTGGTCCCCTGCGACGGCCAGACGCGGGCGCGGGTCGCGCCAGTGCCCGTCCAGCGAATAGGGGTCCGTCACCTGCGCGCTCTGCGTGATCGTAGCCGAGATGATGTCCAGTATGTGAAGCTGGCCATCCTCAGTCAGGATATAGGCATTGCGCGCATTGACGGGGTCGAGCGCAAAATCCACCCTGCGGGTCGGCAGGTCGACTTTGCGGAACGGGGCATCGCTGCCCGGCTCGATGACAACCACCGCGCGTTGCCCGAAATTGCCAAGGAAGAACTGCATCGCCGTGCCCCCCCTGAGCGTTGAAACATTGCCCTCGCCCAGATGGGCGGTCGGGATATGTTCCAGCGTCGGCGGCACGGCGCCGGTGCCGGGGGTGGCAAGCACAATCCCGTCGCGGCAGCCGAAGGCAAAGACACGCGCCGATTGTGCCTGCCCATGCACGCCCGGGCAACTCACCACATCGCCCATCACCTCGCCCGCCATGTCGATCACCCGAAGTCCAACGCGCGGCTTTTCGGGGTCGGCATCGGGAACCGACACGACGACGAAATCGCCCATCGGTGCCGCAAGCCCGTGATGTGCCCCGCCGGGCGCGAGTTTGACAGGGTTGAAGCTGCCGCTGCTCAGGTCGTCCTCGGAAAACAGGACAACCTCACCGCTGCCATCGTCGAACAATGCGGTCTTGCCCGAGCCTTCGACAACATGTGCAGGTTTGGTGCCTTGGATTACGGTCGGCAGCAGACCTGCCGCAGCAACCTTCAGATCTGCATGATCCCCGTGGTCGTCAAAGGTGATGCCGCTGTCGATCACGGCGACCTTGCCCACGTCGCCCTGCACGGCATAGACGACACGCCCGCTTGCGCTGCGGATCAGGGTGGGCGTCTGGTCAATTCGGAAAACACCGGCATCGGTACCATCGCCAAGCTCCACCGCACGGACGAGTCCCTCCGCGTGATCCCCGATGAACAGCCGGTAATGCGCTTCGGCTTCGTGGCTCTCGGCCACGGCTGCGCAGGCGATGAGTGCGGTTGCAGCGGCGCTCGTCCACATGAGTTTTCTGTTTGCTGATAGGCGGGTCATGCTCAACTCCGGTTTGATTTAATGATACGTTATATCATAACACAATATTTCACCAGCCCGCATTTGCGCGCCGGAGGGTCCGGCTGAGAGTGACAGGCACTCACCTGTTTCGGGTCCCCCCCGCAATTCCAGTTCGGACAGGACCCCGTTGATGTCTGTCCTGCCACGTGGGTCACGCCTCCAGAGGGAAGCCGATCAATGAACAGCCTCTGGCTGCCGCCTGGCATGGCGATGCGTCAGATGACGGGGTCCGGTCCGACCCGGGTGTGTTGGCTGGCGAAGTTTGGCACATCCGTCCCGCACCTGTTCCGCAGGCCATGCTAGTCGGCCAGTGTGATCCGCGCGCCCAGCCTTTCCTGGGTGAAATCGTCGATCAGGATGCGCAAGACGATGTCCCAGTCGCCCGCCATGGGCAAGATGACCTCCGCCACCCAAATCCCGTCCGCACCGCGCCGCGCCGCAGCCTCGATCGGGCCGGTGCCGGAGACCGGGTGGCTGAAGGCAAATCCCATCTCCCGCGGATCAAGCGGGCCGAAATCGGGGTCATGGGGCAGGATCTCCACACGGTTCACGCCGCGCCGTCCGGGGATCAGACGCAGATCGCCCCCCGACAGGCGGCCATGCACATGCGCCAATTCTGCCGGTTCGGCCATGGCGCGGGGCGGCGGTGTCAGGCGGAAGGCCCCGGTCAATGCCAGAACCGCAACCATCAACACCAGTTCGATGCGAAGCGAACGGCGAAACCCGTCCTCGCGTCCTGCGACGGCGGCAGGGGCCAAGTGCCACCGGTTCAGCGCGGCCAGTGCCAGGATCGCGGCGACCAGCGCCAGCTTGGCCAGCAACACCTGCCCATAGCCCGTGTCCCGCAGCACGTCCCAACCACGCAGTGACGCATCCAGTTGCACCCAGGCCAGCGCCGCGCCTCCCGCCGCCAGACCAGAAACCATCACCGGGGCCACGCGACCGAAGGGCACCAGCACCGCCAGCCGCCCGGCCGGTGTGGCCAACAAGGCCAGCGACCCGGCCCAGACCATCGCAAGGCCTCCGTGCAGGGCGACAACCGGGGCGGTCCAGGGCGTGGCCGTTCCGGCATGCCCGACCACCGCAAAGGACAGGCCGCCCGTGACGAGCGCCGCCAGCCCCAGCCAGCGTCCCCCCGCCATGGCCATCAAAAGCGCGGCCAGCACCAGCACCACCGCACCGACGAAGGGCGAGGCCCAAAGCGCCGCCCAGGCCGCAGGCTGCGCCAATGCGCCGATGCTGCCCGCAAGGTCCGCCGCCTGCCCCGCCAACAGCACCGTCACCGCAGGCAGCACGACAAAAGCCATCCCGCGCACCACGCCCGGCACAGGTGCCGCAAACAGCGCCGCCATTGCCAGCCCGCCCACGCCGAAGGCCAGCGCCAGCGTCAATGCCGCGCGCCCCGCCGCTGCCAGGCGCCCTGCCGCCTGCGAAGCGGCGGCGGCCATCGCCTGCGACTCCTCGCCTATCGAGAACACATGCGCCCCGCTGACCGGATGCCCGTCACCGGATACCACGCGCCAGCTCAGCACATGGGTGCCGCGCAGCGCCTCATCAGGCACTGATACGATCAGCCGCGCATCTTCCGCCCGCGCCATGACCTCGACGGTGGTGCCATCCGGGCCGGACCACAGCGCAGACAGGGGGGCGACCGCTTCATTGAAGGTCAGCACGACCTCGGCCGGGGCCACCCCGACCACCGCCTGCGCAGGCGGACTGGCGCCGCGCAACTGCGCATGGGCCAGCGTCTGGGTCGGAATGAACAAGGCCATGAGGCTGGCCATCAGCAATCGCAGCAGGGTCATCACGGGCTCCGGTCACGCAAAAGGTGCGACGGGCGGGATGCACCCCGCCCGCCGCAAGGGTCATCAATGCTTTTGCGCGGCCGGCACGATCTTCACCCGCGGCGCGGGGAAGGGCAGGCTGTGGGCGTCCTGCCCCTCGGCCGGCACCTCGATCCAGCGCTGAAAGCCGGTGGCGCATTCCTGCACGACCGGGACAGCCAGCATCCCCTCGGGCAGCGCATCGGTGAACCGGCCCTGGAATACGAATTCGTCATAATGCTCGTCCGACAGTTCGCCCTCCCACATCACCTCTTTCACACCTTCCGAGATGGTGTTGCCGTGGCTGGTATAGGGGGTGATCGGCCCTTTGACTGTGGTCAGCGTCCAGCCCGCCTTGGGCATCGGTTTCACGCCCACGACGCCTTCGGGGATCGACAGGCGCACGCGCAGCGTCGCCTCGCCATCGCAGCCATGCGGCACGCGCAGCGCGACCCGCTGATAGCTGTTCTGCGCGATTTCCTTGACATCGAGCGTGGCATGGGCCGAAGCGAGCGGCGCGGTCAGTGCCAGCAGGGCAAGGGCGGTCAGGGTGGTTTTCATGTCTGGTGTCTTTCTTTGAAAGATGAATGGGTTACAGGTGGCGCTGGCCCGCAGGCCAGAGCCGCCCGGCAGGGTGCCGGTCCGATGCGGGCATGGCCCGCCAGCGTCCGAAAGAACGCAGCCACGGCAAGGCCCCTGGGGCCCGCGGGTGGCGAGGGTCAGGCGATGGAAAGGGGTGGGCCGCGCGCCGGAGGGGGGCGGCAGGTCTGACCCGTGACCGGCACCAAGGGCACCGCAACCGGAGCCGCGCGGGCGGGCAGAATCGGCCTTGCGGCACTGACAGGGGCCGCAGGCGGTGCCAGCGTCTTGGCCAGAATGCAGGCGGGACAGGGTTCGGCCGGCATGCGGTCGTCGCCGCCGGACGGGGCGCAGAGGTCGGCCTCGCCCAGCCCCAGCAGGACCAGCGAAGCGCGGTCGCGCAGATCGTCAGGGGACAGCACAGCGGGGCGATGCGCGAAGGAAACCAGCACCAGCGCAAGTGCGGCAAGCGTCGCGGTCAGCCGGAACAGGAAGGATGCAGCAGC